>NZ_RJVH01000002.1:0-1006435 GCF_003755065.1 Curtobacterium sp. JUb34 | reverse complement strand
AAGGGGGACCTTGTGGGAGAGTAGGACGCCGCCGGACTTAACCTCAGTAACACCAGGGAACCCCTGACCAGCACTGGTCAGGGGTTTTCTGCGTTTCCGGGCAGGCCGTAGGATCAGCCGACGACGGAGGAACGATGACCGAAGCCTGGCCGGCACTGCCCGAGGGTTCCCGCTTGGCACTGCGGGAGATCCTCATCCACGGCACGCTTTCCCGCGCCGAGATCGCTCGGTCGCTCGGGCTGTCGCGGGCGAGCCTGACCAGGGCGATGCGCATCCTCGTGGCATACCGGTTGGTCGTCGAGGTCGGCACCGGTGTGCGGGGTGCCACGGGCCGGCCGTCGGAGCTGTTGCAGTCGAGCTCGGGGCAGTGGGAGTTCCTCGGTGTGAAGCTGACGCGTGAGCGCCTGTACGCCGCCGTCACCGACCTGGGCGGTCGCGTGCTCGCCCTGCACGAGGAAGCCGTCGCGTCCACGGTTCCGGAAACCCTGGCCGACCAGATCAGCGCGGTGCACGAGCGCCTACGGGCCGCACACCCCGCGATCTGTGCCGTCGGGGTCTCCCTGCCGGGTGACGTGCTCGTCCGGGGCGGAGAGGCCGTCGTGGCGTCGTCCCCGTTCCTCGGGTGGGCCGACGTCCCGTTCGCGCGGATGGTCCGGGAGCGCACCGGGTTGGCTGCCTTCACGGCGAACGACGTCCATGCCCTGACCGTCAAGGAGCACTGGTTCGGTGCGGGCGCCGGCCGTGGTTCGATGGCCCTCGTCACCGTGGGCGAGGGGCTCGGTCTGGGGCTCATCGTGAACGGGCAGGTGTCCACCGGCGAACACGGGCGTCTCGGCCGGATCGGGCACCTGCCGGTCCTCGGCGGGGGACCCGACTGCGGCATCGGGCACGCGGGGTGCGCCTCGAGCTTCCTGCCGAGCCCGGTGATCGTCCGCAACGCCGGGCGGGAGGGCTCGACGTACGAGCAGGTCGTCGAACTGGCGCGCACCGGCGACGAGCGGGCCGTATCCGCGTTCGAGGACGCCGGCCGAGCACTCGGTGTGGTCCTGGCGACGGCCGTCCACATCGCGGATCCCGCCGCCATCGTGCTGACCGGGGACGGACTGCCCGTGTACGACCTGGCGCGGTCGACGGTCGACGAGGCACTCCGGGCAGCCCTGGCTCCGTACCGGCAGCCGGTGACCGTCGAGGTGCAGCCGTTCGAGTTCTCGGAGTGGGCGCGCGCGGGTGCGGTCGTCGCGATCCGGCAGCTGCTCGAGACCTGACGTGGCGCGACTCGAGGTGCGTTAGTTACACACGTTGACAAACGTCGCCGGAGACGGGAGGCTGGTGCGGTCCACCCATCGAAGGAGATGCCGTGACCGCTGCCCCCACCGTCCCGTGGCCGACCGACGGCCTGTCGTTCGGCGGCGACTACAGCCCGGAACAATGGCCCCGTGCGGTCTGGCTCGAGGACGTCCGCTTGATGCGCGAGGCCGGGGTGAACCTGGTCACGATCGGGGTCTTCTCGTGGGCGCTGCTCGAGCGGTCGCCGGGGGAGTACACCTTCGACTGGCTCGACGACGTCATCGCCCTGCTGCACGAGAACGGCATCGCGGTGGACCTCGCGACGCCGACCGCCGCCCCGCCGAACTGGCTGCTGACCGCCCACCCCGAGGTCCTGCCGGTGGACGCCACGGAACGCCGCGAGCGGCCGGGTGGACGCCTCGGGTGGTGCGCCGCCTCGACGGTCTTCCGCGAGCACGCCCTGCGGATCGTCGGTGCCCTGGCCGAACGCTACGCACACCACCCGGCGGTGCGGCTCTGGCACGTGAGCAACGAGCTCGGCGGCGGGAACGGTCGCTGCTACTGCGAGGAGTCGGCAGCGGACTTCCGACGCTGGCTCGCCGCACGGTACGGGGACGTCGACGCCGCGAACGCCGCGTGGGGAACGGCGTTCTGGGGGCACACCTACACGTCCTTCGACGAGGTCTCACCGCCTCGAGGCGTCGGCGGCGCACCGAACCCCGGCCTCGCGCTGGACTTCGAGCGGTACTCCTCCGACGCCCTGCTCCGGCACTTCGACGCCGAGAAGGCCGTCATCGAGCAGTACTCGGACGTCCCCGTCACGACGAACTTCATGGTCGGAGCGGGATCGCAGGTCGTCGACTACGCCGAGTGGGCGAAGCACGTCGCGATCCCGGCCAACGACCACTACACGCTCGTCGACGACCCGCACCGCGAGCAGGACCTCGCCCTCGCCGCCGACCGGATGCGCGGCATCACCGCCGGCCGGACCCCCTGGCTGCTCATGGAGCACTCGACGGGCGGGCCGAGCTGGCAGCAGCGCAACCGGGCGAAGGAGCCGGGGGAGATCCTGCGGAACTCGCTCGTGCACGTCGCCCGCGGATCCGACGGCGCACTGTTCTTCCAGTGGCGGGCGTCGACCGCGGGGGCCGAGCAGTTCCACTCCGCGATGGTCCCGCACGCCGGCACCCGCACGCGCATCTGGCGGGAGGTCGTCGCGCTCGGGCGTGCACTCCGTGACCTCGCCCCGGTGCAGGGCAGTCGCGTCGAACCGGCGCGGGTCGCGATCGTCGTCGACGAGCCGTCCGGCTGGGCACTGCAGTCCGGGCTGAAGCCGCACCGAGCCCTGCGGTACTCGCGGGAGCTCCGTGCCTGGTACGCCGCGTTCCACGACCGGCAGGTGCTCACCGACGTCGTGCCCTCGGACGCCGACCTCGACGGGTACGACGTGATCGTCGTCCCGACGATGCTCGTCGTCGACGACGCCACCGCCGCGCGGATCGCCGCGGTGGTCGACCGTGGTGCGACCCTGATCGTCACCTACCTGTCCGGCGTGGCCGACGAGACCGCCCGCATCCGCGCCGGCGGCTACCCGGGCGCGTTCCGGCAGGTGCTCAGCGCCTGGAGCGAGGAGTTCACCCCGCTGCAGCGTGACGAGACCCGCACGCTCGACGACGGCGGGACGGTCACCGACTGGGCCGAGGCCGTGGTGGTCGACGACGCCGACGTCGTGCTCCGGTACACGGGCGGCCCGCTCGCGGACCGCGCAGCGGTCACCCGCCGCGCCGTCGGCGGCGGCGCCTGGTACGTGTCCGCGATGCTGCCTGCCCAGAGCACCCAGCGGCTCGTGGACCGGGTCATCGAGGAGCGCGCGCTCCCGCGGACGGTCGCCGCGCCTCCCGGCCTGGAGGCGGTGCGCCGCGTCCACGACGACGGTTCCGTCTTCCTGTTCCTCGTCAACCACCGCGCTGACGACGTCACGGTCACCGCGTCCGGTACGGACCTGCTCGACGGCTCCGGCCACGGTCCGGAGACCGTCGTCCCCGCGGGACGCGTCCGCGTCCTGCGCGAGGAGCGTGCGTCGTGACCGTCGTGGACCGCGACCCGGCGCCGGCGCACGCGCTGGACGGCCGGCGGGTGCACGTCCTGCGCGACGGCGGGGTGTCGCTCGTGCTCGCGACCGCCGACGAGGGACTGCCCGAGGTGCTGCACTGGGGCCGCGACGTCGGACCCGTCGCGGAGAGTGACGGTGACGACCTGCGGCTCGCGGTCGGACGGCCGCTCGGACCGAGCGCGCTCGACGCGGCCTGGCCGCTGACGGTGCTGCCGACCGAACGCGACGGGTGGGAGGGCCGACCGGGGATCGCGGGGCACGTCGACGGGCTGCCGCTCGTGCCGCGGTGGCGCGACGTCGAGGTGACCGCGGAGCCGGGCTCCCTGGTCGTCACCGCGGTGTCCGACGAACTGCTGCTGCGGAGTGCCTTCCGGCTCGACGGCGCGGGGGTGCTGCGCGTCGGGCACACCGTGACGAACGGGGCCGCGGTGCCCGTGCACCTGCAGGCGCTCGAGGCGACGCTGCCCGTCGACGAACGGGTCGGCGAGGTGCTCGACCTGGCCGGACGCTGGACCCGGGAGCGGACCCCGCAGCGTCGAGCCCTGACCGCCGGGAGCCACGCGCGGGAGAGCCGTCGTGGTCGCACCGGCCACGACGCCCCGACGCTGCTCGTGCTCGGGACGCCCGGGTTCTCGGACGCTTCCGGTGTGGTCTGGGGCGTGCACCTGGCCTGGAGTGCCGACTCGGTGCACCGGTACGACGTGCTCGCCGAAGCGCGACCGCTGCTCGGCGCCGGGGAACTCCTGCGCGCCGGCGAGGTCGTCCTCGGGCAGGGGGAGTCCTTCGCCGCGCCCGACGCCGTCTTCGTCTGGAGCGACGCCGGGCTGGACGGCCTGTCCGACCGGCTGCACGACTCGCTCCGCAGCCGCCCCGGCCACCCGAAGCGCCCGAGGCCCGTGGTGCTCAACACCTGGGAGGCCGTCTACTTCCGGCAGGAGCTCGCGCCCCTGGTGGCCCTGGCCGAGACCGCGGCGGACATCGGCGTCGAGCGGTTCGTGCTCGACGACGGCTGGTTCCTCGGACGGCGTTCGGACTCGACGTCGCTCGGCGACTGGCGCGTCGACCCGACGGTGTGGCCCGACGGCCTCGGGCCGCTGGTCGACCGGGTCCGCGGACTCGGCATGGAGTTCGGGCTGTGGTTCGAGCCCGAGATGGTGAGCCCGGTGTCCGAACTCGCGGCGGCGCACCCCGAGTGGCTGCTGCAGCGCCCCGAGGACGACGTCCGCACCTGGCGGAACCAGTACGTGCTCGACATGGCGAACCCGCTCGCGCGGGCGTACGTGCTCGAGGCGATGTCCGCCGTGATCGCGGCACACCACGTCGACTTCGTGAAGTGGGACCAGAACCGCGACATCGTGCACGCGGTGCACGCCGGACGCGCCGGCATCGACGGGCACACCCGCGGGGTCTGGGCGCTGATGGACGCCCTGCGCGCCCGGCACCCGTGGCTCGAGATCGAAGCGTGCGCGAGCGGGGGCGCCCGAGTGGACCTCGGCGTGCTGGAGCGCACCGACCGGGTGTGGCCGTCGGACTCCAACGACGCCTTCGAACGGCTGCCGATCCAGCGCTGGACCGAGGCGCTGCTGCCGCTCGAGCTGATCGGTTCGCACGTCGGCCCCGAGGTCTCGCACACCACCGGACGGCACCTGGACCTGGACTTCCGGATGGCGGTGTCGTTGTTCGGCTCCGCCGGCATCGAGACCGACGTCACCCGGCTGTCACCGTCGGAGCTCGACCGGTTGCGGGCGTGGACGACGCTGTACAAGCGGGAGCGCGGGCTGCTGCACACCGGGCGGCTGCGGCACCTGGAGCTCGGCGACCCCGGGCTCGTGGCGACCTCGGTGGTGGCCGTCGACCGGTCGCGGGCGCTGGTGCGGGTCGCACGGACCGAGACCGGGCCGCAGTCGCTGCCGGTGCCGTTGCGGATGCGGGGGCTCGACCGGGCTCGGCGCTACCGGCTGGCCCCGGTCGCGGGGCTGCGGGTGCCGCACGGGCTCGACATGGTGCCGCCGGCGTGGCTCGTTCGCGGGCACCTGGAGCTGTCGGGGGCGGTGCTCGAGGACGTCGGGGCGCGGCTGCCGTTGCTGGCCCCCGCAACCGCGATCGTGTTCGAGCTGACCGCCCTCGACTGACCCGCCCCCTGCCGAGCGGATCGCCCGCTCGCCGACAGCACGGTCGGCGAGCGGGCGCCCGCGTCAGGGGAGCAGCGAGCCCGCGTGGCGGAGGACGAGCGGGCCGACGAGTGCCTCGGGGTCGATGCCCGGCGCACCCGTCACCGTGAACGTCACCGACTCGCCGGCGAGCAGGGACACCAGGCCGTCGTCGACCCGAGCGGCCGGGTCCACGCGGTCCGGGAACAGCGAGACGTCCCGCGCGTAGGACGTCGCCGTCACCGTCACGACGGCCCCGTCGTCGGTCGCCGTGACCGACGTCGAGAGCGGCGACCGGGCGAGGACCTGGTCGACGACCTCGGCGAAGTCGAACACCGTGCGGGTCCCTGCCCCGGTGACGACCAGCACCTCGGAGCCGGCATCTCCGGGCACTGCGAGCGCAGCCGGCAGCGTGACCCGGTCGGCGTCGGCGGGCCCGGCGGTGAGCGGGAACGAGGACGACTCGAGCACGGTGCCGTCGAACGCGACGCGGGAGACCGTCACCGCTTCGGCGACCGATGCCCCGGACGCGTTCACGAGCACGACGTCGAGCCCACCCGCAGCACCGGCAGCACCGGACGCAGCGGGCTGCACGGTGAGCAGGACCGGCTGGTAGGCCTGTCGCACCGCGTACCAGACCGGCTTCCGGATGCCCGCGTGGTCGACGAGTGCCCAGGACACCACGGGCCAGTCGTCGTTGAGCTGCCAGACGATCATGCCGGTGTTGTCGGGCGTGCGGGACCGGAACCACTCCATGCCGAAGCGGATCGCGTGCGCCTGGTTGAGCTGCGCGGCCCAGTGCCAGTCCTCGATGCTCGTCGGTGTGGGCAGGTGCCCGCGCATGCCGTCGGCGAGCTTCTGGTTGCCCTGGTCGGCCTTCTGGTGCACGAGCATCTCGTGGCCGTCGGGGTCGAGCGGCTCGTCGTGGACGACCGCGGTCAGGGTCGACCACGCGGGCGGCCCCTGGAACCCGAACTCCGCCACGAACCGCGGGTTCCAGTCGGCGTAGGCGCGGTAGTCGAGCCGGTTCCAGACGTCCCAGATGTGCACGCTGCCGTTCCGCTCGTCGTTCGGCGTCAGGTACTCGTCGAACGAGAACGGGCTGCCCGGCGTGTACGGACGGGTCGGGTCGAGCTCGGCGACGATCGACGGCAGCAGCGAGCGGTAGTAGCCGTTGCCCCAGGTCCGGCCGACGAGCGACGGTCGCCACCCCCACTCGGCGTACGCGACGAGGTTCTCGTTGTTGCCGTTCCACACCACGAGCGACGGGTGCGGGCTGAGCCGGGTGACGGCTTCGCGGACCTCGGGCTCGACCTCGTCGGCGAGCCAGGGTTCCTCGGCGTAGGCGGCGCAGGCGAACAGGAAGTCCTGCCAGACGAGCACGCCGAGTTCGTCACACCGGTCGTACAGGTCGTCGGACTCGTAGATCCCGCCGCCCCAGATGCGGAGCAGGTTGACGTTCGCGTCGATCGCGTCGTCGATCCGGTCGGCGTAGCGCTCGGGCGTCATCTCGGTCAGGTACGCGTGGTCGGGGATCCAGTTCGCGCCGCGCACGATGACGGGCCGGTCGTTCACCCGGAGCAGGAACGGCGCTCCACCGGCGTCGGCCGCGGTGTCGAGCGTGACGGTGCGGAACCCGACGCGGCCGGTCCAGACGTCGTCGCCGACCTCGACCCGGACGTCGTACAACGGCTGGTCGCCCTCGCCGCGCGGCCACCAGACGGCGACCTCGGGCACCTCGAGCCGCACGACGGCGGACCCGGCCGTGCGGTCCGGACCGGTCACGACGGGGCGCGCGCCGACGACCCGGCCGGCGGTCTCCGCGTGGTCGGCGGTGCGGACGGGAGGCACGGTGTCGGCACCGGGGCGCGCTGCGGACGCGTGGTGCGGGGCCAGGGTGATCCGGGCCTCCAGTCCGGCACCGGCGTCACCGCCCGCGGACGCGACGGGCGCGCTGCCGATGGCCTGCGAGAAGGCGCCGGAGGAGCCGGCGAACTCGACGTCCACGTGCGCGGTGAGCACGCCGGTGGTGCCGTCGACGTCGACGAGCGGGCGGACGGCCGCGATGCGGGCGCCGCTCCACGACTCGATGCCGATCGACTTCCAGATGCCGCTCGTGGCGACGTCGATGCCCCAGTCCCAGCCGAAGTTCGACGCGTTCTTGCGCAGCGCGTTGTAGGGGTGGTGGTTGACGTGGGGGAGTTCGCCGCCGTGCAGGGCGGACAGCCGCTCGGCCGCGGGGACCGGGGCGTCGAAGGTGACGACGAGCTCGTTCGCGCCGGGGCGCAGCAGGTGCCCGACGGGGAACCGGTACGCGCGGTGCTGGTTCGCGGTGGTCGCGACGACGACGCCGTTCAGCTCGATCGTCGCGAGGGTGTCGAGACCGTCGGCGACCAGGTCGTGGCGGTCGTGCGTGCCCGTGCCCGACCACTCGAACGTGCGGCGGTACCGCCAGACCGTGTCGCCGATCCACTGGGTCGCGGCCTCGTTGTCGCCGTCGAACGGGTCGGGGATCCGACTCTCCCGCAGCAGGTCGGTGTGCACGCAGCCGGGGACGATCGCGGCGACCGGCTCCCGGTGCGCATCGGCCTGTGCCGGTCCGTGCACCGCCTCGACCGTCCACGTGCCGTCCAGGGTGGTCCGCTCCATTGCGTCTCCTCATCGTTACGGGGCCGTGACACGACCCCTTGACCGCCTTAGTTTACGCGTGTAACAATCACGCTCACAACGTGGATCCTGCGACGACGCAGACCGAGAGGACAACGATGTTCAACCCAACCCGTTCACGGCTCGCCATCGGCGCCGCCGTACTCCTCGCCGCCGGCCTCGCGCTGAGCGGCTGCAGCGCGAGCGGCAGCGCCAGCACGAAGGGCGACGCCGCCTCGACCCTGGTCGCCTACACCGGACAGTCCGGCGACTACCAGATCAACTTCAACCCGTGGTCGCCGTCCAACATCGGTGGCGTCGGCACGATCTACGAGTCGCTGTTCTTCATCACCAACGTCAACACGAAGGACCCGAAGCCGCTGCTCGGCAAGTCCTACGAGTGGAACACGGACGGCACCCAGCTCACCATCACGCTGCGCGACGGGGCGACCTGGAGCGACGGCGAGCCCTTCACCTCGAAGGACGTCGTCTTCACGCTCGACATGCTCACGAAGCAGAAGGCCCTGAACTCGATCGGCTACGACGGCACCGCGAAGGCCGACGGCGACGACAAGGTCGTCGTGACGTTCGACAAGCCGTCGTTCGTGCTCGGTCCGAACCTGCTCGGCAAGACCTGGATCGTGCCGGAGCACCTGTGGAAGGACATCGACCCGACCACCGACGTCGTGCGCGAGCCCGTCGGCACCGGTCCGTACACGCTCGGCACCTTCAAGGCGCAGGCCTTCACCCTCGAGGCGAACAAGAAGTACTGGGACGGCGCCCCGGCCGTGAAGACCATCCGCTACCTGTCGCTCTCCGGCAACACCGCCGGCGCCGACGCGCTCAAGCAGGGCTCGATCGACTGGCAGACCGGCCCGGTGCCGAACATGGACGACATCGCCGGCAACTACAACGGATACGACGGCATCACCGTCGGCCAGAACCAGATGGCGCTGCTGACCTGCGCGAACACGGACCTCGGCTGCGCCGGCCCGCAGACCGACCCGGCCGTCCGCCACGCCATCGCCGACGCCATCAACCGCAAGCAGCTCAACTCGCTGGCGTTCGAGAACACCGCGAGCGAGATCTCGCCGACCTTCGCGCTCACCACGACGCAGAAGGACACCATCTCGAAGGACATCGAGCCCGCCGTGATGCCGGAGACCGCCGACAAGGCCGCCGCCGCGTCGACGCTCGAGGACGCCGGGTGGAAGAAGGGCGCTGACGGCATCTACGCCAAGGACGGCAAGAAGCTGTCCCTGACCGTCGAGGTCGTCACCGGCTGGACCGACTACATCACCGCGATCGACACGATGACGCAGCAGCTCAAGGCCGCGGGCATCGAGCTCAAGGCGCAGCAGTCGTCGTGGAACGAGTGGACCGACAAGAAGACCAAGGGCAACTTCGAGCTCGCGATCGACTCGCTCGGCCAGGGCCCGACGGCGAACCCGTACTACCTGTACAACAACTACTTCACGACGGCGAACACCGCGAAGGTCGGTGAAGCGGCCCCGATGAACATCTCCCGGTACAGCAACCCCGACGTCGACAAGGCCATCGCGAAGCTCGCCACGATCGACCCCGAGGACACCGCCGCCACCCAGCCGGAGCTCGACACCATCCAGCAGCACATCGTCGAGGACCTGCCGTACATCCCCGTGATGACCGGCGGCACGACGAGCGAGTTCCACGCGGCGAAGTTCACCGGCTGGCCCACGAAGGACGACCTCTACGCCTTCCCGGCGGTCTGGGCGAGCCCGGACAACGCCGAGATCTTCAAGGCACTGAAGCCGGCGAAGGGCTGACCACGATGGGATCGCGACCGAGGAGCACTCGACGATGACCTACTTCCTGCGCAAGATCGGCTTCTACATCGTCGCGCTGTGGGCGGCACTGACGCTGAACTTCATCATCCCGCGGCTGCTGCCCGGGAACCCGGTGGACATCCTGCTCGCCAAGCTCCAGCAGCGCGGCGGGCAGGTGACCCCGGCGACACGGCAGGCGTACGAGCTGCTCCTCGGTGGCGATTCCTCGGAACCGTTGATCTCCCAGTACGGCCACTACCTGGTAAACGTGTTCCGCGGTGACCTGGGGGTGTCCGTCAGCTACTTCCCGGCGCCCGTCACCGAGGTCATCGCGAGCTCGCTGCCGTGGACGATCGCCCTGGTCGGGATCGCGACGATCCTCGCCGCGATCATCGGCGTCGGCCTCGGTGCCTTCGTCGGCTGGCGTCCGGGCACCTGGCTCGACTCGTTCGTGCCCGCCACCACCCTGCTCGCCGCGGTGCCGTACTTCTGGCTCGCGCTGATCCTGGTGTACTTCTTCGCCACCGGCATCCACCTGTTCCCGGCGCAGGGCGGCTACGACGTCATCCTGACCCCCGGGTTCAACTGGGACTTCATCGCCTCGGCGGTCCAGTACGGCGTGCTGCCCGCCGTGACGATCGTGCTCGCGTCCCTCGGTGGCTGGCTGCTCGGCATGCGCAACATGATGGTGTCGACGCTCTCCGAGGACTACATCACCACCGCCCAGGCCAAGGGGCTTTCCGACGGCAAGATCCTGCGGAACTACGCCGCCCGGAACGCCGTCCTGCCCTCGGTCGCCGGCTTCGCGATCTCCCTCGGGTTCATCGTGTCCGGCTCCGTCGTCACCGAGCAGGTGTTCTCGTACCCGGGCATCGGGTCGAAGCTGCTGTCCGCCGTGACGAACAACGACTACGCGCTCATGCAGGGGATCTTCCTGTTCATCACCCTGGCGGTCCTCGGCGCGAACCTCGTCGTCGACCTGCTGTACGGGCTCATCGACCCGCGGACGCGGGCGCGGAGCTAGGGAGGACACGCCATGACCAACATCCAGCAGGACACCGAACCCACCATCGGCGCACTCGCCGAAGAGGCCGACACCACCACGTCGATCGCCACCCGGCGGCAGACGAAGGGCGGCATCCGCCGTTTCCTACCGACCCTGACCCCGTGGCTCGTCACGGGCATCGCGCTCGTCGCCGGCGTCACGCTGTTCGGCGTCGTCGGGCCGCTGCTCGTCGGCGACCCGACCACCATCCGCGACTCCGGACTGCAGGGACCGAGCGGCTCGAACGTCCTGGGCACGACCCAGACCGGGCAGGACGTCCTCGCCCAGCTCGCCTACGCCACCCGCGGCAGCCTGCAGATCGGCCTTATCGTCGGCGTGCTCGCCACGGTGCTGTCCGCGTTCTTCGGGATCCTCGGCGCCTACCTGGGCGGGATCATGGACGAGGCGTTCTCGTTGTTCTCGAACGTGTTCCTCGTCATCCCCGGCCTGCCGCTCGTCATCGTGATCTCCGGCCTGGTGCCGCGCGAGGCCCGCGGGCTCTGGACCATCGCCGTCGTCCTCGCGATCACCTCGTGGGCCGGGTCCGCCCGGGTGCTGCGTGCGCAGACGATGTCGATCCGCAACCGCGACTACGTCTCCGCCGCGCGGGTCGCCGGCGAACGACCCTGGCGGGTCATCGCCGTCGAGATCCTGCCGAACCTGCTGCCCGTCCTGGCGTCGCAGTTCGTGTTCGCGGTGATCGCCGCGATCCTCGGGGAAGCGGGGCTGTCGTTCCTCGGCCTCGGGGCGTCGAACTCGTCGACGCTCGGCACCATGCTCTTCTACGCCCAGAACGGCTTCGCGCTGGCGAACGGTGCCTGGTGGTGGTTCGTGCCACCCGGCCTGCTCATCGCGCTGCTCGGCATGGGCCTGTCCCTGGTGAACTTCTCGATCGACGAGGTCATCAACCCGCGGCTCGCCAACGTGCGGGCGCAGCGACGGCGCGACCGTCGTGCGAAGCGCGCCGCCCGCGCCACGCGTTCCGCACGCACCACGAAGGAGTTCGTCCGATGAGTGCCGAAGCCGTGCTGACGATCGACCACCTCGACGTCGTCTACGAGACCGAACACCCCGTGCACGCCGTCAAGGACGTGTCGCTCACCCTGGCCCCCGGCGAGATCCTCGGGCTGGCGGGGGAGTCCGGCTGCGGCAAGACGACCCTGGCCTACGCGATCACCCGGCTGCACCGACCGCCGGCGAAGGTCGCCTCGGGCAGCATCACGTTCCACGACCGCGACGGCACCGACATCGACCTGCTCGGGCTGCCGCACGAACAGCTGCGGGCCGTGCGCTGGTCGAAGCTGTCGATGGTGTTCCAGGGCGCGATGAACGCCCTCAACCCGGTCACCACCATCCGGGCGCAGCTCGACGACGCCCTGAAGGAACACCGGCGCGACCTGTCCCGCAAGGAACGGCGGGCGATCGCCGAGGACGCGCTGAGCCGCGTCGGCGTCGACCCGTCCCGCATCACCGCGTACCCGCACGAGCTGTCCGGCGGAATGCGGCAGCGCGTGATGATCGCGATGGCGATGCTGCTCGAACCGCAGATCATGATCATGGACGAGCCCACCACCGCGCTCGACGTCGTGGTGCAGCGCGAGATCCTGCGCGAGATCGTCCGACTGCGCGACGAGCTCGGGTTCGCCGTCGTGTTCATCACGCACGACCTGCCGCTGCTGCTCGAGATCAGCGACCGGATCGCGATCATGCTGCGCGGCGAGGTCGTCGAGTGCGACCGCGCCTCGGTCATCCAGCACGACCCGAAGCACCCGTACACGCAGAAGCTGCTGCAGTCGTTCCCGAGCCTGTCGGGGGAGCGCGGCGCGTTCATCCGCTCCGGCGTCGACGACCACGCGGCCGCAGTCCACGAGGAGATCCGATGACCAGTGTGACCGTCAGCCACCTCGGCAAGGACTTTCACACCCGCAAGGGCCTGAAGCGGACCACCCTGCGCGCCGTCGACGACGTGTCGTTCGACCTGCTGCCGGGCCGGACCGTCGCGCTCGTGGGGGAGTCCGGCTCGGGCAAGTCGACCATCGCCCGCATGCTCGCCAAGCTCGAGAGCACCACACGAGGCTCCATCGACGTGCGGCTCGAGGACGGCACACCCGTCGTCGGCAGCATGTACCGCCGGCACGTGCAGATGGTGTTCCAGGACCCCTTCGCGTCGCTCAACCCGTTCCACTCGATCGAGCACCACATCGCCCGGCCGCTGCAGCTGCACCACCGGGCCCGAGGTGCCGACGAGACCGCCGAGAAGGTGCGGGAACTGCTCGGCCGCGTCAACCTCGACGAGGACTTCGCGAGCCGCCGACCGCACGAGCTCTCCGGCGGGCAGCGGCAGCGCGTCGCCATCGCCCGCGCACTCGCCCCGGGTGCCCAGGTGCTCATCGCCGACGAACCGGTGTCGATGCTCGACGTGTCGATCCGGCTCAGCGTGCTCAACCTGATGGGACGCCTGCAGCGCGAGGACCACCTCGCCGTGCTCTACATCACGCACGACCTGGCGACCGCACGCCACTTCTCCGACGAGATCCTGGTGCTGTACCGCGGCCGGGTCGTCGAACGCGGGCCCTCCGACGCCGTGATCCTCAACCCGCAGCACGACTACACCCGGCTGCTCGCCGAGGCCGCCCCCGACCCCGAGCGCATCGACCGCAAGGTGACCTCGGGCAGCGCCCTCGACCGCGCGAAGATCGACAACACCACCTGCTACGACCACGGCATCGGTGACTGGGTGACGAGTTCGCCCGCGCCGGTCGGCGCACGGTGAGCGGAGCCTTCGCCGACTGGGTCACGCCCGGGTTCTCGGCACGCTTCCGGATCGGCGACGACCAGCCCGCCGCACTCGTGTCCTTCGTGCCGGCCGGTGGAGCGCTCGCCGACGGACCCGACGACCCGCAGCCGTTGGTCGAGCTGACCACGATCGGACACGGGCGGTTCCCGGGCGGGTTCCGGCACGTGGACTCCACGATCGGGGCGCGACTGCGACCTGTGTCGTGGCGTGGGTCCGACGACGCGACCGATCCGTGGTTCCGGATCGTGCAGACGGACGCCGCCACGGGCCTCCAGGTCGAGTCGGTGTTCCGGGCGCGCGCCGACGTCGCGGCGTTCCAGACGTGGACCGAGGTTTCCGCCGACGACGGCGAGCACGTCGTGGACTTCGTGTCGTCGTTCGCGACCGGGGCGTTCCTGACGGACTCCGGGGTCGGCGTCGACGACCTGGCCCTCGTGCACGCGGACAACGACTGGGCGGCCGAGAGCCGGTGGCGGACCGATCCGCTGCGGTCGATCGGGCTGGCGCGCATCGACCGCGAGGCGCAGCACCACCCGCCCCGCAGCCGTGCCGTCGTGCAGAACCGGGGGTCGTGGTCGACCGGTGAGGCGCTGCCGATCGGGGTGCTGCAGGCGGACGGCGCTGTGCCGGCTCCGTACGCGCTCGTGTGGCAGATCGAGCACAACGGGCCGTGGCTGTACGAACTCGGCGAGACCCGGCGGCACGCGTACGTGCTGCTGAGCGGACCGACCGACCAGGAACACCAGTGGACGGCCGTCGTCGCTCCGGGGCAGCCGTTCGTTTCCGTTCCGGTGTCGGTGGGCATCGCCGGTTCGGTGGGTGGCGCGTTCGAGGTGCTCACGGCGCAGCGTCGGGCGTTCCGGCACGTGCGCGAGGCCGACCGTGCCCTGCCGCTCGTGTTCAACGACTACATGAACACGCTCATGGGCGACCCGACCACCGAGAAGCTGCTCCCGCTGATCGACGCCGCTGCCGACGCCGGAGCGGACCTGTTCTGCATCGACGCCGGCTGGTACGCCGAGGGGCACTGGTGGGACACCGTCGGAGCATGGGAGGAAGCAGCGTCGCGGTTCCCGACCGGGCTCGGGGCCGTCATCGACCACATCCGGTCGCGGGGCATGCAGGCCGGGCTGTGGCTCGAACCCGAGGTCATCGGCATCCACTCACCGCTGGCGATCTCGCTGCCGGAGGATGCCTTCGCGCACCACCACGGTGTGCGGGTCGCCGAGCACGGACGGCACCTGCTCGACCTCCGTTCGCCGGAGGCTCGGGCGCACCTGGACGCGGTCGTCGACCGGCTGGTCGGAGGGCTCGGGGTGACGTTCTTCAAGATGGACAACAACACCATGACGGGGCCGTTCGCCGGGATGCTCGACCACCAGCGGGCGCTGCTCGACTGGCTCGACGACGTTCAGGCCCGGTACCCGTCGCTGCTCATCGAGAACTGTGCCTCGGGAGCGATGCGCGCTGACTCCGCGATGCTGTCCCGGTTGCACATGCAGTCGACCTCGGACCAGCAGGACCCGGTGTTGTCCGCCACGATCACCGCGGCCGCTCCCGCCGCGATGCTGCCCGAGCAGGCCGGGAACTGGGCCTACCCGGCGCCGACGATGGACCCGGAGCTGTTCACGCTGTCGCTCGTGAACGGGGTGCTCGGGCGGATGTACCTGTCCGGCTACCTGAATTCGATGAGCACATCGCAGCGGGCGGTCGTGCGTTCTGCGATCGAGGCACACCGGGCCGTGCTGGCGGACGTCACCACGTCGATGCCGGTCTGGCCGCTCGGGTTGCCGGCGTGGGAGGACCCGTGGCTCGCCCTCGGGTTGCGGGCCACGTCAGGGGAGCTGTACTTGTCGGTCTGGGCGCTGCCCGGTGCCGGCTCGTCGGTGTCGATGCCGCTGTCGGGCTTCGCCGGGGAGGAGGTCGTCGTCGAGCCGCTGTTCCCGACGGTGCTCGGATCGTGGTCCGTCTCGTGGGAGGCATCGGCGGGCGTGCTCCACGTCGGTCACGGTGGCGCCACCCCGACGGCACGGGTGTTCCGCATCCGACCGGAGGAGGCGGGCGCGGAGCACTGAGCGGTGGTGACACCGGGTGGGGCGCGCCTCGATGGCAGCGGGGCGCGTCACATGGTGAGCAGGAATGGTCGGGTCGCGGTGACGCACCCGACCATTTCTGCTCACCAAGCGCGCGTCGGGAAGCGCGCGGGTCAGGGGAGCAGGCGGAGCTCCATCGCGCGGGTCACGGCACGGGTGCGGTCGTTCACGCCGAGCTTCTCGAACACGTGCCCGAGGTGCGTCTTCACCGTCGTCTCGCTCAGGAACAGGGCGCGGCCGATCGCCGGGTTCGAGTTGCCCTGGGCGACGAGCTGCAGGACCTCGAGTTCGCGCGGGGTCAGGGACGGGCCCGTCGGGATCCCACCGGTGGCGCGTCGGACGAGCGCAGCCGCAGCCGAGGGAGCAAGCGCGGTCTCGCCCCGCGCCGTCGCCCGCACCCCGGCGAGGATCTCGGACTCCGGGGCCGCCTTGAGCAGGTAGCCGGTGGCACCGGCCTCGATGGCCGCGAGGATCTGGTCGTCGGACTCGTACGTCGTCAGGATCAGGACGCGGACGTCTGGCTCCGCCGCGAGGATCTCCGCCGTCGCCGCATCACCGTCGAGCTCGGGCATCCGCAGGTCCATCAGCACGACGTCGGGGCGCTCCGCCAGCACGACGGACACCGCGGCACGGCCGTCGCTGGCCTGGCCCACCACGTCGATGTCGTCGGCGTCCTGCAGCAACGCGACGATGCCCGAGCGGACGATCGGGTGGTCGTCGGCGACCACGACGCGGATCACCGGGTCACCTCCGCCACGGGGTGACGAACGGCGGACGGGAGGCCCGGCGCGGCTCCGGTGGGCAGGGCCGCCTCGACGACGGTGCCCCGGCCCAGGGCGCTCGTGATCGTGCAGGTCCCGCCGGCGAGGGCGAGGCGCTCGCGGAGTCCGCGCAGGCCGTGCCCGGCCGTGGGCTGCTCGGGGTCGAACCCGGTGCCGTCGTCGGTGATCCGCAGCACGGTGTGCCCTTCGTCGGGGAACAGACGGACCTGCGCGGAGGCGGAGCCGGCGTGGGCGCGGACGTTGGAGAGGGCCTCTTGCGCGACGCGGAGCAGGACAACCTGCGCATCGCGGTCGAGTGCGCTGTCGGACGCGTCGACCGTGACGACTGCACTGGTCTCGCGGGTGTGTCGTTCGGCGAGGCGGTGGAGGGCGCCGGCGAGGCTGTCGCGGGTCATGCCGGCGGCACCGGCTGCGACGAGGGTGCGGGATTCCTCGAGGGCGGCGCGCGCGGATTCCTCGAGGACGGTGAGTCGTTCCTCGAGCGCATCGGAGCGGTCGTTCGCCAGGTCCCCGCGGGCACGTTCGGTGAGCATGACGATCCCGGCCAGGTTCTGCGCGACAGTGTCGTGGATCTCGCGGGCCAGGCGCTCCCGTTCGCTCGCGATGCCCGCCGTGCGGTTCGCGTCGGCGAGGGACTGCTGGGTGGCGCGGAGCTCCTCGACGAGCTGGCGGCGCTCCTCGGACAGGCCGGCGACGCTCGAGATCCACACGCCCATCGCACAGGCGCCGATGACGCTGATGCCCTCGATGAGCAGGGTGCTGACGAGGGCGTCCGGGCCCTCGGAGACCTGCAGGCCGATGCCGCTCGCGACGCCGACCGCGATGGACAGCAGGACCGCGGTGCGGACCCGCTCGGACTGCACCCACACGAGCGGGAACACGATGCACTGCACGAAGGCGGTGCTCGGCACGACGGCCGGCAGCACCAGGGCGGCGACGACGACGAGCGGCAGGAACGAGGCGGCGGCTCGAGAACTGTCGTAGCCGCGGTGCCCGTACGCGATGTACGCCACGACGAGGACCACCACAGCGAGGTACGCCGGCCAGCGGGTCGACCACGGGGACCAGCCGAGCGCGGTGATCACGGCGGTGAGGAGCATCGTGCCCGCGAAGAACACGTGCAACCACCGGTTGCGCACCCACGTCTCGCCGCTCATGACCACAGCATCCCATCGATGCAGCACCGCGGAGCGGTTCTCCACAGGCCCCATCAGGCGTCCTTGCGGTTCCAGCGGAAGGTGAGGGCGCAGGCCACCGTGCCCCCGACCAGCCACGCGACCAACACGAGCGTTCCGAGGGCGAGGTGCCACGCGCCTCCCGGCTCGGCGGACGCGAACGCGTCGGGCAGGAAGACGGACCGCATGCCGGACGCCATCCAGCGCAGGGGGAAGACGGACGCGACGTTCTGCAGCCAATCGGGCAGTTGCGTGAAGGGCAGGTAGACGCCGGAGATGAACTGCAGGACCAGGACGATGGGAACGATCGTGGCGGTGGCGCGGCGGCCCTCGCGGGGGAGCGCCGAGATCGCGATGCCGAGGACGCAGCTGGTCGCGATACCGAGGACCATCACACCCGCGAAGACGCCCCAGTTGCTCGCCGCGGTCGGCAGGTCGACGCCGAACACCAGGCTCGCGATGCCCAGCAGCAACGCCGTCTGGACGATGGTGGTGACGAGGACCATGCCGATCTTGCCGACGAAGTAGCTCAGGACCGGCAGCGGTGTGCCACCGAGGCGCTTCAACGTGCCGTCGCTGCGTTCGGTCGCGATGTCGACGCCCAGGGACTGCGTGCCGGAGAGCAGGATGCCCGTCGCGACCAGCCCGGGCAGGTAGTAGGTGGCGTAGTCGACGCTGATCGGTCGCCCGTTGCTGGCGACGGCGCGGATCGGGTCGGCGTCCGCGAACGCGACCGAGAAGAGCGCCAGCATGATGATCGGGAAGAGGAACGTGAAGAAGACGGCGTCGGGAGCGCGGAAGTAGGAGCGGATCTCGTACGAGATGCGGCTGGTCGCGGTGTTCACTGCTGGCCCACCATTCCGAGGTAGACGTCCTCGAGGGACGGGCGGATGACTTCGAGGTCGTGCATGGCCGTGGTGCTGCTGCGGACGAGTGCGGTCGGGTCGGTCGTCCGCTCGTCGTGCAGGTCGCCGGCGTCATCGCGCCAGCGGACTCGTGGTGTGCGGGCTGCGGTGCCGCCGATCTCGTCGATCGGGGCGATGTCGAGCAGCTTCCCGTCCGCGATCACCGCTGCACGGTCGGCGAGCTGGGCTGCTTCGTCGAGGTAGTGCGTGGTGAGCAGGATCGTCGTGCCCTCGGCCTGCACCTGGCGCAGGAGCTCCCAGAACTGGCGGCGGGCCTCGGGGTCGAAGCCCGTGGTCGGTTCGTCGAGGAACAGGACCTCGGGGCGGCCGATGATGCCGAGGGCGACGTCCACGCGGCGGCGCTGGCCACCGGAGAGTCGGGCGATGCGGGTGTTGCGCTGGGCGGTGAGCCCGACGGCCGCGATGAGGTCGTCGACGCTGCGGTGCTTCGGGTAGAGCGTCGCGAAGTGGTGCAGCTGCTCGGCGACGGTGACGTTCGGGGACTCGGCGCTGGTCTGCAGGACGATGCCGATGCGTGCGTTGTGGCTGCGGCTCGTCCGGGCGGGGTCGTGGCCGAGGACGCGGACCTCGCCGGCCGTGCGGGAGCGGTACCCCTCGAGGATCTCGACCGTCGTGGACTTGCCGGCGCCGTTCGGGCCGAGGAGGGCGAAGGTCTCGCCGGGCTGGATGACGAAGCTGACGTCATCGACGGCGACCTTGCCGGTGGCGTAGGTCTTGCTGAGGTGCTGGACCTCGATGGCGGGGGACTCGGGCATGGGTTCAGCCTGGCCGGTGGGGCGCCGCGGGGGATCGGTGGGGGCGGTGGTGCTGCATCCTCCGATCGGGGGATGCGGACGCAGCGACCGGTCATGCCGCATCGCCGATATGCGCGACTTCAGATTTCGACGGGGCTCTGCTTGGCTCGCCGGAT
Organism: Curtobacterium sp. JUb34; assembly: GCF_003755065.1. NCBI lineage: Bacteria > Bacillati > Actinomycetota > Actinomycetes > Micrococcales > Microbacteriaceae > Curtobacterium > Curtobacterium sp. JUb34. The sequence goes on along the minus strand of NZ_RJVH01000002.1, from coordinate 986,706 downwards.
GGACGTCCGTGAGACCACGCTGCAAGAGCTGTTCGGGGGACCGAAGCAGTACCTCGTCCCGCTCTACCAGCGGCCCTACGCGTGGGAGGCCCGCCAGCGTGAGCGGCTCTGGGCCGACGTGCTGGAACTCAGCGAGACCCGACGCACCGAGCCCGGTGCCACGCACTTCACCGGGTCGCTCGTGTTCTCGACCGGCACGATCGTCCCGAGCGGCATGGAGTTCCTCGTGGTCGACGGCCAGCAGCGGTTGACGACGCTCTCGATCCTGCTCTGCGCCCTGCGCGACACGTTCCGGGAGCGCCGTCCGGAGTCGCCCGTGCTCGCCGAGAGCATCCACGAGCAGTACGTCGCCGATCGCTTCAAGCCCGGCGACGCCCGGCTCAAGCTCCTGCCGACCCAGGCGGACCGTGACGCGTACCGAAGCGTGGTCGACGGCGGCGCCGACGTGCCGGACGAACCCGATGCGTCGGTGTCCGGCGTCCGCGACGCGTACACGTACTTCCGACGCGAGCTCGGCCGGGTCGACGACCTCGAACTGACCCGCGACGCCGTCCTCGGTGGCCTGGTCTTCGTCTCGATCACCGCGAAGGACGAGGACAACGTCTACCGGATCTTCGAGTCCCTCAACAACACGGGGATGCGGCTGACACAGGGCGACCTGGTGCGCAACGACCTGTTCATGCGACTCGGGCACCGAGGCGAATCGGCCTACTCGTCGTGGTGGCTCCCGATGCAGCGTCGGCTCAGCGTGAACGACCTCGAGCTGCTCTTCTGGTTGGACGCCGTGGCCGAGGAACCACTGCTGAAACAGGGCGACATCTACAGCTCGCAGCAGGCCCGCCTGGCGGCGATGGACGACGAACAGATCCTGGCCGAGATCGAACGGTTCAGCCGACTGTCCGAGCACCTCATGCGCATCCGGGACCCGTCGCAGGAGTCCGACCCGGCCGTCCGGAAGCACCTGCGGCACCTCGCCGAGTGGTCCTCCACCACGACCGTCCCGCTCACCCTGCGGCTGCTGTCCCGTCGCGCAGCCGGCACCAGTACCTCCGCCGAGGTCGCCGGGGCGCTCGCGACCCTCGAGGCGTACCTCGTCCGGCGCACCCTCGTCGGGCGGCCGGGGCAGGGACTCAACCGGATCATCCTGCAGGCATGCGGGGAACTCGACGACCGACCCGTCGACCAGGTGCTGCTCGACTACTTCTCCACCGGACGGAAGCACTTCGCGACCGACGAACAGGTGCGCGAAGCGATCCGGACACAGCCGTTCTACCTGCGCGGGCTCCGCAACCAGCAGAAGCTCATCCTGAAGTGGGTGCAGGAGGAGCTGAACCCCAACGAACCGATCGACGTCGAGCGGTCCACCATCGAGCACGTCCTGCCGCAGACGCTGACCCCGGACTGGCGGGCAGCGCTCGCCGCAGACCGCGACGGGGAGCCTGTCGACGCCGTGCACGAACGGCTCGTCCACTCGCTCGGCAACCTGACGCTCACCGGGTACAACGCGACGCTCGGCAACCGCCCGTTCCCCGAGAAGCAGGAGGAGTACCGGCAGAGCAGCTTCACCGCGCTCAACCGACTGGTGCTCGATGCACCGGTGTGGGGTCGGACGCAGATCCTGGCGCGGAGCGAGTGGTTCGCCGACCGCATCACCCGCCAGTGGACCGGCCCGAACGTGCGCGCACGGGCGATCGGCGGCCGCCGGGACTGGTCGGTCGTGCACCGGGCGATCGCGGCCATCCCGGCTGGGCGCTGGACCTCGTACGGCGACCTCGCGGCCCTCATCGGCACGCACCCCGCTGCGGTGGGCGCGCACCTGGCGGGGACCCACATCCACGGGACGCACCGGGTCCTGCAGGGGAGTGGCACCGTGGCACCGGGGTTCCGTTGGCCCGACCCGTCGGACGACCGAGATCCGCGGGCCGTCCTGGAAGCCGAGGGACTCGTCTTCTCGGCGAGCGGCGTCGCACGCGCTCGGGATCGGCTGTCTACCGCTGCGCTCGCGGCGCGGATCGGCCTCATCGACGGCTTCGTCGTCGGCCTCGTCGACGGGTGACCGGTGGTGTTCTCGTCCCGGGGTGGTGACGGTTCTGGTTCGTGATCGTCGGGGATCGTGAACCGGAACCGTCACCGTCTCAGTACTGCGGCCGGATCCAGTCCGTCGGTTGCACGAAGCGGGCGCGGGGCAGGACCTCGTCCGGCTCGGCGGTCCGCACGCTCGTGATGATCGTGGCCTCGCCGTACTCGTACGATCGGCGGGCGATGCCGTCGCGCTCGTCGATCACCAGCGTCGAGCGGAACGCCGGGTCCTCGCCGTGCTCGAAGGTCACCAGGATCGAGTGTTGGCCGATGTGCTGGACCAGGATCGGGTGGACGTCGTCCGTGGCGCGGCCCCACCGGAGCATCAGGTCGGGGACGGCCATCCGGACGAGGGGAGACGAGACCATGCTCCGGGCGAACGACACCTCGATCGGGCCGTCGTCGGGCTCGTGCAGCACGCCGTCGCGGTAGGAGACCGGTTTGGCGCGCTGGCGGACCAAGGTCCAGGTCTGCGCGGCCTCGTCGACGTCGACGCGGAACTGCGAGTACTTCTGCCGGGACTCCTGGTGGATGCCCTCGAGGACGTACCGGGCGGGTCGGCGGAGCGCGGCGAGCTCCTCGGCGATCGCTGGGCCGTCGGGCCGGGTGAGGAGTTCGTCGAAACGCACGCTGTCAGCATGGCGCACCACGCGCAGTGGACGTCACCCCGTGACGGACTGGAGGCCCGTGGCGGGCTGGCACGGTGCCTCCCGTCCGATGGTGGGTCGCGTCAGGTTGCGTCAAGCAATGTCCGCGTAGACCGGGAGGATGCAGGTCGTCGGAGTCGAACAATTCGGAGGGCCGGAGGCCCTCGCCGTCCACGAGGTGCCGGAGCCGCACGCCGGTGCGGGGTCCGTGCGGATCCGGGTGCAGGCGTTCGCCGTGAACCCGACCGACACGGGGGTGCGTGCCGGTCAGCGGGACAGCTCGCAGGCCTCGCCGCCGTACGTGCCCGGGATGGACGCCGCAGGGGTCATCGACGAGGTCGGGCCCGACGTCACCGGGTGGGAGGTCGGCGACGAGGTCATGGCGATCGCGCTGCCGCTCACCGCCCACGGTGGTGCGTACGTGCAGGAGCTCGTCGCACCGGTGGGGTCGTTCACGCGGATCCCTCGTGGGACGTCTCTTCCGCTCGCCTCCACGGTGCCGATGAACGGGCTGACGGCGTTGCAGATCCTGTCGCACACCTCGCTCGCGCCCGGGCAGACGCTCGCCGTCACCGGGGCCGCTGGGCTGCTCGGGAACTACGTGGTGCAGCTGGCGAAGGCCGCCGGGCTGACCGTGATCGCGGATGCTGCTCCGGCGGACGAAGCAGTCGTGCGGTCGCTCGGACCGGACCACATCGTGCCTCGCGGTGATGGGTTTGCTGCCGCTGTCCGTGAGCTCGTGCCGGACGGGGTCGATGCGCTCGCCGATGCTGCGGTGCAGCGTGGGGTCGTCGTCGATGCTGTTCGAGACGGGGGAGTGTTCTTCGACGTGCGTGGGTGGCAGGGCAACGGGGCTCGGGGGATCGAGTTCGTGCAGGTGATGGTGTTCTCGGAGTACCGGTCGTTCGACAAGCTCGAGCATCTGCGGCACGCGGTGGAGAGTGGGACGTTGACGCCGCGGGTGGCGGAGGTGCTGCCGGCTGCGCGGGCTGGGGAGGCGCATGAGCGGTTGGAGGCTGGGGGGACGCGGGGGCGGTTCGTGCTGACGTGGTGACCCTCACTTCGCGCGGGACCTGAGCGAGTCCTCGAAGGCTTCCTTCCACGTCGTGGCGCAGCGGTGCCGGGTCGACTGCCACACGTAGACGGCGAGTCCGCCGAGTGTGAGAATCCCGACGATGACGGCCTCGACAACCCCGAAGTGCATAGTCCCGCTGTCGGGATTCGGTCCCTTGGTGAGGGTGACAATGAGGTTCACCGTGAAGCTCAACGCAGCCACCGCCAGAGCGAACATGCCGAGGATGGCCGCGGGTGCCGTTGCAGCATCGGCCCGTACCTTGCTCAGGACCCGGAGCGCCATCTCGGGGTCGTCTGGCGCCGTGTCACCGAAGGCGGTCACAACGCTGAGTCTCGGTGAACGCCCCCAGCGGTAGAGGCGCTTGAACTCCGCCTCGTCGAACACGAACCGCTGGGGTTCATTCTGCTTCTTCTTTTGCTGACGTCGCATGGGTGCCTGTTCTGTCCATCTGATCCGGTACTGAAGTCCCGTGGTGCTCCCCGGGTCTTCAGCCCAGCGCAACGCCCTTCCTGCGGTTGCATGGTCCGCAGAGCACTTGCAGGTTCTCCGGCTCGTTGCTGCCACCACGGGAGAACGGGATCACGTGGTCGAACTGGAGCTCCGACGTCGTCCCGCACCAGTTGCAGCGGCCACCGTCGCGGGCCCACACCAGCTCTTGGACGTCACGGGGAACTACTCCGCGACGGCGTTGCAGGGGCTCGGCCGGACTGTTCGCGATCGTGTGCGCACGCGCGATCGTGGCGGCTTGTCGGCGGTCTCGGGTCTCGAGCAGCGCGAAGACCTGCTCAGGCAGCAAGCTGTCGTTGTCCCAGAACCAACGGCCCCGGAACCACCAGTACTGGCGTTCCTTCACACGGCCGACCTTGACCGGCGTGCGATCAGATGAAGCGAAGGCCCCGCTGAGCTCGTCCTTCCGGAGCTTCGCGCCCACGTAGTAGGTCGAACGTCCGACGGTCAGTTCGACCCGGCCCCTGCGCGTGAACAAGTTCACGCGGTGCCTCATCGACACGTTTTCGGCTCTGCGTAGCACTGAGTGTTCCCTCGCATCATGGCTGTTTTCGGCGTCCATCTTCGCGTGACGCGACCAGTCCGGACAGCACCCATTCGGGTGGGAGCCACGTTTCCGCGCCCTCGTCGCTCGTCTGCGAGACACCAACGGCCTGCTACCGTGCCGACATGACGGATGAGGGGTTGCGCGTGGAGATTCGCGCGTTCGTTGAAGAGCGAGACTGGGCGCAGTTCCACTCACCGGACAACCTGGCGAAGAGCATCTCGATCGAGGCCGGGGAGCTGCTCGAGTGTTTCCAGTGGGCCCCGGATGCCGACGTCGATCGAGTCCGTTCGGAACTCGCCGACGTCCTGACCTACTGCCATCTCCTCGCCGATCGACTCGGCTTCGATCCCGCGGAGATCATCCGCGAGAAACTCGCCGTCACCCGGGACAAGTACCCGGTCGAGCAGGCCCGAGGACGAAGCACGAAGTATGACCAGCTTTGACATCGCGCAGCTCCCGTTCAACGATCGGCACCTGCGGCTGTGGCGCGAAGAGGACCCTCGGTTCCTGAACTGGCCGGTCGTCTACATCCTCGACGACGGCAAGCGTGTGTACGTCGGCGAGACGCTCAATACTGCTTCTCGTATGCGGCAGCACCTCGACTCCGCGGAACGTCGGTCGTTGAAGGCAGTGCGCCTTGTGCTCGACAGCACCTTCAACAAGTCGGTGTGTCTGGACCTGGAGTCGCAACTCATCGGCCTGTTCGCTGGGGACGACAAGTACACGGTCCTGAACAGCAACAAGGGCGTCGTCAACGCGGACTACTACGACCGCGCGCGGTACCGAGAGACCTTCGAGGAGATCTTCGAAGCGCTGCGCAAGCAGAAGCTCTTCACACGCAGCATCGCCGAGATCGAGAACAGCGAGCTGTTCAAGCTCTCGCCGTTCAAAGCGCTCAACCGTGATCAGGCCGTCGTGATGGAGGACATCCTCGAGGGGCTGTTCGACGACTTCCTGGCCGGCTCCGGCAGCACCATCGTCGTGCAGGGCGACCCGGGCACGGGCAAGACGATCGTCGCCGTCTACTTGCTCAAGCTTCTCCGGGACATCGCGAACGGCGTCGGGGTCGACGAGGTGGACGGTGACTCGATGTTCTCGGGCTACTTCACCGAGGACAACCGTGACCTGCTGGCTGACTTTCGTGTCGGTCTCGTCGTGCCGCAGCAGGCACTCCGCTCCTCTTTGAAGAGGGTGTTCCGCAAGACCCCTGGCCTCGAGAAGGCGATGGTGCTCACTCCCTTCGAAGTCGGGAGGAGCACTGAGAAGTGGGACCTGCTGGTCGTTGACGAGTCGCACCGACTGAACCACCGCGCGAACCAGGCATCGGGACCGCAGAACAAGAGCTTCGGCGAGATCAATCAGCAGCTCTTCGGCGCCGACGCTGATCACTTCACGCAGGTCGACTGGATTCGCGACCGGAGCAAACACCAGATCTTCCTGATCGACTCGGAACAGAGTGTCCGACCTGCGGACCTACCGCAGGAACTGCAGAAGGACCTCGTGAACGCGGCGAGGCAGCATGACCGTCACTACCGGCTCTTCACGCAGATGCGCGTCCAGGGCGGAGCCGACTACGTGTCCTACGTGCGCGCGATCATGCGGGGGGAGTCGCCAGAACCGATGACCTTCGGCGACTACGAGTTCCGCATGTTCGACGATCTGGGTGAGATGCACGATGCCATCCGGGCACGCGAGGAGGAAGTGGGTCTCTCACGGCTCGTCGCTGGCTACGCCTGGAAGTGGAAGAGCAAGCACGACAAGAGCGCCATCGACATCGAGATCGACGGTCGCGAGTTCCAGTGGAACCAGACACAGACTGACTGGATCACCTCACCGGGTGCCGTCGACCAAGTCGGCTCCATCCACACTGTGCAGGGGTACGACCTGAACTACGTAGGGGTCATCATCGGCCCTGACATGCGGTTCGACCCGGTATCGAAGGAGATGGTGTTCGACCGGTCGAACTACTTCGACAAGAAGGGCATGGAGAACAATCCGCGGCTCGGGATCTCGTACTCAGACAGCGACCTCCGACGTTTCGTGAGCAACATCTACTCGGTGCTTCTCACGCGCGGTGTCCGAGGAACGTACGTCTACGTGGCCGACACAGCGTTGCGCCGTCGGCTCGCGCAGTTTCTCTGAGCGCTCTGTAACGACGTGGGATCTGGCTTCGAGGAGAAGCCACTCCGTGGGACTCGAGTGACGTGTTTGCCCCGTTCGCCGACTTGGCGATGTTGTTGCGGCCCGATGGTCCGCGCTGAGCGGAAGACAACAGAGACCGCATCGAGGGCCGCGGAGGACCTGGCTCTTCGGAATTCCGTTCGTTAGCCTCTCACTTGTTAGGAAAACGGGTGATGGGGCAAGCGTGCGGATCTTCTGGGTCAACCAAGGGCAGACGTTCGAAGAAGAACTGAAGGCAAGTATGCTCTGGGCGCCGAAACGTTCGCGTCCGAGAACGGGTCAGAGCACGGGAACTGCTCGCGCGCATTGGGATCGGTTGCTCGACCCTGACGAGGGTGACGTGGTCATCCACTACTCCCGCAAGGCGATCCGCGGTTGGAGCACGGTTGTCCGGCCGGCGTTTGACGGGCCCCCACCGTTCGACCACTCGAGTACGCCATGGTCAGTTGACGGTCGTCTGCTCCAAGTGAGCATCCGGGAACTGGAGCTTCCCATCGTCCTCGCCGACATCCCACACGAGCTACGGACCGAGCGGGACGTCACGAGCTGGCCGTTCTCGAGAGATGGCGCGGTCAAGCAGGTGTACCTGTCGGAGGTGACGGGCACTCTCGCGAACTGGTTGTTGGATGAGGTCGGGCTGCGGGTCGACGCAGCGCAGCTGACCTCCTGGCCGGAGCTCGATGAAGCGGGAACCACTGTCGACTACCGCGGGGACCGACAGGTCGTGGTTCAAGTCCGCGGCGAGCAGACTCGCTTGCGGAGGTACCTGTTCGGGGCCGATGTCGTGGCTCCCTGCGCCCTCTGTGGCCGTGACCTTCCCGTTGCGATGCTCGTGACTGCGCACATCAAACGACGCGCCGAGACGACGAACGCCGAACGGCACCGCACAGACACGGTGATGGCCGCTTGCCGGCTGGGGTGCGACTCAATGTTCGAGCTCGGCTACGTGGTGGTCGGGCGGAGCGGAGTGATCGAGCGCGGTCCTCGGAGGACTCCGATGAGCGCGGACCTCGGCCTCGCCGTGGGAGTGATAGTCGGCCGGACCTGCGCTGCTTGGAGTGAGACCACGGAGCGGTACTTCGCCCATCATCGCCGTTGGCAGAAGGCTGAGAGCCGACGTTACGGGCTTGACTGACCTTGACGCAGAGCGGCCACCGCTTTCAGGTCAGCTAGCGCCCAGTGCAAGCCATTCAAGTGTTTGGGGCTCGTCCACCGCATTTCGTCGTGGTCGGTACTCCGTAGCGGTTCGTCGCCGAGCAAGCGAGGTCGATCAGCAAGTCCCCGACAGCTGTCGTGTCCCGAGTGATCAAGTCACCTATCTCTCCCTCGATAGCCAGCTCCTCACGGAGCTCTCGTCTGAGGGCATCTCGGGCGCCCTCGCCCTCCTCTACCTTGCCGCCGGGGAACTCCCACATCCCTGCCGACGCGCGGCCCACGGCGCGCCTGCAAACGAGGATCTTCCCGTCTGCTCGTGTCAGAACTGCCGCGACGACTTCGATGGTCTGCTGCACCGTTCCGTTTTACACGGGCGACGTCGGTTGACGATCGAGCTCCATCGCTCGAGCTCGTGTTCCACACGATCTGCGGATCGAGAGACTTCGTCGTGCTCCCAGGCTCTGATGACTCGCCAGCCCTCGGCGACCAAGAGCGCTTCGTTCTGCGCATCGCGCTGACGGTTGGCCAGCAGCTTCCGGCGCCAAAGGTCGGCATTGGCCTTCGGGAGGTGAGCGTGCTCCTCGCAGTAGTGCCAGAAGCAGCCATCGATGAACACCGCGACCTTGGCGCGAGGGAAGACGAGGTCAGGCCGTGCCCGACAACGCGCGCTCACCCGCCGGTCGACGAAGAAGCGCCGCCCACGTCGGTGCAGTTCGCGGCGAACAGCCAACTCGGGAGCCGTGTCGCGACGACCGAGTCGGGCCATGTGTCGTCGCCGCGCGTCATCCGCTTCCCAGTGCTCCATTGCCGGAATCTTGGTCGAAGGAACGCGCCTCTCGGGGCGGGCGCGAGGACCAGTGGAATCGGAGTCAGCCGAGGACGATTGTGAGCGACTGGTCTCCCAACGCCGCCAAGGGCACGGTGAGTGCTCCGAGGACGGCGACACGATCGTCAGCAGGCAAGTCCCGCAGCGTTATCGCCACCTCCCCGCAGTACCTTCCCGCCGACGCCAACTGCACCGTGACGGAACCCGCCGGCCTCGACTGCCCACCCACCTCAGGCAGCGGCAACCCGACGAACCGCTCCCGCGAGTGCTCCAGCCGGATCATGGCCTCAGCCGCATCCGGCCGGTTCCGATCGGGGACCGCCAGCGCCTCGATGACCGCCGGGTGAACACCCGGAGCGGCTGTCCCGTCGAGCACGACGACGTCATCGAGCACGAACGACCCCAAGCGCGACCACGAGTGATCGGTCAGCGCCGGGTCCCCGACGTACACATCGTCCACGCCAGCATCGACGAGCGCCACAGCCTGGAACAACGGCGGCATGTTCCGGTGCTGCTCGACGGTCGGCAGCCCTTCACCGAGCGGCCTTCGGCGGACCGAGTCGCCCGCGATGAACGCACCGACACGCCAACCGAACTGCCGGGCAGCTGAGACTGACGCCGCGACGGAGGACAACGCCAGCCCGGTCCACTCCCGCGGGTAGAAGTTGTGGATCAGCTCGACGTCCAGGCCTGCGAACGGCACCAGGTCGGCGGCCCGCAGCGTGCTCGCGTTGAGGGCGATCGGCAGGACGGCAGCGATCGAGAGGATCTCAGGGACCGAGAACCCGAAGTCGATCCGCGCCCGAGCCACTCCGATCGACAGCAGGAAGTCCCACGGCGAATCACCGAGCAACCGCGCGGTGTTGGGGGAGACATCGGCGACGACGGACAGCCCCGAGGACGCAGCCGCCGACACGATCGCGGTCGCAGCGGCTCGGGCGCCCGAAGGCGAGTCCTCCGGGATGTGCGACGAGGTGAACGCGAGCGTCGCACCCGCGGCCGCGGCGGCCTCGAAGGTCGGACCAGCCAGCGGACCGTGCGCCAGGTACGCGCTCGCGCCCAACCGCATCAGCGTGCAGCTCCCACGGAGTCAGCGGGCGTGACCTGCACGTCGAGCGGCGCATCCGGAGCGGCGGGGTCGCCGGACGGTGTAGACGACTGCGCCTCGAGGTCGGCCCGCACCGAGTCGGACACCCCGAACAGCAGCGTCGCCACGAACCCGACGACGTACGCCACGATGAGCCCCGACCCGTACCCGAGCAACGCCCACCCGTACCCGGACGAGCCGTTCAGCAGCGGGATGAGCGACAGGTCCGAGGCCCCGATGGCGATCGCCCCGACGGAGTGCCCGAGCTGGTCGAACAGCCCGACGACACCGCCACCGAAGGCGCCACCGATGCACGCGGTGATGAACGGCCGGCCGAGGGGAAGCGTCACGCCGTAGATCAAGGGCTCGCCGACACCGAGGAACCCAGCCGGAAGTGCACCGCGGATGGTCCGCACCAGCGAGGCGTTCGACCGGAACCGCACCCACAGCGCGATGCACGCACCGATCTGCCCGGCACCACCCATCGCCAGCACGGGCAGCAGCACGGTCCACCCGGTCTGGTCGATCAGGGTGGTGTGGATCGGGATGAGGCCCTGGTGCATGCCGGTCATGACGAGTGGCAGGAACAGGCCTCCGAGCACGAAGCCGGCGAAGGCACCTCCGTTCGCGAGCAGCCAGGTCGCAGCGGTGCCGATCGCGACCGAGACGACACCCGCGACGGACATCAGGATCCCGAGCGTGATCGACCCGGCGACGAGGACAGTTACGGTCGGTACGACGATGAGCGCGATCACGTCCGGAGTCACGCGCCGCATGAACCGCTCGACGTAGGCGGCGAGGATGCCGCCGGCCATCGCGCCGAGCACGCCGCCCTGCCCGGGAGCGAGGGTCTCGCCGAACACGGTGACGTTCGCGACACCGGCCGCGACGATGATGCCGCCGACCGCACCGCCGAGGATGGGCGTGCCGCCGAACTCCTTCGCGGCGTTCATGCCGACGAAGACGGCGAGCAGCGAGAGGAAGCCGGACGACAGGACGCCGAGGAACGGCGTCACGCCGGGCACCCACTCGAGGTTCGTCAGGATGCCGTTGATCCCGGCGATGAGCCCGCAGGCGATCAGTGCGGGGATGAGCGGGATGAAGATCGCGGAGATCTTCCGGATCGCGCGCATGGTGCGGCCGTCGGAACGAGCCCGCGCAGTCGCCTTGATCGACGCGCCGCGAGCGGCGAGCTCCTCAGGCGACGAACCAGACGCACCAGCGGCACTGGACGCACCAGGCCCACCAGCCGCAACCGACGGGGCGGCCGCGCGCAGGGCCTCCAGGCCGTCGGCCACGCGGTCGACGAGACCCGGGCCGAGCACGATCTGCAGGTTCGAGCCGGCCGCGATGGCGGCCATGACGCCGTCGGTGGCCTGGAGCGCCGGCAGGTCGACCGACGCGGGAGACGAAACCTCGACGCGGAGTCGGGTCATGCAGTTCTCGACGTCGGCGATGTTCGCGGAACCGCCGACGGAGTCGAGGATCTGCTGGGCGAGTTGCTGTGCATCGGGCATTGCTGTGCTCCTCGGGGGAAGGAATCGAGCGGAAGGAAAGCGGAGAAGGGGGAACGGGCTCTACAGCACGGCGCGCAACGAGCCGGCAGCAGCATCGAGGCGCTCACGGGCCGAAGCAGCCGACGCACCGGTGAGGATCACGGCGATGGCCGTCTTCACCTCGCCGTCCGAGGCATCGAGCGCCGCCTGGACCTCGGCGGAAGCAGCGCCGGTGACGTCCTGCACGAGCGAGAACGCCCGCGCGACGAGCTTCGCGTTCGTCGCCCGCACGTCGACCATGCGGTTGCCGTACGTCTTGTGGCTGCGCACCATCGCGAGCGTGGTGAGCATGTTCAGCACGAGCTTCTGCGCGGTGCCCGCCTTCAGGCGGGTCGACCCGGCGATGAACTCGGGGCCGACGACGACGTCGATGGCGATGTCGGCCTCCCGCCCCGCGGCCGAGTCGGGGTTGCACGCGACGGAGACCGACAGAGCGGACCGGCGTCGGGCCTCCAGGATGGCCGCGATCACGTAGGGCGTCCTGCCGGACGCGCTGATCCCGACGACCACGTCGTCGGCCGTCAGGCCGAGCACGTCGAGGTCGCGGACGGCCGCTGCTTCGTCGTCCTCCGCGCCCTCGACGGCGGTGGTCAGGGCGACGTCGCCGCCGGCGATGAGCCCCACCACCTGCGAAGGGTCGGTGCCGAAGGTGGGCGGGCACTCGCTGGCGTCGAGGACGCCGAGCCGGCCCGGCGTGCCGGCGCCGACGTAGACGAGTCGGCCACCACGCGCGAACGCTGCGGCGATCGAGTCTGCCGCCAGGGCGATGGCCGGGAGGCACGGCTCCAGTGCCGCAGGCACGCTGCGGTCGCCGGCGTTCATCCGCTGGGCAGCTTCGAGCGTGGAGATCGTGTCGATGTCGTCCAGCGAGTGGTCGGTCGCCTCGGTGGTGAGGGCTGCGAGTTCGTCGCGGAGGGCGTCGTGGGTGTGGGTCATGGTGGTGCTCAGTTCCGGTGGTGGGTGCGGACGGCGTCGCGGCTGCGGGCGAGGAGCGGCTGGGACCGCTCGTCGGTGCGCTGCGCGACGACGATGAACAGGGCGTCGACGATGGCGAGTTGGCTCATGCGGCTGCCCATGGCGGCGGGTCGGAGGGCGCTCTCGGCACCGGCGACACCGAGCAGGACGTGGTGGGCCGTGGTGGCGAGCGGGGCGTTGGCGTGGCCGGTGATGGCGACGATCGTCGACCGCTGGGCTGCGGCGGCGTGGGCGACCTCGAGGGTCTCGGTGGTGGAGCCCGAGTGGCTGACGAGCACCAGGACGTCGTGCTCGCCGATGACGCTCGCGAGGGTCAGGGCGTTGTGCGGGTCGTCGGCGATCGAGCTCACGATGCCGATGCGTTCGAGCTTGAGGTGCAGGTCCCGCGCGACGATGCCGCTCGCGCCGACGCCGTACAGCACGACCCGGCGGGCTTCGCTCACGGCTACGGCTGCTGCTTCGAGTGCGTGCGGGTCGAGGGCGGCACGGGTGTCGGCCATCACGGCGCGGACGTCCTCGGTGACCTTCGCGATCACGGTGGCGACGTCGTCGTCGACGGCGACCCCGGCGTGGATCTCGGTGTGCTCGCGCTCGTGGATGCCGCGTTCGACGGCCCGGGTCATGCTGCGCTGCAGGCCGGCGAAGTTCGCGAAGCCGAGGTGCTGGGCGAAGCGGGAGACGGTGGCGGGGGAGACGCCCGCGCGGCCGGCGAGCTCGGTGGCGTTCGTGGTGGCTGCGGCCGCCGGGTCCTCGAGCACGGCGTCGGCGATGGCACGCATGCTCGACGGCATCGTGGCCGACTGGGTGCGGACGAGGGCGAAGGCGTCGGCGCGCTCGACCCGATCGGTGATCGTCATCCCGCCATGAAAGCGTCTTTCGTGCGCGAGCGCCAGTCGTGAAAGTAAATTGCGTGTTACGGGTGGTGCGGTGGCTGCGTGGCGGGAGCTCGCGCGTTCAGTGAGCAAGAAAGGTCGAGTCGCCGCAGCGGACTCGACGTTTTCTGCTCACTCGATGAGCGGCGGACGCGAACCTGGGCGGTCGCGCTCGTCAGGCCTGCGGGGACGGGGATGCCACGACAGTCGCCGCCCGCAGGTACCGCCGCGATCGACGTACTGCGCGCAGCAGGATCGGCGTCACGATCAGTGCGGTGATGAGCAGTGCTGCGCAGAGGAACCCGGGGAACGCCGAGCCGGAGACGTCCTCGTCAGCGAACATCGGGAACTGGGCGCCAGCGATGCCGAGGTAGAGCAGGAGGAACTGGGCGAGGGCGAGCGGCTGGTAGGTGGAGAGCAGTCGTGCATGCTCGCGTGCTCGGAGGGCGAGGTCGGACTCGGTTGGCTGGATCGGGCTGCCGGTCTTGATGGCTTGCGTCACCATGCGCTTGCCGGCAGGGGAGAGCCCCGCCGTGGTGGCCTGCATCGCGGTCGACATCCCGATCGTCGTGACGAGGATCGAGAAGGTACCGGTCAGGCCACCGACGGACGCGCCGAAGCCGACGACGGTGAGGACTGCGACGGCGCCTGACTCGGTCGTGGCCAGCAGCCCGCCGATGACGGCGCCGACGACGGCTCCGATCAGTGCGAGCAGGGTCGTCCGTCGCCAGGCGCGCCGTGCTGTCAGTTCGAGTTCCCCCATGCCCCCACCCTACGAGCGGATCGCCCGACGGTGACGACGGTCGCGACGATGACGATCGGCGCGACGAACAGCCAGTAGGTGAGTTCGGCGTTCGTGGTGACGATGCCGGCCCAGACGGCAGGGCGATCCGGCGTTCCGCGACCGAACAGCCCTGCGACGAGCAGGTACAGGACGCCCGGCACGGACTGGTAGCGATCACCGAGCACCGCGCGGCAGGCCACCGCGAGCGCGCAGAACGCGATCGTGTTCCGGATGGTGGCGAGCGAGACAGCTGAGTCTGCGCCGAGGGCGAGGCCGACGCCACCGATCGTGCACACCAGTCCGATCACCACGAGGACGGTGCTCAGCTCGAGCAGGTCGGTCCGTCGGGCCGGAGCGGGGAACGGCGCGCGGCTGATCGATGCGCCCGCCGCGATCGCGAGCACCAACGGACCGACCGCTGCAGCGGGGATCATCGCGAAGTGTGCGCCACCGCCGAACGACGGGAACAGCATGCCGATCGGTCCGAGGCCGATCGAGAGCACCGTGACGGCGGTTGTGAGCCCGAGGAGCGCCATCGTGCGGTGCACACGCAACCACCAGATCATGCGGCCGGCACTGCGATGTGGCCGATGGAGCAGTCGGTCAAGCGGCGGATCGTCGCGGTCACCCAGTCCGCCTGCTCGAGCAGCGTGGCGTTCCGCAGTCTTCGGAGTGCCGAGGGGTCGTCCATCTCCAGCGCGGGTTCCACGCGATCCGCAGCGACGATCCCGTGCGCAGCCACGTCGATGAGCCAGCGATTCGCGACGGCGGCGTCGTTGAGCCGCTCGGTGTCGTCTGGGTCGGACTCGCAGTACGCGACCTCTGCATCGCCCAGGACCGAGGTGGTGAGGCTGTGCACCAGGTCGGCGTCCGTCATCCGCACCTGCACGATCATGTTCAGGTCGTCCGGAGACGAGGGCACGTTGCTCGCCCGGATCGTCGGCTGCATGGTGACGCCGGACCGGCTCAGGTTGCCGGCGGCCTTCCGGATCACGGCCTCGGAGTCACCGTCGGCGCGCTGCTCCGGGAACAAGCAGATAGTCGGGCGGTGTCCGTTGCAGACCGACTGCGACTGCGGACGCTCGGTGATGGGCGCGGCTCCGAGGCCCGAACCGGACACGAGTGCGATCACCGTGACGACTGCCAACGAGGCTGCGCCGATCTGGACGCCGAACCGATGGAGTCGATCGCCACTCGTTTGCCGCGCAGCCGCGATGAGCAGCAGGCTGACTCCGGCGAGTGCGCTGAACACGGTCGCGATGATCGGCGCTCGCAGGTCGAGTGACGTCTCGACCGAGCAGCAGTCGGCAATGACGAGGCCGGCGAGGTAGCGGAGCGGGAAGTAGTCGACGGCCCACGAGAATCCGAGCCAGCTGTACGACGCGAGCAGGCTCAGTGGCAGCGACGCGACCGGCGGGAGCCAGCGACCGATGGCGAACCCGACACAGGCGTGGAAGAACAGGATGCTCCCGAGCGCCAGGCCGACGAGCAGTGACGGGCCACCTGGAGCCCCCCAAGTGTCGCGGCTCATGAGCACGATGGCGACGACCTGGAGCAGGACACCGGCGGCGAGCGGCGTCCACAGGTGATCGGCGAGGACTGCTGCACTCGATCTGCTGCTGCTCTCGATGGCGGATGCGCTGGACCGGTACCGCCGTCCTTCCCAGGCGCCAGCGGTGGCAGCGACGCCGCACGAGAAGACCAGGTAGATCGCGGAGCCGGCGAACGCGGCAGGCCAGTACCCGGCCACAGACGTCTCGGACGAGAACTGCACGCTGTACGCGACCACGCCGAGCAGCCCGGGCGCGAGGAGCCACACCGCGGCGCGACTGCGCCACGGGATGATCGGGCGCATCAGTCGTCCTCGTTCGTGAAGCGCGCGTACGACGCGGTGATCGCGTCAGCGGGGGAGAGCCCCTCGAACGGTTCCGTGAAGGCGTCGACGGAACCGGAGAACGGGACGTGTCCGTCCACGAGCACGGCCACGTGGTCGTACGTCGTCGCGACGTCCTCGGTCTGGTGGGTCGAGACGATCACGGAGACCTCGCTCGGCAGGTTCTGGATGACCTGCGCGAAGCGTGCCCGTTGCGCCGGGTCCAATCCGGCCGTCGGTTCGTCGAGCAGGATCCACTGCGCTCCTGAGACGAGCGCGCCGGCGACGCCGAGGCGCCGGATCTGCCCGCCCGACAGGGTCGTGGCCCGTACATCGGACCGCGCGAAGAGATCGACTGCCGTGAGTGCTGCCACGGCGCCGTCCCAGGCATCACTGCGTGAGAGGCCCTTCAACCAGCCGCAGTAGGCGACGTGCTCCCGAGCAGTGAGCCCGGGGAAGGCACCGCTCCGTTGTGGGAGCCACGCGACCCCTCGGCGGTACCTCCGACGGTTCTCACGGTCTCTCGCACTGCCCAGCCCGTCGACGTGGATCGTGCCGGCCTGCGGTCGGAGCGTGTCGGCGATGAGCCCCAGGAGTGTCGACTTGCCAGCGCCGTTCGGCCCCAGCAGGACGCTGCCCCCACTCGGGAACACCGCCGACACGGACCCGAAGACCCGGTGGTCTCGTCGGTACCCGAACGCGAGCTCATCGATCTGTACGGCCAAGACAACCCCCTGAAACCTTGCACTGATGTTTCACCGTACATTAGCGTGCTCACGGCTCGGATCTCCCGGGCCATCACCTCGAGGGGGGAAACAGATGATCAAGTTCAGTCGTCGAGCGGCGGCAGCAGTCTCCGGGGGCGTCATCGTCGCCACCGTGTTCGCGGCGTCGCCAGCATTCGCTGAGGGCTCGTGGTCGTCGAAGCTGACCGGCGTCGCCATCGGGAAGAACTCGCGCAGCTGGCAGGACTCGCACAAGGACAGGGTCCGGACTGCCACGACCTTCGCGGGCTGCCGCATCTCGGGGAACCTCAACGGGTTCAAGTCCGCATCCGTGCGGCTCATCGATGAGCGCGGATGGCTTCCGGACAAGAGCATGGGCACGAAGGTCAACAAGTGCGGCAGGAGCGACTGGGGTGTGATGACCAGGCCGGACCGGTACCACTGGACGATCTGGGCGCTCAACGGCGCTTCCCACGAGCCGACGCTGCGTCTTTCGGTGTCGACGGTGCGCCAGGCCTACTGAGCGGGCGTCGCCGGTCGGTCGCCCTGGCGGCCGGCGGGCTCCGTCATCCCCGCCGGTACCGCGTCGCCGGCTTCCCCGGCCCGTCTGCCCGCTTCGTGTCCGTCGCGACCAGCTTCGGCAGCATCGCTCGCCGGAACGAGTCCGGCAGCAGGCGCTCGCCGAGGACTGCCTCGTGCAGCTGCCGCAACTCCGACATCGTGAACGGCTCCTCGAGCAACCCGTGTGGATCCGGCGCTTCCTCGTGCGCGGTCCGGAGCCGAGCGACCGCGAACTCGAGGATGTCGTCGTGCCCGTGTACCATCCCGTGCGCCTCGGTCACCGGCGCGAGTCGCACCCGGGACTCGTCCAAGTCCAGAGCATGAGCCGGCACCACGTCGAGGTGTGCCACCGACAGCACCCACCCGCGGTCGTCCCGCGAGGGGTCGTCGAACACGTGCAGCTGCTGCGGTGCGAGCCCCGTCACGCCCGCCTTCGTGGAGAGTGACCGCAGCACCGCGTCCGCCAGCCGCTCGCCCTCGTGCACGAACGTCCCCGGGAGTCGCCAGTCGCCCTCGGTGGCATCGCGCACCTGCACGACGGACAGTGGACCGCCCGCCGGGACGGTCAGCACGGCGGTGTCCACGGCGACGGATGGTCGCGGGTAGTCCGTCAGTCGTCGGCCGCTCGCGTCGCGGTACTCATCGGTCACGTTGGCGAGTTTACGCACACTTGCGTAAACGCGGGGAGTGGTGCAGGATCGGTTTTACGCAATTCCGCGCAAACCCGATCCGGAGGTCCACATGACCACCCCGCAGATCCACGACCGAGCAGTCGGTGCCGTCCTCGGCTCCGCCGCCGGCGACGCCCTCGGCGCCGGGTACGAGTTCCGACCGGCAGTGCCCGAGCCGACCCCGATCACGATGACCGGCGGCGGCTCCTTCGGCTGGGCGCCAGGGGAGTGGACCGACGACACGAGCATGGCCGTTCCGATCCTCCGCACGGTCGCCCGCGGCGGCGACCCGGCGTCGGAGCCAGCCCTCGACGGCCTGGTGGCCGCCTGGGCAGCGTGGTCGGTCAACGCGCCCGACGTCGGCATCCAGACGCGCAACGTGTTGACCGGTCTGGAGGCGCGGATCGCCTCCGTCGCGCGGGCTGCGGCCCGGCAGGAGCACGAGGTCAAGGGCCGCTCCGCCGGCAACGGGTCGCTGATGCGGACCGCACCGTTGGTGCTCGCGTACCTGCGCGGTGACGTCGGTGAAGAGGAACGGCTCGCCTCGGCGGCTCGCGCGATCAGCGACCTGACGCACTTCGAGTCGGACGCGGGGGACGCGTGCGTGCTCTGGTGCGTGGCGATCCGGCACGCGGTGCTGACCGGCGAGCTCGACGTCCTGCGTGGGATCGACCTGCTCGACCTCGACCGGCGCCGACTGTGGGTGGACCGGATCGTCACGGCCGAGCACTCGGAGCCGGTGGACTTCACGGAGTCGAACGGGTGGGTGGTGTCCGCGCTGCAGGCCGCCTACGCCGCGGTCAAGCAGAGCTCCTCGCTCGAGGACGCCCTGGTCCGCGCAGTGCGCACCGGCAACGACACCGACACGGTCGCCGCGATCGCCGGTGGCCTTGCGGGTGCGCTGTACGGGGCGTCGTCGTTGCCGGCCCAGTGGCGGGAGCTGCTGCACGGCTGGCCGAACCTGCGCGCGGACGACCTCGTCGCGCTCAGTGAGCAGGCGCTCGCCGTCTGACCGACCCGGCGTCGGAGGCTGCCGTGGGGGGGCCTCCGCCGCCGGGCGAGTCGGAGGTGAGCCGGGCCTCCCGGTCGACCGCCGTCAGGCGATGCCGCGTCGCGGACGGAAGACGCCTGCGCGGACCAGCCACACGTAGAGCAAGCACCCGATGCAGACGTCGAAGACGGCGTTGAGGAACGCGGCGATCAGGGCGACGGCGGCTCCGATCGGGGCCGCGTACGGCACGCCGAGCACGGCGAGGAGCAGCGCGACCGCGGTCACGAACAGGCCGACCTGCTGGGCGAAGGTCGGGGGTTCGGGAGCCTCGAGCTCGGCGGGCGGGGCGAGCCGCGGCCGGACGAAGCGACGGAAGATCGCGCCGTAGGGGTGGCGGCGGATGCCGGCGATGCCGCCGATGGCGAAGAGCACCACGATGGCCGCGAGCAGGACGATGCCGACGACCCACGTCGCGGGGATCAGCGTGAGGACGATCGTCAGCGCGAGCAGGACCGTGGTGATCGCGGCACCGAAGCGCGGGGAGCGCGGGTCGATGCCTGCATTGTCGGGGGCGGTGGTCATCGGGACTCCTGTGGGCCGGTGAGGACGGTGTCGAGGGCTGCGGCGAGCTCCGGCGGCCGGGGTGGGCCTCCGAAGCGGGTGCGAACGGCACGGGCGCCGTCGACGAGCAGGACCGTGGGGGTCTGCAGGACGTTGAAGCGGGTGGCGAGGTGCGGGTGCTCGGCGAGGTCGATCTCGAGCCGTTCGACGCCGGCGTGCTGCGCTGCGAGGGCGTCGAGCTGGCGGGCCGTCGCCGGGCAGCGGGCGCAGGTCGGCGTGGAGAACTGGACGAGGGTGGCGCGGGTGCCGAAGGCGGTCGGGGGAGCGATGTCGGCGACGGTGCGGTCGGGGCTGGCGTGGGTGCTGCGCGCACGGCCGGTCTGCGGAACCGCTCGGCCCGTCCTCGAGCGCAGGAGCAGGCCGATCACGGTGGCGAGTGCGAGGACTCCCACCAGGACGGCGACGGCCACGATGACGGTCATGCCGCGACGGTACGTCGTTCTGGTGCGTCCAGGGGTGAACGTGACCGAACGTGACGGTCTCGGAGCGGTCGGACGATCGTGGAGGGGCTCGCGTCCGGAGGTCCGACCGACCGGCCGGGCGGCCGGTCGCCGGCGCCTAGAATAGGCATACTATTCAAATGACCGGGATCGACCCCTAGGGCGGCGCGGCGGTCGCCGGACGCGGTGGACCGGCGACGTGACGCGGGTGGGCTCGCGTGTCGTCAGAGCGCGGCGCGCGCCTGGTCGATCCGCTCGATGAACGCCCGGACGCCCCAGATGACGAACGTCAGCCGCTGCCCGTCCTGCAGGACGACCTGCATCTGCCGCGAGACGTTGCGCGAGGTGTCGTGGAGCTCGGCGATCGAGTCGAGCGGGATGCCGAACGTCGGCCGGACGACGTTGAACGGGTGCGCGCGGAACCAGAGGACCGCGGGGGTCAGGGTGAGCCGGCCTCCAGCGGCTTCGTGACGGCGCATCCCGAACCGGCCGGGTGCTGCGATCGAACGGACGAGGCCGGCATCCGCTGCCGCTTCGTCGATGACGAAGTTCGCGTTCTTGCGTGCCAGTACGGTCTCCGCGTCCCCCAGTCCCATGCGCTGACCGTACCGCGATCAGACTCGGCGGAGCAGCCGTGCGACCGTGCCCTGCAGCACGAGGAGCAGGGCCCAGAGCAGACCGATGTTCGGGAACACCACCGACAGGATCAGGGCGAGCGACAGCAGGCCGGCGGCGATGAGTCCCCGCGCCGAGTCGCCCAGCGGTGTGGCGAGCAACTCCGGGTTCCGGCGCAGCACGAGTTCGATGCCGGTGAGCGCCAGGCTCGTCACGACCATGCTGCCGAGGTAGAGCGCGTGTGCCACACGGTCGTCGTTCTCGCCGCTGTTGAGCAGGTTCGCCGCGAAGGGCAGGAACACGATGCTGATGAGCCACACGAAGTTCAGCTGCATGACCCGGGCGTTGTAGGAGCGGACGTGCTCGAACACCTGGTGGTGGAGGATCCAGAACCGCGAGATCAACCAGAACGTGATGAGGAACTCGAGCAGGGCGGGCCAGTGCGCTCTGAGCAGGTCGCCCGCGCCCTCGCCGTCGCGCAGGTCACTGGCGATGTCGACCAGCGGCAGGATCAGGAGCGTGATCGCGATGGCGACGGTGGCGTCCGAGAAGTTGACGAGTCGGTCGAGGCCGCGGTCCGTTCGAGCGTGCTCGGTCATGGCCCGAGTGTAGGAGCGCTCTGCCAGCCGGCCCTAGCATCGCGGGTGTGAGCGACGACGTGACTCCTGGCCGGTACCGCCACTTCAAGGGCAACGACTACGAGGTGCTGCTCGTCGCCCGTGACGTCGAGACCGAGGAACCGGTCGTCGTCTACCAGGCGCTGTACGGCGAGCGGGGACACTGGGTCCGCTCGCTCGCGGACTTCACGGCGCACGTGACCCGTGACGGGTACGACGGGCCGCGGTTCGTACCGGCACCGAGCACGGAGCAGCTGGCCTTGTCATATCAGTCACAACATTGATATACCTTGCAGCGGCAACCAGAGCGGTTGTCTGACTGAGAGGGGGGTGTGCAGTGCAGCACACCATGAAGCAAATGCTGGTCGTCGCCGCGGTCGCCGCGGTGGTCTCACCGTTGCTGGCAGCCGGCCCGGCGGTCGCGGCCGAACCTGACCCATTGTCGGCCGTTCCCGACAACGTGGTCGTCGACCCGACCTTCGACCCCGCGAACGCGACCCGGGTCGACGAGGACGGGAACTCGATCAGCCGGAAGAATCCCTGCCATGACCGCGCGTTCGCGGCGATCCCGAAGATGCTCACGTCCGTGTCGGGGTGCAGCATCATCGGGTCGAGCACGAAGACGAAGGTCACGTACAGCTGGTACCGCGACCAAGGCCGGGTCGGGGTCTGCGTGTGGAGCAAGGGCTTCAACGCTCGTGCGCAGACGACGTGGACCGCGTCGGGATGCGGGACCGGTCGCCGTGGCGTGGTCATCAACTGGGGCAACGTTGCGGCATCGAAGCAGATCCGGGGAATGACTGCTTCGGGCGTCGCGGGCGTGCAGTGGGGCTGATCGCGACACGTCGGCGCAGGCGCTCGCTCATCTGGGTGGGCGCTTGCGCCGTCGCGGTCGCCGCGACCGGGTGCGGTGCTCCCGACCCGACGACGACCCGAACGCCCCGGACCACCACAACCGTCCGCCCGGCGACGGAAAGCGCCCGGATCATCGAGACCGTTTCGCAGCAGCGTCTTGCCGATGTGCTCGTTGCGGGGCTCCCCTGTGAGGACCGGGACGACTACCAGGACGACTTGACGTTCTGGGACTCGATGCGTGGCTACGACTGCGTGGACGCGGCCGACACGGTCTCCGTTCGTGTGTACGGCAGCAGCCGGTCCGTCGACCAGATCCTCCCGTCATGGGCTGACGCTCTCGTGGACGGACGCGGAGCCCGGCGCGGCGTGAACTGGTTCGTCGTCGGACCGCGCGATCTGATCTCCCAGGTCGATCCGCCTCGCGAGGATCCCGAGGTGCGGTCGTCGTCGACATCCGCCCCTGCCCCGACGGCGCAGCAGGAGTTCCTGACCAACTGCTCCCAGTACACGTTCGACGAGGCCGTCCGTGCGATCCGCGGTGAGCGGGTGACGGAGACGGACGGCGCGTACTACGACCGGGCGTTCTCTGGCGTCGGCGAAGCCGTGCGAGCGTCGTTGGACCAGCGTGATCTGGCGCTCCTCCGTGCGGAGGACGACGAGGCGCGATGGCCATCGATGCTGTCCGAGCGCGGCCCCGCGTGGAAACAGGTGTGTCGAACAGCCATGTCACGGCACGACGACCTGCTCCGGTCTGGAGCGGAGGACTGATGCGCATCGTGTCGATCGGACGAAGCGCCGGGGCGCTCGGGGCTCTCGGAGTGACGATCCAGGCAGCCGATGACTTCACCCGCATCTTCTTCGAGAGTCCGATGGCCGGCTCGTCCGCCGTGTTGGCGGGTGCGAGCATCGTGCTGCTGCTGATCGGGGGCGTGCTCAGCTGGCGTGGAGACCGGATCGTGGGCTGGACGCTCGGTGCCCTGGCAGTTCAGGTGGTTGGTCGCATGGCTGTCGATGTGGAACCAATGGCCGTGTACTGGTCGGTGTCGGTTGCGCACATGCTCGGGCCGGTCCTCGCGCTCGCCATCGGCGTGGTAATCGCCCGTCGGGCCGGTTCCACGGCACTGCGGCATCTCGGGTGCATCATCGGGATCGCCGCGGGCTGCTGGATGCTCGCGAGTTGGACGCAGGTGCCGTTGCTGCTCGTTCCGCTGACGCGCGCCGTCACGGACGGCTGTCTGCTCGCCGTGGTCGCTTGGCCTGCCGTCCTCGAGGCCGGTCGGCTGGCGCGCCGCCTTTGGGAGTCCGCGGAGGTGCGCTGACGCCGGCCGCTGCCGTCTGACCGCGCGCGGCGCCGGTGTCGGCGGGCGGCCCTAGGCTCGCAGGGCACCAGAGAGACGGGGGAACGCATGCAGATCGGCGTCGACGGGCACGTGCTGCTCAGCCCGAGTGACCTCAGCACATGGTTGGCCTGCGAGTGGGCGTTCCTGCGCCGGCTCGACGTCAAGCTCGGCCGCGGGGAAGCCCTGCCCGAGGCGCACGACGACATGCTCGAGCGCACCGCCCGGCTTGGGGACCAGCACGAGCTCGACTACCTCGGCATCCTCAAGCAGACCCGCGACGTCGTCGAGTTCGACCGCCCCGCCCCGCCGGACTACGCACGCGCCGCAGCCGAAGCGCGACAGGCCTTCGCCGACGGCGCCGACGTCCTGTACCAGCCGACGTTCCACGCGGCACCCACGGCGGACGGCCCGGGCTTCATCGGCTTCGCGGACTTCATCATCCGCAACGACCAGGGCGAGTACGAGGTCTACGACACCAAGCTCGCCCGGCACGCCAAGATCAGCGCCCTGCTCCAGCTCGCCGCCTACGCCGAGCAGATGCAGGCGCACGGCATCCCGACCGGGCAGCAGGTGCACCTGGTGCTCGGCGACCGCACGACGACCACGCACGACCTCGCCGACATCGCGCCGGTGTACCGCACGCAGCGCGCCGAGCTGCAGCGTGTCATCGCCGAGCGCATCGCCGCCGACGAGCCGCTGCAGTGGGGTGACCCGCGGTACTCGTCGTGCGGCCGCTGCGACGTCTGCTCGACCCAGGTGGCCGAGCACCGCGACCTCGTCCTTGTCGCGGGCATGCGCCTGGATCAGCGGGCGAAGCTCATCAAGCACGAGGTGCGGACGATCGACGACCTGGCGGTCCGCACCCGGGCAGTGCCGGGCTTGTCCCGCGCGACGCAGGATCGTCTGGTGCGGCAGGCGAGCCTCCAGATCGAGTCGGAAGACGCCCGACGGAAGGGCGCCGACGGGCCGGACCAACCCGTCAAGCCGCGCTTCGAGGTCCTCGATGCTCGCGCGCTCGACGCGATCCCGGCACCGGACGCCGGCGACGTGTTCTTCGACTTCGAGGGCGACCCGCTGCACACCGAGGACGGCGTGCACTGGGGCCTCGACTACCTGTTCGGCCTGGTCGACGACCGCGCGGAGTTCACCGCGTTCTGGGCGCACACGATCCGCGACGAGCGAGTTGCGATGGAGCAGTTCCTCGCGTTCATCGAAGCCCGGCGGCAGCAGTACCCGGGCATGCACATCTACCACTACGCGGCCTACGAGCGGACGCACCTGCTGTCGCTCGCCGCCCGGCACAGCGTCGGTGAAGAGGCCGTCGACGACCTGCTGCGCGCCGGGGTCCTGGTCGACCTGTACCCGATCGTCCGCAAGGCCCTGGTCGTGGGGAGCCACAGCTACTCGATCAAGAAGCTCGAGCCGCTCTACATGGGCGACGACCTGCGCGAGAGCGACGTCACGAACGCCGCCGACAGCATCACCGCCTACGTCGACGCGATCGAGGAGCTCCGGAACGGCGACCCCGCCGCCGGCCAGCACATGCTCGACGAGGTCGCCGACTACAACGCCTACGACTGCCGCTCGACCCTGCGCCTGCGCGATTGGCTCCGGTCGCTGCGCACCGACGACCCGGACGCAGCCGACCCCGCGCTCGAACTCGAGCTCCCGCCGATCCCCGTCGAGCGCGAGCCGAACCCGGTGTACGTCGCACTCGCGTCGCACCTCGAGGGCGTCGACGCCCTCGATCGCACGCCGGACGAGACCGCGTTGGCGCTCGCCGCAGCGGCGATCGACTACCACCGGCGCGAGGCGAAGACCTTCTGGCAGGACCACTTCGACCGCCTGCGCAACCCGGTCGACGACTGGGCCGACACCCGCGACGTGCTCGTCGTGGAGCGTGCGTCCGTCGAGCGGGACTGGGACACGCTGCCGCGTGCCCGCTCGCAGTCGCGGGAACTCCGGTTGTCGGGGACGCTCGCGCCCGGTTCGCGGCTCCGGCCGGGAGGCACGCCCCACCTCGTCTACGACGACCCACTCCCGCCGTCGCTCGTGTCTCCGGGCCCCGGGTCGAAGGGCACGTCATCTCGCGCCGTGATCGTGGACGTGTGGGACGACGGCGATGCGGTCGAGGTGCTGGTGAAGGAAGGGCTGCCCGTCGGAGCGGAGCCGCACCACGAGTTCCCGGTCGCGCTCGCGCCGTCCGCACCGCCCCGCGCGAAGCCGCAGCCCGAGGCGATCGCCGAGTGGGGGCAGCAGGTCCTCGACGAGCTGCCCTCGATGGTGGCGGACCCGGCCTTCGACCTGCTGCGCCGGGTGCCGCCGCGCGGTGCGATCGTGCCCGTGCAGGGCGACGACACGGTGTCCGCCGTGGTGTCGACGCTGCTCGGCCTCGACCACTCGTACCTGGCGATCCAGGGGCCTCCCGGCACGGGCAAGACCTACGTCGGGTCGAACGTCGTCGCGCGGCTCGTCCGCGAGTACGGCTGGCGCGTCGGGGTCGTCGGGCAGTCCCACGCGACGTCGGAGAACTTCCTGTCCTCGGTCGTGAACGCTGGCGTGCCTGCGGACCGGGTCGTGAAGGTGCCGAAGTCCGGTGCGACCGAGGATGAACTCGACGCTGCAGCCTGGACGCCCGTGAAGAACGGTGCCGCCGTCGCCGCGTTCCTGTCATCGTGCGAGGCCTCGGGCACCGGCGGCGTGGTCGGCGGTACCGCGTGGACGTTCGCGAACGCGTCGACGATCGAGCGCCGTTCCCTCGACCTGCTCGTCGTCGACGAGGCCGGGCAGTTCTCCCTCGCTCCGACCATCGCGTCCTCGATCGCCGCGACCCGACTCCTGCTGCTCGGGGACCCGCAACAGCTGCCGCAGGTGTCCCAGGGCTCGCACCCGGAGCCCGTCGACGAGTCCGCGCTCGGCTGGCTGGCGGACGGCGAGCACGTCCTGCCGCCGGAGTTCGGCTACTTCCTGGCCCGCACCCGCCGCATGGAGCCGGCGCTCACCGAGTCCGTGTCGGCGTTGTCCTACGACGGGCAGCTCGCGTCGATGGTCTCCGGTCGGCACCTCGACGGCATCGGCGCCGGGGTGCACCCCGTGCCGGTCGTGCACGCGGGCAACACGACGTCCTCTGCTGAAGAGGCTGCACGGGTCGTCGCACTCGTCTCCGACGTCGTCGGCCGCACGTGGACCGACGGTTCCGAGACCCGCTCTCTGACCGACGAGGACGTCATCGTCGTCGCTCCGTACAACGCGCAGGGGGCACTGATCCGGCAGGAGCTCGACCGCGCTGGCTTCACCGGCACCCAGGTCGGCACGGTCGACCTGTTCCAGGGCCGCGAGGCCGTGGTGTCGATCGTGTCCCTGGCGGCATCGAGTGCGGCCGACATCCCGCGCGGCCTCGACTTCCTGCTCATGCCGAACCGGTTGAACGTGGCGATCTCGCGGGCGAAGTGGGCGGCGTACCTCGTGCACTCGCCTGCGCTGACCACGGGCCTGCCGCCGTCGATCGCGGGGCTGTCCCTGCTGTCCCGCTTCATCGAGCTCGTCGACCCGCGCGGCTGATCGTCGGGCGTCAGCCTGATTCGACCGTGCCAACCGTCGAGCTGTAGGTCGCCACGGCACCGAACTCGGCGCCGATGATCGTGACGGACCACGCGGAACCGTCCGGCGCGACGGAGTAGAGCACTCGGGCGCCGTCCGGAACGGCGGCGAGCCCGGTGCCGTCGGGCAACATGATCCGCTCCGGAGCGGTCATCCCCACGGAAAGCGACGGCGGGTACGGACCCGCCCCGAACGACTGCTTCATGACGAAGGCGAGCGTTCCGGCACTCTGCACGAGGGCCGACCGTTCGGTCTCGACACTCGTCGCTGCCGGTGGCACTGCGGGCACTCCTGCCGGTGCGGCGGTCTCCACCGGGGCGGCGGCGGGCTGGCGTTCGGGAAGCACCGCCGTCTCGTTGGAGGTGCTCCGGCTGCCCAGGGGGAGCGAGAGCGCCGGGAGGTGGACCCCGGTACCGACCAACGCAGATCCGACAACCGCGTACGCCATGAGCGCGGTTCCGACGCTGCCGAGGATCGCCCCTCCGCGACCGAACCCCCGAGCAGCTGCCGAGCCCCAGCGTGCGGTCTTGACGGCCTGCACGCCGAAGACGATCGCCGAGATGCCGATGGTCGAGACGATGAACCCCGTTTGCGTCCCCGACTCCTGGGGTTCGACGAGCGCGATGACGACGCTGCCGGCTCCGAGCAGCATGGAGAGCGTTGCGAATGCCCAGGGCTTCGTGCGCCTGCGTGGCGTCGAGTTCAGCAGCGGCGAGGGGGCGTGGAGCACCGGCAGTCGTCGATTGCCATGTCGATGGGGCGCCGACGAGTACTCCGGAGGGGACCAGTCTCGTGGTCCTGTTCCGCCCAACGGCATCGTCGTTCCCCCGTCCGCTCAGTACGACGGACCAATCCTGGCCGCCTCGGCCGACATGAGCGATCCCCAGAACTGGGTGGACGGGAAGATCCGGTGGAGCGAAGGCCGACCGGTACCATTGCGGGTCTTCGGCGCTTGATTGGTATGACCATTCAAGCGCCCACCGTGTGGCAGCGGTGTGTCGTGCCGCACGCCGCGCGAGTCAGTCGTCGCTGGTCGGGACGCCGCTCTGCATCTGCGCCCGCATCTCGGCGAGGACGTCCGCGTGCAGGAAGTTCGCCTCGGCCGCGCTGGTGGGGTCGACCACGATGCCGAACTCCTCGGGCAGCGCGGTCACGAGCTCGGACATCGGAACCGGACGGCCCTCGGCGTCGGGCAGACCGGCGGCGAGTTCGTCCGGGTCGGTGAAGACGGGCACGAACGGCTTGTCACGGATCATGACGTGGGCGACGCTGCCGGCCTCCGGGCCGCCCGCCGGCTTCCAAGGGACCCATGCCGCGCTCCGCAGGAAGCCCGCTGGCGAGGCTGCCATCCGGCGGCGGAGTTCGGCGGCCGCGGTCGGCGGGGCTTTGTCGACGCCGCGGCCGAAGGCTGATCCGTTGGTCTCATCGGTGCTCACGCCAGCCATGCTGTCACGGAGCTGCTCAGTACGCGGCCGACTGCCCACCGTCGATCGGGACGACCGTCGCGTTGACGTAGGACGCGTCGTCGGACAGCAGGAAGGCGACGACGGCAGCGATCTCGGGGGCTTCGCCGTAGCGCTTGGTGGGGTTGACCTGGATGAACTCCTCGGCGGCCTTGCGGGGGTTCTCCGCGTCGAGCTGCTTCATCGAGTTCTCGACCATGGGCGTCCAGATGGCGCCGGGGGCGATGGCGTTGATGCGGATGCCGTAGCGGCCGTACTCGACGGCGGAGTTGCGGGTCAGGCCGACGACGCCGTGCTTGGCGGCGGCGTACCCGGACTGGTTGCCGATGCCGCGGATGCCGCCGACGCTCGCGGTGTTCACGACCATGCCGGAGCCCTGCTCACGCATGACCTTGAGCACCTTCTCGAGCCCGAGGAACACGCCACGCAGGTTGATCGACACGACCTTGTCGAACTCGGCGGCGGTGAAGGACTCCGTGGGGTTCTGCTTGCCCTCGATGCCGGCGTTGTTGAAGAAGCCGTCGATGCGGCCGAAGCGCTCGGTGGTGGCGGTGACGTACGCGTCGACCTGGGCCTCGTCGGACACGTCGGCGACGGTCGCCAGGACCTGTGCGTCCGGGGTGGCCTCGAGCACGGCGGCCTTCGTGGCAACGAGACCCTGCTCGGAGACGTCGACGAGGGAGAGTGCGGCGCCCTCGGCGGCCAGGCGGACGGCGGTGGCGCGGCCGAGGCCGGAGCCGCCGCCGGTGATGAGGACGACGCGGTCGGCGAAGCGGGACGTGACGGAGTTGGTTTCGGGCATGGGGGAGGCCTCCTGAGGTCTTCGACGGTGAAGGGCTCGGGGTCCGCAGTGGGGCAGCGAGTCCGATCGATGCATCTGCATCGAGACGTCTAGACTACACCTGTTGTTTTACATGGCGACCAGGGCCGATCGCGCCACCGGCCTCAGCTCGTGACGATCGTGGTCGTCGTCGCGGTGGTCGCCGCCATGATGGCGATCATCGCCGCGGCCTGGATCTCCTCGAGCACGGCCTTGACCGCGGGGCTGGCCCAGGTGCCCGAGGTGATCTCCTTCACCAGGTCCTTGTCGACGGCGCCGAACTGCTTGCGCAGCGTGTTCGTCGCGTCGAGCAGCCCGATGACCGCAGCGGAGAACGGCGTCGGGCCCGCCCGCCGAGCCAGGACGTCCGCGATGCCGGATCGCAGCAGTGCCTCCGGGGCTCCGTCGCGCTCCGGGTGCTTCGTGGTGGGGAAGAGCCCGAGCACCTTGCCCTGCTCGACGCTGATGATCCCTCGCTCGACGAGTCCGGCGACGACGTCGTCGCGGAGCTGCTGCTTGCCGAGCCGGCTCACCCACCACTTCGCCTTGCGCGGTGCACCGGGCGCCGCGATCGAGCCGACGACGCCGTCGAGCACCGGGTCGCCAGTGGCGGCGCCGTCGACGACGGCGACCAGGCCGTTCTGCAGCGACACCGCACCGCGGAGCGCGAGGTCGGCGAGGACCGCGCCCGCGAGACCGGTGTCCAGCGTCTGCCCGTCGAGGGACTTCCGGCCGTCGGGCTCGATCTGGAGGAGCGCGAACGCCTGCGGGACCGTGAGTGGCTCAGCCATGTCCGCAGCCTGCCACGCGGGGCGGAGGTGCGCCGGGCCTCCAGGCCGACACCCAGCGGCGCCAGCCCGCCCGACGTCAGCAGGCGTCCAGCCCCCGAACCATCGCGGCCCGCTCTGCCGGAGCCACCCACAGGCGGTACTTCGCCTTCACCGTGACCTGGTGCTCGATGTAGGTGCAGCGGAAGGCCGTGTTCGCGGGCAGCCAGGTCGCGGCGTCCCCCGAGCGCTTCTGGGAGTTCGACCGGCCGTCGACGGCGAACAGGTTCGACGGGTCGTTCGCCAGGGCCTCCCGCTCCGACTGGCTGAGCTGCTGCGCGCCGGTGCGCCAAGCGTTCTCGAGCGCGACGACGTGGTCGATCTGCACGAGGGTCGAGGTCGTGTTCCCGCGCACGAACTCGATCGTCGCCCCCGTGTACGGCGACACGAGCGTGCCGGTCATCACCTTGCACGGACCCTGGCGAACGATGCTGCTGAGATCGCGCGCGAGCACGTCGTTCCGGGTGTCGCAGCCGTTGTGGTCGACGTCGATCCACGCGCTGCCGAACGCACCGGTGCGGTCGTACCCGGTGCCGGCGGCCTTGCCCTTGACGGGCAGCGTGGCGAGGAGCGCGCGGGCGTCCGCAGCGTCGGTGTCGGTCGACGAGCTGACGGTCGGACTGGAGGCGCGGCTCGGCTCCGGTGCGCCGCTGTCCGTGCCGACGGTGGCCGTGGCGACTGCCGTGGGCCCGGCAGCCGCGTCGGCGTCCGGACCGAGGACGCCGGTGGCGTCGAGCGCGTAGCCACCGACCGCGAGGGCGAGGACGACGAGGACGGAGGTGAGGCTGATGCGGGTACGGCGGCGTCGGCGGGACGTCATGCGGGTGGGGCTCCTGCGTGGTGCGGTGGTGCGGTGGTGCGGGCCGGGTGGCCTCGACGATCATGCCGGAGACCTCGGACACCGCCGCGGAGGCCACGCTCCGAACGGGCGGACGCCGACGGCGTAGACACGGGGGCATGACCGATTACGCGAATCCGTCCGTGTCCGTCACCGGTGGGTCGATGCCGCTCCTGGGCTTCGGCACCTGGCAGATCCCCGACGGCGAGGCCCCCGCCGCCGTCGGCGAAGCACTGGCGGCCGGGTACCGCCACATCGACACCGCCACCGGCTACAGCAACCAGCGCGGCGTCGGCACGGCCCTCGCCGAGTCCGGCCTGGCCCGCGACGACGTGTTCGTGACGACGAAGCTGCCGCCGGACAACGCCGACCGCGTGCGCGAGACCATCGAGGAGAGCCTCGACCAGCTGGGCCTCGACCACCTGGACCTCTGGCTCGTGCACTGGCCGCCGAACGGCGAGGCCCGCCCGGACGTGTGGGAGCAGGTCGTCCAGGCCCAGTCCGACGGACTGACCCGAGCCGTGGGCGTGAGCAACTACTCGCTCGACCAGATCGACGAACTCGTCACCGCGACCGGCACCACCCCCGCCGTGAACCAGATCAAGTGGAGCCCGGTCGAGTACGACCGGACGATCGCGGACGGGCTGGCCGAACGCGGGGTCGTCCTCGAGGGCTACAGCCCCTTCAAGGCGAGCAACCTGCAGGACCCGACGCTGCTCGACATCGCGACCGCACACGACGCCGACAGCGCCCAGGTCATCGTCGCGTGGCACGTCGCGCACGGCTTCGTCGTCATCCCGAAGTCGTCGAACCCGGAGCGCATCCGGTCGAACGCCGCCGGCGCCCGCATCGAGCTCTCGGTGGACGAGGTCACGGCGATCGACGCGCTCGCACGCTGACACCCGCGCTCGCGCTCGCGCTCGCCTGATCGCTCCGGCGCGTCAGGCGAGCAGCGAGCGGATGTCGTCGGCCGTCAGGTCCTCGGCGAACAGTGCGTCGTCGTCGATCATCGTGGCGAACAGTTCGGCCTTGCGCGCGGCGAGGGCGAGGACCTTCTCCTCGATGGTGTCCTCGGCGATGAAGCGCTGCACGCTGACCGACCGGGTCTGCCCGATGCGGTGGGTGCGGTCGACGGCCTGCGACTCGGCGGCGGGGTTCCACCACGGGTCGAGGACGAACACGGTGTCCGCCTCGGTCAGGGTGAGCCCGAAGCCGCCGGCTTTGAGCGAGATGAGGAACGCGGGGGCGGTGCCCTGCCGGAAGCGCTCGATGACCTCCGGGCGCTTGCGGGTCGACCCGTCGAGGTACTCGTAGCCGACACCTCGCTCGTCGAGGGCGTCCGACACCATCCGCAGGAACGACGTGAACTGGCTGAACACCAGGGCACGGCGGCCCTCGGCGGCGAGCTGTTCGAGCTCGTCGAGCAGCAGGTCGAGCTTGGCGGAGGGGATCGGCGTCGACGGCGACGTGACGGCCGGATCCGCCATGCCCGAACCGTTCGACACCAGCGCGGGCGACAGCGCGAGCATCCGCAGCAGCGTCAGCGACCGGAACACGATCATCCGGTTCTTCGACAGGTCGTCGATGAGGTCGAGGACCTTGAGCCGCTCGCGGTTGAGCGTGCGCTCGTACAGTTCGCGGTGCGCGGGGTCGAGCGTGACGCGGACGACCTGCTCCTGCTTCGGTGGCAGGTCGGCGGCGACGGCCTGCTTCGTCCGGCGGAGCATGAGCGGCCGGATCCGACGCCGGAGTTTCGCGGTCAGTTGCTGACGGGCCTCACCCCGCAGGTCGGGCGAGGCGAGCGGCTTCACGTAGTCGTCGCCGAACCGGGTCCACGTGGACAGCAGTCCGGGCGCGACGATGTGGAACAGCGCCCACAGGTCGGTCAGGCCGTTCTCGAGCGGGGTGCCGGTGATCGCGAACTTCACCGGTGCCTGCAGGTCGGACGCCACCCGGTGGGTCTGCGACTGCGGGTTCTTCACGAACTGCGCCTCGTCGAGCACGAGCGCCGACCACGGCAGGTCGGTCCACGCCGGGGAGTCGAGCCGGAGCAGCGCGTACGAGGTGACGACGACGTCGGCCTGCGACGCGGTGCGGGCGACGAGCCCGGGGTCCTTCAGCGACGTCGAGGTGACGGCGGACACCCGTAGTGACGGCGTGAACTTCGCGGCCTCGGCCACCCAGTTGCCGACGACCGAGGTGGGCGCGACGACGAGGAACGGCGGCGCCTCGGGGTCTGCCGCACGGCGGGCGGCGACCATCGCGAGCACCTGCAGGGTCTTGCCGAGGCCCATGTCGTCGGCCAGCACCCCGCCGATGCCGTGCGACGCCAGGAACGACAGCCAGGCGTACCCGGCGTGCTGGTACGGCCGCAGTTCGGCGTGCACGGTGTCCGGCACGGGGACGTCGCCCGGGGGAGTCGCCCCCATCAGCCCCGCGGTGATCTCCTGCCAGCGTTCGTCGTGCGAGGTCTCGTCGGCGAGCAGGTCGAACTCGGTCCACAGCCCGGCCTGCAGCGGCGTCACCTGGATCGGCTGGTCGGGCTCCCACTCGTCGAGGTCGCGGGCCTCGTCGATGAGTTCCTTGAGCCGGTCGAACGCGGGGTCGGCGAGCGACAGGTAGGAGTTGTCGACGAGCTTGAGCCGCCGCTGCCGACCCGCGAGTGCGGTGAGCAGCGGCGTGAACGGGATCTGCTTGCCGTTGACACTGACGATGATCCCGAGGTCGAACCAGTCGTGCTTGTCCGACGGCATCGTCGTGACGCGGATGTGCGGCCGCCCGCTCAGCCGCTCGTAGTCGAGCCGCTCGCCCTGCACGACGGTCCGGACGCCGAGCGTCGGCAGCTCGGGCAGGAACTCGTTCGCGAACACCGCGACGTCGGCTCCGTCGACGGTGCCGTCCTGGAACCAGTCCAGTCGGCCACCGGGGCCGGCAGGGCGGACGGGAGGCTCAGCTGCCGTCGCATCGTCGGCCGGCGCCGTCGACGTGGCCGGGTCCACCGCCGTGGTCGGGTCGTCGGGAGTGGCCGGATCGTCTGCGGCGCTGGCGGGATCGTCCGCGGCGCGCAGCCCGGACAGGTCGGGGAGCGGCCCGTGCAGCGAGACCGGGTCCTTGCGGCCGTCGACGTGCCAGCGCCAGTGCAGGTGCACCCTGTCGTCGGTGCGGGGCGCGCGGGCCGGCTCGAACGTCGCCGTGAGCACGAGTTCGGGCGGCGTGCGCTCGGGCAGCTCGACCGACCCGTCGGAACTGACGAGTCCGAGGGCACCGCGCAGTCGGGGGGACCAGTCGGCCAGGAACTCGTCGACCTCTGCCGTCGGCACCGTGATGCGGGTGCCCTCGAGGAGCATGCGGCGTTGGTCCTCGGGCACGGGCGCCGGGGTCGGTGCGAGTCCGACCGTGAACTCGGGGCTCTCGCGGAACACGTACACACCGTGGTCGCCGACCATCCGCGCTGCACCGTGGACGACCGGGCGGCCGTCGAGCACCGCGCTCGCACCGATCACCACGGCGTCGTCGTGCCGGGCGACGTCGAGCAGCACCTGCGCCTGCTCGCCGAGGATCGCCCCGCCCTCGCGCTTGCCGGTCACGAAGGCGATGCCGAGCCCCGACGCCTGCCGGAGCAACGGCCACAGCAGCGGACTGCGGAAGTCGTCGAGGTGGAGCCAGTCGCTCTCGCCGGGCAGCCCCGCGAGCTGACCGGCGCGGTGCAGGGCCGCGAGCTGCATGAACCACCCGTGCTGCTCGGCGCCGAGGCCCAGGCGGTTCTGCGAGTAGGGGAGCGTGCCCCAGGTGAGCTGCCCGCGCACCCAGTTGCCGGCGTCGCTCCGGGTCACCGGCCGGACCCCGAGCCGCACGCTGCGGGACGGCGCCGGCAGGGCGCGCCCGGCGGCCCGGGCCCGGGCTGCGAGCGCAGCGGGGACCGCGTCACGCAACTCGAACTGCAGACCCATGCGGGTGCTCTGCGGGGTGACCGCCTGCGCGTCGTCACCGGCGAGGCGGGCGAGGTCGTGCCTCCAGTCCGAGGGCGGCGGAGCCGGCGCTTCCGGCCGCGGGCCGGCGTTCGCGGCCAGGGCGCGGGCGTTGATGGTGAGCAGCGCAGCGGCGACGTGCTTGCAGTCGCCGCCGAGGGGACAGCTGCACGTGCTGCGGACCGGCCGGATGAAGTCGCCGCGGGCCACGGTCATGTCGATGCGGCACGCGTAGGGGTCGTCGGCGGTGCCGGAGACGGTCGCCGTGACGGTGCCGTCGTCAGCGTTCCAGACGGCGTCGTCGACCAGGCCCGCGCGGACGACGTCGCGCGCGCGACCGAAGGTCTGCGGCCCGACGAAGCGGATGACGTCGACGGCGTCGATCATCGGGGCTGCTGGCACGGGTCAATCGTGCCAGGTGCCACCGACGTCCGTTGCTACGGTGGAACCGCGCCGGAGCGGCGCACCACGACAGGGGGAAGACCATGGGGATGAACCGACGGATCGGCATGCTGCTCGCGGGAGCGGCGCTCGTGACCACTGCGCTCGCGGGGTGCGCCTCCGGAGGGACGGACGGGTCCGGTGACGCGGGACCGACACCGACCGAGACCACCGCGGCGACGACGCCGGGGACCGCAGCCTGCGACCTCGTCACCGGCCGCGGCAGCGTGACGCTCGAGGAGACCGCCGACGCCTACCGCATCGAGTGGACGGGTGTCCCCGTCGACCCGGACGACAACCGCACCACCTACGAGGTGCAGCTCGGCAACGACGAGATGCAGGGCGGCGTCGACCTGTACATCCAGTACGACACCGTCACCGGCACCACGTACGGCGTCATGCCGCAGGGATCGAACGCCGTCGACCCGATCGACGGTGAACCCGAGACTTCGGGGGACACGATCGTCGGGACGTTCCCGAAGGACGACGCACTCACCCCGACCTGGTGGTCGCCGAAGTACACCGTCATCGACGACTCCGGCGCGACCTCGACCGTGTGCACCGACGACGGCCAGGTCATGGACTACGAGCCCCTGTCGTAGCGCACCCGAACGGCACACATCGGACGGGGCTACCGTCTGCGTGGACGGGCGACGACTGCTCGCCGCTCTCCACTCGATTGGACACGCTCATGCCGGACCGCTTGCGGTGGGTGCACGATTCTGCAGACCACTGGAACGTGTGGCTGGGCTCCGAGGTCGTCTGCGACGTCACCCGGACGGACCAGTTCACCGTCGGTTCGCCCGACAACTCGATCGCCGGGGCGCACTCGTCGCTCGAGAGCGCCGCGGCGCAGGTGCAGGGCTGGGTACGCTGGAGCGGACGCTAGGCCGCGGAGCGCAACGAACGCACTCGCCGGCCCGCTGGTCCGTAGCGTGTAGGGGCACCGCTGATGCCCGCGGTGCTGTTCCGTGGAGGAGGCGCCCGCATGACCGACACCGAGACGTCGACGCCCACTCCGAGCACGCCCACCCCGAGCACGTCCGGCGCGGCACGCTCGCTCGTCGCGGTCGGTGGTCGGGACACCGACTCCGCCATCGCCTCCCTCGCCGGCATGTACGCGGGGAAGGCCTGGTACTCGCGAGCGCTCGACCAGGACTACTGGTTCAAGTACGTCGGCGTCGGTGACGAGCACCTGAGCATCCGGCGCTCGCAGATGCACGGGTACCTGCGCGGTGACGTCGCCACCGAGGGCGAGGTCGTCGTGCAGTGGCTCGAGCGCGGCGAGGCCCGGGTCGACGTCGGCGGCGACGAGGTCCGGATGCGCCCCGGTGTGCCGACCCTGTTCCCCGTCGAGCGGCGGTTCGAGATGGAGTACCAGGACTGGGACCAGCGCCTGGTGCACCTGCGCCGCGACCTGGTGCTCGACGTCGCCGCCGAACGCCACCTGGTCGACGGCTCCATGACCTTCGACCGCTTGACCGAACCCGGCGCCGAGGCGGTCGCGCAGTGGCGGACCTCGGTCGCCGGGGCCCTGCGCGCCCTCCGTGAGCACGGCGACGGCTCGCTCGCCTGGCACGAGGCGCAGCGCGACGTCGCGCGGGCACTGCTCCGGATGTACCCGCTGCAGGCCGAGCGGTTCCCCGCGGGCTACAGCACACGGAGCGACGGACGTCTGCGCGCCGCGGTCGAGTACGTCCAGGCACACGCGCACGAACCCCTGACGGTCTCCGACGTCGCCCAGGCCGCCGGCCTGAGTGTCCGGGGGATCCAGGAGTCGTTCCAGCGGGCGTTCGAGCGCTCACCGATGACCTACCTGCGCGAGGTCCGGCTGGGGCGCGTGCGCGAGGAGCTGCGCACGCTCGACCCGTCGACGACCTCGGTCGCCGACGTCGCGCGGCGGTGGGGCTTCGCGCACCTGGGCCGGTTCGCTGCGGCGTACGCGGCCCGGTTCGGGGAGTACCCGCGGGAGACGTTGCGGCGCTGAGCGGGTCACTCCTGCCGCTGACGCCCTCTGGTCGAGCCCGAGCGACACACCGGAACCCTTGACGAAGACTGTGTGCTCTGCCAGGTTCAGTTCATGGGGAAAATTCAACAACGCGCCGACGGGCAGGCTCTGCTCCGAAGGCGCTCGCTCCTGGCGGCAGGTGGAGCAGGGGCAGCCCTGCTCGCCGTGGGACCGCTCTGGAGATCCACTGCGGCGTACGCCGCACCGGCATGGCGGTACCCGTTCACGGCGCGCCACAACATCTCATCGGGCTTCGGCTCGAGGCCTTCACCTGGCCATGACGGCTCGACCAACCACCAGGGGCTGGACATCGCGGCGCCCAACCTGACGCCGATCTTCGCCGTCGCCTCGGGGACGATCACCGTCGCTGCATTCTCGGGCGGGTACGGGAACCTCGTCGAGATCGACCACGGCGACGGCTGGCGCACACGGTACGGGCACATGGCCGACGGCACGATGAACGCCGCAGTCGGTCAGCGAGTGTCGCTCGGGACGTTCATCGGCAAGGTCGGGAGCACGGGGAACTCCACGGGTCCCCACCTGCACCTCGAACTCCGCCAGAACGGCACCCCGATCGACCCAGCCCCGTCATTCACGAACGCACCGCTCAACCCTGGTTCGCCCACAGGCGACGACGACTCCACCGACGACGACGAAGAAGGCACCATGATCCGGCTCACCCACGTCCCGAACGCAACGCCCGGCGGCCCCGACGAGTACATCGTCATCGACCACGGCCAGCACACCTACTGGGGTGTGCCGGACACGCAGATGCTCGGCTTCCTGCGTGCGCAGGGCATCAAGGAGATCAAGGACAAGCAGGGGCGGCAGTTCATCTCCGGCTACCGCCGCATCAGCTAGCCCCGGTTCCCGTCCCGCGGCCCGTCAGATCGGCCGAGAAGGGAGGCGCCTCTCCTGGTCCAGGAGAGGCGCCTTTCCTTGTGCGGGGGAGGTGCCTTTCCGCGAAGGCAACGATGTTGCTCCCTCCACTGGCACGAGCAGCGAGCCGATCCGTGATCGTCACCGCTCTCGATCGGCTGGAACCGCGAGCTTGCTGTGCTTCCGCGAGTACCCGAAGTACACGCCCAGGCCGATCGCGAACCAGATCGCGAACCGCACCCACGTCTCCCACTGCAGGAACGTCACGAGCCACAGCGACGCGATGACGCCGATGATCGGGATGACCGGCATGAACGGCAGCTTGAACTGGCGGTCGAGGTCGGGCTGCCGGTAGCGGAGCACGATCACGGCGGAGCAGACCACCACGAACGCGAGCAGGATGCCGATGTTCGTGAGCTCGGCCACGACGCCGATCGGCAGGACGCCCGCGAGGATCGCCGACGCGATGCCGAGGATCCAGGTCACGCGGGTCGGGACGTGGCGTTTCGGGTCGGTCTTCGCGAACCACTTCGGCATGAGGCCGTCGCGGCTCATCGAGAACCAGACGCGACTGGCGCCGAGCATGAAGGTGACGAGCACCGTGACGATGCCGACGATGGCGCCGATCGCGATGACGTTCGCGACCCCGCCGAGCCCGACCGAGGCGAACGCCGACGAGAAGCCCGAGGCCGGGTCGATGTCGGTGTACTTCTGCATACCGGTCAGCACGAGGGTCGCCAGCACGTACAGGACCATCGAGATGCCGAGCGACAGCAGGATCGCCTTCGGCATGTGCTTGCGGGCGTCGGTCGACTCCTCGGCCGCGGTCGACATGGCGTCGTAGCCGAACACCGCGAAGAACACCGTCGCGGCACCGGTCATCACGCCGCCGAAGCCGAACGGGAAGTAGGGGGAGTAGTTCGCG
The DNA here is from genome assembly GCF_003755065.1 of Curtobacterium sp. JUb34. Classification (NCBI taxonomy): domain Bacteria; kingdom Bacillati; phylum Actinomycetota; class Actinomycetes; order Micrococcales; family Microbacteriaceae; genus Curtobacterium; species Curtobacterium sp. JUb34. Next base: position 947,337 of record NZ_RJVH01000002.1, on the reverse strand, counting down.
CTGTTGATGTGGAACACCCCGAGCACGACGATGAGCACGACGAGCGCCACCTTGATGCCGACGGCCACGAACTCGAAGCGGGCGGCGCTGCGGATGCCGCGGGTGAGCACGAACGCGGTGACGAGGCACAGGATGATCGCGAAGACGTCGATCACGTGGCCGTCGCCGGTGCCGGGCGCGCCGAGCATCCAGGCGGGCAGGTCGATGCCGAACTGGCCCACCAGGAAGCCGACGTACCCCGAGATGCCGATCGCGACCACCGCCACGATCGCGGTGTACTCGAGCAGCAGGTCCCACCCGATGAACCACCCGACGATCTCGCCGAGGACCGCGTAGCCGTACGTGTACGCACTGCCGGCCTTCGGGATCAGGCCGGCGAACTCGGCGTACGACAGTGCTGCGGCGGCACTCGCGACGCCGGCGACCAGGAAGCTGATGAGGACCGCGGGACCGGCGACGCCGTTGGCCACGGTGCCGGCGAGGGTGAAGATCCCCGCGCCGATGATGCCGCCGATGCCGATCGCGGTGAGCTGCCAGAGGCCGAGGTGCCGTTTCAGGCCACCCTCGGCTCCGGTGTCGTCATCGATCGTCTCGATGGGCTTCCGTCGGAAGAGCGTGCGTGTCGTCGTCGTCACCCGCCCATGGTGCACCCTGCGGCGGCTCCGCGCGCGGGCGGTCGGCGGGCCGAGTCTCGGGCTGCGCGACAGTTCTCGCGCCGCCGGGCCCGTGAAGTGTCGCTCACCCCGAGACTCGCGGCCACCCGGCCGAGACTCGGGCCCGCTCCGCAGGCCGACCGCAGCCGCGCGGCGTACACATGACCCCATGCGCCACCCGAAACGGATCGAACCCGGCCCCGGACAGGAATCGGTCTGGGACTACCCCCGCCCGCCCGCCGTCGAGCCCGTCACCGCCCGCGTCGTCGTCCGGTTCGGCGGCGCCGTCGTGGCCGACACGACCGATGCGGTGCGGGTCCTTGAGACCTCGCACCCGCCGGTGTACTACCTGCCGATGGCGGACCTCGACCTCCGCCCCGCCCAGGGGTCGAGCATGTGCGAGTTCAAGGGCCGTGCGCGGTACTTCGACGTGGTCGGCGGGGACGGCACCGTCGCGAGCCGCGCCGCGTGGAACTACCCGACGCCCGAACCCGGCTACGAGTCGCTCCGGGACCGCGTCGCGATCTACCCGTCGGCGATGGACTCGTGCGAGGTCGGCGGCGAGGTCGTGCAGTCGCAGGACGGCGACTTCTACGGCGGCTGGATCACGTCGGACGTCGTCGGCCCGTTCAAGGGGGCGCCGGGCACGCTCGGCTGGTGACCCGCGTCAGCGGTTCGCGTAGGGCGACCAGAACGGCGGCGGGAACGCGCCGGCGGTCGCGATGACCAGCAGCTGCCAGACGATCATGACCAGCCCGGCCGCACCGATGACGATGCCGATCCACGCCCAGACCTGCACCGCCCGGCGACGGCGGCCGGCGATCGTGATCGAGCGCCAGCCGCTCAGCACGCAGACGATGCCGAACGCCGCGCCGAGCAGGACGTGCCGGACCGTGCCCTGCGCCGGCACGATGATGCCGAGGTAGAACGCGACCGGTCCGAGCAGCACGGCGAAGGTCGCGGGGGCTGCTGGCGGTTCGTGGTCCCGAGCGGGTGCTCCCATGCGTCTGAATCTACCGAGCGGGCCGCGTTCCGTACACGCCCGAGCGCCGTCGTCCGGGAGCGGGCACCATGGAGGCATGCGTTCCTTCCTCCGCGTCCTGCTCGGCCTGGCGCTCGTGTTCGCCGGCACGAGTCACCTCACCTTCGCGCGCAAGGAGTTCACGGCCCAGGTGCCCGAGTTCGTGCCGTTGTCGGAGGACACGACCGTGCTGGCCTCGGGTGTCGCGGAGATCTCCCTCGGTTCGGCGCTCGTCCTCGCTCCGAAGCCGGCTCGGCGCTTCATCGGTTCCGTCGCTGCGCTGTTCTTCACGGTGATCTTCCCGGGCAACCTGTCGCAGTGGGTGAACCGCCGCGACGCCTTCGGCCTCGACAGCGACGAGAAGCGGGTCGCGCGCCTGTTCGGTCAGCCGCTCCTCATCGCTGCCGCCCTCTGGTCCACGCGCGGCCGGCGGTCCTGATGGACGCGCCCGCCCGGTCGTCCGGTCCGGCCGACGTCGGCCCGGTTCCCGGGTCGCGTCCGGAGTCGGTCCGAGGGGCGGTTCCGGGTTCGGCTCTCGATCCGCTCGGGTCGGCTCCGGCACGGTTCGGACGGGAGGCCCGCCACCCGCTGGCAGGACGCCGCCGCGTCGCGGACATGGTCGCCTCCATCGCCCTGCTCGTCGTGCTGACGCTCGAAGCGTTGGCAGCGGGCTGGGGCATCAAGCTCATGTCGTTGGCGTTCGTGTCGTGCGCGGCCCCGGGGAACACCTGCAACGTGGGGCTGGGCGACTCGGTCGTGACCGTCGGGCCGATCCTGATCGCGCTGGTGTTGGTCGCCTCGATCGTGGTGTGCATCCTGCGGCTGGTGCGGCGTCGGCTGGCGTGGCCGGTGGTGCTCGTGGGGATGGCTGCGGTGGTGGCCGTGTTCTTCGCGGCGTTGCTCCTCATCGAGAGCTCGGTGACGCACGGCATCTGAGTGGCGCTGGCTGCCGTCCCGAGGTTCCGAAATCTCGGCATGTCGGCGCCCTGTTCGTCGAGATCTGGAACCTCGGCGATCAGCGTGCGGCATGTCGTGGAACCTCGCCGAGCCGGTCAGGTTCGGACTGGAGGCCCGTTCGGCGTCGTTCTCGCGCTGGTCGAACGCCAGCAGGCGGTACCCGGCACGGTCGAGGTCGCGGGGCGTCGGCATCGACGAAGTCGGACGGCTCGCGGCCTCAAGGTCGTCCTCCACAGGTGGCTGCGGCGGCGAGGTTGTCCACAGATGCACAAGATGGTCGTCGGTGAGCGGGTGGTGTTCGCGACGCTGGAGGCATGCCTGACACCGACACCCTCGACCGCCTGATCCGAACCCCTGTCCGTACCGACGACGACGTCGTCCAACTCGTCGCCGCCCTGGTCGACCGCCCGGTGCGCCGGCAGTGCTGGGTGGTGTTCCTCGACGAACTCGGGATGTCGATCCCGTTCCTGCTGCCCATCGCCGACCTGCCGTACCAGCCGGACGAGCACGTCAACGACTTCGCGTCGTTGATCTCCGAGATCGTCGGGCAGCTCGGCGCGGTCGACGTGGTGCTCGCGTGGGAGCGGCCTGGCGTCGACCGGGTGCACCCGGTCGACTGGGAGTGGGTCGACGCGTGCGCCTGCGCCCTCGACGAGCATGCGATCCGGCTGCGCGCCCAGGTGATCGTCCACGACGGCGGTGCCGCGATGATCGAACTCGACGAGCACGACCAGGAAGTGGCGTGACCGTCGGGTCCGGTGGTCTCGTGACCGGTCAGCCCTGTGGCGCGGTGTCGGGCACGGTCTCGCCCGTCAGCCCCTCGACGACGGCCTTGGCCGCGGGCCAGGACTTCGCGTAGTGCTCGGGGTCCGAGTTGATCTGCACCGCGTGCGCCATCTGCGTCGGCGTCATCGTCTTCCAACCGGGCACCTTGACGAGCTTCGCGTAGAACATCGACGCCGCCGTGTACGGGTCCATCCGCTGCTCGTACGTGCCCCAGGCGCCGTTGTCGCGCTGCTGGAACAGGCCGCGGCTGTCCGGGCCGGCGGCGTCGCCGTGGTCCAGGTTCACCAGACTCGACTCGCCGATCGCCGTCATGACCCCGACGGCCTGGGTGTGCGGCCCGATGCCGAGCGCCTTCGCGGCCTGGATCACCGACGCAGCGTTGACCAGGCGGTCCTGGCAGAAACCCGCGATGGGACCGGCGGGGACGACCATGCCACCGACGGTCTTCGAGGCGACCTTCGGGCACGTGGGGGTGGCGTCGGCGGCGCTGGACTTCGCGATCCCGGCGATCGAGTTGACCGCGATGACGACGAGCACCACGACCCCGATGCCGACGACCACGATGCCGGCGCCGAACACCGACGCGAGCGTGATGCCGACACGGCGCATGACGGGACCTCTCGACGGACGGGGCGGGGCAGGCGGAGCACGACGAGCGTACGGGCGCCGCCTGGGAACCGCACCCGCCCGATCGGGGGCCGCGGTGACGTGCTGACGGTCCTGGTTCGCCGAACGCGGGGTTCGGGAACCAGGACCGTCAACGGCAACACGAGCATCGGCCCGACGTCAGCTTCGGCCCGACGTCAGCGGCGGCGTCGGCGTGACCTGCTCCGACCCCATCCGCCGGCGGAGAGCGAGACGAGCGCGATGGCCGCGATGACGATCGTCCAGATGACGGCGGTCGCGTCCATCAGACGTCGCGGTGGTCGTGCGGCGGGTGCTGCACCTTCGTCGGTTCGGTGACCAGGCCGGTCGGTGCCTTCTCCGGCTGCTTGCGGCCGTGCGTGAACCACGTCACCGCCCACAGCACCACGCCGAGGGCCAGCAGTGCGCCGGCGATCTGGTACTGCTGCGGGTCACGTCCGGACGAGAACGGCAGGACGAGCCACAGGCAGGTGATGACGCCGATGACGGGGATGATGACGCCGGCACGGAAGTGCTTGTGGTCGACCTTGTCGCGGCGGAGCACGAGCACCGTCAGGTTCACGACGGCGAACACGGTGAGCAACAGGAGTGAGGTCGTGCCACCGAGGACGACCACGATCGGGGAGTCCGGGTCGAGCGAGACCCAGCCGATGAGCAGCAGGGAGATCGCGGTGGTGAAGACGATCGCGTTCGACGGGGTGCGACGGGCGGGGGAGATGCGGGCCAGGAACCCCGGCAGCACGCCCTGCTTGCTCATGCCGTACAGCAGTCGCGACGCCATCATCATGTTGATCAGGGCGGTGTTGGCCACGGCGAACATCGAGATGAACGGCAGCAGGTCGGCGATCGGGAAGTCCGGCGCCGCGGTCTGCACGACGGTCACGAGCGGGGTCTCGTTGCCGGCGAGCTCACCGATCGGCACGACGGCGACGGCACAGATGGACACGAGCGTGTAGATCACGGCCGTGATACCGAGGCCGGTGAGCATGACCTTCGGGAAGATCCGCGAGGGGTCCTTGGTCTCCTCGGCCATGTTCACCGAGTCCTCGAAGCCGACCATCGCGAAGAACGCCAGCGACGTCGCCGTGGAGATCGACATGAGCAGGGTCTTGTCCTCGGGGGTCTCGAACATCACCACGCGCGAGAAGTCCGCGTTGCCACCCGCGATGGCCCAGAAACCGATGAGGATCACCATGACGAGACCGGACAGCTCGACCAGGGTGAGGACGACGTTCGTCTTCACGCTCTCGCTGACGCCGCGGAAGTTGATCGCCATCACCGCGAGCATGAAGCCCATGGCGATGAGCATCACGACGACGTTCGGCAGCTCGAGCCCGAACCCGACGCCGAGGTTGGCGGCGAACGCACGCGACGCCGTCGACGCCGAGGTGATGCCGGAGCACATCACGATGAAGGTCACGATGAAGGTGATGAAGTGGACGCCGAACGCCTTGTGCACGTAGAGCGCAGCGCCCGCGGTCTGCGGGTACTTCGTCACGAGTTCCAGGTACGAGAACGCCGTCAGCAGGGCGACCGCGAAGGCGATGAGGAAGGGGAGCCACGCTGCTCCTCCGACCTCTGCCGCGACCTGACCGGTGAGCGCGTAGACACCCGTCCCCAGGATGTCGCCGACGATGAACAGCAGCAGGAGCTTGGGACCGATGACCCTGCGGAGCTCGGGCTGCTCCTGCTGTGGTCGGTCCGTCTTGGTGGTGGCCATGCGTCACCCTTGCGCGCGGGACACCTTGCTGTCTAGTCCCACAGGAAGGTTTCTCGCGATCGCAACACGGTCGCTCGGCGACGGATACTCTCCGGGCCATGGACCACGAGTCGAACACCACCGAAGAGCCCGTCGAGTTCGCCGACTTCAACGCGAAGCTGCTGGTGCTCGACGTCCTCTGCTACGACCTCGACGTCCTCGACCCGTACGATCCGGAGACCGCCGACGAGACGGACGAGGACCTCGACGTGGACGGCCAGGACGACCGCGCCCGCGAGTACTACGACGACCTGGAACTCCTGCCGTCGCACCTGTCGCTCGTCACGGAGCTCACCGTCGACACCGACCTCGAGGTGCTCCAGGACGTGCACCCCGGGTGGGAGGGCTCCGACGACCGATTCGACCCGCAGAACTGGGACGACGTCCTCGACCTGCCGGCACTCCGCACCGTGTACGCCGCGGCTCCACTGCCCGCCCACGTCGCCGAGGCCCTGGCCGCGAAGGGCATCGAGGTCCGCTCGGCCTGAGCGGAGGAACCGGCACGGGCTAGCGGTCCAGCGCTCGCAGCTGCTCGGTGAACTGCGTCGCGCCGCCCTGCGCCGGGTGCCGGACGGCGATCGCCTCGATGCCGGCCAGCGCGAGCGCACCCTGGGCCTTCCGACCCACGGCGACGACCCGGACCCGCTCGACGCCGCCGAGGGCCTCGAGCAGTGCGAGGGCGACGGGTGCTCCCGAGCGGACCTCGGCGGGCCGCGGCGTCCGGTTCGTCAGCCGGTCCGGGGCGACGAACGGGTGGTGCGGGAAGATCGCCCACGACACGGGCAGCGGTCCAGTCCAGTCGGACAGCGCAGCCTGCACGACGCGCGAGGACGCCTCCCACGGTGCCGTCGGCTCAGGAGGTGCGGAGTACCCGGGTCCGAGCTCGCGCATGCTCGTGAACGGGATGCCGGTGTTCGTCATGCCGCGCCACCCGGGTGCCTCGGCCACGAGCAGGGTGTCCGCCGCCGGCCCGAAGCGCTCCAGGTACCGCTGCAGGTTCGACCGGCGCAGTCGTCCCTCGGCCGAACCGAGGTCGTACAGCGCTTCGGCGTCGGGCTCGACCGGCACGGCGTCGAGCGCCGCCCAGAACGCGTCGAACGCCGTCACCTCACGATCCGATCCGCGACCCGCTGCCGAGCACCCGGCGGTACACGTCCTCGAGGCCCGAAGCCGACCGTTCCCAGCTGAGACGCTCCGCGTGCTCGCGGCCTGCCGAGGCCAGTCCCGCCGCGTACCCGGAGTCCGTCAGGATCCGCTCGATCTCTGCAGCCCACACCGACGGCTCACGGGACTCGAGCACGACGCCCGTCTCCCCGTCGACCACGGCCTCGCGCAGACCCCCGGCAGCGGCGGCCACGACCGGCACCCCGGACGCCGAGCCCTCCAGCGCCACGAGACCGTACGTCTCGGAGTGCGACGGCACGAGCACGGCTGCCGCGCCACGGAACAGGAACGCCAGGTCGGCACGCGACTGCGGCCCGATGAAGGTGACGCGGTCGGCGATGCCACGCGCGGCGGCGAGCCGACGCAGTTCGTCCACGTAGTCGCCCGCCTCACTCGAGGCATCACCCGCGATGACCAACGTGGGGCGGGCCTCCTGGCTGATGCCCGCGATCGCCTCGATGGCCAGGTCGAGCCCCTTCAACGGCTGGACGCGAGCCGCAGCGACGACGTAGGGGGTGGCGGCTCGGCGCGCACCGACGGCGGCGGGGCGGAAGACGGACCCGTCGACCCCGGGCGGCACGATCCAGATGCGCGCGTCGGCACCGCCGAGCCGCGTCCGGACCGTCGAGGCCTCGGCCTCGGACACCACGACGACCGCGTCCGACTCCCGAGCCAGCAGCTGCTCGCCCGCGATGCGCCCGGCCGACTCGGGCCGCTCGCCCTCGGACAGCGGTGTCTCGGGGTCGGCCGCGATCGAGTGGAAGGACTGCACGTGCGGGATGCCGCGCTCCCGGGCGACCGGCAGAGCAGCGGCACCGGAGAACCAGTGGTGCGAGTGCAGGACGTCGAACGGCCCGAGCTGCTCGAGCTCGCGCCGGAACGGCTCGATGAACGCGTCGTGCTCGCCCTTCGGCACGGGCTCTGCCGGACCCGCCGACAGGAACCGCAGACACACACCCGGCACGAGCGACACCGAGTCCGGCTGCGTCGGCGCCGAACGCCGCGTGATGATGTCGACGTGGTGGCCACGGTCGGCCAACGCCTCGGCCTGGTGTCGGACGACGACGTTCATGCCGCCGACCTCACCCGACCCGGGTTCGTCTCCGGGGGAGGTGTGCAGCGACACCAGCCCGATGTGCAGGGGTTCGCTCGTCGTGCTCACCGGTCAACCCTAGCCGCGCGGCCTCCGCTGCGACGGGCGCGCGGGCGCCACCACGACGGGCCGGCGGCCCGCCTCGTCCACAGGATCGGACGGTGGGGCCACGCCGCCGGTTCCGCGGCGACGCGCCAGCGGCGTCGCGGCCGTGTCGGTGGGGAGGCTCGGATCGCCTCCCAGGATCTGCACGCGCTGGTCGCCGTGTCGCTCCCAGAACGCCGCCGTCCAGGCACAGAGGGCGCCGTCGAGCAGGTCCTCGCGGCGCTTGTGCGTCGGACCGTGCAGCACCGACGGGTCGGCGAGCCGCGCTGTCAGCGGGTGCGAGTCGAGCAGCAGCGGCGGGTCGAGCGGGGTCTCGCGCAGCCGCCGCACCAGCTCGTCGAAGGCCTCGGCGCGACGGGCACGTGCTTCGGCGGCGGGGATCCGGAGGTCGAGTCGCTTGTAGCGGGGACGTTCCACGTCGTAGCCGAGCTCCTCCACCCCGACGAGCGTCGTGTAGGGGTAGCACTCGAACACCGCCGGCCCGGTCCTGTCGTGCATCGATGCGGTGTCGGACACGTACTCGACGCCGAGTTCGGTGAGCCGGTCGAGCAGCTGGGCGCCGGCGCTCGCCGCAGAGGCCTGGTTCGTCGGGTTCGCCGCGACCTTCCACCGGCCGTACCGCTGCCCCACCTGCCGTTCCGCTTCGCGGATGCCCGTCGGGTTCGTCACCACGAGTGAGGCATCGACCGCGATGAGGGACCGTGGCCCGAGGTGCGCCGCGATCCAGTCGGTCACGTCGTCGACCCCGCGGGCCCATCCGGCATCGGTGATCGTGCCGTCGGACTCCATCGCGACCAGTCCGGTCTCGTTCGGGGCGCGGCTCGCGGTGCCGAGCCCCCACGCCAGGTCCACTCCGAGGTACGCGCTCACTCGTCCATCGTGCACCGAGTACCTTCCGCTGCATGGCGAGCGAAGCGACGACGGTGCGGGTTCCCGGGCCCGACGGGGACCGCGAGGTCCGGATCAGCAGTCCATCGCGCGTGCTCTGGCCGGACGCCGGGATCACGAAGCTCGACCTCGCCGAGTACCTCGTGAAGGTGGGCGACGCCTTCGTCCGGGCCAACGGCGACCGGCCCATCTCGCTGCAGCGGTTCCCCGGCGGGGTCGACGGCGAGCAGTTCTTCTCGAAGAACCCGCCGAAGGGCGCCCCGGAGTACGTGCGATCGGTCACGGTGACGTACCCGAGCGGTAGGAAGCACCCGCAGCTCGTGGTCGACGAGCCGGCCGTGGCGGTGTGGGCCGCGCAGATGAACACCGTGGTCTTCCACCCCTGGGCGTCGCGCGCCGAGGACAGCGACCACCCGGACCAGCTCCGCATCGACCTCGACCCGCAGCCCGGCACGGACTTCTCGGACACGGTGCCGGTGGCGCAGGAGCTCCGGAAGGTCCTGGCGGAAGCGGGCCTGACGGCGTGGATCAAGACGAGCGGCAACCGCGGTCTGCACGTGTTCGCCCCGATCGCACCCGAGCACGAGTTCCTCGACGTCCGGCACGCCGTGATCGCCGCCGCACGCGAACTCGAACGGCGGATGCCCGACCGGGTCACGACGGCGTGGTGGAAGGAGGAACGCGGCCAGCGGGTCTTCGTCGACTTCAACCAGGCGAACCGCGACCGCACGATGGCCGGTGCCTACAGTCCGCGGGCGCTGGCGCGGGCTTCGGTGTCGACGCCGATCACTTGGGACGAACTGCCGACAGCCGACCCGACGACGTTCACGATCCGAACGGTCCCGGAACGGCTGGCGACGATCGGTGATCCGTGGCAGGCGATGCACGACGAGCACGCGAGCATCGCCACACTGCTGGAGTGGTGGGAGCGCGACCTGGAGAACGGCGAAGGCGAGCTGCCCTTCCCGCCGGACTTCCCGAAGATGCCCGGGGAACCGCCGCGCGTGCAGCCGTCGCGAGCGAAGAAGCCCTGACCCGGGCCAGCGCAAGCGTCAGACGGCGGGCAGCGTGTCCGTAGAACGATCCGGGTCGTCGACACGCGACGTCTGCAGGGGCAGCCCGACGCTCGCCGTGTGCAGGCGGGTCAGCCGCGACCAGGTGCCGCGGTGCGCGTCACTGATCCCGTCGACGATCACGAGCCCAGACCGATCGTGACCAGGGCGAGCGCCGTGGCGGTCACGCCGGCGATGGCGCTGATGACCGCACTGAGCTGGAGGGTGCGCTGGCGGCGTGCCTCGCGCACCTCGGTGAAGGGGTTCCGCTGCGAGTGGCGGACAAGCGTGCTGGTGCTCATGTCGATCCGCTTTCGATCCTGGGGCTCCCGGGATGGGCGCCTCGTGCTGCTGATCACCATGCTGGCAGCGCGTCGCTAGTTTGCCTAACTACTTTCCTGCTGGTGCCGCGAACACGTCGAAAAACGGACAACGGGGCGTCAGGACAGGACATCCCGCAGGTCGTAGGCCGAGGGCACCTCGAGCTGGTCGAAGCCGCACGACTCCGCGTCGCGGTCCGGGCGCCACCGTTCGAACTGCACCGTGTGCCGGAACCGGTCGCCCTCCATCTGGTCGTACCGGACCTCGAGCACGACCTCCGGCGCCAGCCGGACGAACGACGTGTCGCGACCCGACGAGAAACGCGACCGTTCCCCGTCGCCGGTGACGGGCCTCCCGTCCGCATCGCGGAGCACGACGGGCTCGAGCTCGTCGACCAGGGCGAGCCGGCGTTCGTCGGAGAAGGCGGAGACGCCGCCGACCTGGCGGAGCTCGCCGTCGTCGCCGTACAACCCGACGAGCAGCGACCCGACCCCCGAACCGCTCTTGTGGACGCGGTACCCGATCGCGACGACGTCAGCCGTCCGGTGGTGCTTGATCTTGAGCATCGTCCGCTTGCCCGGCTCGTACGGCTTGGCCCGGCGTTTGGCGACGACGCCGTCGAGTCCGGCGCCCTCGAAGGTGGTTAGCCACTCGCGGGCCTGTTCGACGTCGAGCGTGGTGCGCGTGACGAACAGCGGGTCGGACATGCCGCTCGCGAGCTGCTCCAGGCGTTCGCGTCGCTCGTCGAACGGCAGGTCGACCAGTTCGTCGCCGTCCGCCGCGAGCAGGTCGAACGCCACGAACTGGGCCGGCGTCTCGGCGCTGAGCTTCGCGATCCGCGACGCCGCCGGGTGGATGCGTTGCGACAGCGCCTCCCAGTCGAGACGTTCGGCTCCGGGCTCGCCGGAGCGCAGGATCACCTCGCCGTCGAGCACGACGGGATGGTCGCGGCCGCCGAACTGGGCGCGGAACGCCTCGACGAGTTCGGGGAAGTAGCGGGTGAGCGGCTTCGCCCCGCGGCTGCCGATCTCGACGTCGTCGCCGTCGATCGTCACGATGCCGCGGAAGCCGTCCCACTTCGGTTCGTACCGCAGGCCGCCGGTCACGCTGTCGGGGTCCGGGACGTCGGCGACGGCCTTGGCCAGCATCGGTGCGATCTTCATGCGTCGTGTCTACTCGGGCGCGGGTTGGGCTTGCGTGGGCGGGGTGTGCGCTTCGTGAGCAGGAATGGTCGGGTCCGGCGCGACGACTCGACCATTTCTGCTCACGAAGTGCGGCCGGGAGGCACCGCTCACCCTGGGCGGCTCGGCGCGCGTTAGTAGTGTGGTGCGGGTGACGACCGTGCCCCCGTCGGCAGCGCCGGCTCCGGAACCGATCAGCCCCGTGCAGGCCGCCGCGCTCCGCGACGGCGTCCTGCCGCCCGTCGAACAGGTCCGGCCGGGCATCTGGACCTTCGCGGTGCCGTTCCGGTTCGGTGTGCCCGATGCGACCCTGGTCTACGCGGTCGAGGGGGCGGACGGCTCGCTCGCGCTGATCGACCCCGGGTGGTCGGCCGACGGCGGGGTCGACGAGGTCCGCGACGCCCTGTCGGCGATCGGCCGGTCGCTCGACGACGTGTCCCTGGTGGCCGTCACGCACCTGCACGCCGACCACCTCGGCGCCGCCGCCGCGATCCGCCGAGCGACCGGTGCGCGGGTCGCGATGCACGGGCTCGAGGTCGAGGCGCTGGACCGCGAGCGCACCGACGCCGTGCAGAACGACGCCGACATCGCCACGTGGGGCCTGCCGCCCGAGCTGCACGACGGCGTCGTCGCGGCCTGGGGGAGCGGGCGACGGATCGGGCTCGGGCGGAGCGAGGCGCCGTACGCCGACCTGCTGCTGGCGGACGGCGACGTGCTGCCGATCCCCGGTCGCACCATCCGGACGCTCTGGACGCCCGGGCACACCGCCGGGCACGTGTGCTTCGTCGACGAGGCCGACGGACTGTTGTTCACCGGCGACCACGTGCTGCCGCGGATCAACTCCGGGATCGGCCTCGGCGGTCGGACCGCCACGAACCCGCTCGGCGACTACCTGGCGTCGCTCGGCCGACTCGACGTGTACGCCGGGCTCGAGGTCTGCCCGGGCCACGAGTACCGGTTCACCGACGTCGTCGCCCGCGCACGGACGCTGGCGCGGCACCGCGAGGAACGGTCACGGCACGTCGCCGAGGCGCTCGACGTGCTCGATCGGCCCACGCTGTTCGAGGTCGCCGCGCGGGTACCGTTCAGCGGCGGGATCGAGTCGATGACCGGTTTCCTGCTCGCGAGTGCGCTGACGCAGACGGCGTTCCACGCCGAGCTGCTCGGCCGGTCGGACGAGGTCCGCCCCGCCTGACCGTTCCTCCACACCTGCTTGGGCGATCGTCTTCCTGCACAGATCAGGGACGCCTGCGCCGTTCTCACCCGCGCGCTCGTCAGACTCGGAAAGGGTCCAGGTTCTCTACTGGCCCTTGATGGACCTGACTAGAAGGGCTTGATATCGTGGTGCGAGCTGTGCAGCACCGGGTGGTCACGACGTTCCTGCGGCATCGGGGATGGTGGTTGGACCGGACCCGTGGGAGCCACGAGGTGTGGCGCGGACCCGAAGGCGGGCGCCTCGTCGTCCCGAAGCACCGGGAGCTGAGCCCCGGCGTGGTGCGGCAGGTGCTCAGGATCTTCCCGGATGCACCGGACAGCTGGCGATGAACGGAGGAACGATGACGACGACGTACCGAGCGACCGTGTACCGAGAGGGCCGCTGGTGGGCGATCGAGATCCCCGCGGCCGGCGCGGTCACACAGGCCCGGCGAGTCGGCGACGTCGAGTGGATGGCGCGGGAGTGCGTCGCCCTGACACTGGACGTCCCAGAGGAGGACGTTGCGATCGACGTCGAGTTCGTCCTTCCCGACGACGCCCGTGCCGATTGGGAAGCGTCCCGCGCACTCGCTGAGCAGGCACGGCAGGACGGGGCCGAAGCGGCTCGGCTGGCGCGGAACGTGGTGACGCGGATGCGGGCCGACGGGTACACGTACGCGGAGATGGCGTCCGTCCTCGGGCTCTCCGCACAACGGGTGCACCAGCTCGCGAACGCGTCCTGACGTCAGCCGAGCGTGGTGGCCAGGCGCTCGATCGTCGTCTTCGCGTCGGCGAGCTCGGCGGACGCGTGCTCGGCGAGCGGGGCGAGGTCGGGCAGCCGGTCGGCCAGGGTCGCACTGACCGTGATCGGGTAGAGCTTCATGCCGAGCGCCGTGCCGAGGATGAGGTGCAGGACCGGCGAGCCGTGGTCCCAGTCCTCGGTCGGGGTGCCGGCGTCGTAGGTCGCACCGCGGCTGACGACGGTCACGACCGGACGGCCCGTCAGGGGCTGCACGTCGCCCGCCAGGACCCCGGGGATGTGGATGCGGTCGATCCAGGCCTTGAGCGTCGACGGCACCGTGTAGTTGTACAGCGGCGAACCGACCACCACGACGTCGGCGGCGAGGAGTTCGTCGATGACCTCCTGGCGGAGGGCATCGGCCTCGGGTGCGACGGTCTCGTCCGCGGTGCGGTCCGTTGCTGCCCAGTGCAGCGCCGAGGTCTCGAGGTGCGGGAGCTGGTCGACGTGCAGGTCGCGGCGGACCACCGTGTACTCCGGTCCGCGGGCGCGCCAGGCGTCGGCGAACGCGGCGGTCAGCGCGCGCGAACGGGAGTGAGCGAGGTCGGCCGAGGAGTCGATGTGCAGCAGCGTGGGCATGGTGCCCACGCTACCGACGGTGGCACGGAAACGGCCCCGCCGCCCCGGTGCGGGGTCAGGCGGGGCCGAGGTGGGCCTCCCGTCCGTCACGCGGGCACGTGACGGACGGGAGACGACGGGGGCCGTCAGCGCTCGTTGTACGTCAGCGCTGTGCGCGGCTACGGCGCAGGGTGCGGGCGCCGATCAGGCCGGCACCGGCGACGAGCAGGCCGAGGGCCCAGGGCAGGGCACCGGTGGCGTCCGAACCCGTGTAGGCCAGCTGGCCGCCACGGTTCGTCGGGGTGACCGGTGCGGCCGCGGGGACCGGTGCGACCGGGGTGGAGACGCCGGGCACGGCCGGGACCGCGGTCGGCTGGACGTCCACCGCGAACGAGGTGCTGAACTCGCCGGCGGCGACGGTCAGGTTGTGGATCGACGCGTGCGGGAACGTGACGTTCACGAGACCGAAGAAGTCCAGGTCGGGGTCCGGAGCGATGACGTCGCTGGCGACGTCGGACGTGACGGTCGGGACGATCGACTCGTCGTTCTCGTCGAGGATCTCGTTGCCGTACCGGTCGACCAGGTTGCCGGAGACGACCAGGGTGCCGCCCTGCTTGATGGTCGGTCGACCACCGTCGACCTCGGTCCCGACGGACCCACCTTCGCCGTCACCCTTCATGGTGATCGTGTAGACCTTGCCCTCCGGGTCGATGACCCAGGTGGTCCGGGTGCTCGTGTCGTCGTCGTCGAAGTCGAACGCGCCGGCACGGTCCGTCGTGAAGACCACCACGCCCAGCGGTGCTGCTGCCTCGACGGTCAGGTCCACGTACTGCGTGACGGTCTCGGTGCCGCTGGTCGCGGTGACGGCGAAGGTCCAGTCGGAGCTCCAGGTCGTGACACCGCTGAGCTCACCGGTCGACGCGTCGAAGGTCAGGCCGTCGGGCAGCTGGTCGGCGGGGGAGTCGTTGAACTCGGCATCCTCGTCGAAGAAGTACGCGAGCTTGTACGTCGGCTCCGGGAAGCCCCGCGCACGGAACGTGTACGAGAACGCGTCACCGGCGGTGGCGCTCAGCTCGAGCGGGTGGTCGACGTCGGCACCGGCCTTCGTCGGCTTGCCGTCCTCACCGAGGAAGGCGGGGGTCTGGCTGACGGGCGCCGTCGCGTCGGAGGTCACCGAGGTGGTGTCCGTGGCGCCGGGCAGCGTGCCGGTCACGGTGACGGTGATCGTCTTGCGCACGTCGGTGGGGTCGATGCGGTAGGTCGCGGTCTTCGACAGGACGTTGCGGTCCTGGTCAGCCCAGACGTACTTGTACGAGGAGTCCTCGTCGAAGCCGGTGACGACGGCGCTCAGGAGCGTGCCGACCTTCGCCGCGCCGTCGATGGTGACGGTGGCGTCGGCGGCCTTGCTGGTCACGTCCGGGGTCGGCTTCGCGGTCGGCGCCGGGGTCTCGGCGGCCGGAGCCGTCGTCTCCGGAGCGGCGGGCTCGTCGGCCGGGGCGGTCGCGTCGTCGCTCGGGGTCGGGGCCGGGGTCTCCTCGGCGGGGGCAGGGGCCGGGGTCTCGTCTGCGGGGACCGTCGGGTCGTCGGTCGGTGCGGGCGTCTCCGTCGCGTCGACGGGTGCCGGGGTCTCCTCGGAGACGACGGGCTGCGTCGAGTCGACCGGCTCGACGGCGCTGGCGGCGGTCGCGGACATGATGCCGAGACCGGTGGTCAGACCGACGAGTGCGACGGTGGTGCCGACGGCGCATGCGCGACGAACGGCGGAGGTGCTGCGGTGCACGGGTTCCCCCCATGTTCAGGTCCGGCTGGGTGGCCGGATCGTAAGAATCTGCCGAGAGTTTCGGCCTGCTCGGATCGTAGTGCGGCTGCGTGGCCGGTCAGGGGTTGGTGACCGGAATGTGACCATGGTTGGGGGTCCGTGCGGGAACCCGCGTCGGACGGGAGGCCCGTGGCGGATCCGCCACGGGCCTCCCGTCCGTCATCCGGTGCGGTGCACCGCGTCAGGCGCGTCGGCGACGCAGCCGGTGGACGAGCAGGCCACCGCCAATGCCCAGCAGGGCGAGTGCCCAGGCGAGCGGGCCGGACGTCTCGGCGCCCGTGTAGGCGAGGGTGCCGGTCCCGGAGCCGACTGTCGGGGTCGTGGTGCCGATGGTCGCTGCCGCCGGCTGCACGTCCACGTCGAACGAGGTGGACACCCCGTCGAGAGCGACCGTGATCGTGTGCGGCGACGCGTGCGGGAACCCGACGCGAGCGTTCCAGGGGTCGGAAGGGAACGAGACCTCGTCCGACGAGACGCTGCTCGTCACCGTCGGCGTCGTTCCCTCGTTGTCCTCGGTCGGGTTGCCGTACGCGTCGAGCGGCGTGACCCGGACGGACATCGTCGCGCCCTGGGCTGCCGGGACAGCGTCGACCGGGTTCGCGTCGGGGCTCTCGGCGAAGATCTCGCGCAGACCGTGTTCGCCCGCCTGCCAGGCCTGGCCCGTCCCGATGACCCCGATGAGCAGCTCGAGGTGGGCTGTGGCGGCCGGACGGATGGACAGGTGGACGTACTGCGTCGCCGCGCGGGCGCCGTTCATCGCCATGACCTGGAAGTCCCACTCGCCCGCCTGGGTCGGTGCACCGCTGAGTCGGCCCGTCGCCTCGTCCACGGACAGGCCCGCCGGAGCCGTCGGGTACGCGTTGCCCGGCACCGGGAAGGCGGTCGGACCGCTGAGCAGGATGTAGTGCAGCTCGCTCGACGATCCCGTCGCGGTGAAGGTCCGGTCGACCGTGTCACCGGCCGTGGTCTCGATGCGGATCGGGGACTCGGGCTTCGACTGCTCGTCGAACGTTATGACGTCCGGCTCTGCGGCGGGGGAGACGGTGAGCTCGACGTGTTCGGTGATCTGGGTCGAGCCGCTCAGGGCGACGACCTCGAAGCGGAAGGTGCCGGCGTCCGTCGGGGTGCCGCTCAGCACGCCGGTCTCGACGTTGACGCTGTAGTCGGACGGCCCGGCGGCCGAGGACGGGGCGTCCTGGATCGCGTAGCCCACGGTGCCGTTGCCGCCGGTGGTCTGGAAGGTGTGCGAGAACGGGGTGCCGACGGTCGCGGTGAGGGCGAGTGGGGCGTCCTCGGTCGACGGCTCCGTGAACGCGAGGTCGCTGCCGTCCTCGGCGGCGGCGACGTCCGCCGGTGCTCCCGCTCCCGCTTCCGTCGGAGTCGAGGTCGCTGTCGGTTTCGGCGTGGCGGCGTCGTCGGCTGGCTCGGCGGGCGGTGGAGTCTCCGACTCGTCGGCGGGAGCCGACGTCGGGTCGGTGGTCGGGCCTCCCGGCTGCTCGTCCGGTGCGTCGGAGGGGACGGGGATGTCGGTGGCGGGCGTGTCGGGTGCCGCGGGTGCGTCGGTGGCGGCGGGTGCGTCGGTGGCGGCGGGTGCGGCCGGCTTCGCGGTGCTGGTCGCCGCCGGTTCCTCGGCGGCGACGGCGGTCGTGGCGCCGATGCCGAAGGCCGACGAGGCGGCGACGATCGCGACGGCGGCGCCGATCGCGGTGACGCGTCGCGTGGTGGACGTGCTGGGCCTGTTCATGGGATCCCCCTCGGATGCCGGACGGGGCACCGAGAAGTGCCCTCACCAAGGAGATGTCGGCGATCCAGCGATCCTGACGGCCCGTCAGGTCTCGGTTCGGTCTCGGTGCAGTCGGCCGGATCGGGGACGGGTCCGTCAGTCGCCGACGGCCGCCGCGGCGCGTTCGAGCGCTGCGCGCAGTGCACGGACCGCGGGCGAGGACGCCCCGGCCGCGCGCACGACCGTGAAGATCGTGCGACGGGGCTGCTCGGCGAGTTCGAGCAGGCGGCAGGTCGTCGTGCGCCCGGTCCACATCAGATCGGGCATCAGGCTGACGGCGTTGCCGGACTCGACCAGACGGATCTGGGTCTGCAGGTCGGCGGTCTCGTAGCGTACGTCCGGCTCGAAGCCCCAGCGTCGGCACACCTGCTCGGCGAAGTGCCGCGAGGCCGTCCCACGGGGTTCCATCACCCACGGCAGGGCCTCGGCGTCCTCGAGGCTCGAGACCGGCAACAGCGCCGTGTCGAGCGGCGGCAACGCCAACCGGACCGCATCGGTGGTCAGGTCGGAGCGGTCGAGCCCGGACAGGTGCGGTGCGGCGTGCGCCGGGTACTGCTCGGCGATGACCATGTCGAAGTCGCGCGCCCACGTCTCGTTCAGTGCGGTCTCGGGCTCGCGCTGCACCATCTCGACGCGGACGTCGGGGTGCTCGGTGGCCATCTCGTGCAGGGCGTTCGGCATCAGGGCCAGGGCGGCGGACTGGAACACGGCGACGCGCACCCGCCCCTGGACGGACGGCAGGGTGTCCTCGACCTGCGCCTGAGCCTGCTCGAGCACGTCCTGCACGTGGCCGGCGGCGGCGACGAGCACCTCGGCCTGCGGGGTGAGCTGCAACCGCCGTCCGGCCTTGCGCAGGAGCTGGACTCCGGCCTCGCGTTCCAGGGCGCTGAGTTGCTGCGACACCGCCGACGGGGTGAAGTTCATGGCCTCGGCGACGGCCGCGATGGTGCCGCGGATCGACAGCTCGCGGAGCAGGACCAGGCGGCGGACGTCGAGCATGATCCGACGGTACCGGGGTCGCAGCGGATTCGGTAGTGCAACTGAACGGTACCCATCAGGAACGGTCGCTTCCGCTACCGTATCCCGGGACTCCACACTGATCCCATGACGACCCTGCAGGAGCACCCCGCCACCGACCACGACGCCCTGGCGGACCAGTCCGTCGCACTCGTCCGACAGTGGCTGGCCGAGGCCGAGTCGTTCCCGGTGGACGGCTCTGCCAAGCAGCTCGCCGGGGTGCTCGCCGACCCCGCCGGTCTGGACTTCGCGGTCGGCTTCGTGGACGGCGTCGTCCGCCCGGAAGACCTCGCCGTCGCCGCGCGCAAGCTCCGGCAGATCGCGCCCGGCGCCCCCGGGTTCCTGCCCGCCGCGATGCGCGGACTCGTGCGCCTCGGTGGCGGCATGGCACCGGTCCTGCCGAACGTCGTCGTGCCCATCGCCCGCCGGGTGCTGCGCGGCATGGTCGGCCACCTCATCGTCGACGCGACCGACTCGAAGCTCGGCCCCGCGATCGCCAAGATCAAGCGGGACGGCGTCCGGCTCAACGTGAACCTGCTCGGTGAGGCCGTGCTGGGCGAGCGCGAGGCCGCACGACGGCTCGAGGGCACGCACAAGCTCCTGGCCCGCGACGACGTCGACTACGTGTCGATCAAGGTCTCGTCGACCGTGCACCCGCACTCGCCGTGGGCGTTCGACCACGCCGTCGACGACATCGTGGAGCAGCTCCGCCCGCTGTTCGAGCGTGCCGCCGCCGCGACCCCGGCGAAGTTCATCAACCTCGACATGGAGGAGTACAAGGACCTCGACCTGACGATCGCGGTCTTCACGAAGCTCCTCGACGAGCCCGCGTTCCTCGGCCTCGAGGCCGGCATCGTGCTGCAGGCGTACCTGCCCGACGCCCTCGCCGCGATGGAGCAGCTGCAGGAGTGGTCCGCCGCTCGCCGTGCCCGCGGTGGTGCCGGCATCAAGGTCCGCCTGGTCAAGGGCGCGAACCTGCCCATGGAGCAGGTCGAGGCCTCGGTGCACGGCTGGCCGCTCGCCACCTGGCACACCAAGCAGGACTCCGACACCAACTACAAGCGCGTGCTCGACTGGGCGCTCACGCCGTCGCGCGTCGAGAACGTCCGCGTCGGCGTCGCCGGGCACAACCTGTTCGACGTCGCGCACGCGTGGCTGCTCGCCGGTGAGCGGGGCGTGCGGGACGGCATCGAGTTCGAGATGCTGCTCGGCATGGCGCAGGGCCAGGCAGAAGCTGTCCGCCGCACCGTCGGTTCGCTCCTGCTGTACACACCGGTCGTCCACCCGGGCGAGTTCGACGTCGCGATCGCGTACCTGATCCGTCGACTCGAAGAAGGCGCCTCGCAGGACAACTTCATGTCCGCGGTCTTCTCGCTCGTGTCCTCGCCGCCGCTGTTCGCGCGCGAAGAAGAGCGGTTCCGCGCGTCGCTCGTGCCGCTCGCCACGCCTGAGGGCCTCGCCGCCCCGGCGTCCCACCGCGTCGCCGACCGCTACGCGGCCGTCGGACGCCCCGGACCGGGCCGGTTCGAGAACACGCCGGACAGCGACCCGTCGGTCGCCTCCGTCCGTTCGTGGGGTGACGCGATCACCGCACGCGTCGCGTCGTCGACGCTCGGCGTCCGCGCCGTCCAGGAGGCCCGGGTCGACTCCGCCACGGCGCTCGACGCCGCGCTCGGCCGCGCCAAGGCCGCCGGTGCCGTCTGGGGCACCTGGTCCGGTGGCGCTCGTGGCGCCGTGCTGCACGCCGTCGGCGACGCGCTCGAGGCGAACCGCGCCGCACTCATCGAGGTCATGGCCGCCGAGACCGGCAAGACCATCGACCAGGCCGACCCCGAGGTGTCCGAGGCGATCGACTTCGCGCACTTCTACGGCACGCTCGCTGGCTCGTTGGACGAGGTCGACGGCGCGACGTTCACCCCGGCAAGCCTGACCCTCGTCGCGCCGCCGTGGAACTTCCCGGTCGCGATCCCCGCGGGCTCGACCCTGGCCGCGCTGGCCGCCGGGTCCGCCGTGGTCCTCAAGCCGGCACCGCCCGCCGAGCGCTCCGGGGCAGTCCTCGCTTCGATCATCGAGACCGCGCTCGACGCCCACGGCGCCCCGGCCGACGTGCTCGCATTCCTGCAGGTGTCCGAGAACGAGCTCGGCCAGCAGCTCATCGCCTCGCCGATGGTCGACCAGGTGATCCTCACCGGTGCGTACGAGACCGCCGAGCTGTTCCGCTCGTTCCGCCCGGACCTGCCGCTGCTCGCCGAGACCTCGGGCAAGAACGCCGTGATCGTCACCCCGTCGTCGGACCTCGACCTCGCGGTGAAGGACGTCGTCGCCTCGGCCTTCGGGCACGCCGGCCAGAAGTGCTCGGCCGCGTCGCTCGTGGTGATGGTCGGGTCGGTCGCGAAGTCGAAGCGCTTCCGCAACCAGCTCCTCGACGCCGTGTCCTCACTCACCGTCGGCTACCCGACCGACGCCGCGACGCAGATGGGCCCGGTCGTCGAGCCGGCGTCGGGCAAGCTGCTCGACGGCCTGACGACGCTCGGCGCGGGTGAGTCCTGGGCCGTCGAGCCGAAGCAGCTCGACGAGACCGGCAAGCTGTGGAGCCCGGGTGTCCGTCAGGGCGTCCGACGCGGCTCGGAGTTCCACCGCACCGAGTACTTCGGTCCGATCCTCGGCATGATGACCGCCGACACCCTCGACGAAGCGATCGACATCGTCAACGAGGTCGACTACGGCCTGACCTCGGGCCTGCACTCGCTCGACCCGGCCGAGATCGGCACGTGGCTGTCGCGGATCCAGGCGGGCAACCTCTACGTCAACCGCGGCATCACCGGTGCGATCGTCCGCCGCCAGCCGTTCGGGGGGTGGAAGAAGTCGGCCGTCGGCGCGGGCACGAAGGCCGGTGGGCTGAACTACCTGCTCGGGCTCGGGTCGTGGACCCCCGCTGCTGCGACCGCTTCGGCGGCTCCGTCCGCCCCGATCCGGGCGTTCGTCCGGGCGGCCGAGGTGTCGTCGCCGGTGCTCGACCGTGCGCTGGCGTCCGACGAGCAGGCCTGGTCGACGCTGTTCGGCACCGCGACCGACGTCTCGGCCCTGAGCGCCGAGCGGAACATCGCGCGGTACCTGCCGGTCCCGTCGGTGCAGGTGCGCCTGGCTTCTGATGACGAGGATGCTGTTCCTGACCTCGTCCGTGTCGTCGCGGCTGCACTCCGGGCCGGCACGACGATCGAGGTCTCGACGGCCGCCGCGCTGCCCGAGTCCGTCGCATCGGCGCTCCGCTCGCTGCCCATCGTCCGGTCCGTGACGCAGTCGGCCTCCGACGAGGCCTTCGCGTCGTCGATCGCGGCGGGCCCGTCGACCCGTGTCCGGCTCATCGGTGGTGACACCTCGGCGCTGTACTCGGCCGTCGGTGGCCGTCCGGACGTTGCGGTGTACGGCGGCCCGGTGACCGAAGCCGGTCGGCTCGAGATACTGCCCTTCGTCCGCGAGCAGGCGGTGTCGATCACGGCGCACCGCTTCGGCACGCCGAACCACCTGACCGACGACCTGATCTGACCGGACCGCGGCGCTGGCGTTCGGGTCCAGCGCCGCTGTCCGGTCGCCGCACGGTGTCGGTATGCACGGAGGTGGCAGGGGTTTCCTTGGGGGTGCGTCGCAACCACGGCGCGCACCCGACGGCCCTGCGTCGGGTCGAACCCGGAGGAGATCCACCATGACCGAACCGTTCGCACGCCCGACCGCCCTGGCCCACGTCCGCGTCACCGTGACCGACATCCACCGCAGCAAGGCGTTCTACCAGCAGCTGCTCGGCACCGACCCGGCGATCGACTTCAGCGACCAGGTCGACGAGCCCGGCGTGCGCGAGGACCGCGAGCGCTTCTACGGCGGATCCGTGTTCCAGCTCGGCGACCAGGTCTTCGGCCTGCGCCCGGTCGCTCCGGCGGGGCAGACGTTCAACCCGGACACGGTGGGACTCGACCACGTCAGCTTCGTCGTGGGGTCGGTCGACGAGCTGCACCAGGCGGCCGCACGTCTCGACGCCGCGGGGGTCGAGCACGGCGAGGTGACCGACCTCGGGGACGCCGGCATGGTGATCCTCTCCGTGCAGGACCCCGACGACATCAACCTCGAGCTCGCAGCCCTCAAGTCCTGAGCAGTCCTCGGGCCGCGGGCTAGCATGGGGTGACGAGAGGGGACGTCATGCGCTTCGTACACGCCATCGGCCGGGGGATCGGCTTCGTGTCGTCGACCATCGCGAAGGTGCTCGGGACCCTGAACGGCGCGAAGCCCGCGGGCGACGACCTCGCCGCGCGGCTGAACCGGCCGAGCCGCGACGACTACCGCCCTTGACCGGGCGTCGTGCGCGCGGTCAGTCGGCGACGGCGGGCTGCTGGGCGACCATCGTGCCGGTCACGAGCTCGCGCAGCGACTCCGGCAGGGGGATCGGCCGGCGGGCACCCTCGCGGTCGATGATCACGTGCACGAACTCGCCGGTGGCGAGCAGCGCGCCGTCGGACTGGCGGAACAGGCCGAACTCCCACGACAGGCTCGTGTTGCCGAGGTGCTTGGAGCGCATCCCGACATCGATGACGTCCGGCCACACGGCGGACTCGACGAACCGGCAGCTCGACGACACCAGCACCGCGATCCACTCCGACGAGAACGGGTCGAGCCCCGCTTGCTCGCGGAACCAGTACGTCGACGCGTTGTCCATCGCCGAGTAGTAGATCGTGTTGTTGACGTGCCCGAACATGTCGTTGTCGTTCCACCGCGTGGGGTAGAGGCGGCGGAACGGGTACTCGTCGATGGTCATCGGTCTCCGATCGGAGGTGCGGGTGTGGCGTGATCGGCGGCGGGGCGCAGCACGTACTCGAACGCGGCGCGTGCCCGGACAGGGTCGGGGGCCTCACCGGAGATGAACTCAGCGTAGGTGAACGACTCTGAGATCCGGACGAGCAGCCGGGCGAGCTCCTCGGCGGAGAGCGGGGCCGGATCGAACTCGCCGGACGACTGTTCCTCGACGACGAGTGCAGTGATCCGGTCGACGAACCGGCTCTGCACGTCGCTCTCCGAGGTGGTCAGCAGGCGCATCGCCCGCGCGGGCTCGCGGGTGAGGAACGCGCGGAAGTAGGTGGCGTCGATGAGGTCGACGGTGAACCGGTCGAGCACGTCGACGATGCGTGCTGCGCCGGTCGACCCGATCGTGTCGGCAGCGCGGGACGCCCGGTCGAGCGTCGGGACTGCGAGGGACCACAGGATCTCGGACAGCAACCGGTCACGGTTGCCCACCCACCGGAACAGCGACGTACGGTCCACGCCGAGTGCGGCAGCCAAGGCGCTCATGTCGATCCGTGCGCCGTCGATGAAGGTGTGGCGGGCCTCCCGGAAGGCGCGCAGCGCAGAATCCGATGTGTACACGCGACCCTCCCTTGCAACGTTTTCGAGAATGATGCATCGTTGGTTCCATGTCAACGCTGACGCCCACGACGGGCCTCCTCGAATCGGACTTCTACGGCTTCCAACAGCAGCTGACCGAGCCGGAGCGCGCGTCGATCGGGCGACTCCGCGAGTACCTCGAGCACGAGGTCGCGCCCATCGCCGACGGGTACTGGGCACGCGCCGAGTTCCCGATGCAGGTGATCGCTCCGCTCGCTGAGCTGGGCATGTACGGGCCGGGGATCCCGCTCGTGCGCCAGTTCGAGAACTCGGCCGTGTACCGCGGGTGGGCGGCGCTCGAACTCGGACGGGTCGACGCGAGCGTCGCGACGTTCATCGGCGTCCAGTCCGGCCTGGCGATGAACTCGATCGCGGTGGCCGGCAGCGAGGAGCAGCAGCGCGAGTGGCTGCCGCGCATGGCGACCGGCGAGCTCATCGGGGCGTTCGGTCTGACCGAACCGCTGTCCGGCAGCGACTCCGCCCGCGGCCTGCGCACCACCGCCCGGCGCGACGGCGACACGTGGGTGCTCGACGGTGAGAAGCGCTGGATCGGCAACGCCACCTTCGCTGACGTCGTCGTCATCTGGGCGAAGGACGTCGCGGACGAGCAGGTGAAGGGCTTCCTGGTCACCACGGACACCCCCGGTTTCACCGCGACCAAGATCGAGGACAAGATCGCGCTGCGCGGGGTGCAGAACGCCGACATCGTCATGCAGGGGGTGCGCGTGCAGGAATCGCGTCGGCTGCAGCGCGCCGACTCGTTCCGGTCGACGGCCGAGGTGCTGCGCCTGACCCGCACCGAGGTGGCCTGGCAGGCCGTCGGCATCGCGGTCGGCGCGTACGAAGCAGCGCTTTCGTACGCCCGCGAGCGGATCCAGTTCGGCAAGCCCATCGCGTCGCACCAGCTCGTGCAGGACCTGCTCGTGAAGTCGCTGTCGAACATCACGGCCTCGATCGCGCTCTGCACGCAGGCCTCGGCCATGCAGGACGCCGGTGTCGGGGGAGACGAGCACTCCGCCCTGGCGAAGGCGTTCGCGACCGCGAAGATGCGCGAGACCGTCGGCTGGTGCCGCGAGGTGCAGGGCGGCAACGGCATCGTGCTCGACAAGGGAGTGGCCCGGTTCTTCGCGGACGCCGAGGCGATCTACTCGTACGAGGGCACACGCGAGGTGAACACGCTCATCGTCGGGCGGGCGATCACCGGGCAGGCCGCGTTCGTCTAGGCGCGTCGGCTCGGCGGGTCCGACCCGGAACGACGTTCTCGATGTCGTACGACGTCGATCGTGTCGTTCCGGGTCGTCCAGGGCCGTGACTACCCGAGCAGCTCCGGCCGCTCCCACTCCTGGCCGATCACGTGCTGCCCGAGGAACGCGAACACCGTCTCGTACCAGACCACAGCGTGCTGCGGCGAGAGCACCCAGTGGTTCTCGTCCGGGAAGTACAGGAACCGGTGCGGCATCGTGCCGTCCGGCGCCGCGTGGTGCTCGGCGAGCTCGGACCAGAGCCGCAGCCCCTCGCCGATCGGCACCCGGTAGTCCTTGTCGCCGTGGATGACGAGCATCGGTGACGTGATGTCGGCCACGAAGCGGTGTGGGTCGTTCGCCTCGATGCCGGCGGCGTCGAAGATCGACGACCAGTACTGCGACGAGTCCGTGGTGCCGTTGAACTGGTCGAGCGCCCACAGGCTGGCGTGCGTGACGATCGCGCGGAACCGGTCGGTGTGCCCGGCGACCCAGTTCGCCATGTAACCGCCGAACGAACCGCCCATCGCGGCCGTGCGGGTCTCGTCGATGTCGGCGCGCGCCTCGACCGCGTCGGTGATCGCCATCAGGTCGGTGTACGGGGCCTGCCCCCACGCGTTCCACCCGCGGTTCACGAAGTCGAGCCCGTAGCCGGTCGACAGCGCCGGGTCCGGCAGCAGCACGGCGTACCCGCGCGCCGCCAGGAGCATCGGGTTCCACCGCCACGACCACTGGTTCCACGAGTTGAGCGGTCCGCCGTGGATCCAGAGCAGCAGCGGGTGCGGCCCGTCGCCCTCCGGCACGACCAGCCAGCCGCGCACGCGCGCGCCGTCGGCCGCGGTGGTCTCGACCTCCTCCAGGTGCGCGGGGACGTCGGGCAGGGCCGCCGGCGTCGCGAGCGGGGTCACCACCCCGTCCGTCGCGATCCGCACGGGGTGCAGCGGCGCCGCCCAGGAGGCCCGGAGCGCCACGACCGCACCGGTCGCCTCCGCCACGCGCAGGCTCGAGTACGCCCAGTCGTCGTGGGTCAGCTGCTCGACGGCTGCGCCGTCGAGCGGGATGCGGAACACGGGTGCCCGGCCGTCCTGGTCGGCCACGGCGAGCAGTGCCCGGTCGCCGTGCTCGAACACGAGCTCGCTCGGCCAGCGGTCCCAGTCGGTGGCGATGCGGTGCGGGTCCGACCCGTCGATGCCGGCGGTCCAAACTTCTTGCTGGGCCGCGCCGGCGGGCGTGGAGCGAACCGTCCTGACCCACGCGATCGTGCGGCCGTCGTGGCTCAGCGCGGGCATCTCGTGGTCGACGTCGACGTCGTCGAACAGCACCGTGCGGTGGCCGCTGGTGCAGTCGATCGTGACGAGCGTCGAGCGGTTCCCACGGGCCTCCCGGACGCCCACGGCTGCCAGCAGGACCGATCCGTCGGGCGTGAGCGCCCCGGCGACGTGGTCCAGCGACCGGCCCGGGGCCGGTGTGCGGTCGACGGGCTGAGCGACTTCGTCCGCGCCGGCGGTGTCGAGCGTGAGGACGTGGGTCTGGGCCGGCCCGAGGTCGTGGTCCCAGTACCGGACCGGGTACGTCTCGTGCAGGATCGCGCGGACCTTCTTGTCCGTGCGGGCCTTGCGGAGTGCTGCGTCGGCCTCGAGTACCGTCTCCGGCTCGGAGCCGGCACCCGGCAGCAGGTCGGCGGTGAGCGCGACGACGTCCGACGACGCCGCGGTGGCCAGGACGCCGCCGACGCCCCCGGCGAGCCGGGTGAGGGGACGGGCCTCGCCGCCGGTCGCCGGGAGCACCCAGAGCTGAGCTGTCTCGAGTTCGTCGGCGTCGGCGTCGGGCCGCGCGGAGACGAAGAGCAGGTCGCCGGTGCGGGTGAAGGCGACCCCGCCCTCGCCCTTGGCGGAGCGGGTGAGGCGGACGGCGGTACCAGGTGCGTCTCCGCTGGCCGCGTCGGCGTCGTTCCCTGCTGGCACCTGCCAGATCGAGCGGCGGTACCCGGTGCGGTCCGGGTCGAGCGCACTGACCGTCAGGGCGACGCGCTCACCGTCGGGGCTGATCGCGATCCCGTCGACCCGGGGGAGGGCGATGTACTGGTCGAGGTCGGAGAACGGCGTCGTCATGCGTCCACGCTCACCAGGTCGTCCGCCCAGAACGCGGCGATCTGCTCGGCGACCGCCGTGCCCTGGGTGCGGCCGGCCTCGGCCGACGGCGCCTGGGTGGCCAGCGAGAGCGAGTTCGTGCCGAAGGCTTCCTGCGCGGTGCTGTCGGCCACGACGACCTCGACCGAGCTGCCGCCGGCGCGGAGCGACTCGACCGCGACGTCGAGCCAGGGGCCGACCGGCGACGGACCCTCGGGACCACAGGCGATGACGAGGACACGCTCGTGGCCGGCGGCGGCGTCGGCGTTCGTGCCGGAACGGACCCCGCCGTCGACGTACGGTCGGCCCTCGATGCCGACGGGCGACCACACGAAGGGCACGGAGCAGCTCGCGGCGACCGCGCGGGGAAGCGGGACGCCGTCGGCCGCGGTCAGCAGCCGGAACGTGCCGTCGGTGGCGTCGACCGCGGTGATCGCGAGCGGCTTGCCCGGCCACTCGGTGGACGGCAGGGTCTCGGCGAAGGTCGCCACGCGGTCGTCGTCGGTCTGTCCGTCGGTGACCTGCTGGGCGGCGAGGCCGAGGCGGGCGCGGGCGTCCTGCTCGCCGGTCGCCCCCTCGAGCGCGCC
This sequence comes from Curtobacterium sp. JUb34, assembly GCF_003755065.1. Classification (NCBI taxonomy): domain Bacteria; kingdom Bacillati; phylum Actinomycetota; class Actinomycetes; order Micrococcales; family Microbacteriaceae; genus Curtobacterium; species Curtobacterium sp. JUb34. The sequence continues at coordinate 919,158 of NZ_RJVH01000002.1, read as the reverse complement.
GCCGATCCGCTGCTGGACGGCGTCGGTGTCGATGGCCGGCGGCTCGACGTAGGTCGTCGGCGCCGGGGTGTGCTGCTGGTCGTACGCCTGCTGTACCGCGCCGTTGCGGACGAAGGCCCCGACGACGCTGCCGGCGCTCGTACCGACGACGAGGTCTGCTGCGTCGAGGTCGACGCCGGCGTCCTGCAGGGCGGAGAGCACACCGACCTCCCACGCGATCCCGGCGACACCACCACCGCCGAGGACGAGGGCTCTGGTTCCGGGTACGGGCGTCGCGACGTCGGTCATGGGTCCTGCTTACCAGCTGCCGGCGACGCGCTGGTGGAGACCCGGTCTCGCTGTGGAGAACTGCCCTGTGGACAACTCCGATCGCGTCGGTGGCGTGACCTAGCGTCGTGGTCATGGGGCAACAGCGTTCAGGACGGGTCGGCACGGTCGGGTGGCCGATCCTGGTGGCGGCCGCGCCCACCGCGGCGTTCCAGCTGCCGAACCTGTTCGCCACCCCGGCGGTCCGACTGTCACTCGTCGTGTTCGGGCTCGTCGTGCTGGCCGTCGCCGTGGTGGTGCAGGTGGTCCGGACTCGGCGCGGCGACGCCGCGCGCTCGGCGGCCGAGGAGAACGCGACCGCGGCAGAGCTCGAACAGTCGACGGCCGTCCGGTACGCGTTCGGCCAGATCGCCACCCGGCTCGTCCGGTTCGCCGAACTGCCCCGTTCCGAGCGTCACGCCGAACTCTCCGTCGTCGCCGACCGCGTCGCCGTGGCCCTGGCGTTCTACCTGCTGCCGAAGGTCCCCGACGTCCGCGCCAACGTGTACCAGCTGTCCACCGATCTGCGTGCGCTCGAGCCGATCGGTCACGGGGGCGCCGGCGACACCGCCGGGGTCTTCCGCGCGGGAACGCCCTACGGCGACCGCAACCTCGAGTGGGTGCTGATCGGGGGATCGCCCCGGATCGTCGGCGACCGCTCCGCCGACGTCGATGTCGACCAGGACGTGTCCGGCTTCGAACCGCGGTACTCCTCGTACGTCTCGGTGGTGATCCGGTCCGACCAGTACTCGTTCGGCATGCTCACCGTCGACTCCCCGGTCCCCGACGCCTTCACCGAACTCGACGCGAAGAACATCGCGATGATGGCCTCGTTCATGGCCGTGGCGTTCTCGTTGACCTACTCGTTCCCCGAGCGCGACCGCAATCCAAGGAAAGGCCCGTGATGCTCACACGCTCTGTCGGACGCTCGACGTACGATGCCCCCATGACGACCGTGAACCCTGCTCCGCCGTCGTTCGGGCGTGCCCGGATCTCATCGCCCAACTGGAACGACACCACCACCGACGCCGACTACGAAGACCTCGACGTCATCGCCGCCAACATCGAGCGCGAGCGCGAAGCAGCCCGGATCCGGGTCGCCGCAGCCATCGCCGCGCGCCTGGGTCGCTGACCCTTCCCGCATCCTCCACGACGAACGGCTCCCACGGGTGTGGGAGCCGTTCGGCGTGGAGCGTCGAGGCGCCGGACGTCGCGACTACGGTGCCTTCGTCACGTCGATGACGACCTTGCCGACGGTGTCCTGCTCCACCGCGTCGTGCGCCTGGGCGGTCTGCTCGAGCGTGAAACGAGTGAGCGGGAGCCCGGCGTCTTCGCCGACCGGCAGCACGCCGTCGTGCAGTGCCTCGGTGACGTCCTCGGCCGCGGCGGCCAGGGCCTCGTCGCCGATCGTGTAGAGCAGCAGGAACTGGTACCGCGCGTTGACGCTCATGTTCGGGCGGATCGGCAGCGAGGCCTCGTCGCCGCCGTTGTTCGCGTAGATCGACACGACGCCGTGGTTCGCGAGCACGTCGGCGACCAGGGCGGCGTTCTGCGGGATCGACACCTCCACGACGATGTCGACGCCGTCAGGAGCGATCTCGCGGACACGGGACGCTGCGTCGTCCTGCCGGTAGTTCACGACGTGGTGGGCGCCCGCGGCGGTGGCGAGCGCGGCCTTGCCGTCCGAGCTGATCGTCGTGATGACGGTCGCGCCGGCCCAGCGGGCGAGCTGGATGGCGGCATGCCCCACGGCGCCGGCACCACCCGCGACGAGCACGGTGAAGCCGTCGAGGGATCCGGGGCCGAGTCGCGACGGACCGTCCTCGTGCGTGGTCAGGGCACGGTGCGCCGTCATCGCCGGCACCCCCAGCGAGGCGCCGACGTCGAACGAGATGCCGTCGGGCAGGCGGACCGCGCGGCTCTCCGGCACGACGGTGTACTCCTGCGCGGTGCCGGTGGGGCGCGAGGCGGCGGCCATGAAGAGCCAGACGCGGTCACCGACGGCGAGGTCCTCGACACCCGGGCCGACCGCGTCGACGACACCGGCGCCGTCCTGGTTCGGGGTGATCTCGGGGAACGGCAGGCCGTCGCCGTAGGTGCCGCCGGCCCGCGCCTTCCAGTCCGTCGGGTTCACGCCGGAGACGACGACGCGGACGCGGACCTCGCCGGCGCCGGGTTCGGGGACGTCCCGCTCGACGAGTTCGAGGACGCTGCTGTCACCGGGCTTCGTGTAGACGATCGATCGCATGCCCCCAGGCAACCACTCGCCGCCGTCGGGGATTCCGAGTGTGCGCGTGGCGGCACTTCGTGAGCACAAATGGTCGGGTGCGTTCGGCGGACCCGACCATTTCTGCTCACGAAGCGCCCCGCGCCCCCGCCGCCGCCGGAGCTCAGCGCGCGTCGTACTCCTCGCGCGACACGGCGACGTCGTCCATGTGGGACGTCGCCCATGCCTCGAGCGGCTCGAGCACCCGGCGGAGTGACCGCCCGCGATCGGTCAGTTCGTACTCGACGTGCGGCGGGATCTCCGGGAACACCGTGCGCGTCACGAGCCCGTCCCGTTCGAGCGCGCGGAGTGTCTGCGTGAGCATCTTCTGCGACACGCCCTGCACCCGGTTCGCGATCGCCGAGTACCGTCGCGGCCCGTCGGCGAGGGTGCCGATCGTCAGCACGCTCCAGCGGTCGCCGATGCGGTCGAGCAACTGTCGGCTGGGGCAGTCCGCCGCGTAGGGGCTGTACTCGAGTGCTGACATCCTGGCCTGGCCTCCGTGACGACGGGCTCCGTAACGCACTGTGAGGTGCCTACTTACTCAAAGAGAGTAACTCTTGTACGGTGAGCAGCACCAGCCCCACGAAAGGAACAGCATGACCAGCATCGTCGTCTTCGGAGGCACCGGCTACGCCGGCTCCGCCATCACCCGCGAAGCCCTCTCCCGCGGCATCGCCGTCACCGCCGTCGCGCGCGACACGAGCAAGCTCGACGCCGCCGAGGGTCTGACCCTCGCGCAGGGCGACGCGTTCGACGCCGACTTCGTGGCCGAGGTCACGAAGGACGCCGACGTCATCGTCGTTGCGCTGCACGCGGTCCAGTCGGACGGCAGCGAACTCAAGGACAAGTTCCAGCACTTCGTCGACGCTGCGGCCAGCGCCGGTGCGCGGCTCGGCATCGTCGGCGGCGCCGGTTCGCTGCTCGTCGCCGAGGGCGGTCCGCGCCTGTTCGACTCGGCTGAGTTCCCGGACGCGTTCAAGGGCGAGGCGAAGAGCCACGCGCAGATCCTCGACGCGCTCCGTGCATCAGACACCGACGTCGACTGGTTCTACGTCAGCCCGGCCGCCGGCTACGGCAGCTACAACCCGGGCGAGCGTCGCGGCACGTACCGCACGACCGACGAGATCCTGCTCGCCGACGCCGAGGGCAACTCGGACATCTCCGGTGACGACTTCGGTCTGGCCTTCGTCGACGAGATCGCGAACCCGGCACACCACCAGACGCGCTTCGGCGTCGCCTACTGAGGCACACCCCGCTCAGGAACCAGGTTCCGGACACAGCACCGCGGATCTGCGTGGTTCAGTGTCCGGAACCTGGTTCCGGCAGACCATCTCGCGACCGCGCTTCCGCTCAGTGCGCGACGATGGCCGGCAGCGGCACGTGGTGGCGCATGCGCACCGCCACGTGCAGGCCTCCGCGGCGGGCGAGCACGAGCGCGATCACGGCGGCGGCCGCAGCGGGCACCCCGCCGGCGACCATCATCCCGACGTGCGCCCCGAAGTGGTCGACGACCTGGCCCATCAGCGGCCCGCCGATCGCCTGGCCGCCGAGCAGCACGAGCACGTAGAGCGACATCACCCGTCCCCGGATCGCCACGTTCGAGGACAGCTGCACGAGCGAGTTCGACGCGGTCTGGAACAGCAGCTGTGACATCCCGACGGCGACGAGCGCCACGGTGAACGGCGCGATCACGGGGATGGACCCGGAGACCACGAGCAGCACCCCGGTCCAGAAGACCCCGCCCACGATGGTCCGGAGCCGCACGACCGCCCGCCGCGTGGAGAGCAGGGCGCCGACGAGTGCGCCGATCGCCACGGCGGAGTTGAACACGCCGTACCCGGCGGCGCCGACGTCGTAGACCTGTGACGCGAAGGCGGACAGCAGCACGGGCATCGTCAGTGCGAACACCGAGAAGAACGCGACGAGGATCACCGGCACGATGATCGTCGGCTTGTTCACGGCGTAGCGGAGCCCCTCGATCAGCTGCCCCTTGCCGCGGGGCGCCGGGGGCGTCCGGTGCAGCTCCGAGACCTTCAGGAACCCGAGTGTCACGACGACGGCGACGCAGGCGATCGCGTTCACGCCGAACGACCACCCCGCCCCGACGGCGACGAGCAGTGCGCCGGACAGCGCCGGTCCGATCATGCCGCCCAGCTGGAACACCGACGAGTTCACGCTGATCGCGTTCCGGAGGTGCTGGTGCCCGACGATCTCGGTGACGAACACCTGCCGGGCGGGGTTGTCGATCACGGTGACCATGCCGACCAGGAACGCGATCACCCAGATGTGCCAGGCCTCAACGACCCCGGCCAGCGTCAGCACGGCGAGGAGCGCGGACAGCACCGCGAAGGCGCCCTGCGTGATCATCATCAGCGCGCGCTTCGAGAACCGGTCCACGAGCACCCCGCCGAGCAGCCCGAACAGCAGCATCGGCGCGAACTGGCAGGCGACGGTGATGCCGACCTGCGCGACCGAGCCGGTCAGCTGCAGGACGAGCCAGTCCTGGGCGATGCGCTGCATCCACCCGGCGGTCATCGCGACGAGGTTGGTGGCCGTGAACAGCCGGAAGTTCGGCACGGACAGGGCGATGAGCGTGTGCCGCCAGGGCGGGCGGGTGGCCTGGATCGGGAGCGGTTCGGTGGGCGGGGGGAGGGTCGTCGATGACGCACTCACGGTGAGGGGTTCTCCGGACGTCGTTGCGGATCTGGTACCCCAACGAAACTACGTGACCGCGGTCCATTCGACACCCCTATGGTGGCTATCAATCCATTGCGATGTCGAATGACCGCGCGAACGCCCGCGCGAACACCCGCGCGAACGAACGAGGTGCCCCGTGCTCGATCCGGTCCTACTGCAGACCTTCCTGGCCGTCGCCGAGACGCAGAGCTTCACGCAGGCCGGAGCCCGCCTCGGCATCAGTCAGCCCACCGTGTCCCAGCACGTCCGGCGGCTCGAGACCGCGGTGTCCCGCACCCTCGTCGCACGCGACACCCGTGGCGTCACCCTCACCGACAACGGCGACGCGATGGCCGGCTTCGCCCGGACGATCCTCGCCGCGCACGCCACCGCGGACGCGTACTTCTCGGGGTCGGCGACCCGCGGGCGGCTCCGGTTCGGCGCGGCCGACGACCTGGCGATCACGCAGTTGCCGCGCATCCTCCGCGACTTCCGGCGGCTGCACCCGCAGGTGAACCTCGAGCTGACGGTGAACCAGTCGTCGCCGCTGCTGCGCCGGGTGCACGCCGGCCAGCTCGACCTGGTGTTCATCAAGCAGACCGCAGGGGAGTCCGCCGAGGGCACCCGCGTCGCGACCGACCAGATGGTGTGGATGGCGCAGGACGGCATCGCGGTCGAACGCGACGAGCCCGTGCCGCTCATCGCGTACCAGGCGCCGAGCATCAGCCGGCAGATGGCGATCGACGCCCTCGAGGCCGCCGGCCGCACCTGGCGGATCACCTGCAACACCCGCGACGTCAACGGCGTCCTGGCCGCGGTGCGGGCGGGGATCGGCGTGGCGGTGTTCCCGCACTCGCTCATCCCGGCGGACCTGGTGAAGGTGTCGCAGCGGCTGGGGCTGCCGGACCTGCCGGCGGTCGACTACGTCCTCATCGCCAACCCGACGGTGCAGCGCGAGCCGATCGACGCCCTGACGAACGCGATCCTGTCCCGCGGGGTCGTCCGCGCGGTCTGACCGCGACCGGCGTGCAGCGGACGCGCGGGCTACGGCGCGAGGGTCGGGGTCGTCCCGGTGCCGGTCAGGTCGGGCAGCGTCACGCCGGCGAGCGGCAGCAGCGCCGAGGCGACGGCCCACAGCAGCACGAGCGTCCCGACGCCGCCGAGCACGGCGCCGAGCAGTGCGACCGGCCGCTGCCACGTCGCCGCGCGGTCGCGCAGCGTCACGAGCGACAGCAGCAGCGCGAGCAGTCCGAGCACGACACCGACGCCGTGCACGGTCGACGGCGAGGTGAACCACCACGCCGCGAGTCCGAGCGTCGCGATGCCCGCCACGGCGCCCAGGATCGCCCCGGGCGTCGCACCGAGTGCACGGCGCGGCTCCGGCGCAGCGGCTGCGGCCACGGGCTGGTCGAGCAGTTCGGTCGGGAGGCCCGGCTCGGCCCCGACGGACGCACTCGCCTCGGCACGGGGTGCGGTCACGGGCACGACCGGGTTCGGCGCCATCGGTGCGGTCGACGAGGTGGTCGGCACCGACGGCGCCTGCAGGACCGCGTCGAAGGAACGCACGTGGGCGGACGCCGGCGTCGGTGCCGGTGTCACGGTGGCGGCGGCCTGCTGGTGGGCGAAGCGGCGGGGCGTGCGGAAGCCGATCGGGCCGACGGGTTCGGGCTCGGTGCCCTCGACGACGACGTGCTCCAGACCGGGCACCGAGAACCGGGGCTGGCCGGCGGTGGGCACGGGCGACGGCGCGGGAGCCGGTGCGGTGCGGGGAGCGGCGTCGATCGGCGAGACCGGGGCGGGGGTGGAGGCCACGGCGGCGGTGTCGAACGGCACGGTGTGCACGGACGGTGAGGTCGGCGCCGGCGGCAGGAGGTCCTCCTGCGGCGGGTAGTCGGGGACCGCGACGTCGTCCTCGACGAGGGCCGCGATCGACGCGGGCTCCGGCGTCGGCACGGCCGTCGGGGCGAGCGTGGTCGTCGGCTGCGGGGCGGAGCCGACCACGGCGGTGGGGGCCGGCGCACCGTGGGCGGCGCGCGACGTGGCGGGGGTGTGACGGGCCTCCTGGCCGGTGCTCGCTGCGACGTCGGGGGTGAGCCGCTCGACGGCCACGGCCGGTTCGACGACCGGTGCGGTCACCCAGGACGGGACGGGACGGCGCGGCCGTTCCGAATCCTGCATGCGATGCGACGCCACTGCGGTGCTCCCTTCGTCGACTGATCCATCGTCAGTTCTAGCGGCAACGGTCGCGGATGTCGCAGCCCCAGTTCCGGGGTCGCCGGTACGTTCGGGGCATGACCGGAATCGAACACCGTCCACTGGGCCCCTCGGGACTCGTCGTCTCCACCGTCGGCCTCGGCTGCAACAACTTCGGGCGACCGGGGACCGCCTCCGAGTCGCAGGAGGGCACCGACGCCGTCGTGCGGGCGGCCCTCGACGCCGGTGTCACGCTCTTCGACACCGCGGACATCTACGGCGGCCGGCCCGGCATGTCCGAGGAGATGCTCGGCCGGTCGATCGCGGGTCGGCGGGACGAGATCGTGCTCGCGACGAAGTTCGGTATGGACATGCAGGGCGCGAACGGCCCGGACTGGGGTGTCCGCGGCTCGCGGCGGTACGTCCGGCTGGCCGTCGAGTCGTCGCTCCGTCGCCTCGGCACGGACTGGATCGACCTGTACCAGATGCACCGACCCGACGACGTGACGCCGATCGAGGAGACGCTGTCCGTCCTCGACGACCTGGTCCGCGAGGGCAAGATCCGGTACGTCGGACACTCGAACTTCGCCGGGTGGCAGATCGCCGAGGCCGAGCTGACGGCATCGATCGCCGGCACCACCGCGTTCGTGTCCGCGCAGAACGAGTACAGCCCGCTCGCCCGAGCCGCCGAGGCCGAGGTGCTGCCGGCCGTCCGTGCGTACGCGCTCGGGTTCCTGCCGTTCTTCCCGCTGTACAACGGGCTGCTCACCGGCAAGTACACGAAGGCCGGGGGCCCGGCCGACGGGCGCCTGTCGACGTCGAAGCCGCAGCTGCTCGAGGACGCCCCGTGGGACGTCCTCGACGACTACCAGCGGTTCTGCGACCACCGCGGCGTCACGATGCTGCAGGCGACGTTCGCCTGGTTGCTCGCGCAGCCGGGGCTGTCGAGCGTCATCGCCGGTGCGACGAAGCCGGAGCAGATCACGCAGAACGTCGAGGCGGGCACCACCTGGACGCCGACCGAGGACGACATCGCCGACATGACGGAGATCTTCGACCGGGCGTAGTGCCCGCCGCCCGCCGCCGGGGCCGAGACTCGGGGCGTCAGCGGGTCGCTGCCCGCAGGGCCTCGCGCAGCTGGTCGGCGGTCAGGCGCGGGCCGTAGCCGGGCGTGTCCCGCTGGATGCGCCAGCCCTCGGCGAGGGGGCCGGCATCGACGACGTCGAAGCCGAACTGGTCGATGAGGTCCGTGGCGACCTGCTTCGCCTCGGCGTCGTCGCCCGCGACCACGAGGGCGCGGCGGTCCGGGGTGCCGGCCGGGGTGGCGTGGCCGGTGAGGTCCGCGGCGCCGATGTGGTTGAACGCCTTGACGACCCGGGCGCCGGGCAGGTGGTCCTGCAGCAGCTCGGCGGTCGTCGTCGACCCGTCGTCGAGCGCGGCGATGTGGCCGTCGCGCTCCCAGTAGTAGTTGTTCGTGTCGATGACGACCTTGCCGACGAGCGGTTCCGCGGGGACCGTGTCGATCGCGGCGAGCGGCACGGTGACGACGACGACCTCACCCGCCGCAGCGGCTTCGTCGCGGGTGGCCGCACGGGCCTGGTCGCCGAGCTCGGTGACCAGGTCGGTCAGGGTCTCGGGGCCGCGGGAGTTCGCGATCACCACCTGGTGGCCGTGCTGCACCGCGAGTCGTGCGAGTTGGGATCCGATGTTGCCTGCGCCGATGATGCCGATCGTTGTCATGGTGTCCATCCAACGCTCGGCGGCCACGAGCATTCCCCGTGGAGCGCGTGCGCCCGGGGCGGAGCATGATGGCGGCATGGACCACGAGTTCCGCGACGAGCCCGACCAGGACCGCTACGCCATGTACGTCGGCGGCGAGCTCGTGAGCGTGCTCGACTACCGCGAGAACGGCGACGCGATCGCGTTCCCGCACACGTACACGGTGCCGAAGCACCGCGGGCACGGCTACGCGGCCGAGCTCGTCGAGTACGCGGTCGCGGACGTCGAGTCGAACTCGACGAAGCGGGTCGTGCCGATGTGCTGGTTCGTCGGCAAGTGGTTCGACGAGCACCCCGAGAAGTCAGACCTGCTCATCCGCAGTGCCGCGGACTGAGCCGACGCGAGAAGAGGGCCACATGCCCACCATCACCCCGTTCCTCTGGTACGACGACCAGGCCGAGCAGGCTGCCCGGTACTACGTCGACCTGTTCCCCGGCAGCTCGATCGACAGCGTGGCGAAGACCCCGGACGGCGCGACGCTGGTCGTCGAGTTCACGTTGCTCGGGCAGCCGTACCGGGCGATGAACGGCGGCCCGGGACACCCGCACACCGACGCCGTCTCGTTCCAGGTCGACGTGGACACGCAGGACGAACTCGACCGCGTCTGGGACGCCCTGCTCGCCGACGGCGGGAAGCCGACCATGTGCGGCTGGTTGTTCGACCGTTGGGGTGTGGCCTGGCAGGTGACGCCGTCGATGATGGGCGAGCTGATGACCGGGTCGGGCGACCCCGAGTCGAACGCCCGTGTCTTCCAGGCGATGATGACGATGCAGAAGCTCGACATCTCCGCCCTCCGGGCCGCAGCCGCCGGCCACTGAATCCGAACCTCGCGTACCGCCCGGTATGGTGTCGGCACGGAAGACCGCCGGCCGGCGCCGGCACCGACAGGCTGGAGCCACGATGGACCACCCGAGCTCCCAGATCCGGAACAGTGAGATCGGCCGGGCGTACACCGAACTCGCCCGGATCACCCGGCGCGCGAGCATCCGTGCCCGCGGGTCCGACGACGCACTGAGTGTCGTCGACCAGTCCCTCGTCGACTTCGTGGTGCAGCACCCCGGCTGCATGGCCATCGACATCGCCCGGTACCTGCGCCTGAACCGCTCGACGATCTCCCGCCAGCTCTCCGGGCTCCTCGCCACGGGCCTGATCCGGACGACCGACGGCGGCACCGGCAACGCGAAGCCGCTGGAGGCGACGGACGCCGGCCGCACTGCGCTCGAACGCTCCGTGCAACTGCACCGCGACGCGCTGGAGGAGCGGCTCGCCAGCTGGTCCGACGACGACATCGCCCTGCTCGCCGGCCTGCTGGAACGGCTCGGCGCCTCGGACGAGGCTGGGCTGCCGATGCCCGGGCGCGCGTCGACGTGACGACCTCGTTCGTCCTGCTCTCCGACACGCACCTGCCGAAGCGGGCGAAGGACCTGCCCGCGGCGCTCTGGTCCGACGTCGACGCCGCCGACCTCGTGGTGCACGCGGGGGACTGGGTCGACCTCGCCACCCTCGATGCCGTGCAGGCCCGATCGCGCCGGTTCGAGGGGGTGCGCGGCAACAACGACGGCCCCGAGTTCGACGAGCGGCTCCCGCTCGTCGCCCGCTTCGCTGTCGAGGACCTGCGCTTCGCCCTGGTGCACGAGACCGGCGCCGCGACGGGCCGGGAGCGCCGGATGGCCGCCGAGTACCCGGACGTCGACGTGCTCGTCTTCGGGCACTCGCACATCCCGTGGGACACCGTCGCGCCGTCGGGCCTGCGGCTGCTCAACCCCGGGTCGCCCACCGATCGTCGCCGGCAGCCCGACTTCACGTGGATGCGCGGGACGGTGACCGGCGCAGACCTGACCGTCGAGCTGGTGCGCCTGCCGCCGCCCGCGCGCTGACCCGAGATCCGCCCCAGCCACCCCGTACGCGAAAGCGACAGATCCCCGCGGAACATCGGCGGACATCTGTCGCTTTCGCGGGGTGGTCGGCGGTCGTCAGCGTAGAAGTGACGCTTCCGCGGCAATGACCCCGGCACCAGCGCCGGCACCCAACCCCAGCGGCATCTCGAAGAACGCCAGCTCCCACTCGGTCGAGCGGCGGAACGCCCGCGCCATCCGTCCTCGCTCGGCCGGGGTCGCGGCTGCTGCCATCTCCTCGACCAACCGGGTCGCCTCGGCGCTCGACGCCGCGAAGCCCTCGTCACCGTACGCGGCGATCCAGTCCGCGAACGGGTGTCCGTCCGGCGCCGTGCCGAGCTGCGCGCCCACCCAGGCGTAGACCCGGAAGCAGGGAAGCACCGCCGCGGCGAGCACAGCCGCCGACCCGGAGTCCGCCGCCCGTTGCAGGTGCGCCAGGTACCCGGCGCACGTCGGGTGGACGGGGTCGTCGGCGTGGGTGCCGGCGAGCCGTCGGTGGTGCAGGTCGCGGGCCTCGGCGGCGCACCCCTCGGACGCGGCAGCCCAGAAGGCCGCAGCCGCAGGACCACGACCGGCGCCCACAGCCGCAGCGCTCGCCGACAGCGCCGCGAGGTGCCGCTCGTAGGCCCGCAGGTAGTGCACGTCCTGTGCGAGGTACCCCGCGAACACGTCCGCATCGAGCGTCCCGTCCCGCAGACCCACGAGGAACCCGCACTCGATCGTCGACCGCAGCATGGAGCCGACGTCGTCCCACCACACGTCGGTGGTCGGGACCACGGGCAGCGCGGCGCGGACCACGGCGCCGTGGTCGACCGGCCCGTTCCCCGACCCGACCTGCAGCCCATCGGCTCCCTGCAGCGCCGCCGTCAGCCAGGGCTTCGCCACCCCGACCGCGAGTTCCCAGTCCCCGTGCCGGGCGGCGAGCGTCGCGATCGCGCTCGACAGCGAGCACCCGGTGCCGTGCGTGTTCGTCGTCGCCACGCGGGGAGCCGTGAACCGCCGGACGGACCCCGAGGGCGACACGAGCACGTCGTCGGAGGTCGGCCCCTCGTCGTGCCCGCCCTTCGCCAGCACGAGGACGTCCCACGTCGACGCCACGAGCCGCGCAGCCTCCAGCGACGACAGCGGAGCACGCGACGGAGCCCCGGCGAGCTCCGCCAGCACCGCCAGCTCGGCCCGGTTCGGCGTGACCAGGTCGGCCAGGGCGAACAACGTGCCCATCGCGGCAGCGGCGTCCTCGTCCAGCAGCCGGTCCCCGCTCGTCGCCACCATCACCGGGTCCACGACGACCACGGGCGGCCGGTGCTCCCGCAGCCAGTCCGTCACGGTCCGCACGACCTCGGCGGTGCCGAGCATGCCGATCTTGACGGCGTCGATCACCACGTCGTCGGACACCGCGTCGAGCTGCTCCCGCAGGAAGCCGACGTCCGGCACGTGCACCGACCGCACACCGTGCGTGTTCTGCGCGACGAGCGCCGTCACCACCCCCATGCCGTAGCCGTCGTGCGCGGCGATCGCCTTGAGGTCGGCCTGCAGCCCGGCGCCGCCGGTCGGGTCGGTCCCGGCGACGGCCAGGACGCGCGGGACGGTCACGAGTCCGCCCCGTGGTGCGAGGAGGCCGGGAGGAACGGATCACCCTGGGTGGACCGCCCCCGCTCCGCCCCGTGCCCGGTTCCAGAGCCCCACGCGGTCACGTACGCGGCCGCCGCGGATCCCGGGTCGGCCGCGGCACAGATGCCCGACACGATCGCGACCCCGGCAGCGCCCGCTGCCCGGAGCGGCACGACGTCGTCGAGCGTGACGCCGCCGATCGCCACGCACCGTACCTCGGTCGCGGCGGCCAGCCGGGCGAACCCGTCGTGGCCGAGCGCCGGCGGGTGGTCGGCCTTCGTCGCCGTGGGGTGTACGACCCCGACGCCGAGCAGGTCGACGGTGCCGCGGGGCAGCCGCTCGACGGCAGCCAGGTGCTCGAGCGTGTTCGCCGTCAACCCGACGTGCGCGTCCGGCCCGAGCAGCGCCCGGGCGGCGGTCACGGGCACGTCCGACTGGCCGAGGTGCACCCCGGCGACCCGGTGCCCCGCGTGCCGAGCGGCGAGGGCGACGTCGAGCCGGTCGTCGACCACCACGGTCGCGCGGTCCCCGACGGCATCGGCCACGGCGGCGGTCAGGGCGAGCAGGTCACGCGCCGAGGCGTCCTTGTCCCGCACCTGCACGATCCCGACCCCGGCGTGCACCGCGGCGCGGACCACCCCGAGCACCCCGACACCGTGCCGGTCGGCCAGCGCGCCGTCGGTGACCAGGTAGACGCCGACGTCCCGCCGCGGCCCGCTCATGCCGGCACCACCAGGGACGCGGGCTCGGCCTCGACCGTGATCCGGGCCTCGCGGACGACGTCCTCCGGGGTGAGCGACGCCAACCGGTCGAGGAACAGCGGCTGGAACGTGCCGGGGCCGCCGGCCTCGCGTGCGGCGAGCTCCGCGGCGATGGTGTGCACCGCGGTCGCGGCGACGGCGGCCGCGCCGGCGTCGTCGGGCGCGACCGACGTGAACGCGGCGACGACCGCGCCGAGGGCACACCCGCCTCCGGTGATCCGCGTCAACAGGTCGGTGCCGTTGGCGACCCGCACCACACCGGTGCCCCGCGCGACCAGCAGGTCGACGGGACCCGACACGGCCACCGCAGCCACGAGCCTCCCGGTCGACGCCTGCACGGACGCGAGACGGGCGTCCTCGGTGCCCACCGTGCTGTCGACGCCGCGGCCACCGGCCGAGTCGCCGAGCAGGGCGAGCACCTCGGAGGCGTTGCCCCGCAGCACCGTCGGGTGCAACCCGAGCAGGTCGCGGGCCAGGGCGGTGCGCACCGGCAGCGAGCCGACGGCGACGGGGTCGAGCACCCACGGGGTGCCCGAGTCGCGGGCGGCGTGCGCGGCCTCGAGCGCGGCCACCCGCGGTTCCGCGTGCGGGGTCCCGGTGTTCACCAACAGGGCGTCGGCCACCCGGGCGAACGGCCCCGCCTCGGTCGGGACGTCGACCATCGCGGGCGACGCACCGAGCGCGAGCAGCACGTTCGCGGTGACGTTCTGCACCACGGTGTTCGTGATGCACTGCACCAACGGACTCCGGGCACGGACGGCCTCGAGCAGTTCGGCGGTTCGGTGGGCCCAATCAGGGGAGGGCGCAGCGGTTTCCATGGACGATCCCTTCGCGAGTACGAGCTCGAGCAGGTTCGACGGGTGTGATCTCAGCCGCTGGTTGCGGCACCCCGTGTCTCGAGCGACACCGTACACGAGCCGGTGCGTCGTGCTACCGCCGCCGTCTCCGGTCACATGTCCGGCCCCGTGTGACAGGGTTGACGGGTGCCAGACACCACGCCTCCCGGACCGCCCCCGGGCCCCCGCGACCCCGGCGACGCCTGGGCGGTCGGCCCCGACGGCACCAAGGCCTGGGGACTCTTCGGCGCCGCCGGACTGCTCGTCGACGACGGCGCCGGACGCGTGCTCCTGCAGCACCGCGTCGAGTGGAGCCACCACGGCGGCACCTGGGGCATCCCGGGCGGTGCACGACACCAGGGCGAGGACGCCGTCACCGGCGCACTCCGCGAGTCCGCGGAGGAAGCCGGGGTGCCGCACGACGGCGTCGACCTGCGCCACACCGCACTGCTCGACCTGGGGTTCTGGACCTACACGACCGTCGTGGGGCGCGCCTCCCGGCCCTTCGAACCGGTCATCGCGGACCGCGAGAGCATCGCGCTCTCCTGGATCCCCGTCGACGACGTCGACGACCTCCCGCTGCACCCCGGGTTCGGCAAGTCGTGGCCGGCCCTCCGTGCGTCCATCACCACCACGCCGCACATCGTCGTCGACGCCGCGAACGTCGTCGGCAGCGTGCCCGACGGGTGGTGGAAGGACCGCGCGGGCGCCGCTGCGCGCCTGCTGTCGTCGGTGACGGCGCTCGCCGCGTCCGGGGTGCCGGCCGACCTGCTCGCGTTGCCGTTCGCCCGGTGGTGGCCGCGGTGGACGGTGGTGCTCGAGGGTGCAGCCCGTGGTGCTTCGGCGGACGGGACCGACGGGTCCGGACCGGTCGAGGTCGTGCAGGCTCCGGGCTCCGGCGACGACGCGATCGTGTCGGCTGCGCAGTCCGCGATGGACGCGGGGGACGGCCCCGTCGTGGTCGTCACCGCCGACCGCGAGCTCCGAGCCCGCGTCGAGACGATCGGCGCCGTCGTGCACGGACCGTCCTGGCTGCGCGACCAGTCCTAGCGGGGCGGGGTGACCCGGCGCGCCGTGTCACTCGCCGTGACGTGTTGTTCACACCGCTGTGTCACGAGCGGACCCACTCGTCGGTACGCTGGCCGGACGTCAACGGAGACGCACACACAGGAGGTTCTCCATGGAGCGGATCACCAGGGCCGACGACCGGGTCCACCGCCCGGCCGGGCCGTGGACACCGACCGTCCACCGGCTGCTCGCACACCTGCACGAACAGGGGTTCGTCGCGGCACCGGAGCCGATCGAGCACGGCGACACCCTCGAGACGGTGTCGTTCGTCCCCGGGGTCGCGGGGGAGTACCCGTGGACCGAGGACGTCGCGAGCGAAGCCGCCCTCGTCACGAGCGCCCGGCTGCTCCGGCAGTTCCACGACGCCGCAGCCACCTATCCGTTCGACGCATCGCGGGACTGCTGGTCCCAGGCTGAGCGCACACCCGTCGAGACGATCGTGCACGGCGACTTCGCCCCGTACAACTGCGTCTACGACGGCATCCAGGCTGTGGGGCTCATCGACTTCGACACCGCACACCCCGGGCCCCGCGTCTGGGACGTCGCGAGTGCCGTGTACCGGTTCGCCCCGTTCACGACCGGGGCCGTCGAGGGCATGACCGCCCCCGCCCTCGAGGACCGGCTCGCCCGTGCCGCGGAGTTCTGCCGCGCCTACGACCTCGACGCCCGCTCCCGCAGCGTCCTCGCCGAGACGATGACCGCGTCACTCGTCGCGATGGTCACCACCATGGAGACCGAGGCCGCCGCGGGCAACCCGAAGTTCGTCAGCGACCTGGCACACGGGCACGCCGACCTGTACCGGGCCGACGTCGCCTACCTCGAGCAGCACGCCGACGCCATCGCCGCCGCCGTCGCGTGACCCCGACCCCTGCGCAGCTCCGCACGCTGCGGCTCGCCGCGCAGGGGATCGCGGTCCCCGGGCTCGACCCCACCGCCGCCGTCGAGCGGATGACCGCCGTGCAGGGGCAGGACCTCGGCCAGGCGCTCTGGGCCATCGGGGTCCGCGCACCTGGAGCGACCCGCGACGACGTCCGCGCCGCCTTCGACCGCGGTGCACTCGTCCGCTCCTGGCCGATGCGGGGCACCCTGCACGCCGTGCGCCCCGACGACCTGCGACTCCTGCTCTCCCTGACCGCCGAACGGACCCTGCGGAGCATCGTCCGACGCGCCACCGAACTCGGCATCGACCGGCCCCTGCTCGACCGAGCGCGGGACACCACCGTCGCCGCACTCTCCGGCGGTCGTGCCCTCGTCCGCGACGAACTCTTCGAGGAGTACCGCGCCGCCGGCATCGACCCCGCCGCCGGCCGCGGCTACCACCTGCTGCTGCAGCTCTCGCAGGAGGGACTCGTCGCCTGGGGACCCACCGCCCGCGTCGGCCAGGGACTCGTGCTCCTCGACGAGTGGGCACCGGCGGCCGCCGAGGTCCCCGACCGCGACGAAGCACTCCGCCGCGTCCTCGTCGGCTACCTGCGCGGCCGGGGTCCCGCCACCGAGACCGACGCCGCCAGCTGGACGAAGCTCCCGCTCGGCGACCTCCGCCGTGCCCGAGCCGTAGCCGGCGACGCCGTCGAGGACCTCGGCGACGGACTCCTCGCGCTGGCCGACCGTCCCACCACCGGCGGGACACCCACCGGGCACCTGCTGCCCGGGTTCGACGAGTACCTGCTCGGGTACGCCGACCGCTCCGCCCAGCTCGACCCCGCACACGCCGACCGGGTGGTGCCGGGGGCCAACGGCATGTTCCTGCCCATGGCCGTCGTCCGCGGTCGGGTCGTCGGCACCTGGAAGCGGACCGAGCGCGCCGGCGGGGCCCTCGTCACCGTCACGCCCTTCGCGGCACTCGACACCGCTGCGGTGCGCGCGCTCGAGGCGGCCGCCGCACGGTACGCGCGGTTCCTCGATGCGCCTGTCGCGTTCGGGGTCGTGGAGGCGACCAGCCGCTGACCGCAGCCGGTCAGGTCGAGTCCATCCGTTCCTCCAGACCGTCCCCAGCAACCACGCGGCGGACTCGTACCCTGCCTCGGGTAATGTCGCAGGGCCATGACCGACAGCCCGGCCGACGCCACCCCGTACGAAGTCCTCGGCGTCCCCTCGACCGCCGACGACGACGCGCTCCGCCGCGCCTACCGGCGCGCTGCCCGCGAATCCCACCCCGACCTCGGCGGTGACGCGCAGCACTTCCGGCGCGTCCAGCTCGCCTGGGAACGCATCGGCACGCCCGCTGCGCGCCGCGCCTACGACGCCGGCTCCCGCGGCTCGTTCGGCAGCAGCGGTACCGGGCCGTTCAGCACGTCCGGTGCGTCCGGTGCGTCGGGTGCGTCCGGTTCGTCGACCGGGAGGCCCGACTCCGGTCGCGACGCCTACGCACCTCCGTCAGCCCGTCGCGACACCCGCCCCCGCGCGCGGTCCCACGGACACCCCGGCGGACGCTCCCGCGAGGTCTTCCTGCAGGCGGAACGCGAGTGGGTCGGACTCGGCGACCCCATCGAGGACCCCTACGACCCCACCCTCATCCGGTCGGCGCCCCGGCACATCCGGCGGCTGCTCGGCGAAGCACTCGCCGAGGAGGCCACCGCCTCGATCGTCTCGGACATGGGCATCGGCGTGACGGTGTGGCACGACCTGGACGCCGGCGCCGAGGGCAAGCTCGACCACGCCGTCCTGACCCCGAGCGGACTCTGGGCCGTCGAGTCGATCGACTGGGGCGCCCCGGTGCGGGTCGAGCACGGCGACATCGTCGGCGAGACCCTGGCGCCGGGGGAACGACCGGTCAAGGAGCTCGTCCGCGCCGCCCGTGCCGTGCAGAAGCAGACCCGGGTGCGGTTCACCGGCCGCTTGCTCGTCGTGCCGGACTCCGCCGTCGAGGTCGACGTGCAGCTCGTCGGCTCCCCGAAGAAGCCGACCGCGCTCGTCGTCCGTCGCAGTGCGCTCGGGCAGGTCCTGAACGGCGTGTGGTCCCCGCCCGGATCGGTCGACGTGTTCGAGATCCGCGACCGCCTGCAGCAGACCGTCCGCTTCGTCTGATTCCCGGCGGGCGTCGGCGGTCGGCGCGCCTCGGTGCTCGGCGTCAGTAGCCGCGGAGCTTCTCGAGGTCTCGGCGCTCCCGCTTGCTCGGGCGTCCGGCACCGCGGTCACGCATCGGGACGAACCCGGCCTCTTCCTTGGACAGCCGCGGTGGGGTCTTGTCCTCGAAGTGCTTCGCGGCCTCGGGCGCACTCGTCCGCTTCAGGATGATGCCCGTGACGATGACGATCCGGTCGAAGCCGTTCTGCCGCACCCGGACCTCGTCGCCGGGGCCGATCGGCTGCGCGGGCTTCGCGCGCTCGCCGTTCACCCGGACGTGCCCGGCCTTGCACGCGGCGGTCGCGGCGGAGCGGGTCTTCATGATCCGCACCGCCCAGATCCAGCTGTCCACGCGAGCCTTGGCCATCCCCTCACTCTAGGCGGCCCCTACGCTGGGCGGGTGAGCACCGGGGAGCAGGCGGCGATCGCGCGGGCCCGAGCGCTCGGCGTGCTGCACGCCGCCGCGATCGGGGACCGGCTCGTCGTCCGGGCGCACCACGGCGACGGTGCACAGGACGCCCTCGGGGACCTCGTCGCCCGCACCCCCGACACCGTGACGATCGCCACCCGCCGCGGCCTGGTCGAGGTCCGGCTCGCCGAGGTCGTCGCCGCGAAGCCCGTCCCACCGCCCCCGGCCCCGCGCGCGCCCCGCCGCTGACCTCGCACCGTGCGAGGTTCGTGCGCCGTTGGTCGCGCTCGCACGGTGCAGGGTTCGTCAGGCCGTGCGAGCGAGGTTGCTCGGTGCGAGCTTGCTGCGCTGCACGGAGCCGCCAACCTCGCACCGGTTGGCGGCAGACGCACCGTGCACGTTTCGCGTCGCCGCGCCCACACGGCGAGCCGCACCCCTCCGCGCCCCGCACCCGACGTAGCCTCGTGCCATGGCAGTCCCCGTCCCGCTCGGCACCGAGGACCGCACCGCCCGCCTCACCCTCCGCCGCCCCGACCAGTGGCGCCGCGAGGACTCAGCCCAGGCGGACCTGCGCGTCACCGGCGACGACATCGTCCTCACCGTCCGATCCCGCCCCAGCGACCGTGCGATCGGCGACGAGAACACGGGGCTCCTCGCGAGACTGCCCGGCTCCGTCGAGGGCCTGCTGCTCGTCGGCTGCGACACCTGGACCGCCGCCGGTGCTCCAGCACGCCTGGTCGAGTACGTCCGTCCCGACGAACACGGCGACGTCGCCGGCGCACACCTGCTCTTCGTCACCGGCCGGCACCGCGTCGACCTGACGATCGAACGGCCCCTGGCCCGACTGCTCGAGACCGACGAACTCGTGTTCGCCGTCCTCGACAGTGTCCGCGCGACCGAGCCGTCCCCGGTCCGCCCCGAGCGCGACCTCGAACCGCTGCCCGCCCCGGTGCCCGGCCCGGAGCTCGACGGCCCCCGCCTGAGCGCCGACGCGGTCGGCACGCTCAAGAGCCTCGCCGGACGCCGCTGGAACCCGACGCTCCTCCGCACCGCGGCGGGCCGCGAACTCATCGAGGCGGGCTTCGTCGGCCGGCTCGGCACGCTGCCGGAGTCGACGCAGACGCTGCTCGAACCGTGGCAGGGCGATGCCCAGCCGGTCACGCTGGAACAGCACCTGCCCGACGGTGGCGAGTCGCGCCTCCAGGCCTGGTCGCAGACCGTCGTGGACGGGACCGCCGAGGCGGGCGCGGTGGTCGCGTCCGTCACGCCGGACCGCGCGGTCGCGCTGACGGCCGGGAGGCTCGGCATCGGTCCGACGTGGACCTTCCCGTTCCGCACGGGGTCGCTGCCAGGGCACCTGCTCGGCCGCCGGCTGGCCGGCGGCTCCGACGCACCGGACCTGCCGGAGGCACTCGTCGAGGCGGACCCGCGGCTCGCGCGCTTCTGGGCGGCGCCGTGGACGGTGTCGTACCTGCGGCGGCCGGGCAAGCCGAAGCCCGTGACGATCGTGCGCGCCGAGGGGATCGGCTTCGCCCGGGTGGGCAAGACGGAGGCCGGGGAGACCGTCTTCCAGACGGACTCCCCGGCCAACGTGTACCGGTCGGTGGTGCGGGCGCTGCTTCCTTCCGCTTAGGCGGCCGGGCCGGCGGTCAGGGTGACGGTGACGGTCTTGGCGGCGCCGGTGCTGTCGGTGTAGCCGACCACGACCTTGTCACCGACGGAGTGCGACTGCACGGCGGCGGTGAGCTCGTCCGAGGTCGTGACCGTGGTCCCGCCCAGGCTCGTGATCGTGTCGCCCTCGGCCAGGCCGGCGCTCGCGGCTCCGGAACCCTCGACCGTGCCGGCGACGGCCACACCGCTCGTGGTGCCCGCGGTGCTGCTGACCTGGACCCCGAGGAACGCGGGCAGGCCGATGGTGATCGTGCTCGACGACTCCCCGTCCAGGATCTTCTCGGCGATCGCCTTCGCGGTGGTGATCGGGATGGCGTACCCGGTGACGTCCGCGGTGCCCGAGGACGCCGCGGTCGCCATGCCGACGACCTCGCCCTCGCTGTCGACGACGGGGCCGCCGGAGTCGCCGGAGACGATGTCCGCCGCGATCTCGATCAGACCGGACAGCGACTCGGTGCCGGTGCCGGACTCGCTCTGCACCTGGATGTCCTGGTCGGTGGCCGTGACGGTGCCCTCGGCGGCGACGAGGTTGCCCGTGCCCTCCGCGTTGCCGACGTCGGTGACGGTGTCGCCGGTGCTCGGCTCGCCGTCGTCGTCGAGCGTGACGGTGGACAGGCCGGACGCGTTCTCGAGCTTCAGGACGGCGACGTCGTTGGTGGCGTCGGTGCCCACCACGTCGGCCTTGTACTCCTTGCCCGTGGTCTCGTCGGTGACGGTGATGCTCGTGGCGCCCTGGATGACGTGGTTGTTCGTCAGGACCGTGCCGTTCGCGCTGAGGATCATGCCGGTGCCAGCAGCCTGCGAGGACTCGTCGTAGTTCAGGACGGTGTTGATCGTCACGACCCCCTTCTTCTGGGCGGCCGTCGCTGCGGTGGCGGTGGACTGGGTCGTCCCGGTCCCGGTCCCGGTCCCGGTCCCGGTGCCGCTGTCGCTCCCGGTGCCGTCGCCGGGCACCGTGAAGCCGTTCGTCCCGTCGCTGCTGCCGGTACCGCCGGTACCGGACCCGCTGTCGGGCAGCGTCGTGGTGCCCTGCGACTGGCTCGACGTGGTCGTCGTGCTCTGCGAGGACAGACCCAGTGCGGTGCCGCCGGCGGCGCCCACGATGGCGAGTGCCGCGATCCCGGAGCCGATCATCAGCCCGAGGCGCCGTGGGCGCTTCGTGACCGCACCCGGGTGGTTCGCCGTCGCCGCGGTGTGCGCCCAGGCGTGGTGGGTGCCGGTGAGCGCCGGGCTGCCGATCAGGTACGGGCCGCGGCCGTCGGGGGAGTAGGCGTACGGGCCGGAGCCGTCCGGGCCGTACAGGTACGGGCCGGAGCCGTCGAAGGCGTAGGCCGGACGGAGGGTGGCGGGGTCGGCGTGCGGTGCCTCCCAGCGCATCCCGTACGCCTGCTGCTGCCGCTGCTGCTCCGCGCCGTCGGTCCGGGCGCTGCCCTGCTCGTCGTGCTCGCGGTCGGCGTCGGCGGCGGGGTTCGGGGTCTCGTTCATCGGTGCTCTCCGGTCGTCCCTCGACGACCCGGGCGGGTGTCGATGGAGACCAGTACAGGCGGCGATCCGATGACGAGCCTATGAACGGGCCCAGCGGATGCTCCGGGCTTGCTCGGGGGACGCCGAGTGTGCTGCCCGGTCGGTCGCGTGGGCGTCCGTTAGGGTTGCCTTACTCCCCATGCGCTCCTCCACGTCCGCGCCTCCGGCGCCCGCCTCCGTCTCCCGCCTGGTCGGGGCGACCGTGCTGGCCGTCGTCGTCCTCGCCGTGGCGTGCGCGCTGTCGATCGCCTACGGATCCCGGCCGATCCCGCTCGGCACCGTGCTCGACACCGTCCTGCACCCGGGGCGCAACGACGAGGTCGGGCTCATCGTGCTCGGCAACCGCGTCCCGCGCACCGTCGTCGGGCTCCTCGCCGGTGCGGCCCTCGGTGTCGCCGGCGCGGTGATGCAGGGGGTGACCCGCAACCCGCTCGCCGACCCGAGCGTCCTCGGCATCAACTCCGGGGCGGCCCTCGCCGTGGTCGCCGGCATCGCGCTCTTCGGGGTGAGCGGCACGGCCGCCTACCTGCCGTTCGCGTTCGTCGGTGCTGCCCTCGCGGCACTGCTCGTCTACGGGATCGCCGCCGTCGCCCGCCGCGGGCTGTCACCGGTCGGCCTCGCGCTGTCCGGCGCCGTGGTCGCCGCCGCGCTGTCGTCGATCACGACCGCGGTGCTCGTGACGAACGCGAGTCTGCTCGACCAGCTGCGGTTCTGGCAGGTCGGCGCACTCGCCGGCAAGGACCTCGGCACCGCGGGCATCATCACGGCCCCCGTGCTGATCGGTCTCGTGATCGCGTTCGGCCTCGGACGGTCGCTCAACACCCTCGCCCTCGGCGACGAGCTCGCGGCGTCGCTCGGACAGCGCGTGGTGCTCGTGCGGGCCGTCGGCGGACTCGTGACGGTGCTGCTCGCCGGGTCCGCGGTGGCCGCAGCCGGGCCGGTCGCGTTCGTCGGGCTCGCCGTGCCGCACGCCGTCCGTCGCCTGAGCGGCCCCGACCACCGGTGGACGATCCTGCTCTCCGCGATCGTCGCCCCGGCGCTGTTGCTGGTGGCCGACGTCATCGGGCGCGTCGTGGCGTACCCGGGCGAGCTGCAGGTGGGCATCGTCACGGCGCTCATCGGTGCGCCGGTGTTCATCGCGCTCGTGCGGTCGAGGGCGGTGCGGGGCCTGTGACGGTGTCGACGTCCATTCGGGGCGCGCTCGTCGGTGTCCGGCGCGAGCTCGTGGTCCTGGCGGCCGTCGTCGTCGTGCTCGTCGCGCTGGTGCTCGTCGGACTCGGTGTCGGTTCGATCCCGCTCACCCCGGCGCAGGTGGCCGGCGCGCTGTTCGGTCAGGGCGACCGCATCTCGGACTTCGTCATCGGGCAGCTGCGCGGTCCGCGGGTGCTCGGTGCGGTGCTGGTCGGCGCGAGCCTGGGAGTCGCCGGCGCCATCGTGCAGAGCGTGGTCCGCAACCCGATCGCGAGCCCGGACGTCATCGGCATCACCTCGGGTGCCAGTGCGGCGGGTCTCACCGCGATCGTGCTGTTCGGGGCCTCCGGCGGCACCCTGTTCTCGGTCGTGCTGGTCGGCGCGGTCGTCGTCTCGGTCGTGATCGCCGGTCTGGCCTGGCGCCGGGGGATCACCGGCAACCGGGTCGTGCTCGTCGGGATCGGCGTCGCGGCGATCTGCTTGAGCATCACGGGGTGGATGCTCACCAGCGGTACCGTCACCCAGGCCGGCACCGCGCTGCTCTGGCTGTCCGGGAGCCTGAACGCCGTCGACCGGAACCTGCTCGGGGTGCTCGCTGTCGCGTTCGTCGTGTTGTTCCTGCTCGCCCTGCTGCAGTCGTCGCGCCTGACCGTCCTGACGCTCGGCGACGAGGTCGCGGCGGCCCTCGGGCTCCGGCCGGACCGCGCGAAGGTGCTGCTGCTCCTCACCGCGGTGTGCCTGACCGCCGCCGCGGTGGCCACGGCGGGGCCGGTGTCGTTCGTCGCGCTGATGGCGGCGCCGATCGCCCGTCGCCTCGTCGGGGGCGGCCGCGTCGCCCTCGGGCCGGCCGCCGCGGTGGGGGCGGCGATCACGCTCGGCAGCGACCTCATCGCCCAGTTCGCGATCCCCGGCAACGCCCTGCCCGTCGGTGTCGTCACGGGCGTCGTCGGCGCCCCGTACCTGCTCTGGTTGCTCGCGCGCGGTCGCTGAACCCGGACCGCGCGTTCGCGCACCGCGGACGATCGTCCACAGGCCCAGTTCGGGGCTGCCGCTGGAGCCCTCCTTTCCGATACGCTGGTGGGCCAAGAGGAGGAGGTCCACCGATGCCAGATCCAGTGGTCCCGCAGCCCGACGGTCAGAAGACCCCGGAGCAGCGGCTGGTCGACACCACGCTGACCTTCAGCATGGACATGGGCGCGGCGCTCACCGCCGAGTCCGGTGTCTCAGCCGAAGAGCGCGAGGCGGTCAACGCCCTACCGTCCGGATCGGCGCTGCTCGTCGTGCGCCGCGGTCCGAACGTGGGTGCGCGGTTCCTCCTCGACTCCGACGTCACGACGGCCGGTCGACACCCCGACGCCGACATCTTCCTCGACGACGTCACGGTGTCCCGCAAGCACGCGCAGTTCCTGCGGCAGGGCACGGCCTTCACGGTCAAGGACAACGGCTCGCTGAACGGCACGTACTTCGACGGTGCACGCATCGACGAAGCGCCGCTCACCGACGGGGCCGAGGTCCAGGTCGGCAAGTTCCGTCTGACGTTCTACGCGTCCCGGGTCGACCTGGCGCGCCTGGCGAACGCGTAGTGGCCGCACGGTCCGCTGCGGCCCGGGCGGGGTCAGCGGCACCGGACCTGCTCACGATCGGGCAGGTCCTCGCTCGCCTCAAGCCCGAGTTCGCGGACCTGTCGAGCTCCAAGCTGCGCTTCCTCGAAGAGCGTGAGCTCGTCACGCCGATCCGCACGGCCAGCGGGTACCGCAAGTTCTCGGCGGCCGACGTCGACCGCCTCCGGGTGATCCTCGGCCTGCAGCGCGACCACTACCTGCCGCTCAAGGTCATCAAGGACTACCTCGCCGACCTCGACGCGGGGCGCGAGCCGGTCCTGCCCGGTGGTGGGGACGCCCCTCGCCCTTCGATCCTCGGGCGCGAACGTCGGTACACCCGCGACGAGACCGCGCGCGCGGCCGGCGCGTCCCCGATGCTCCTGGCGGACGCGGTCTCCGCCTCGTTGCTCCCCGCCACCGAGACCTACGGCGAGGACAGCGTGTCCGTCCTCAAGGCGCTCGTCGAGCTGCAGCGGACCGGCATCGAGCCGCGCCACCTGCGCACGCTCCGCAGCACCGCCGAGCGCGAGGTCGGGCTCATCGAATCCGCGCTCATGCCAGTGTCCCGCCGGGGCGACGCCACGTCGCGGGCGAAGGCCACCGAACTGGCACGCGAGATCGCCGTCCAGCTCGAGGTCATCCGCTCGAGCCTCATCCGCGCGGCGATCGGTCGTCTCGACGCATGATCCGTTCCGGTGCTCCGCGGGGGCTTGTGCGTCAGTGGGTGGGGCGTATCCTCGACACGCCGGACGCGCCGAGTCGGATGTCCCGCGCGGGAGCGGTCGGAGTCGCTACCGTTGACCTCGGAACAACTCTCAACCCGTCGTTGAACCTTCGGGTGGGAGCTCGATCGTCGTGGAAGGCAAGCGCATGAGTGGGAACGACACCCCAGGCACCGAGTCGGACACGACGCGGTACGACCTCGGGCTGCTCTTCACCGACGGCCTCCCCGAACACGACGAGCAGAACGGGTACCGCGGCACCGTCGCCGCTCGTGCAGCCGGCATCTCGTACCGTCAGCTCGACTACTGGGCCCGCACCGAACTCGTGCAGCCCACCATCCGCGGTGCTGCCGGCTCCGGGTCGCAGCGTCTCTACGGTTTCCGCGACATCCTCGTGCTCAAGCTCGTGAAGCGCCTGCTCGACACCGGCATCTCGCTGCAGCAGATCCGCACCGCCGTGAACCAGCTCCGCGAGTCGGGCGTGTCCGACCTCGCCCAGACGACCCTGATGTCCGACGGCGCCTCGGTGTACCTGTGCACCTCCGACGACGAGGTCATCGACCTGGTGTCCCGCGGCCAGGGTGTCTTCGGCATCGCCGTCGGCAAGGTCCTGCGCGAGGTCGAGACCTCCCTGGTCGAGCTCGACGCCACCGCGGCGGCCGACCCCTCCGACGAGCTCGCCGCTCGTCGCGCTTCCCGCGCGTCCTGACCCCGGGTCCGCGCCCGCCCCGACGCCTGCCCTCGAGGTTCCGAAATCTCGGAACCTCGGCGTGCTCAGGGCTCGGGAGTGGAACCTCGGCGAACCTGAGCGGCATGTCCTGGAACCTCGCGCCCGCGAGCGACCGACCGCGTGACGTCAGCAGACGCAACACTCGGGCGCGACACTCGGACGGGTGTCCCGATCCGTGCGCCCGCGAGGTTCCGAGATCTTGGAACCTCGGCGCGCTCGGGGCTCGGGAGTGGAACCTCGGCGAACCTGAGCGGCATGTCCTGGAACCTCGGCGAACGCGAGCGGCGCGTCGCACACACGGCACCGAACGACCCCGGCGCGTCGCAACGCCTGCGCCGAACGACCCCGACGCCGAACGACCTACCGACTACGCGCCGGCCGCACCCGCACCGTCGGCGTACGGACCGATCTTGCCGGTGCGCATGATGCGCTCGAGCAGCTGGTCGAAGTTGCGCGCCATCTCCTGCGCGGACTCGCCGGGCCAGACGTGCAGGGGCTTCGCGGCACCCTGCGCCTGCTGCAGCGAGGTGCGCTCGGGCAGCTGCGGCGACAGCACGAGCGGGCCGAACATGTCGCGGAGCTCCTTGATGCGGAACTGGTGCTCGAGCGACTGCACGCGGGCGCGGTTCACGATGATGCCGAGCGGCTGCAGGCGGGGGGAGAGACCGCGGCGGATCTCCTCGATGGCCCGGAGCGCACGGTCGGCGGCGGCGACGGAGAACAGGCCGGGCTCGGTGACGACGGTGACGCGGTCGGACGCTGCCCACGCGGTGCGCGTGAGGGCGTTCAGCGACGGCGCGCAGTCGATGAGGACGAGCTCGTAGTCCTGCTCGACGTTGGCCAGCGCCTCTTCGAGCTTCCAGATGTCGCGGATCGACGGGTGCGGACCGTCGAAGTTGATCGCGGAGGGTGACCCGACCATCACGTCGATCTTGCCCTGCGATCCCTTCGTCCAGCCCGAGGGGGCGATCGCCTGACGGACGATCTTCTCCTTCGGGTTCTCGAGGACGTCGGCCACGTTGAGGTGTCCGGCGAGGTTGATGTCGAGGCCCGTGGAGACGTCGGACTGCGGGTCGAGATCCACCACCAGCGTGCGCAGTCCCTTGGCGAAGGCGGCCGAAGTCAGGCCGAGCGTCACCGTCGTCTTGCCGACACCACCCTTGAGGGAGCTCACGCTGAGTACATGCACGATCAGCAACGTTACCGCCACTAGGGTTGTCTCACCTCAACCCGGGCTGAAAGGGACGTCGTGTTCAGCAAGATCCTCGTGGCGAACCGTGGTGAGATCGCCATCCGTGCGTTCCGTGCCGCGTACGAACTGGGGGCGCGCACCGTCGCCGTCTACCCGTACGAAGACCGGAACTCCCTGCACCGTCTGAAGGCCGACGAGGCCTACCTGATCGGTGAGCGGGGCCACCCGGTCCGGGCGTACCTGGACGTCTCCGAGATCATCCGCGTGGCGCGCGAGTCGGGGGCTGACGCGATCTACCCGGGGTACGGATTCCTGTCCGAGAACCCGGAGCTCGCCGCCGCGGCCGCCGCAGCGGGGATCACGTTCATCGGCCCGGGCGAGCACGTGCTCGAGATGGCCGGCAACAAGGTGACCGCGAAGGAGCACGCGATCGCGGCCGGTGTCCCGGTGCTCGCGAGCACCCCGGCGAGTCGTGACATCGAGGAGCTCCTCGCCGGCGCCGACGCCATCGGGTTCCCGGTGTTCGCCAAGGCCGTCGCCGGTGGTGGCGGTCGCGGCATGCGCCGGGTCGAGACGAAGCCCGAGCTTCGTGCGGCGCTCGAAGCGGCGATGCGCGAGGCCGACAGTGCGTTCGGCGACCCGACGATGTTCCTCGAGCAGGCGGTGATCCGGCCCCGGCACATCGAGGTGCAGATCCTCGCCGACGCGACGGGCACCGAGGCGGGCACGATCCACCTGTTCGAGCGGGACTGCTCCGTGCAGCGTCGCAACCAGAAGGTCGTCGAGATCGCTCCGGCGCCGAACCTCGACCCCGCGGTCGCGCGGGCGCTGCACCGTGACGCCGTGGCCTTCGCCCGGTCGATCGGGTACGTCAACGCCGGCACCGTCGAGTTCCTGCTGGACACCGAAGGCGAGCGCGAGGGACAGCACGTCTTCATCGAGATGAACCCGCGCATCCAGGTCGAGCACACCGTCACCGAAGAGGTGACCGACGTCGACCTCGTGCAGTCGCAGATGCGGATCGCCTCGGGCGAGTCGCTCGCCGATCTCGGCCTGTCCCAGGACACGGTCGCCGTGCACGGGGCCGCGCTGCAGACCCGCATCACGACCGAGGACCCGACGCAGGGCTTCCGCCCGGACACCGGCCGCATCACCACCTACCGCAGCCCCGGCGGCGCCGGCGTCCGACTGGACGGCGGCACGGTCGCCACCGGTGCGCAGATCAGCCCGCACTTCGACTCGATGCTCGCCAAGATGACGTGCCGCGGACGCGACTTCCCGACGGCGGTCGCCCGTGCGAAGCGCGCCCTCGCCGAGTTCCGGATCCGCGGCGTCAGCACGAACATCCCCTTCCTGCAGGCCGTGCTCGAGGACCCGGACTTCGCCCGAGGCGACGTCTCGACGAAGTTCATCGAGGAGCGCCCGCAGCTGTTCAGCGGCCACGTGTCGAAGGACCGCGGCACCAAGGTCCTGAACTGGCTGGCCGACGTCACGGTGAACAAGCCGAACGGCGAGCGGTCGCCGCTGGTCACCGAACCGAGCGCGAAGCTCCCCGCCCTCGACCTCAGCGCCCCGGTGCCCGAGGGCCAGCGCGACCTGCTGCTGGCGAGCGGCCCTGCCGAGTGGGCGAGGGCACTCCGCGCCCAGACCCGGCTCGCGGTGACGGAGACGACGATGCGCGACGCACACCAGTCGCTGCTCGCGACGCGCGTCCGCACGAAGGACCTCGTCGCGGTCGCGCCGTACGTCGCGCGGCTCACGCCGCAGCTGCTCAGCGTCGAGGCCTGGGGCGGGGCGACGTACGACGTCGCCCTCCGGTTCCTCGGCGAGGACCCGTGGGAGCGGTTGGCCTCGCTGCGCGAGGCGATGCCGAACATCCCGATCCAGATGCTGCTGCGCGGCCGCAACACGGTCGGCTACACCCCGTACCCGACCGAGGTGACGGACGCCTTCGTCGCCGAGGCCGCCGCCACGGGCGTCGACGTCTTCCGCGTGTTCGACGCGCTCAACGACGTCAGCCAGTTGCGACCGGCCCTGGAGGCGGTGCTCGCGACCGGCACGGCCGTCGCCGAAGCGGCGCTCTGCTACACCGCCGACCTCCTCGATCCTGCCGAGGACCTGTACACGTTGGACTACTACCTCCGCCTCGCGGAGCAGATGGTCGTGGCCGGCGCGCACGTCATCGGGATTAAGGACATGGCCGGCCTGCTCCGCGCCGGCGCCGCCGAGAAGCTCGTCGGCGCGCTGCGCGAGCGCTTCGACCAGCCGGTGCACGTGCACACGCACGACACCGCCGGCGGTCAGCTCGCGACACTCCTCGCCGCCGCGCGTGCCGGCGCGGACGCGGTGGACGTCGCCTCGGCGCCGATGGCCGGTACGACCAGTCAGCCGAGCATGTCCGCCCTGGTCGCCGCCCTGGCGCACACCGAGCGCGACACCGGCCTGTCCCTCGACGCGGTCGGCGACCTCGAGCCGTACTGGGAGGCGGTCCGTCGGGCCTACGCCCCGTTCGAGTCCGGGTTGCCCGGGCCGACGGGTCGTGTCTACAAGCACGAGATCCCCGGCGGTCAGCTGTCGAACCTCCGCCAGCAGGCGATCGCGCTCGGCCTGGGCGACCGGTTCGAGCAGGTCGAGGACTGGTACGCCGAGGCGAACCGGATCCTCGGACGCCCGACCAAGGTGACACCGTCGTCGAAGGTGGTCGGCGACCTCGCGCTGCAGCTCGCCGCGGTGGACGCCGACCCCGCCGACTTCGAGCAGAACCCGGACAAGTACGACATCCCGGACTCCGTGGTCGGGTTCATGGCCGGCGAGCTCGGCGATCTGCCCGGTGGGTGGCCGGAGCCGTTCCGGACGAAGGTCCTGGCGGGCCGCGACGTCCGCCTCGAGATCACCTCGGTGCCGGACGCCGAGCGCGCGCACCTCGACACCCCGGGGCCCGAGCGTCAGCAGGCGCTGAACCGACTGCTGTTCCCGCAGCCCACGGCGCAGTTCGAGCGGGTCCGCGACCAGTACGGCGACCTGTCCGTGGTGCCGACCGTCGACTACCTGTACGGGCTGCGTCCCGGGCAGGAGCACGTCGTGCCGCTCGGCAAGGGCGTCAACCTGTTCGTCGGGCTCGAGGCGATCGGCGAGGTCGACGACAAGGGCATCCGCACGGTCATGGCGACGATGAACGGGCAGCTCCGCCCGGTCTCGGTCCGTGACCGGTCGATCGAGGTCGAGACGAAGGTCGCCGAGCAGGCCGACAAGTCCGACCCGAAGCACGTCGCTGCACCGTTCTCCGGTGTGGTGACGCTCAAGGTCGCCGTCGGTGACGTCGTCGAGGCCGGAGCGGCCGTGGCGAGCATCGAGGCGATGAAGATGGAAGCGGCCATCACGGCGCCCGTGGCGGGCACCGTCGGCCGTCTCGCGATCCCGGTGACCCAGCAGGTGGACGCCGGCGACCTCCTGGTGGTGCTGCAGTAAATTGACCGTCCGTCCCATCCGCCTGTTCGGCGACCCCGTCCTCCGTTCGTCCGCCGACCCGATCACTCCGGCCGCACTCGGGTCGAGCGGGGTCCGCGACCTCGTGCAGGACCTGATCGACACCGTCAAGGAGCCCGGCCGCGCCGGCGTGGCCGCGCCGCAGATCGGTGTGGCCTTGCGCGCCTTCTCCTACAACGTCGACGGCGAGGTCGGCTACGTCCTGAACCCGGAGATCGTCGAGGTCTCGGGGGAGCCGGAACTCATGGAGGAGGGGTGTCTGTCCGTCCCTGGCCTCGGCTACCCGACGAGACGACACCCCTACGCCAAGGTCCGCGGCGTCGACGTCGACGGCGCCGAGGTGGTGCTCGAGGGCACCGGGCTGATGGCCGAGGCACTGCAGCACGAGGTCGACCACCTCGACGGCACCGTCTACGTGATGACGCTCGATCCCGAGGTCCGACGGCAGGCGCTGCGGGACATCCGGGCGCAGGAGTGGTTCCACTGACCGGGTGCCGCTGAGCACCTGCTCATGACACCCCCACGGGGGATTGTCGCTTTGTCCTGACGAAGCGGTACCGTATCGGCGTCGGCCTCCCACCGACGACCATCCCATCCCCCCAGGACTCCCGCATGACCAGTCAGACTGACGAGCTCAGCTCCCACCGCACCCGCACCAACCGTCGTCCGGCCGACACCACCGTCGCCACCGGTGCGACCGCCGTCCTCGACGCCCCTGCGACGGAGCAGTCGCCGGAGGCCTGAGCCCCCCTGCAACCCGCGCGGCACCTGGCGGAATCGGGCGTACCTGGTCAGAAGAAACGACCTGGTACGCACGAAACGCCCCGGTACGCCGAGACGATGGGGCGCTACGCGCGGCGCCCGCGACGCTCCTCGATGACCGGCGTCGCGGTCGTCTGCACCTTCGACCCCGAGTAGATGTGGTCGATGTCCGCCGCGAAGTCGCGGAGGATGACCGACCGCTTGATCGTGAGCTTCGGCGTCAGGTGTCCAGAGCCCTCGGACAGCTCGGTGTCCAGGATCGTGAACGACCGGACCGACTCGGCTCGTGAGACCCGGCCGTTCGCGGTGTCGATGGCCTCCTGCACGGCGCTGAGCACGCGTTCGTCGTACGCGGCCTCGTGCGCGGAGAGCGCCGGGGTGATCCCGCGGCTCTCGCACCACCCCGGGAGCATCTCGCGGTCGAGCGTGACGAGGGCGGCGACGAAGGGCTTGCCCTCGCCGACGACCACGACCTGTCCGATGAGCGGGTGTTCGCGGATGCCGTCCTCGAGCGGCGCGGGGGCGACGTTCTTGCCGCTGGCGGTTACGATGAGCTCCTTGGCTCGGCCGGTGACCGTCAGGATCCCGTCGGCGTCGAGCCGCCCGAGGTCGCCCGTGCGGAACCAGCCGTCGTCGGTGAAGGCGTGCTCCGTGGCCTCGTCGTTCCGCCAGTAGCGGTCGAACACGTCGACCCCGCGGATCAGGATCTCCTGGTCGTCGGCGATCCGGATCTCGACGCCGGGCAGCGCGCGGCCGACCGTGCCGATGCGGAGCTCTGCAGCGCGGTTCACGGTCGCGGGGGCCGTCGTCTCGGTGAGCCCGTAGCCCTCGAGGATGAGCACGCCGATCGACCGGAAGAAGTGCGACAGCCGCGGTGAGAGCGGCGCCGAACCACTGACCGCGTACTCGGTCCGACCGCCGAGGGCGTTCCGGAGCTTCGCGT
This sequence comes from Curtobacterium sp. JUb34, assembly GCF_003755065.1. NCBI lineage: Bacteria > Bacillati > Actinomycetota > Actinomycetes > Micrococcales > Microbacteriaceae > Curtobacterium > Curtobacterium sp. JUb34. The sequence continues at coordinate 886,467 of NZ_RJVH01000002.1, read as the reverse complement.
AGACCAGCTTGTCGAAGAGCTTGAACTTCAGGCCGAGCACGAGCGGCACCCGCCCGGCGGCCAGCGCTTCGGAGTGCGCGACCGCCGTGTCCGCCGCGGCCCGGAAGATCTTCCCCTTGCCGCCGAGGTCGGCCTTCTGCTCGGACGCGTTGTAGATCTTCTCGAAGACCCTGGGGACGGCCAGCAGGAACGACGGCTTGAAGGACGACACCGCCTGCATGAGGTCCTTCGTGTCCGGCTCGTGGCCGACCAGGACACCGGCCGACACCGACATCGCCGCGATGAACCGGGCGAACACGTGGGCCATCGGGATGAAGAGCAGGGTCGAGGCGCCGTCCGCGACGACCTCGGGCATCGCGACGCTGGCGTTCTCGACCGTCGCGGTGAAGTTGTCGTGCCGCAGGACGCACCCCTTCGGGCGTCCGGTCGACCCGGAGGTGTAGATGATCGTCGCGTCGTCGTGGCCGTGCACGGTCGCCGTCCGGGCGTCGAGTTCGTCGTCGGTGACGTCCTCGCCGAGCCGGGTCAGGTCGTCGAGCCCACCGCCGTCGATCGTCCAGTGCTGTCCGAGGTGCGGCAGGTCCGGTGCGATCGAGGCGACCCGGCGCGCGTGCTCCTCCTGCTCGACGACGATCGCGACGGCCTCGGAGTCGGAGAGGATCCACCGGACCTGGTCGGGGGAGCTCGTCTCGTAGACGGGGACGGAGACCAGCCCCGCGGTCCACACCGCGAAGTCGACGAGGGTCCACTCGAGGCGTGTGCGGGACAGGATGGCGACGTGGGCGCCGGGCTCGAGGCCGGCGGCGACGAAGCCCTTCGCGATGCCGCGGACCCGCCCCAGGACCTCGCCGGCGGTGATCGTCGTCCACGTGTCGCCGTGGCGCTGGGCCAGGATCGGACGCGACGGCGTCAGTCGGGCGCGGTCGCCGAGCAGCCGCGCTGCGGAGCCGTGGTCAGGAGCGACGGGGCCGCTGGTCGGACGCGATGCGTGCCTCCCGGTCGACGCCTCGGTGCCGGGTACGGGTCGCTGATCGTTCACGGTGACTCCCTTGTCTGCCGGTTCGATTCGAGGGCGCCTCATCCTGCGAGGCGTCACAGTCAGCATAGGGCGCGTGACCGGGCGTTCCGTGAGTTCGCGGCGAACCGGTAGGCTCTTGGACCGTGCACGCCATCGGAATCGACATCGGGGGCACCAAGATCGCGGGAGCGGTCGTGACGGAACTCGGCGAGATCATCGCCGAGGACCGCGTGGCCACCAACGCTGCGGACCCGAACGCCATGCTCGACGACGTCGTCTCGATGGTCGAGCGACTCAGTTCGGGACACGAGGTCGGCGCCGTGGGCGTCGCGGCTCCCGGGTTCATCGACGCCTCGCAGTCGATCGTCTACTACACGCCGAACATCCGGTGGCGGAACGAGCCACTGCGCCAGAAGCTGCAGCAGCGTCTCGGCGACCTGCACATCACGGTCGACAACGACGCCAACGCCGCCGGGTGGGCCGAGTTCCGCTTCGGCGCCGGCCGCCTCGTCTCCGACATGACCATGCTCACCATCGGCACCGGCGTCGGCGGCGCCATCGTGACCGAGGACCGCCTGTTCCGCGGCGGCTTCGGCACCGGTGGCGAGATCGGGCACCTGCGCATCGTGCCGAACGGTCTGCCCTGCGGCTGCGGTGCCCGTGGCTGCATCGAGCAGTACGGATCCGGCCGTGCCCTGCAGCGGATGGCGAACGACGTCGCCGACGCCGGCGGCATCGGCTCGGCCCTGGCCGACGCGCGCGAAGCCAACGGCGGCGAGCTCGACGGTCACATCGTGGGCGACCTGATCCTGGCCGACGACCCGGGTGCCCTCGCGGCCCTCCGCCGTCTCGGCCGGCACCTCGGTGAAGCCTGCGCCTCACTGTCGGCGGTGCTCGACCCGCAGCTCTTCGTGTTCGGCGGCGGTGTCGCCAGCGCGGGGGACCGGCTGCTCGACCCGATCAAGCAGGCGTACCTCAACAACCTGCCGGCGCGTGGCTACCACCCCGAGCCGGACTTCGTGATCGCCGAGCTGGTCAACGACGCCGGGGTCGTCGGTGCCGCCGACCTGGCCCGCATCCACGCCCGCACGGCGTAGGCGCATCCGCGTCCGCACCGCGTAAGGTCGCTCTGGCCCGCCCCACCACCTGGAGTCGTCGATGACCTACTGGCTGCTGAAGAACTTCCTGCTCGGCCCGCTCATCCTCACCCTGTTCCGTCCCTGGGTGGTCGGCCGCGAGCACGTCCCCGCCAAGGGGCCGGTCATCTTCGCGTCGAACCACATCTCGTTCATCGACTCGGTGATCCTGCCGGCCGTGCTCGACCGGCGGCTGTCCTTCCTGGCGAAGAGCGACTACTTCACCGGGCGGGGCCTCAAGGGGTGGGCGACGAAGACGTTCTTCAACGCCATCGGCCAGCTGCCCATCGACCGCTCCGGCGGCAAAGCGTCCGAGGCGTCGCTCCGCACCGGCCTGCAGGTGCTGGCCCGCGGGGAACAGCTCGGCATCTACCCGGAGGGCACCCGCAGCCCCGACGGCAAGCTCTACCGGGGCCGGACCGGCATCGCGCGGATGATCCTCGAGGGCCGTGTCCTCGTCGTCCCCGTCGCCATGGTCGGCACGCGCGAGGTGCAGCAGATCGGGCAGCGCTTCCCGAAGATCAAGCGCGTCGGCGTCGTGTTCGGCAAGCCGCTCGACTTCTCGCGGTTCCAGGGCTTCGAGACCGACCGGTTCATCCTGCGGAGCGTCACCGACGAGGTCATGCACGAGCTCGCCGGGCTGAGCCGGCAGGAGTACGTCGACGTCTACGCCACCAGCGTCAAGGAGCGCGCGAGCTCCGCACGCGAGGCCGTCATGCGGGAACGGAAGTCGTCGCCCGCACGTTAGGCTCTGATGGTCCCGGCACTCCGCCGGGACGCCCGTTCTGCCGCCTTCCGGCGGCCCGGCGGGCCGCCCGCACAGAACACCGAGGTAACGCCCTTGCCCGAGTCGACCGACTTCGTCGCCCTGCAGGATCCGGACGTCATCGAGGGGCTCGACTATTGGCGCACGCTCCCCATCAAGCAGCAGCCGACGTGGCCCGACGCGAGTGCGGCCGAAGCCGCCTCGGCCGAGATCGCGACGCTGCCGCCCCTCGTCTTCGCGGGCGAGGTCGACAAGCTCCGCGAGCGGCTCGCAGCCGCCGCCCAGGGCAAGGCGTTCCTGCTGCAGGGCGGTGACTGCGCCGAGACGTTCGCCGGTGCGACCGCCGACTCCATCCGTGACCGGGTCAAGACGATCCTGCAGATGGCCGTCGTGCTGACCTACGGCGCCTCGATGCCGGTCATCAAGATGGGCCGCATGGCCGGGCAGTTCGCCAAGCCGCGCTCGAGCGACTTCGAGACCCGCGGCGACGTCACGCTGCCCGCCTACCGCGGCGACATCGTGAACGGCTACGACTTCACGCCCGAGAGCCGGACGGCCGACCCGCGCCGCCTGGTGCAGGGGTACCACACGGCCGCGTCGACCCTGAACCTCGTCCGCGCCTTCACGCAGGGTGGCTTCGCCGACCTGCGCCAGGTGCACTCGTGGAACAAGGGCTTCGCGTCGAACCCGGCGAACGCCCGGTACGAGCACCTCGCCAAGGAGATCGACCGCGCGATCCGCTTCATGGACGCCTGCGGTGCCGACTTCGAGGCGCTCAAGCACGTCGAGTTCTACGCGTCGCACGAGGGTCTCCTCATGGACTACGAGCGTCCGATGACCCGCATCGACTCGCGCTCGGGTCTGGCCTACGACACGTCGGGCCACTTCATCTGGATCGGCGAGCGCACGCGGGACCTCGACGGTGCCCACGTGGACTTCCTGTCGCGGGTGCGGAACCCGATCGGCGTGAAGCTCGGCCCGACCACGAGCGTCGACGACATGAAGGCCCTGGTCGACAAGCTCGACCCGAACCGCGAGCCCGGCCGCCTGACGTTCATCACGCGCATGGGTGCCGGCAAGATCCGCGACGAGCTGCCCAAGCTGCTCGAGGCGATCAAGGGCATGGACGCCAACCCGCTGTGGGTCACCGACCCGATGCACGGCAACGGCCTCACCACGCCCACCGGCTACAAGACCCGTCGGTTCGACGACGTCGTGGACGAGGTCCTCGGCTTCTTCGAGGCGCACCGCCAGGTCGGCACGTACCCGGGCGGCATGCACGTCGAGCTCACCGGTGACGACGTCACCGAGTGCCTCGGCGGCTCGGAGCACATCGACGAGGCCACCCTCGCCACCCGGTACGAGTCGCTCTGCGACCCGCGACTGAACCACATGCAGTCGCTCGAGCTCGCGTTCCTCGTGGCCGAGGAGCTCGGCGCGCACCCGCACGTGCGCGCGTAGCGCGCAGCGGAGCGGGTCAGTCCCGCCAGAGCGACAGAACCCCGCGAACCGTTCGCGGGGTTCTGTCGCTTCCGCGTGCCGGACGGGAGGCCCGTGGCGGCTCCGCACCGCGCCTCCCGTCCGCCGTGCCGTCGCGTCCACTGCCCGCCCCGCCAAGGCGTCAGCGGCGCCGGTCCGCGAAAGCGACAGTGTGCCGCCGATGTCCGGCGGCACACTGTCGCTTTCGCGGTGGTTTCGGCGAGATTGGGCGGACGGATGTCGCTTCGGCGGACCGGACTGCCCGACCGCTACTGGTCGTAGGCGAGCGTCACCGTGTCGCCGCGGTACACCGTGGCCCCGGCGCCCGGGTCGGTACCGGTCACCGGGAGCTTCGACTTCCAGTCGTAGAACCCGCACAGGATGTTCGTGCAGTCCGGTACAGCGACCTTGAGCCCGAGGCCCTCGAGCGTCGCGGTGGCCTCGTTGATCGTCGCGCCGACGACGCCGTCCTCGGGGACGGTGATCGGTGTCGGACCCTTCGACACGACGACGTCGATCGCGGTGCCGCGCACGGCGGGGGAGTCCTGCACCTCGGCGGAGACGATCTGGCCGGAGGGGACGGTCTCGCTGTACTCCTCGGTGCGTGCGCCGAGGATCAGTCCGACGTCGTCGAGTGCGGCCGACGCCTCGTCGACGGTCTTGCCGACGACGTCGGGCACGGCCCCGAGGGACACCGTGAGGGTGACCGGACCGGTCTCGCCGTAGGCCTTGACCGCGGTCAGGTCGAGCGCCTTGCCGCCCGACGCACGGCCGGTCGCCGCGATGACGGTGTCCTTCGCGGCGTCCGCGGAGAACTCGTACCGGTTGTCCTGCAGTTCGAAGTCGTCGTCGAGCGCGGCGGTGACGGTGGAGATCGGCTGCCCGACGATCGCCGGCAGCGCGATCATCCTCGGGCCGTTCGACACGACGAGCTGCACGGACGTGCCCTTCTGCACCTCGCGCTCCGCGGCCGGCTTCGTGACGGACACCTGTCCCTTCGCGACGACGGCGTCGAACCGGGTTCCGGTCTTCGACGCCGCGTGCAGGCCCTGGGCTTCGAGCAGCTGCCGGGCCTGCGAGACCGACTTGCCCGTCACTTCGGGGATGCGCACGTTGCCACCCGGCCCCGGCCCGAAGTACCAGCCGAAGCCCGCGCCGATGAGCAGGAGCACGACGAAGACCGACAGTGCGATCCAGCCGCGCTTGCGACGCTTGGCGGACAGGTCGGCCAGGCGCTGCCCCGCGGGGGACAGCACGCCGGGCTGCGCGCCGGTGCGGCGCGGGCCCGGACCGGTGTTGCGGTTGCGGGTCGCCGGGCGGCTCCGCTCGGGGGAGTCGATGATGGCCGTGGCGTCGGTCGCCGCCGCCGGTGCGTCCGCGGCAGCAGCGCGTGAACCGGCGCCGGGTGCACCGGTACCGGCCGTGGCGCCGCCGCCGGACGGCAGGATCGCCGTCGCGTTCTCGGGCCGCAGCACGGCGGTCCGGTACTGGCCCGTCGCACGCTGCTGGTTGCCGGCCATGTGGTCGAGCATCTCGCGGGCGTCGCGCGGGCGGTCCTCGGGGTCGCGGGCGGTCGACCAGGCGACGAGTTCGTCGAGCTCGGGCGGCACGCCGGACACCGCGGCGCTCGGCACGGGCACCGTGTCGTTCGCGTGCTGGTAGGCGATCTGCATCGGCTGCTCGCCCTTGTAGGGCTGTTCGCCGGTGAGCATCTCGTAGAGCATGATGCCGAGCGCGTAGATGTCGCTGCGCGAGTCGGCAGCGCCACGGGTCACGAGCTCGGGGGACAGGTACGCGATCGTGCCGAGCAGGGCGGCGCCGGTCGCGGTGTTCGCGGTCGTCGCGCGGGCCAGACCGAAGTCGCCGAGCTTGATGCGGCCGTCGTCGGCGAGCAGGACGTTCTCGGGCTTCAGGTCGCGGTGCACGATGCCGGCGCGGTGGGCCGAGGCGAGGCCGGCCAGCACCGCCCGCAGGATGTCGGTCGCCTGCTCCGGCGTCAGGGCGTGGTGCTCCTGCAGCAGGTCCCGCAGCGTGATGCCCGGGATGTACTCCATCACGATGTACGCGGTGTCGTCCTCGGCACCCTGGTCGTAGACACCGACCAGGTTCGGGTGGGACAGCCGTGCGGCCGACCTCGCCTCTTGGATGAAGCGTTCGCGGAAGGCCTGGTCGTCGGCCAGGTGCCCGTGCATGATCTTGATCGCGACGCGTCGCTCGAGGCGGACGTCGGTCGCGAGGTACACGGTCGCCATGCCCCCGCGCGCGATGCGGGAGCGGACGCGGTACCGCTGATCGATCATGCGACCGATCATCGGATCCGTGGCGGCGTTGGTGGTCATCGGCGGCATTCTACGAATCGAGACTGCACGGGACCGCACCGGCGCACCGGTCGTGACCCAATCTCGATCTTCCGGATGAGACTCAGAGGGTGGCCAGCCAGCCCTCGGCGGCGCTCGCCCAGTTGGCGTAGGCCTTCGGGTAAGCGGAGAGCTGCACGGCCTGGGCGGCGTCGGTGATGCTCATCGACGACCACCCGGGCACGTCGAGCAGCCCGCGGGTCTTGCCCGTGTTCGGGTTGTTCCGCCCGCCGAAGAACAGCTTCGTCGCGTAGGCCGGGTCCTGCAGCTTCGCCGCACTGCCCCAGCCCTGGCTCGGCCGCTGCTGGAACAGGCCGACCGAGTCGCGGTCACCGTGGGGCAGGTTGCGCAGGCTCGACTCCTGCATCGCGGCGGCCAACGCCACCACGATGCCGCGGTCGGACACCCCGAGGGAGCGGCCGACGGCGACGATGGTGGCCGCGTTCTGGCGCTGCTCGGCACTCAGCCCGACGGCGGCGCTCACGGCGGCACGCGACGGTGCGGCGGCGGTCGCCGTGGCGGAGCTCGACGACGGGATGACGAGGGTCTTGCCCGCGTAGATCGTGCTCGTGTAGGTCAGGCCGTTCGCCGACAACAGCGCGGCGACGGAGACGTGGTGGGACGCGGCGATCGAGCCGATCGTGTCGCCCGAGGAGATCTTCACACTCGACTTCGACGAACCCGACGAACCCGACGACGCGGCGGCCGTCGACACCGAGCCGCCACCGGACGAGCCGTGCGGCACCCGAAGGGTCTGGCCGGGGTAGATCACGCTGCGCTGCGAGAGCTTGTTCGCACTGAGGAGCGCCGTCGTCGACACCCCGACCCGCGACGCGATGCCGGACACGGTGTCGCCCGACTTGACGTGGTAGCTCGAGGTGCTCGACCCCGAGCCGGACGTCGATCCGGCGCTCGTGGTCGTGCGCGCCGTCGTCACCGCGGGCGTCGACGCCAGGTGCAGCGTCTGCCCGGGGTGGATGATCGTGTTCCAGCCGAGGCCGTTGCGCACCAGGACCTCCTGCGCCGACAGGCCGAAGCGGGCGGCGATGCCCGAGACCGTGTCGCCCTGACGGACGGTGTAGTTCGTGGGCACAGCCGTGGTGGGGGACTTCGTCGTCGCGGCGACCGTCGTGACGGTGGTCTGCGACGGACGAGCGACCGCGGTACCGAACACCGGACGGTTGCCGACGTTGCGGTCCTGGTCGACGTGGCGCTTGTGGTTCGCGTCCGCGTCGTCGTGTCGCGGTTCGGCGTGCGCGACCGGGCCGGTCAGGCCGGCGGTCACCGCGATCGTGCCCGCGAGGACGATGGGCATGGTCGCGAACCGGGCGGATCGTGCGCGTCGGGCGGCTTCGTCTGCAGCGTGGTCCACGGTTTCTCCTGATCTCGACTGTCCCGTGCGCGTGCATGCGCGCACTCACAGGTGGCACAACGCTGGCATGGTGTGATTCCCAAGTCAACCAGAGAGCCGGATGTGGTGCGTGTGACGAATGTGACGAACGAGGCGTACTCACTCGGTGCCCCGCTCTGGCACCATGGGCGTGTGAGTGCTGCACCCGTCGACGACCTGACCCTCTCCGAGCGCTGGCTGACCGTCCCCGAACTGGTGGACCTGTTCAGCACCAGCCCCGGTCGGATCCACCGCCTGTTCGAGGAGCGGACCCTGCTGGCGGCCCGCGTCGGTGGCGTCCTGCGCGTGCCGAGCGAGTTCCTCGAGGACCGCGAGCCCCTGCCCGAGCTGCGCGGCACCCTCACCGTGCTCGGTGACAACGGCTTCACCGACGACGAGGCGGTCCGCTGGATGCTCACCGTCGACGACTCGATGGGCGTCTCGCCCATCGCGGCGCTGCGCGCCGGTCGCAAGGCCGAGGTGCGCCGCGTGGCGCAGTCGCTGCTCTAGACGCGTTCCGAGCAGACGGGAGGCCCGGTGCCAGCTGGCACCGGGCCTCCCGTCCGTCCTGGGAGTGGGTCTAGGACGACCGGCGGCTGACCGTGTCGGCCAGCGACGCGAGCTGCTCCCGTGCCGACGGCGTCAGCGGCGACGCGTCGAGCGCCGCCTTCGCACGCTGCACGTGCCGGTCGATGGAACGCTCGACGGCGGCGACCGCACCGGACTCGGTGAGGGTGGCGCGGAGCATCTGCACCTGTTCCTCGTCGAGGTCCGGGTCGCCGAGGAGCTCGTCCAGCAGCTGCCGCGGGCCGCTCGCCAGGGCCTTGCGCGCCGAGGCGATGAGCACTGTGCGCTTGCCCTCGCGCAGGTCGTCGCCCGCGGGCTTGCCGGTGACCTCGGGGTCCCCGAACACGCCGAGCATGTCGTCGCGCAGCTGGTAGGCGACGCCGAGGGGGAGTCCGAAGGCGCGGAGGCCCTCGAGCTGCGACTCGCTCGCGCCGGCCACCAGGGCGCCGATGACGAGCGGTGCCTCGATCGAGTACTTCGCCGACTTGAAGACGATGACGCGCTGGGCGCGGAGCAGGTGCTCGGACTCGTCGATGACGGGCCAGGCTGTTTCTTCGTGCACGTCGAGGTACTGGCCCGCGGTGACGTCGAGGCGCATGGCGTGGAACTCCTGGCGCACGATGCGGCCGCGCACCGGGTCGAGGAGCGCGAGGCCCTCGTCGAACACCGAGTCGCTGAGGGAGAGCAGCAGGTCGCCGAGCAGCAGTGCCGAGTTCGTGCCGTACTGTCCGCGGTCGCCGACGAAACCGGACTCCTGGTGGAGCGACTCGAAGCGGCGGTGCGCCGCGGGACGCCCGCGACGGGTGTCCGAGCGGTCCATGATGTCGTCGTGCACGAGCGCCGCTGCGTGGAAGACCTCGAGCGCCGCGGCGACCGTGACGATCGCCTCGGCCGTGGTCTGGCGGGAGCCCTCGGCGAGCGGGTCGAACGAGCCCGAACGGCCCGCCACCGACTGCCATCCCCAGTAGCAGAACAGCGCCCGGAAGCGCTTGCCGCCGGACAGCAGATCACGGGCGTACAGGTCGAACGGGGCGAGATCGGGGCTGATCGCGAGGAGCCGCTCACGCTGCTCGTCGAGTGCCCGGTCGATACGCGCCGATACGAGGTCCACTAATCGCGTACTCTCAGCCACAGTCCCTACCCTAGTGGAGCGGTTGGGACATAGAATCGGTCCACTCAACCGAGTGTTTTCCAGCCCGGTTGTTCAACCCCGCGTCGATCCCAGGAACAGAGGGAACCCAGATGCCGCTCTCGGAACAGGAGCAGCGCCTTCTCGAAGAGATGGAGCGCAGCCTCTACCAGAACGATTCCGATTTCGTGGCGCGTGTCACACGTCGACAGGGTCGTCCGACGTACACGGCCATCACGCTCGGCGTGCTCGGTGCACTCGCCGGCGTCGCGATCGTCATCGTCGGTCTCGTGATCAAGGCCCCGCTGCTCGGCATCCTCGGCTTCGTCGTGATGCTCGCCGGTGTCCTCTTCGCGTTGCGCCCGGGCATGCGAGCCCCGAAGGCGAAGCCCGCTCGGCCGGGTGCTCCGGCGTCCGGTGGTTCGGCTCGTCCGGCCAACGGTGGCGGTGGGTCCTTCATGGACCGGATGAACGACCGCTGGGACAAGCGGAACGACCAGGGGCAGTAGCAGCCCTCCACACTCCTCCCTCGTGACGGGGTCGGCCTTCGGGTCGGCCCCGTTTTCGCGTTTCCGGGGGCGTTCGCGGGGGTGAGCGCCGTCGAGGTTCCGAAATCTCGGCATCTCGCGCGCCCTGGCGTCCGTTCGTGGAACCTCGGCGACTCGCGCGCGGCATGTCGTGGAACCTCGGCGCGGTGCCGGCGCCGTGGTGTGAGCAGCCGGGCCTCCCGCACCACATCGGGCCGTGCTCCGCCGCGCCGCCGTGACGCTCCACCGGCTGCGAAAGTCCTCCACTTTCCTCCACGCCCTCCATTCCGGCCCAGATCCCCGCCATGACAGGCATCTGCGGCGATGGCTCAGCGGCAACCGGCGCTCGAACGGCCCCAGAAGGGGTGTCACGGGGCGAAAAGGGAGCGGAATCCTGCGCGTGGGGAGGGGAGTGGAGTAAAGTGGGGCTTGCAACGGTCCGGTGGAGCGGAGGGGAGGCCCGACGTGCTGCTCGGTACTCATGCCCCGAAGCTCGACGAGAAGGGTCGCGTGATCCTCCCCGCCAAGTTCCGGGACGAACTGTCCGGGGGACTCGTGATGACCCGCGGCCAGGAACGCTGCGTCGTGGTCTTCAGTGCCCGGACGTTCGAGGAACTCCACGAGCGCATCCGGACCGCACCGATGACGTCGAAGCGCACCAGGGACTACATGCGCCTGTTCCTCTCGGGGGCCAGCGCCGAACAGCCCGACAAGCAGAACCGCGTGACGATCCCGCAGAACCTCCGTGAGTACGCGGGGCTCGAGCGGGACCTGACGGTCATCGGCAGCGGTGACCGTGCCGAGATCTGGTCGACCACCGCGTGGGAGGCCTACTACGCCGAAGCCGAAGAGGCGTTCGCCGACAACGACGAGGAGGTGATCCCGGGGATCTTCTGATCCGTGGATCGGGACTCCCAGCCGTGAAGCCCTGACATCACTTCCCCGATGTCAGGTCGCATGGATGGGGATCCGGACCCGCGGCCCAGGAGACGAGGGGCTGCACATGGCCGACAACGACAACGGGACGCCACGCTTCCCGCACACGCCGGTGATGCTCGAGCGCATCGTCGACCTGTTCACGCCGACGCTCGACGGGCCGGGCAAGGTCGTCGTCGACGCCACGCTCGGCATGGGCGGGCACTCCGAGGGGCTGCTCGAACGGTTCCCGGAGCTCACGCTCATCGGTCTCGACCGCGACACCGACGCCCTCGGCATCGCGGGGGAGCGACTCGCCCGCTTCGGCGACCGCGTCCGTCTGGTGCACACCGTGTACGACGGCATCGTCGACGCCATCGAGGGCGAGGGCTTCCGTCAGGTCGACGGTGTGCTGTTCGACCTCGGTGTCAGCTCGCTGCAGCTCGACCGGGCCGAGCGCGGCTTCGCCTACAGCCAGGACGCGCCGCTCGACATGCGGATGGACCGGACCGAGGGGCAGACCGCCGCCGACGTCCTGGCCACCTACGACGAGGGCCAGCTGCGCCGCATCTTCCAGCGCTACGGCGAGGAGAAGCTCGCCGGCCGGTACGCCCGCGCCATCGTCGAGCGCCGAGCAAGCGCCCCGTTCACGATGTCCGGCGACCTCGTCCAGGTGCTCCACGACGCGACCCCGGTCGCGATCCAGCGCCAGGGCCACCCGGCGAAGCGCGTGTTCCAGGCGCTGCGCATCGAGGTCAACGCCGAGCTCAGCGTCCTCGAGCGCGCGATCCCGGCTGCACTCGACGCCATCGCGGTCGGTGGCCGGATCGTCGTCGAGTCGTACCAGTCGCTCGAGGACCGCATCGTCAAGCGGGCACTCGTGGAGCGCACGAAGTCGAGCGCCCCCGCCGGGCTGCCCGTCGAGCTCCCCGAGCACGCCCCCACCTTCTCCCTGATCGTCAAGGGCGCCGAGCTGGCCGACGAGGCCGAGCGCGCCGCCAACCCCCGAGCAACACCCGTGCGCCTGCGCGCGGCCGAGCGGATCCGGAAGTGACATGAGCACGAACCTCGCACTCGTCGACCCCGCCGTCGTCCCGTCCCGCACCCCGCGCCCGGACCGACAGAGCCGACCGGAGCTCGTCGAGGTCACCCCGACCGCGGCGCAGCGTCGTGCACGGCCCCGCATCGGCTACGCCGTCACTGCGGTCGTCGCGCTCGGCATCCTGCTGCTCGCCCAGCTCGGCATCAGCATGGTGCTCAGTCAGGGGGCCTACACGCTGAGCGCCCTCGGCACCGAGCAGACGAACCTCTCCCGCACGCAGCAGTCGCTCTCCGAGGAACTCCGCGTGCTCGACTCGCCGCAGAACCTGGCCCGCAACGCGCAGTCGCTCGGGATGATCGCCAACTCCACGCCGGTGTACCTCGACCCCAAGACGGGCCGGGTGTACGGCACGCCGACGCCCGCGGTCGCCGACCCGGCCACGGCGAGTACGGAGAACCAGGTGCCGAACTCGCTGCTGAACGACGTCCCCCTCGCCGCGAAGCAGGGCGACACGTCGACGAGCAAGGAGACGGGCTCGACGACCGGCAGCGCGAGCAGCACCGGCAGCGCGAGCACCGCCAACAGCGCCGCGTCTGAGAAGACGAGCGGCGCCAGCGCGTCGGACGGGGGTTCCTCGAAGTCCTCCGTAGAGTCCGACGCGAACCAGCTCCAGGCGCCTTCCACCCGGTGACCTGCGGGTCTGCACCACCCTCAGCACCATCCGGGAAGGACCGCACCGCGTGACGAAGACGATCCGCAACCGCCGACTGCGCTACAGCATCGTGATGATCGCCGTGATCGCCCTGGTGGGCGTCTTCGTGGTCCGTCTCGTCGACATCCAGGTCGTGCAGGCCTCGGCCCTCAACGAGCAGTCCACCCAGAAGCGCAGCATCCCGGTGACCATCTACGGCACCCGCGGCTCGATCGTGGACCGCAACGGGACCGAACTCGCCGACAGCGTCACCCGGTACAACATCACCACCGCCCCGCGACTCGTCAAGAAGTTCACGGGCAAGCTCGGTGGGACACGGGTCAAGGACATCAGCGTGTCGACGGCGCTCACCGCCCTGGCGAAGGCCTCCGGCGGTGACGTCGCGACCATGCGCAAGAACATCGCCGCGAACCCGAAGTCGGACTTCGCCTACCTGGTCAAGGGCCTCGACGTGAAGCACTACGAGGCCGTGACCGACCTCGGCATCCCGTGGATCTACAAGGAGCAGCAGGCGTCGCGGGTCTACCCGACGGGTGCGACCACGGGCAACGTGACCGGCTTCATGGGTACCGACGGCGCGCAGGCCGGCCTGGAGTACGCGTACAACAAGTGCCTGGCCGGCACGAACGGCTCGGAGACCTACGAGCGCGGTGAGGACGGCGTCCAGCTGCCGGGCAGCACCGTGACGAAGAAACAGGCCAAGGACGGTGGCACGCTCGTCACGACGATCGACAGCGACCTGCAGTACATGGCGTTGCAGACCATCGCGTCCGCCGCGAAGACCCTGCAGGCGGAGTCCGCGACGGCCACGGTCACGAGCGTGAAGACGGGTGAGCTGCTCGCAGTCGCCGACTACCCGACGGTGGACCCGAACGACGTGGACGCCACCACCGACAAGGGAGCGTTCGGTTCTCGGGCCCTCACGGCGAGCTACGAGCCCGGATCGACGATCAAGGCCGCCATCGCTGCCGCCCTGATCGACCAGGGCAAGTCGAGTCCGACCGACCAGGCGGTCGTGCCCTACTCGCGCACGTTCCCCTGGGGTGGCACGATCCACGACTCGGAGTTCCACGAGACCGAGAACCTGACGCTGACGGGCATCCTGCAGAACTCGTCGAACGTCGGCATCACCGAGCTCGGCTCGCGGCTGACGGCTCAGCAGCGCTACGACTACATGCAGAAGTTCGGACTGTTCGAGCCGGAGTCGGCGATCGACTACCCGGGCCAGCCGTCGATGGACTACGGCTCGAGCCCGAACTGGGACCAGCAGACGAACATCAACTCGATGTTCGGCCAGGGCATCTCGACGACCGCGGTCCAGGTCGCCAGCGTGTTCCAGACCATCGCGAACGACGGTGTCCGGATCCCGCTGCACTTCGTCAAGGGGTGCACCACCTCGGACGGCACGACGATCGACGCGCCCGACGTGCAGAAGCAGCGCGTCGTGTCCGCCGCCGCCGCGACGCAGGTCACCGACATGCTCCAGAGCGTGGTCACGGGCGGCACGCTCGTGGGCATGAAGCCGATCTCGGGCTACAACATCGCCGCGAAGACCGGTACGGCCGAGGTGGCCGAGGGCTCGAAGGGCTACGGCGGTCAGCGCATCACCTCGGTGGCCGGAATGGCACCCGCCGAAGACCCCCAGTATGTTGTCACGGTGACGTTCACGAAGCCGCAGACCAACAAGTGGTCGAGCGGAGCGGCTCCGGCGTTCCGCACACTCATGTCCCAGGTGCTCGAGAAGTACCGAGTAGCCCCCTCCGCGTCCGAGGCGAAGCTCTACCCGTCCACGTGGTGAGGAAGAAGGAATACTTGTCCGCACGGATCCCCCCGGTCCTCCGGCCCGAACACCCCACCCCGAGGGCGGTCGCCGAACTCGCGAACGCGTTCGGCCTCCGCGTCGTCGGCTCGGTCGACGCCGTCGAGACGACCGGTGTCACGCTGAGTGCCGCCGAGGTGCAGCCGGGTGACGTCTTCGTCGGCGTGCACGGTGCGAACCGTCACGGCGCGGAGTTCTCCGCCGAGGCCGCCGAGCGCGGTGCCGTCGCAGTCCTGACCGACGACGCCGGTGTGGCGAGCGCGCAGGCCGCCGGTCTGCCGGTGCTCGTCGTGGACGACCCCCGTGCTGCCCTGGGCGACGTGTCGGCTTGGGTCTACCGCACCCACCCGGACGAGGCCACCGACCTGCCGCAGCTGTTCGCCGTCACCGGCACGAACGGCAAGACGAGCACGTCCTACATCCTCGAGGGGATCCTCAAGCAGCTCGGCCTGGTCACCGGCCTGAGCTCGACCGCCGAGCGCCACATCGGTGCGCTCAGCGTGACGAGCCGCCTCACCACGCCCGAGGCCAGCGAGATGCACGCGCTCCTCGCCCGGATGCGCGAGAGCGAGGTGCGCGCGGTCGCCGTCGAGGTGAGCGCACAGGCACTCAGCCGCCACCGGGTCGACGGCATCGTCTTCGACGTCGCGGCCTTCACGAACCTGTCGCACGACCACCTCGACGACTACGCCGACATGGAGGAGTACTACCAGGCGAAGCTCCCGCTGTTCCAGCCCGAGCACGCCCGTCGCGGCGTCGTCTCGCTGGACACCGACTGGGGCCACCGCGTGGTGCAGGACTCCCGCATCCCGGTCACGACGATCACGGTGCACCCGGACGTCGAGGCCGAGTGGCACGTCGACATCGTCGAGGCACACGCCGCCTACACCGAGTTCCGTCTCACCGGTCCCGAGGGTCGCGAGCTCACCACCCGTGTGCCCCTGATCGGCTGGCACATGGCCGCGAACGCCGCGCTGGCGATCGTCATGCTGGTCGAGGGCGGATTCGAGCTCGGTGCGATCGCGCACGCGCTCGAGACGAACCACCGCCGCTACCCCGACGAGGACGAGCGCGAGCAGCGCGGCGAACGGACGAGCGCGATCGAGTGCTACCTGCCCGGCCGGACCGAGCGCGTCTCGGGCGAGCACGGCCCGAGCGTCTACGTCGACTTCGGGCACAGCGCCGACGCCTTCGAGAACACCCTCGCCGCCGTGCGCCAGTTCACGCCGGGCAAGGTCCTCATGCTGTTCGGCGCGGACGGTGACCGTGACACCACGAAGCGCGGCGACATGGCCCGCGTCGCAGCGGCCGGCAGCGACATCCTCGTCGTCACCGACCACCACCCCCGCTTCGAGGACGCCGCATCGATCCGGAAGACCCTGGTCGACGCCGCGCGCGAGGCGTTCCCGGACCACGAGCTGCACGAGGTGAGCCCACCAGAAGCCGCCATCCGCCTGGCCGTCGGTCTGCTCGGCGAGGGCGACTCGATCCTCTGGGCTGGCCCTGGCCACCAGGACTACCGCGACATCGCCGGCGTCCGCACCCCCTACTCGGCACGCGACGAGGCCCGTCAGGCCCTGCGCGAAGCGGGTTGGGAACCGAACTCCGGTCCGGCCGAGGACCTCCGATGATCGCGCTCACCCTCGCCGAGATCGCCACCGCGGTCGGCGGCGAGCTGATCGGTGGCGCCCAGGCGACCGACGTCGCCGAGCCCGGCGACCTGGTGGTCGAGGGCTCGGTCGAGACCGACTCGCGCCTGGTCCGCCCCGGCAGCGTCTTCTTCGCCCTGCCCGGCGAGGTCACGGACGGGCGCCGCTTCGTGCCCGCCGCGACCGAGGCCGGCGCAGCGCTCGTCATCACGCCCGAACGGGTGGACACCACCGCGCCGCAGATCGTCGTCGCGGACGGCTACGCCGCCCTCGCCGCGCTCGCGCACGAGGTCGTCACCCGTGTCCGGATGGCCTCCGCCGACCGTGTCGACGCCGAGGGACGGCCGGCACCCTTGCGGGTCGTCGGCATCACCGGCTCGAACGGCAAGACGAGCACGAAGAACATGCTCCGGACGATCCTCGAGCAGCACGGCGAGACCGTCGCGCCCCAGGGGTCCTTCAACAACCACGTCGGGGCACCGATCTCGATGCTCCGGGTCACGTACGACACGCGGTTCCTGGTCGTCGAGATGGGGGCGAGCGGCGTCGGCCACATCGCCGCGCTCGTGCGCATCGCCGAGCCGGACGTCGGGGTCGTGCTCAAGGTGGGCCTCGCGCACGCCGGCGAGTTCGGCGGCATCGAGGCCACGCAGCGGGCGAAGTCCGAGATGGTCACCGACCTGCCCGCGTCCGCGACCGCGCTGCTCAACGTCGACGACGACCGGGTCGCGTCGATGCGCGAGCTGACGGCCGCGCAGGTGGTCGGCTTCGGCACGTCGGCGGATGCCGACTACCGCATCACCGGCATCGAGACGGACCGCAGCGGCACCCGCTTCACCCTCACCGCGCCTCCCGTCCCCGCAGGCGACCCGTCTGCAGACGGAGGCCGAACGGGAGGCCCGGATCACGTCGACGTGCGCCTCGCGATCCTGGGTGAGCACCACGCGATGAACGCGGCCGCCGCCCTGACGGTCGCCCACCGCTGGGGTGTCCCGCTCGCCGACGGCGCCGCGGCGCTCGCGTCGATGACGCGCGCCGAGCGCTGGCGCATGGAGCTGCTGCAGGGCGGCCCCGAGGGCGTCACCGTGATCAACGACGCCTACAACGCGTCACCGGACTCGACCGCAGCGGCGCTGCGGACCCTGGCGCAGATCGTGCGTCCGGGGGAGCGGACCGTCGCCGTGCTCGGCGAGATGGCCGAGCTGGGCGAGTTCTCGACCGAGGAGCACGACCGCATCGGTCGGCTCGTCGTCCGTCTCGGCATCGGTCAGCTCGTGGTCGTCGGCCGCGGCGCGATGCCCATCCACCAGGCCGCCACCCTCGAGGGATCGTGGGACGGCGAGTCGGTGTTCATCGAGGACGTCGACGACGCCGTCCGGTCACTCCAGGACATGCTCCGCCCCGGCGACGTGGTCCTGGTCAAGTCCTCGAAGTCGGCGGAACTGCGATTCCTCGGCGACCGCCTCGGAGGTGTCACCGAATGATCGCGCTCCTCATCGCCGGCGCTGTGTCGCTGGTGTTCACGTTGCTGCTCACCCCGTTCTTCATCAAGCTGTTCCACCGTCTCGGGTGGGGTCAGTTCATCCGTGACGACGGCCCGCAGTCGCACCACACGAAGCGCGGCACCGCGACGATGGGCGGCATCGTCCTCATCATCGGTGCGGTGATCGGGTACTTCGTCGGGCACCTGGTCGGGGGCGACTCGATCACGCTGTCCGGCCTGCTCGTGCTCTTCCTCATGGTCGGCCTGGGCTTCGTCGGGTTCATCGACGACTTCCTGAAGGTCCGGCGCCAGCGGAGCCTCGGGCTCGGCGGCTGGGCGAAGGTCCTCGGTCAGGTCATCGTCGGGGTCATCTTCGCCACGGTCGCCCTGGTGGTGCCGACGTCGAACGGCAAGCCCCCGGCGTCGACCATGATCTCGGCGGTCCGGGACATCCCGTGGCTCGACTTCATGGCGCTCGGTACCGTCATCGGCACCGTGCTGTTCCTCGCCTGGATCGTCCTGCTGACGGTGTCCACGTCGAACGGCGTGAACGTGGCCGACGGTCTCGACGGTCTCGCGACCGGTTCGAGCATCCTGGCGATCGGCTCGTACGTGATCATCGGCTTCTGGCAGTCGAACCAGATCTGCGGCGGTGCCCGGCTCGACGCGAGCACCGAGCACGCCTGCTACACCGTGAGCAACCCGCTCGACCTGGCGGTCGTCGCAGCCGCGGTCTGCGGTGGGCTCATCGGCTTCCTCTGGTACAACACGTCGCCCGCGCAGATCTTCCTCGGCGACACCGGTTCGCTCGGCCTCGGTGGTGCGCTGGCGGGTCTCGCGATCCTCAGCCGCACCGAGCTGCTGCTCATCCTGATCGGCGGCCTGTTCTTCATCGTCACCGGCTCGGTCATCCTGCAGCGGGCGTACTTCAAGATCACCCACGGCAAGCGGATCTTCCGGATGAGTCCGCTGCACCACCACTTCGAACTGAAGGGGTGGGCCGAGGTGACGGTCGTCGTCCGGTTCTGGATCATCGCGGGGCTCTTCGTCGCCGCGGGGGTCGGCCTCTTCTACCTCGAATGGATCGCACGCGTTGGTTGACCCGGTGTCCTCGTCCTCCCGCCTCCAGTCCCTCGACAGCTGGTACGCCGAGGGGTGGAAGGGCCTGAACGTCGCCGTCCTCGGCCTCGGCGCGACCGGCTTCTCGGTCGCCGACACCCTGGTCGAGCTCGGCAGCGCGGTCACGGTGTACTCGACCGACGCGCCGTCGGACAGCGTCGAGCTGCTCGACGTCATCGGGGCCCGCTTCGTGCAGACCCCGCTCGACGCCGTCCCGGCCGCGCTGCAGGAGCAGGCGCCCGACGTCGTCATCGTGTCGCCCGGCCTGCCGCCGCACAACGCGACCGTGCAGTGGTCCGTCCGGAACAGCACCGTCTGGGGCGACATCGAGCTCGCCTGGCGCGTGCGCGACAAGGTCGTGCGCGGCCCGGTCGCCGCGCCGTGGATCACGATCACGGGCACCAACGGCAAGACCACCACCACGCAGCTCACGACCGCGATGTACGAGGCCGGCGGCCTGCGTGCCGTGGCCTGCGGCAACATCGGTGTGCCGGTGCTCGACGTCGTGCGCGACCCGGACGGCTACGACGTGCTCGTGGTCGAGCTCTCGAGCCACCAGCTGCACTACATGGCGACCTCGGGGGACGGTGCGGTCGTGCCGCTCGCGAGCGCCTGCCTGAACATCGCCGACGACCACCTCGAGTGGCACGGCTCCGCCGCGGCCTACCGTGCCGCGAAGGCCAAGGTCTACGAGCGCACCGTGATGGCGTGCGTCTACAACACCGCCGACGACGTCACGCGCGACATGGTCCAGGAGGCCGACGTGGTCGAGGGCTGCCGTGCCGTCGGTTTCACGCCCGGGGTGCCCGCGCCCGGTGACGTCGGCATCGTCGAGGACGTCCTCTGTGACCGTGCCTTCACCGAGGACCGTCGGAACAGCGCGCTCGAACTCTCGACCGTCGCCGACCTCGAGGCTGCCGGGCTCGCCAGCCCGCACATGACCATGAACGTCCTCGCCGCCGCTGCCCTGGCCCGTGCCGGCACCGTCCAGCCGAGTGCCATCCAGTCGGCCGTCCGGGCGTTCCGCGCCGACCACCACCGCACCGAGCTCGTGGCCCAGGCGGACGGCATCGCGTGGGTCGACGACTCCAAGGCCACGAACCCGCACGCCGCCACCGCGTCACTGGCGTCGTTCGACACGGTCGTGTGGATCGTCGGCGGGCTGTTCAAGGGGGTCGACGTCGACGGCTTGGTCGAGCGCTTCGGCCCGGGTGTCCGCGCCGTCGTGGTGATCGGCACCGACCGGACCCCCGTCCTGGAGGCATTCGCGCGACACGCGTCCGGGGTGCCGGTGCTCCAGGTGGAGACGACGGACACTGATCAGGTCATGCCCGAGGCGGTCCGGCATGCCGCATCGGTCGCGAGACCGGGCGACACGGTCCTCCTCGCCCCGGCGGCTGCGTCGTTCGACCAGTTCGGCTCCTACGCCGACCGGGGGCGTCGTTTCGCGGCGGCGGTCCACGAGCACCTGGGAGGCAACGCCGATGGCGACGACGGATCTTCCGAACAGTCGTAGCACGACGGCGACGGGCACCCCGCGTCGCACGAACGGCGCACTCGTCGCCGTCAAGAACGTCTTCGTCGCCGAGTCGAGCACCTTCTACACGATCCTCGGCGTCACGCTGTTCCTGGTCGTCTTCGGCGTCGTGATGGTCCTGTCGTCGTCGAGCGTCGAGCAGTACGCCGCGACGCACGACTTCTTCGGTGCGGCGTCCCGCCAGGGGCTCTACGCGGTCCTCGGCGTCCCGCTCATGCTCGTCGCGAGTCGTGTCCCGACGCGGCTGTGGCGGAAGTGGGCGATGCGCCTGCTCGGCGCCGCGCTCGCCCTGCAGCTCCTCGTCTACACACCGCTCGGCATCGACGTCCAGGGCAACCGGAACTGGATCGGCATCGGCTCGTTCACCGCGCAGCCGTCCGAGGTCGTCAAGCTCGGTCTGGTGCTCGGCATCGGCGCGATCATGTACGTCAAGCGCGACAAGCTCGACGACTGGAAAGAGGTGTTCATCCCGATCGGGATCGCCTCGCTCCTGTCGCTCGGCCTCGTGATCCTCGGTGGCGACCAGGGCACCGCGATGATCATGCTCATCCTGGTCCTCGGTGCGCTGTACGTCGGTGGCGCCCGGGCCCGGCACCTGCTGGTCGGCCTGGCGGCGATGGCGGTCATGCTGCCGTTCGTGACGATGGCCTCGTCGTCCCGTCAGGTGCGCATCAGCGCGTGGCTGTCCGGCTGCACCGACTCCAACCAGTACGCCGACCTGTGCTGGCAGCCCGTGCACGGCATGTGGGCGCTGGCGTCCGGTGGCGTGTTCGGTGTCGGGCTCGGCAACTCCAAGGCGAAGTGGTCGTGGCTGCCCGAGGCGGACAACGACTACATCTTCGCGATCATCGGCGAGGAGCTCGGGCTGATCGGCGCCGTCGTCGTGCTCGCGCTGTTCGTCGTGCTCGCCGTCGGCATGATCAAGATCATCCGGCAGTCCCGCGACCCGTTCGTGAAGACCGTCACGGGCGGCATCCTCGCGTGGATCATCGGCCAGGCGCTGGTGAACATCGCCGTGGTCCTCGGCCTGCTCCCGGTCCTCGGCGTCCCACTGCCGCTGATCTCGGCCGGCGGGTCCGCGCTCATCATGACCCTGGTGGCGATCGGCGTCGTGCTGTCGTTCGCCCGTGACCTGCCCGGCAAGAACGACCCGCGCACCACGAACCCGCCCCTCGACAGCACCACCACGAACGGACGACTCCGGTGAGCAAGTACCTCTTCGCCGGCGGTGGCACCGCCGGACACGTCAACCCGCTGCTCGCGGTCGCCGACCGCCTGACCGAGCGCGAGCCGGACGCCGAGGTGCTCGTCCTGGGCACCGCCGAGGGTCTCGAGTCCCGCCTGGTGCCGATGCGCGGCTACGAGCTCCTCACGATCCCGCGTCTCCCGTTCCCCCGGAAGCTGGGCGGCGCGGCCCTGCGCTTCCCGCAGCGGTTCGCAGCGGCCGTCAAGCGGACCGAGCAGATCATCCGGGAGCGCGAGGTCGAGGTCGTCCTCGGCGTCGGCGGCTACGCGGCGGCACCGGCGTACATCGCTGCCCGGCGCACCGGCACCCCGATCGTCGTGCACGAGCAGAACGCGAAGCCCGGGCTGGCCAACCGCCTCGCCGCGTTCCTCACCGACCACGTCGGCCTGACCTTCTCGAACACCCGACTGCGGCACGGCCGGGTCGTTGGCATGCCGCTCCGGCGTGAGATCGAGTCGCTCGACCGTCGTGCGAGCCGGCCTGCGGCCCTCGCGGAGTTCGGGCTCGACCCGTCCCACCCCGTGCTGCTCGTCACGGGAGGCTCGTCGGGCGCCCGCAGCATCAACCGCACGATCAACGCGTCCGCGGCGACGATCGTGGGTGCCGGTTGGCAGATCCTGCACGTCGTCGGTGCGGCGTCCGACATCGGTCCGAGCGACCTCGACGGCTACCACGTGCTGGCGTACTGCGACCGGATGGACCTGGCGTACGCGGCGAGTGACTTCGTCGTGTCGCGCTCCGGCGCGGGCATGGTCTGCGAGCTCACCGCGGTCGGGCTGCCGAGCGTGCTCGTGCCGTACCCTGTCGGCAACGGCGAGCAGCGCCACAACGCGAAGGACGTCGTCGACGCCGGGGGAGCGGTGCTCGTGGCGGACGGGGAGATCGACCAGGACTGGGTGACGTTCCAGCTCCTGACGATCCTGCAGGACCGGTCCCGCATCGCGGACATGACGGTCCGGGCGGGCAGCGTCGGGCACCGCGACGGCGCCGACCGGATGACCGACCTCGTCCTCGACGCCGCGAGGCACGCGCAGCACGGCACCGGCGCAGCCAGCACCACGGAGGAACCATGACCATCAAGCCCGACCTGACGCAGCCGATCCCGGACGACCTCGGCACCGTGCACTTCGTCGGCATCGGCGGCGCCGGCATGAGCGGCATCGCCCGGATGTTCCTGGCCGCCGGCCACCGCGTCACCGGCAGCGACTCCCGTGAGACCGAGACGACGGGCATCATGCGCGACCTCGGTGCCGCGGTGCACATCGGCCACGACGCCGCGAACGTCGGCGACGCGGACACCATCGTCGTCACGAGCGCGCTGTGGCCGGACAACCCCGAACTGCTCGAGGCGCAGCGCCGCGCTCTGCCGGTGCTGCACCGGTCGCAGGCCCTGGCCGCCCTGATCGCCGAGCACCGCCTCGTGGCGGTCGCCGGTGCCCACGGCAAGACCACCTCGACCGGCATGATCGTCACCGCGATGGTCGAGCTCGGCCTCGACCCGAGCTTCGTCAACGGCGGCGTCATCCAGTCGCTCGGGACGAGCTCGGCGCCGGGCACGAGCGACCTGTTCGTGGTCGAGGCCGACGAGTCCGACGGCTCGTTCCTGCTCTACGACGTCGCCGTGGCCCTCATCACGAACGTCGACGCCGACCACCTCGACCACTACGGCAGCGAGGAAGCGTTCACCGAGGCGTTCGTCGAGTTCGCCGCGAAGGCGAGCGAGCGCATCGTCATCTCGAGCGACGACGCCGGTGCCAAGACCGTCACGGCCGGCATCCGGCAGCGCGCCGACGCCCCCGAGGTCGTCACCTTCGGCGAGGCCGTCGACGCCGACGTGCGCATCGAGCGGATCATCGAGTCGGCGGGCGTCGAGGTCGAGTTCCGTTCCGGCGGCGAAGCGCACCACCTGACGCTGCGCGTGCCGGGCCGACACAACGCGATCAACGCCGTCGGCGCCTTCGCGGTCCTGACCGGCCTGGGCGTCAGCGCCGCGGACGCGATCCGCGGGCTCGAGGCCTTCGGCGGCACCCAGCGCCGCTTCGAACTGCACGGCGTCGAGCGCGGGGTGTCCGTCTACGACGACTACGCGCACCACCCGACCGAGGTCGCGGCAGCACTGAAGGCCGCCCGCAACGTCGTCGGCGACGGCCGCATCATCGCCATCCACCAGCCGCACCTGTACTCCCGCACCCGCCTGATGGCCGGTGACTTCGCCAGGGTCTACGAGGAACTCGCCGACCACACCGTCGTCCTCGACGTCTACGGCGCGCGCGAGGACCCGGAGCCCGGCGTGACCGGCGCCCTGGTGCAGGAGCGCTTCGCCGACCAGTCCCGCGTGGAGTTCCTGCCCGACTGGGACGAGGCCGCCGCCCGTGCCGCCGCGGTCGCCCGTGACGGCGACATCATCATGACGCTCAGCTGCGGTGACGTGTACCGGATCATCCCGCAGGTGCTCGGTGCCCTCCACGTCGACGGCGCGCTGACGCGGTGAAGCGACCAGAGGGGTTCGACGAAGGGGACGTCCGCAGGGACGTCCCGGCTGAAGGCGCCGACGCGCCCCGGCAGCGTCGTGGTCCCTCGATGCCGCGGCTCCCGTTCCGTGGGCGCCCCGCGGACGACCGGGAGGCCCGTCCCGCGTCCGCCGACGAGGCAACGGTCGTCGAGACGGCCGAGCCCACCCCCGACACGACCGCCGGCACCGACGCGTCCGGTTCGTCCCGCGACCGCGTCGGCACCCTCGCGGGCGCGGCCGGCCGCCGCGTCGGCGCCGGCTTCGGGGCCGTCGCCGACCGCCTGCGCGAGTACACACCGGACGAGGACCACCGCGATTCGCGCCCCGACGCGGGCAACGCGCCCCGAGGAGACGGGGCGCGACGACCGTCCGGGGGCGCGGCGGGCAGTGCACGCGACCAGGACGCGACCGTGACGGACGTGCTCGACGCGGGCAGTGCCTCCCGGCCGGTCCACCACGACGACGCACCGATCGGTGCCGGCGTCCGTGCGGCCGAGACCGCACGCGAGGCGCGCGTCGCGAAGCGCCGACGCCGCCTGCTCGAGCGGGCAGAGGTCCGTCGCTTCACCCGCCGCAGCCGCCACCGCCGCGCTGCCTGGATCACCGCGGCCGGCATCGTGCTCGTGCTCGGCGTCTCGATCCTGGTGGCGGTCTTCTCGCCGCTGATGGCGCTGCAGACGATCGAGGTGAAGGGCACGAACCGCGTCGACGAGACCGCGTTGCGACAGGCGCTGTCCGACCAGGTCGGCACGCCGCTCGCGCGACTCGACTTCGACGCGATCAAGCAGGACATCGCCGGCTTCCCGCTCATCGAGAGCTACGTGACGGAAGAGGCGCCGCCGCACACCCTGGTCGTGACGGTCACCGAGCGCACGCCCGTCGTGGCCGTGAAGTCCGGCAGCTCGTTCGACCTCGTCGACCCGGCCGGCATCGTCGTGCAGTCGTCGCCGAAGCGTCCGGCCACGATGCCGCTCGCCGACATCGCCCGCGCGCGCCTCGGATCCTCGAGCTTCCGCACCATGACCGAGGTCGTGCTGGCGCTGCCCTCGACGGTGCGGTCGCAGGTCACGCGGGTCGCCGGGTCCACCGCCGACGACGTGACCCTGACCCTCAAGGACGGCTCCACCGTCGTGTGGGGGAGCCCCGACGACTCCGACACGAAGGCCGCGCTGCTCGCCGCGCTGGTGAAGGACCACGCGGCGCGGAACCCGGGCGTCGTCGTCGAGTACGACGTGTCGGCACCGGACAACGGCGTGATCCGCGCGAAGGACTGAATTGCCGACCTGATCGGCGACACGCGGCGTGGCGGGGCGACAGTGCGCGGAACCCACCCGTAGCGTCGAAGCCAGCACCACATCTA
Organism: Curtobacterium sp. JUb34; assembly: GCF_003755065.1. Lineage (NCBI taxonomy): Bacteria > Bacillati > Actinomycetota > Actinomycetes > Micrococcales > Microbacteriaceae > Curtobacterium > Curtobacterium sp. JUb34. Next base: position 860,704 of record NZ_RJVH01000002.1, on the reverse strand, counting down.
CCAGCATTGCCCCTGAACTTCAAGTAGAGGTTGAGGGTTCAACCGGAGGCCTGACTGACGTGACCACGAACCACAACTACCTCGCCGTCATCAAGGTCGTCGGTGTCGGCGGCGGCGGCGTCAACGCCGTCAACCGGATGATCGAACTCGGCCTCCGTGGCGTCGAGTTCATCGCGATCAACACCGACGCCCAGGCGCTGCTGCTCAGCGACGCCGACGTCAAGCTCGACGTCGGCCGCGAGATCACCCGCGGTCTCGGCGCCGGCGCGGACCCCGAGGTCGGCCGTCGTGCCGCCGAGGACCACGCCGAAGAGATCGAAGAGGCCCTCGCGGGTGCCGACATGGTCTTCGTCACCGCCGGTGAAGGCGGTGGGACCGGCACGGGTGGTGCGCCCGTCGTCGCCCGCATCGCCAAGTCCATCGGCGCGCTCACCATCGGCGTCGTCACGAAGCCGTTCAGCTTCGAGGGCAAGCGTCGTCAGTCGCAGGCCGAGAACGGCGTCGCCGGGCTCAAGGACGAGGTCGACACGCTCATCGTCGTGCCGAACGACCGCCTGCTCGAGATCAGCGACCGCGGCATCTCGATGGTCGAGGCCTTCGCCACCGCCGACCAGGTGCTCCTCGCCGGCGTGCAGGGCATCACCGACCTCATCACCACCCCGGGCCTCATCAACCTCGACTTCGCCGACGTCAAGTCCGTCATGCAGGGTGCGGGTTCCGCGCTCATGGGCATCGGTTCGTCGCGGGGTGCCGACCGCGCCATCAAGGCCGCGGAGCTCGCCGTGGCGTCGCCGCTGCTCGAGGCCTCGATCGACGGTGCGCACGGCGTGCTGCTCTCGATCCAGGGTGGCTCGAACCTCGGCATCTTCGAGATCAACGACGCCGCCCGTCTGGTGCAGGAAGCCGTGCACCCCGAGGCGAACATCATCTTCGGTGCGGTCATCGACGACACCCTCGGCGACGAGGTCCGCGTGACCGTCATCGCCGCGGGCTTCGACGGCGGCGAGCCGGCGCAGCAGCAGAAGGAGCGTCGCTCGAGCTACGTCGACCCCGAGTCGAGCGCGACGGCCCCCGTCGCCGCGTCGACCGGTGCGATCGAGGACTCCAGCACCTCGAGCCCGTCCTGGGCCTCGCAGGAGCACCAGCCGCCGGTGCAGCGCGCCGCCGACCCGGCGTTCGACGACGACGACGAGCTCGACGTCCCCGACTTCCTGAAGTAACCGTTCCATGGCAGGTGATCCGCGCCTCCCGTCCTCGTCACCAGACGACGGACTGGAGGCGCGTGTTGCGTCCGTCCGGACCGGCATCACCGACGCGGCGCGCGCCGCAGGGCGCTCGGCGGACGACCTCACCCTCATCGTCGTCACGAAGTACCACCCGGCATCCCTCGTCCGGGCCCTCGCGTCGCTCGGGGTCACCGACGTGGGGGAGAACCGCCACCAGGAGGCCCAGTCCAAGGCCGCCGAGCTCGACGACCTCGGACTGACCTGGCACTTCGTCGGGCAGCTGCAGTCGAAGAAGGCCCGGCAGGTCCGGCGCTACGCGCACGTCGTGCAGTCGCTCGACCGCACCTCGGTGGTGGACGCCTTCGCGCCGACCGAGGTCGAACCGGAGCCGCCGGTCATCGACGGCTTCGTGCAGGTCAACCTGACCGACGACCCCGGCCGCGGCGGCGTGCAACCGGACGACGTCGAGGCGATGGCCACACGCGTGCTCGAGACCGGCACGATCCGGCTGCGGGGCGTGATGGCGGTCGCGCCCCTCGACGAGGAGCCCCGCGCGGCCTTCGCACGACTCCGGACGATCTCCGAGCGGGTCGTGGCACTCGCACCCGGCGCCACCGACATCTCGGCCGGCATGAGTGGCGACTACGCCGACGCCGTGCTCGAGGGCGCGACACACCTGCGGATCGGCACCGCAATCACGGGAAATCGACCGGCGGCACCCTAGCCTCGTTGCAGGGCATCCACGTGCACCAACCTCCGGAGGAACCATGGCCAACCCGCTGAAGAAGACGATGGTCTACCTCGGCCTCGCCGACGAGGAACTCGACTACGAGGACGAGCAGCCGCAGCAGGCTGCCCCCGCGCGGCAGCAGGCCCCGGAGGCGAAGGCAGCCGCGCCACAGGAGTCGGCCGCCCCGGCGGACGCTCCCGCCGCCGCGGCTCCGGCCGCGGCTCCGGCCGCGGCACCGGCCGCCGCTCCGGCGCCCAAGACGCACACCCACCAGCGCGGCGCCCAGGTCACTCCGCTCCGCCGCTCGCACACGACCGCACAGAAGGCGACCCCGGTCCAGGAAATGAACGAGATCCTCACCGTCCACCCGCGCGAGTACAAGGACGCCCAGTCCATCGCCGAGAGCTTCCGCGACGGCATCCCCGTCATCATCAACCTCTCGCAGATGACCGAGAACGACGCCCGTCGCATGATCGACTTCGCGTCCGGACTGTCGCTCGGCCTGTACGGCAAGATCGAGCGCGTTACGAACAAGGTCTTCCTCCTGTCGCCCGCACACGTCGCAGTGAGCGGTGAGCCGGCTGAGGTAGAGTCCGACATCGAAGCGAACTTCTTCGCCCAGTCCTGAGCCGCCCGCGGCCACCCGCCCGTGAGCGTCGTCGCATGACGCCGCTCGCCCGAGACGAGCGAGCCCCATCGTGTCCGTGATCCTAGGGATCATCTCCCTCGCCCTCCTGCTGTACTTCTTCGTGATGTGGGGGCGGTTCGCGCTCGACCTCGTGCAGAACTTCAACCGGTCCTGGCGACCGCGCGGTGGACTGCTCGTGGTCTCCGAGTTCGTCTACACGATCACCGACCCGCCGATCCGCGCGGTCCGGCGGGTCCTGCCGCCGCTCCGCATGGGGCCGGTCGCACTCGACTTCGGCTGGACGATCGTCATGCTCGTCGTGATCATCGCCCGGGTCGTCGTCAACGGCATCGCCGTCGCGGTCTGACCCGATCCAGGTCCTTCCCGGGCCGATCCCGACCCGCGACACGCGCCACGCCGACAGCGCGGTCATCGTTCCGGTCCGTCGTCGGTGTACGGTGGTCGGGATCGATGCTCGCCTCCGGCGCGGCATCCGCACCACAGGGCGCGACTGGTAGATTCGGTCGCGACGCAAGTGGTTCCACACGTTCAGCAGTTCTATTGAGGTGACGGCAATGGCTTTGACGCCGGAAGACGTAGTCAACAAGCGGTTCCAGCCGACGAAGTTCCGCGAGGGCTACGACCAGGACGAGGTCGACGACTTCCTCGACGAGGTCGTGGTCGAGCTGCGCCGCCTGACCGCGGAGAACGACGAGCTCCGCCAGCGCCTGCAGGCGGCCGAGTCCGCTCCGCAGTCGGCGCAGACCGAGCAGCCCGCTCCGGCGGCCGAGCCCGAGCCGGAGCCCGTGCCGACCCCGGTCGAGGCGGCTCCCGAGCCCGCTCCGGTCGCAGCGGCCGCCCCGGCGACCACGGTCCCGGCGGACGAGGACACCGAGGGCACCACGAACCTCCTGACGCTCGCGCGCCGTCTCCACGAGGAGCACGTCCGCGAAGGCATCGAGAAGCGCGACGCGCTCATCGCCGAGGGCACCGCCCAGGCAGCGCGTCTGGTCTCCGAGGCCGAGGCGAAGCAGCGCCAGATCATCGCCGACACCGAGAACACGAACCGTCAGCGTGTCCAGGTGCTCGAGCAGGAGCAGCGCCAGCTCGAGGGCAAGATCGACGAGCTCCGGACGTTCGAGCGCGACTACCGCGCCCAGCTCAAGAGCTACATCCAGGGGCAGCTCTCCGAGCTCGACTCCTCGAACGAGCAGTCCGGTCTCACCCCGGCGCCGGCATCGGCGCAGGGCTTCGGCAACTGACGTTGTCGCGACCAGCAACACGAGCGAAGGTCAGTGTCCGCGCTATCGCGGCACTGGCCTTCGCCGCTGTCGTGGTGGTGGCGTTCGACCAGGTCGCCAAGGCGCTGGTCGTCGCGAACCTGCCCTACGGCACCCCCGTCCCGGTCCTGGGCGGGGCGCTCCAGTTCCTGTACGTCCGGAACCCCGGGGCGGCGTTCTCCTTCGCGGTGAACATGACGTGGGTGTTCTCGGTCATCTCGGCCGCGGTCGTCGTCGCGATCATCATCTACTCGCGGCGGATCCGCTCGATGTGGTGGGCCGTCGTGCTCGGCATGCTGCTGGGCGGCGCGCTCGGCAACCTGATCGACCGACTCTTCCGTGAACCCGGCTTCGGCCGAGGCCACGTGGTCGACTTCATCTCCACCCCGTGGATGATGCCGGCGATCTACAACGTCGCCGACTCGTTCATCTGCATCAGCATGGTGGTCTTCGTGCTGCTGGTGATCCTCGGCGTGAACCTCGACGGGTCACGCACGGTCTCGGCCAAGCGCGCAGCACAGGCGGACACGACGGAGCCGCTCGACGGCGGGGCCGCGTTCTCGGTCCCCGCAGCGGACGCGGGATCGCCCGCAGCCGACGTGGCGGAGCCGGAGCGGGCCTCCCGTCCGGACCACCGCGACCGTCGCGACACGCTGGGGCACGACGCCACGTGACCGAGTCGCGTTCCCTCCCCGTCCCCGACGGGCTCGCCGGCGAGCGTGTCGACGCCGCCATCGCGAAGCTCCTCGGCTTCAGCAGGTCGTTCGCGGCCGACGTCGTCGCCGCCGGCGGGGTCCGGGTCGACGGCGTCCCAGTCGACAAGTCGGACCGCCTGCACGCGGACTCGTGGCTCGAGGTCGAGTGGTCCCCGAAGGAGCCGCCACGCATCGTGCCGGCGGTCGTGCCGGGGATGACGATCGTGCACGACGACGAGGACATCGTCGTCGTCGACAAGCCCGTCGGCGTCGCCGCACACCCCTCGCCAGGTTGGGACGGTCCGACCGTGCCCGGGGGTCTGGCGGCCGCCGGCTTCACGATCGCGACCTCGGGTGCCGCGGAGCGCGCGGGCATCGTGCACCGCCTCGACGTCGGCACGTCCGGGCTCATGGTCGTCGCGAAGACCGAGCTCGCCTACACGCACCTCAAGCGTGCCTTCAAGGAGCGCACGGTCGAGAAGGTCTACCACGCGCTCGCGCAGGGGCACCCCGACCCGACCTCCGGCACCGTCGACGCCCCCATCGGGCGGCACCCGTCGAGCGACTGGAAGTTCGCGGTCACCGCCGACGGCAAGCCGAGCGTCACCCACTACGAGACGCTCGAGGCGTTCCGCTCGGCGACCCTGCTCGAGGTGCACCTGGAGACCGGGCGCACCCACCAGATCCGCGTGCACATGGCGGCGACGCGCCACCCGCTGGTCGGCGACACGATGTACGGCGCGGACCCGGCGCTCGCGCAGGAGCTCGGGCTGACGCGCCAGTGGCTCGACGCCGTGCGCCTCGGGTTCGACCACCCGCGCACCGGTGAGTGGGTGTCGTTCCGGGCGGAGTACCCGGACGACCTGCGCCTCGCGCTCGACCGGATCCGCGCCGCCTCGTCCTGACGCGGGCGCGCGCCGGCCCCGCTCGGTCGCGTCGTCCGTCCGTGTCGTGTCGCCGCGTGGTCCGTCGAGGTTCCGAAATCTCGGTATGTCGGCGCGCTCGGCACCGGTTCGTGGAACCTCGGCGATGCGCGGGCGGCATGTCGTGGAACCTCAACGGGGGCGCCACGGGCGTGTCGCGCGCGGGCTCCGGCCGGGAGGCCCGTCTCGGCCCCGCCCCGTGCCTCCCGCCCGCCACGCGCGGACTCCACCGCCGAGGGGCCACGATCTGCACACCTCGCGCCCGCCACACGTCGGTTCCTGCACCCTCGCCGGACTGCGTGCGGCGTGTCGTGCGACCTCGGCGGGAGACCGCTCCGACGCGCGCGGGTTTGTCCTCCGTCGCGGTTAGGCTGTTCGCGTCCCGCAAGCAGCTCGTTCGACCGGAGGTTCCGTGGCGGATTCCGACTCCTTCGTCCACCTGCACGTGCACAGCGAGTACTCGATGCTCGACGGCGCGGCCAGGCTCGGCGACCTCGTGCAGGAGACCGCTGCGCAGGGCATGCCGGCCGTGGCGGTGACCGACCACGGCAACATGTTCGGCGCCTTCGAGTTCTGGAAGGCCGCCAAGGCCGGCGGCGTGAAGCCGATCATCGGAACAGAGGCGTACATCACGCCCCGGACGCACCGCACGGACAAGACCCGTGTGCGGTGGGGCGACGGCGGTGGCGACGACGTCTCCGGCGCCGGCTCGTACACGCACATGACGATGTTCGCCGAGAACACCACGGGCATGCACAACCTGTTCCGGCTGTCGTCGAAGGCCTCGCTCGAGGGCTACTACTTCAAGCCGCGCATGGACATCGAGCTGCTGCAGGAGTACCACGAGGGCATCATCGCCACGACGGGCTGCCCCTCGGGCGAGGTCCAGACGCGCCTACGCCTCGGCCAGTACGACGAAGCCGTCAAGGCCGCCGCCGACTACCGCGACATCTTCGGCAAGGAGAACTACTTCGCCGAGGTCATGGACCACGGGCTCGAGATCGAGCGCCGGATCATGAGCGACCTCATCCGGCTGGCGAAGGACCTCGACATCCCGCTGGTCGGCACGAACGACCTGCACTACACGCACTCGCACGACGCCAAGTCGCACGCCGCCCTGCTCTGCGTGCAGTCGGGCTCGACGCTGAACGACCCGAACCGCTTCAAGTTCGACGCCGACGAGTTCTACCTGAAGTCCCCGCAGCAGATGCGGCACGTCTTCCGCGACAACCCCGAGGCGTGCGACAACACCCTGCTGATCGCCGAGCGCTGCAACGTCGAGTTCGACACCTCGGCCAACTACATGCCGAAGTTCCCGGTGCCCGAGGGGGAGACCGAGCACTCCTGGTTCGAGAAGGAGGTCGCGAAGGGGCTGGAGTACCGGTACCCGGGCGGCATCCCGGCCGAGGTCCAGGAGCGTGCCGACTACGAGGTCGGCATCATCAACCAGATGGGGTTCCCCGGGTACTTCCTGGTGGTCTCCGACTTCATCCTCTGGTCGAAGAACAACGGCATCCGCGTCGGCCCGGGCCGTGGTTCCGGTGCCGGGTCGATGGTCGCCTACGCGATGCGCATCACCGACCTCGACCCGATCCGCCACGGGCTCATCTTCGAGCGCTTCCTGAACCCGGACCGCGTCTCGATGCCCGACTTCGACGTCGACTTCGACGACCGGCGCCGCGGTGAGGCGATCAAGTACGTCACCGAGAAGTACGGGTCCGAACGCGTCGCACAGATCGTCACGTACGGCACGATCAAGGCGAAGCAGGCACTGAAGGACTCCTCGCGCGTCCTCGGGTTCCCGTTCGGCATGGGCGAGAAGCTCACGAAGGCCATGCCGCCGCCCGTGATGGGCAAGGACATCCCGCTCACCGGGATCTTCGACAAGGACCACCCGCGCTACAAGGAAGCCGTCGACGTCCGCACCGTGGTCGAGACCGACCCCGAGGCGAAGACCGTCTTCGACACCGCGCTCGGGCTCGAGGGGCTGAAGCGCCAGTGGGGCGTGCACGCGGCCGGCGTCATCATGTCGAGCGACCCGCTCATCGACATCATCCCGATCATGAAGCGGGAGCAGGACGGCCAGGTCGTCACGCAGTTCGACTACCCGGCAGCGGAGTCGCTCGGCCTGATCAAGATGGACTTCCTAGGGCTCCGCAACCTCACGATCATCAGTGACGCCCTCGACAACATCAAGACCAACCGTGGCATCGAGCTCGACCTCGAGACCATGGGACTCGAGGACCCCGAGGCGTACGCGCTCCTGCAGCGCGGTGACACGCTCGGTGTCTTCCAGCTCGACGGTGGACCCATGCGTGGGCTGCTGCGCCTGATGAAGCCCGACAACTTCGAGGACATCTCCGCGCTCATCGCCCTGTACCGCCCGGGCCCCATGGGTGCGAACTCGCACACGAACTACGCCCTCCGCAAGAACGGCGAGCAGGCGATCACGCCGATCCACCCGGAGCTCGAAGAGCCGCTGTCGGAGATCCTCGGCGGCACCTACGGCCTGATCATCTACCAGGAGCAGGTCATGGCCATCGCGCAGAAGGTCGCGGGGTTCTCCCTCGGCCAGGCGGACATCCTCCGCCGCGCGATGGGCAAGAAGAAGAAGTCCGAGCTCGACAAGCAGTACGCGGGCTTCGAGAAGGGCATGCTCGACAACGGCTACTCGGCTGCGGCGATCAAGATGCTCTGGGACATCCTGCTGCCGTTCTCCGACTACGCGTTCAACAAGGCGCACTCCGCCGCGTACGGCGTCGTGTCGTTCTGGACCGCGTACCTGAAGGCGCACTACCCGGCCGAGTACATGGCGGCGCTGCTCACCTCGGTGGGCGACGCCCGCGACAAGCTCGCGCTGTACCTGAACGAGTGCCGCCGCATGGGCATCAAGGTCATGCCGCCGGACGTCAACGAGTCGATCGGCTTCTTCGCGGCCGTCGGTGAGGACATCCGTTTCGGCATGGGCGCGATCCGCAACGTCGGGTTCAACGTCGTCGACGACATCGTGAAGGCCCGCACCGAGAAGGGTGCGTTCGAGTCGTTCCACGACTTCCTGCGCAAGATCCCGATCTCGTCGGCGAACAAGCGCACGGTCGAGTCGCTCATCAAGGCGGGTGCGTTCGACGAGTTCGGCGACTCCCGCCGCGCCCTGGTCGAGATCCACGAGGGCGCGGTCGAGGGCGCCGTCAAGGTCAAGCGCGACGAGGCCCACGGCAACGTTGGCTTCGACTTCGACTCCCTGTTCGCCGAGGTCGCCGAGGAGTCGCCGGCCACCGGTCCGGTGTCGCAGGTGCCCGACCGTCCGGAGTGGTCCAAGCGCGACAAGCTCGCGTTCGAGCGCGACATGCTCGGGCTCTACGTCTCGGACCACCCGCTCGCGGGGCTCGAGATCGAGCTCGCGAAGCACCAGTCGATCACCATCGCCGACCTCATCGCGGCCGACGACTCGATCGAGGGTGAGACCGTCACGGTCGCGGGGCTGCTGACGAGCGTGCAGCACCGGGTGGCGAAGACGAGCGGCAACCCGTACGGCATCGTCGACATCGAGGACTTCGGCGGCCAGATCGGCGTGATGTTCCTCGGCAAGACCTACCAGGAGTTCGGGCCGTCGCTCGTGGCCGACTCGATCGTGGTCCTGCGCGGTCGTGTGAACGTCCGCGACGACGGCAAGGCCCTGCACGCGGTGAGCATGTTCCAGCCGGCGATCGGCGACGCGATGGGCTCCGGCCCGCTCACGTTGTCGCTGCCGGAGCGGCAGGCGACCACGTCCACCGTGACGGAGCTCGCAGCCGTGCTCGGACGGCACCAGGGGGAGACCGAGGTCCGGCTGAAGCTGCTCAAGGACGACGTCGCGCGCACGTTCGAGCTGCCGTTCCCGGTGAACCTGACACCCGACCTGTTCGGCGAGCTGAAGAGCCTGCTCGGGCCGCGGTGCCTGGTGTAGCAGGGGTGTGAGCGTGGCCGGACACCGGATCTTCGGGACGCCCTTCGCGGCGGTCTACCCGCACTACCTCGCGAAGGTGGAGCGGAAGGGCCAGACGAAGGCCGAGCTCGACACCGTCATCCGGTGGCTGACCGGCTTCGACGAGGCGGCGCTCGCGCGACACCTCGCCGATGAGACCACGTTCGAGGACTTCTTCGCCGCCGCGCACGTGCACCCGAACGCGCCGCTGATCACCGGCGTGATCTGCGGTGTGCGCATCGAGGAACTCGACGACCCGCTCATGCGGCAGATCCGGTACCTCGACAAGCTCGTCGACGAGGTCGCGAGGGGCCGCCCGATGACGAAGGTGCTGCGGAGCGCGTGAACGGCACCGAGCTGGTCGCTCCCGACGCCGGAGCGCTGCGCGCGTTCGGTGTGGGAGCGGCCACGCCGGTGCCGCTCACGGGCGGGCGCGGACTGACCTGGCGCGCGGGCGGCGTCGTGCTCCGTCCGCACGACGGCCCGGCGGTGACCGACTGGCGTGCCGACCTCCTGGCCGAGCTCGAGCACTCGGCGGGGTTCCGCACACCCCGCCCCGTGGCCACCCACGACGGGAGCTGGCGGTCGGGGGACTGGGAGGCCTGGGAGTTCGTCGCCGGTCGAGCCGACGAGTCCCGCGTCGAGGACGTGGTCCAGGCAGGCCGTGCCTTCCACCGCGCGGTCGCCGGCGTCGATCGACCAGCGTTCCTCGGCACGGCGTCCACCACCGGAGCCGCCACGGACCCGTGGGCCCGTGCCGACCGGATGGCGTGGGGCGAGGAACCGCTGCCGACGGACCCCACCCTCGACCGGCTCGCGGCGTCGTTCCGTCCGGTCCACTCGCCGTCGCAGCTGGTCCACGGTGACCTGCTCGGCAACGTGCTGTTCGCCGAGGGGTCCGCACCGACGATCATCGACTGGCCGCCGTACTGGCGTCCGGCGGCGTTCGGCACCGCGATCGCGGCCGTCGACGCGGTGTGCTGGCACGGCGTCCCGGTCGAGCGACTCGACACGCTCGGAGCCGGTGAGCCCGAGTGGCGGCAGCTGCTGGTCCGGGCCCTCGCGTTCCGCATCGCGACGCTGCACCTGTTGGGTGCGTGGGACGCGACGAGCGTCGGACGCCACCGTCCGGTCATCGACGCGGTCGTCTGACGGGAGGCCCGTGGCGGGGCCGCCACGGGCCTCCCGTCAGCAGGGGCGTCGTCTCAGGCGCCGCGCCCGGTGATCGCGCGGATCCGCGCGACGATGCGTGGGTTCCGGGCCCCGAAGCTCAGGGCCGTGAGCCGGCGGAGCGACACGGTCGCCCGGTGGACGAGCAGACCCGTCGCCTCGGCGATGTCCGAGACGGCGTGCCAGCGCGCGCGGAGCGATGCGGGGTCGATCTCGGTGTCGGCCGCCATCCGGATCAACTCGACGAGTCCGTCGCCGCCGCGCCAGGACGTGCTCTGGTTCTCGAAGCGACGGAGGATGCGGTCGATCGCCGACGCACGGTGGTTCGCGACCGCGTGCGACCAGCGGATGTCGTGCGACACCGGGTCGACCAGGATCCAGCGCGGCGCGTTGGCGTTGAGTGCGGACAGCTGCGCGAAGGTCGTCAACGCCCCGAGCGCGACGGCCACGTCGAAGATCTGGCGAGGACGGCCGCCGACGGCGATGAGGGCTCCGGGGAACGCCTGCCGTGCCGACCGGATCTGCGCCTTCGAGACGATGACCGTGACGACCACGTCGTCCGCCGCGCACGCGAGGGTGTCACGGACACGGGCCACGACCTCCGGGGTGATCTCCGTCGGCAGGTGCAGGGCCACGCGCACGACGTCGTCGTCGGGCAGGAACGCGTCGGCGAACACGTCGACGGCGTCACGGTAGCGGGCGAGGAACAGCGCGACGGCCCCGGCGTAGAACGGGTACCGCTCGAGCAGGATTCGCTCGTGCTCCAGGCGGAGTGACGGGCCGCGGTCGCCGCTGAAGCTCGTCGAGCCGGTGTGCAGGACGAGCGCGCGGTTCGCCAGCACCGACGTGTAGCCGTGCTCGTTGATGCGCAGGCAGAAGTCGTTCTCCTCGCCGTAGCCGGGGGAGAACACCTCGTCGAACAGGTCGAACCGGTCGATCACCTCGCGCCGGATGAGGAAGCAGAAGCCCATCGCCACGGGCGAGACCGTGTGCCGGGGGAGCAGGTACTTCGTCCGGCCGTGCAGCTCGCGCGTGCGGCGCGGGGGCAGCGTCGCCCGGGGGTTGCGCCGGGCGTAGGGGAACGACGCGATGGTCGCGTTGTCGCTGCGCGCACACACCACCCCGATCGCGTCGTCGGACGCCAGCACGGCGGTCATCTCGTCGAGGAAGCCCGGCATCGGCACCGTGTCGCTGTTCAGCAGCAGGACGTCGTTGCCGGTCCGGTCGAGCTCGAGGACGGCGCGGTTGCAGTTGCCGACGAACCCGAGGTTGCGCGGGTTGCGGGTGTACTCGAAGCCGGGGTGCTCACCAACGAGTTCGAGGACGCGGGCCTCGATGGCGTCGACGTGGGGTCCGACGTCGTTGGCCAGCAGGACCCGGTCGACCGAGAAGTCGACGGTCTCGAGGAGCGCCTGGATGCAGCGCTCGAGGCCGGGGAGGTCGTCGTAGATCGGGACGACGATCGTCACCGGACGCCGGTCGCGGCTCATCGGCGCACCAGCTTCCGTGCGACCACACCCGGTCGGGCGAGGAGTCGGCCGACCGTCCCGGAGCGGGCGCGAACACGGTTCGCGAGCAGGCCGAGCGCGGCGCGCGCACTCGTGGCGCCGAGCGAGGCGTAGGCACCGGGGAGCTCGAACCAGTACCGCGCAGCCTGGGGGAGTCGGTAGCCCGCGGTGCCGACCAGCGCGACCAGACGTGCGATCGCCGCCGCGTTGTCGTGACCCGCGCCGGTGACCGACGCGAGCCGGTCCGGAGCAGCCGCGCCGTGCCTCCTGGCCGTCTCCGGCTCCGCCGCGTACGTCGCGAGCGCGTCCGTGAGCGCCGTGACGTCGTCGGCGTCCACGAGCACGCCGGTGACGCCGTCGTCGACGAGCTCGGCGCTCCCGCCCTGGCGGGTCGCGACGACCGCCTTGCCCAGGGTCATGTACTCGGCCGTCGTGCGACCGAAGGCCTCGATCGTCGACGGGGTGATGCAGACGTCCGCAGCCTCGATGAACGGGGCGGGCGTTTGCTGCTCGCCCGCGAACACGACACGGTCGGCGACGCCGAGCGCGCGGGCGCGCTCGGTCAGGCGCTGGTCCTCGCCGGGGTGCTTCCAACTGCCGACGAAGCAGACGCTCGCGGCGACCCCGCGCTCGTGCAGCGCGCCCAGGGCGTCCACGACACGGTGCTGGCCCTTCGACTCCTCGACACGGCCGAGGACCGTGATCCGGAGGCCGGGCTCGGCCTGCGGGAACGGCGCGACCGCCGGCGTCTCGTCCTTCGAGGCCAGGAGGCGCTCGGTGTCGACCGTCGGGTACGCGACGGAGAGCTTGTCGGCGGGGATGTACTGCGCCAGGTGCTCGCGCATCGCCTCGGAGTTGGTCACGACGGCACCGGACAGCAGGCCGATGTCACCGAGGACACCCGCACGCCCGGTCTGGAACTGCAGCCCGTGGTCGAGGTCGCCGTACTCGCGGACGAACCACGCCTGCGGGATCCCGAGGACCGCGGCGGCGAAGGACGCCCACGGTGCGACGAGGGTGTTCGTGACCACGAGGTCCGGGCGCTGACGCTCGTACAGGCGGATGATCGCGTTCACCGCGGCGTAGTCGACGGTGGCGAACGCCGCGCGTTCCGCGGCCGGAGCCGGCTGCGGGCTCGGCAGCGCCCACCCGCGGAACCGCAGGGCGTCGTAGGACCAGCCGCGGTCGTCGAGCGCCTCGATGAACTTGCCCTTCGGGGCCTTCGTGACGAAGGTCGGGGTCATCGTCGGGTCGATCGCCAGCCAGTCCTCGACGAACCGGACGAGGGACCGCTCCGCGCCGCCGAGGTTGACGGGCGCCGTCGAGTGGTTGGCGAAGCTGACGATCACCCACCAACCCTACTCACGATTCCCCAAGGATTCGCTCTCTGGCCACTCGCCACGCGCACGAGTCACCGCGTCGAACGTGCGTTGTGCAACCGGTGTGCGAGAATGCCTCGTCCCCGATTCCCTGTGAGGAGCGCTCCGTTGCGCCCCGGAGGAGCCTGCACCCGAAGCATGACGTACCTGAACGAGCTCATGTCGTCGCGCGAGTTGCTGGCGAACCTCACTGCGCGCGAGGTCAAGGGCAAGTACCGCCGCACGGTCTTCGGGCAGCTGTGGTCCCTGATCAACCCGCTCGCAACGATGCTGATCTACACGATCGTGTACTCGTTCATCTTCCGGGCGCGTCTCGAGGTCGGTGACCCCAGTGGACTGAACATCTACCCGCTCTGGCTCATGTGCGGCCTGCTGCCGTGGATCTTCGCGCGCAACGTCATCAACTCGGGGATGACCTCGATCGTGGCCAACGGGTCGCTGATCAAGAAGGTCTACTTCCCGCGGATGACGCTGCCGCTCGCGGCCGTCGGGTCGTTCGGGTTCACCTGGCTCGTCGAGATGGGTGTGCTGTTGATCGCCCTCGCCATCGCTGGGTCGAACTTCTGGATCTACCTGCCGGTGATCGCGCTGACGATGGTGTTCCTCGCCATGTTCGCCGCCGGCCTCGGGCTGATCCTGTCGATCATCAACGTGCACTTCCGCGACATGCAGCACCTCGTCGGCATCGGCCTGCAGATGTGGATGTACCTGTCGCCGATCATCTACCCGCTGTCGCTCGTCGAGGACGCTGCGAACAAGGCCGGACACCCGTGGATCATCCACGTCTACAAGCTCAATCCGATCGAGCGGTTCTCCGAGGTCTTCCGGAACCTCATGTACGACAACCGTCTCCCGAACTGGACCGACCTGGTCGCGTGCGCCCTCGCAGGATGCGTGTCGCTCGCACTCGGCTACTTCGTGTTCTCCCGCAACGAGAAGAAGCTGGCTGAACTCCTGTGACCGATGCTGCCGTCACCGTCGACCACGTGTCGAAACGATTCCGCATGTACAGCGAGCGCAACGACTCGCTGAAGAGCATGGTCATGCGCGGCAAGAAGTCCGTGCACGAGGACTTCTGGGCCTTGAAGGACGTGTCGTTCGAGGTGCCGCAGGGCAAGACCTTCGGGCTGATCGGCAAGAACGGGTCCGGCAAGTCCACGCTGCTGAAGTGCCTGGCGAAGATCCTCTGGCCGGAAGAGGGCTCGATCACCGCCCGCGGCAAGCAGGCGTCGTTGCTCGAGGTCGGCTCCGGGTTCCACCCCGAGCTCTCCGGTCGCGAGAACGTCTTCCTGAACGGCTCGATCCTCGGGATGAGCCGCAAGGAGGTCACACGGAAGTTCGACGACATCGTGTCGTTCTCCGGTGTCGGCAACTTCATCGACCAGCCCGTGAAGAACTACTCGTCGGGCATGTACGTCCGACTCGGGTTCTCCGTCGCCGTCGCCGTCACCCCGGACGTGCTCGTCGTGGACGAGGTACTCGCCGTCGGAGACTCGACCTTCCAGAACCGCTGCCGGACGAAGTTCAAGGAGATGAAGGAAGAAGGCCGCACAGTCATTCTCGTCTCCCACTCGATGAGCACGGTGAAGTCGATGTGCGACGAGGTTGCATGGTTGGACCGTGGTGAATTGAAGCAGATCGGCGATCCGGAATCCGTCATCACAGCCTACGACGCGACCGTGTGATGAGCAGCGCTCCCTCGTTCGACCCGGCCGCCCGGAACGACATGTCAAGTGACTCGAGATTCCGTTTCGCTGCTGTTTTCGCGACCTTCAATGTGGCCCGCTTTCTGCCGGACCTGCTCCGCTCTCTCGAGCAGCAGACCTACCCCATCGAGGAGGTCCAGCTCGTCTTCGTCGACGACGGTTCGACCGACGATAGTTTCGCGATCCTCAGCGAATGGGCATCCCGACGGAGCGGCCACGTGACGGTTGTTCGTCAGGACAACGCGTGGGTCGCGGCGGCACGGAATGCTGGTTTACAGCTAGTCGACGCTGAGTGGGTGACCTTCGCCGATCCGGACGACGTCCTTGACCACAGATACTTCGCCGAGGTCGACAAGTTCGTCGAGCTTTATGGCAACGGCCCGGTCAGCCTGCTGGCGACGCATCAGATGCGTCTGTTGGAAACCGGCGAGCTGAAGAACACTCATCCGCTCCGCAAGAAGTTCAGCAAGGGGTCGCGCGTCGTCGACCTCCGTCTCGAGCCGTTCATCCAGCTCGCCGTCAACTCCAGTTTCTTCCGCGTCGACGCCGTCCGACGCCGCGCACTCGCGTTCGACGGACGGGTGCGGCCGGTCTTTGAGGACGCGCACTTCATCGGGAAGTACCTGCTAGAGACCGACTCCCACCACTTGGGTGTGCTCGCCTCCGCCAAGTACCACTACCGCGTTCGAGGCGACGGTACGTCGCTGATGGAGTCCCATCATGACAAGGCTGGCAAGTACACCGACGTCGTCGAGTACGGTCTGCTCGACCTTGCCGAGCGGGCTGCGGCGATCGGGCCGCTTCCGCGATGGCTGGAGAACACGCTCCTCTACGACCTCTTCTGGTACTTCAAGAACGAGCGCGCGATCGAGTCACGCACGGCCCTTGCCCCACCGGAGGTGTTCGATCGCTTCCACGAGCTCGTCGGCCGAGTGCGCGCGCTCATCTCGGATGAGGCAGTCCGCGTCTTCGACATTATGGGCGTCGAAGCTGCCGTCCGACGCGCCGTCCTCATGGGGTACACGGGCAGTTCCGAGCATGCCGACCTGGTCCGACTGACGAGGGTCGACGAGACCTCGCAGCAGGTCCGGATCTCGTACTGGTTCACTGGTAGCCAGCCCATGGAGCAGTGGGTCGTCGACGGTCGTGACGTTGCGCCGCTCCACGAAACGATCCAGGACTACGTCTTCTACGGGCACGCCGTCCTCCGGCAGCGACACGTCTGGCTGACCCGGGGCATCCGGACAAACGTCTTCCTCGGTGGTGCGCCGGTGCCTTTCGGGACGGATGCCGTCGCCGAGCCCGAGTTAGAGCTGACCTCGCGCCAGCTGCACCCGGTGATCATCAACCAGCGGGCACGATTCCCAAAGGCTTGGGACGGTCTCGATCGGCCCGCGGTGCGGTGGGCGTTGTCCGCCATGCGTAGGTCACTCGCGAGTGCCCTCGGAAAGCAACAGCGCGCCGACCTCGCGCTTGCTCTGCGTGCTCGTTCACGCCCGATCCGGTCGCGCTTCGCCGATGCGTGGGTCTTTATGGACCGGGATAATCAGGCGAACGACAACGCAGAGCACCTGTATCGCTGGGTGCGTCGGAACCGCCCTGAGATCAACGCCTGGTTCGTGCTCACAGAATCGTCGCCGGACTGGGCGAGGCTCGAAGCGGAGGGTTTCCGACTCGTGCCGTACGGGACCCCGACGTGGCGCGCGCTGCTGTTGCATGCGGCCCATCTGGCGTCATCGCATATCGACGCGTACGTCGTACAGCCGCTCGATGCTGCACGCTACGGGCCCCCGCGGTACCGGTTCACCTGGCTCCAGCATGGGGTGACGAACTACGATATCTCACGGTGGATTAATCCGAAGCCGGTCGAGGCGCTGGTCGTGGTGACACCGCAGGAGCAGGCGGCCATTGCCGGCCCCGGTCCGTATTCCTTCTCGGACCGCGAGGTGGTGCTCACCGGGTTTCCGCGTCACGACGAACTCCTTCGCAAACGGCGTGCAGTGATCGAGGCCGACCGGGATGCGATCCTGATCATGCCCACCTGGCGCAAGAAGTTGTCTGGGCGGCAGCTCCGGGGGACGAACACCCGCGAGAAGAACCCCCAGTTCCTCGAGAGTGAGTACGCGCGGAGCTGGATCGAACTTCTCTCGTCCGCAGCGCTTCGAGAACTCGCCGTGCGTGAAGGCAAGCGGATCGTCTTCATGCCGCACCCGAATCTCGAGCCTTACCTCGCAGACTTCGACCTACCGGGCGCGATCGAGGTGGTCGGGTACGCGGAGACGAACGTCCAGGACGTTCTCGCTCATGGTGCCGTGATGGTGACCGACTACTCGTCCATCGCGTTCGAGGCAGCGTTCCTGGACATGCCGCTCGTTTACTTCCAGTTCGACGACGCGACCTTCTTCGACGGCACACACGTCGGACGACGGGGCTACTTCGACTACGAGCGCGACGGGTACGGACCCGTGGCCCGACGAGCGGCGGACGTCACGAACGCTCTCGAGGAAATCGCTGAGGACGGATTCCGCTCAGGAGAACTGTTCATGAAGAGAGCAGCCGAGTCGTTCATCACACGAGACGAGCTGAACTGCCAGCGGGTGTTCGAAGCGATGCTCGCGCTCGACTCCGGCCGGAGGCTCGCCGAACCGGTCCAGAACGAATTGGGGTTGTCAGATGCATGAGTCCTCGCTGGTGAACGGTGCGGAGGCATCGCCCGGATTCCTCTTCACGGCAGTGATCGCTGCTTACAACGTCGGTCGTTACCTCGACGATCTCTTCGCCTCGTTCGAGGCGCAGACGTTCAACATGGAGCGCGTGCAACTCGTATTCGTGGACGACGGGTCCACAGACGACACGTTGCTCCGGCTGCGGTCCTGGGCGTCCGGCCGCGGCGACGAGGTCGTCGTCGTGACCCAGCCCAACGCATGGGTTGCCGCCGCTCGGAACACAGGGCTGCAGTTGGCGCGCGGCGAGTGGGTCACCTTCATCGATCCCGACGATGCGCTCGACTGCGGCTACTTCGCTGGAGTGGCAAAGTACATTGACATCCACGGCCGACACGAAGGTCTCGCTCTGCTGGCCGCTCACCAGATACGGCTTCTCCCTGACGGTTCTCTCGTCGACAACCATCCGCACCGCGCCAAGTTCGAGTCAGGGTCGCGCATCGTCGACCTCGCCGTCGAGCCGATCTTCCAATTGAGCGTCAACTCCGCGTTCTTCCGGAGGAGCGTCCTGGTGGACCGAGATCTCACCTTCGACGGCCGAGTGCGACCGCATTTCGAAGACGGTCACCTGGTCGCCAGGTACCTGCTCGCGTCGGATACCCATCTGCTGGGACTCATGGCCTCCGCGAAGTACCACTACCGGACACGAGAAGACGACTCGTCTCTGCTCGGGTCGAGTTTCACCGAAGAGGGCAAGTACACGAGCATCCTCCGGTACGGCTACCTCGACCTGCTCCAACGAGCGAAAGCGCTCGGACCCGTTCCTCGGTGGCTCGAGAACACGGTGCTGTACGAGCTGTTCTGGATGTTCAAAGCGCAGTTGGCCATCCACTCGCTGAGTGCTTCTGCGCCAGCACACGTCTTCCCGGAGTTCCACGAACTGGTGGGCAGAATCCTCCGGCTCATCGCTCCGGACGCCATCCGGAGCTTCGACTTCATCGGCGTCCAGTACGCGATCCGAATGGCGTTGCTATACGGGTACAACACCGAGCAGCCCTTCAGATCGTGGTACGTCCGCTTCACAGAGGTCGACGAGGTTCACCAGCTGGTGAAACTCGAGTACTGGTTCTCTGGTGAGCTGCCTGACGAGCAGATCGTGGTCGATGATCGGGAGCAGGAGCCAGAACACGCAACTGTCCAGGACTTCGAGTTCTACGGCCGCGTCGTGATGCGTAAGCGGTTCCTCTGGGTCCAGCGACGTCGCCAGGTGCAGGTCCGGCTCGACGGCGCCCTTCGGTCCATCGGACGTTGGGAACAGCAGCCCACGAGCGAGGGTCTCACGCCTGGGGTCGTGAACCAGGTGGTGAGCGACCAACGCAAGCGTGTCCGTCCTCGGTTCTCCGCTGCGGACATCCCCTATCGGCGCTACCTCCGGCAGAGTCTCGGCGCGTGGTGGCGGAGCCACCGGTGGTCGTCGTGGAAGGTCGACAACTGGCTGATGGCATGCTCCCTGCGGCTGCCCTCGGTCCGCCGTCGGTTCGCGCATGCATGGGCCCTGATGGACAAGAACGACCATGCGAACGACAATGCCGAGCACCTGTACCGCTTCCTCGCTCGCGAGCGGCCCCAAGTCAACTCGTGGTTCATCCTCGAGCGCGACAGCCCGTCGTGGTCACGCTTGCAGGCAGAAGGATTCCGGCTTGTCGCGCACGGATCACGTAAGTGGAAACAGCTGTTGTTGAGCGCAGACCACTTCGCCTCGTCGCACGCCGACTACTACGTGACGCATCCGATTAACCGCCGCCGCTACGGTCAGCCGCGGTACTTCTTCACGTTCCTGCAACACGGCGTCATCCAGGACGACCTGTCTCGTTGGCTCAACGGGAAGGATCCGCACCTGTTCGTCACGACGACCGTTCCCGAGTACGAGTCGATTGCCGGTCCTGGGCCCTACAAGTTCTCCAGCAAGGAGACGAAACTCACCGGGTTGCCCCGGCACGACGAACTGCTGCGAAAGCGAGCGGCAGCGTCCGAACGCGACCGGATCGTCGTCATCCCGACGTGGCGGCAGTACCTGGTCGGAGATCGAGTCGGTGGTGCGAACGAGCGAGCGCGTATCGATCGCTTCGGCGAGTCGGAATACGCTCGTCGCTACTCGTCGCTGCTCAACTCTGAACGGCTCACCCAAATCGCTGCTGCGACCGGCAAGCGGATAGCATTGATGCCGCATCCTCACATGCGTCCGTACCTCGCGGAATTCGCACTTCCCGACGGCATCGAAGTGCTGGACTTCGGCACCGACGACGTCCAGGAAGTCTTGGCGAGTGCTGCGTTCGTAGTCACCGATTACTCGTCGATCGCTTTCGACGCGGCCTTCGTGGACATCCCACTGGCGTACTACCAGTTCGACAAGGCCGACTTCTGGGGGGGTAAAAACCCGAGGCGTCAGGGGTACTTTGACTACGAGCGAGACGGCTTCGGACCAGTCGTGGCTGACGAAGCGACACTCGTCGACATGGTGGCGGAGAGCGCGCAGCGGGCCTTCGTCGTCTCGGAGCCCTTCGCCAGCCGCGCCTCCACCGCCTTCGCAGCGACCCGTGACGGCGAATCAAGCCGCCGAGTCTACGAAGCGATGCGAGCCCTCGAGGGATACGGAGACGATCAGGAACGCTGACGGTCAGCGAGTTCGTGCATGCGGTCGATGCTCCGGTCAAGGTCGGATCCGTGCGCGGCGAAGTCGAATGCCCATGGCGAATGGAACGCTTCCGTCGAGAAGTCAGAACCGTGCTGGATCTGTGATCGAGACCAGGAGTAGTGGAGTTCGTCCGCGAGTGCTGTCGCGTAAAGGAATTCGTTCCGAGCAGTGTACGAATCGTGAGACAGCACCAGTACGCCGTCGAGCCTCTCCGCGAACATCATCGAGAACATCCCGGAGCCGGCGAAGCCGGCGACGATCCGGGCGCTCCCGAAGGTGGACGCCTGTTCGGCGAAGGGAAGCGTTTCCGGGTACACAATCTCGAAGCCTCGAGCTGAGAAGTGCGCCTCAACCTCATCGAGATTCAAGCACGCTCGGTTTGCCTCGGTGCTCTTGCGGGACACAAAGATGCGCCGGTCCACCGGTCGGGACTCCACCAGGCCTTCTCGCAGCCGAGACCAGGTCTCCTTCACCCGCGGGTGGAAGTGGTACCTTGTGAGGTTCTGCCAGAGGTAGGAACTCCAGACGTAGCTCTCCACCTGGACATCGTCGTGCACCCATTCGATGTCGGTGTCGTCGATACCGAACGCAGTGAAGAGCGCCCGCTCGACGGTCGGTGAGAACTCCGGGTGGGGCATTCGGTAGATGGCTCGCAGCGACGGGTCGGCTTCCTTCGCGCGGTCCCAGCCCCAAAGCTTGCTGACCGTCTCGGTCATCGTGTGACCGAAGTGTCCGCTCATGGTCGAACTCAAATCGTAGAACGAGCCGTTGAGGCGTCGCGTGGGTCCGTGCTCTCGAGCACGACCAAACTCTTGATTGAAACTCACGAGCTGCGGGTTCGACACGCTCCTCGCGCGGGCGTGCCGGAAGGATGAGGGAAGGACAGTGTCCCCGGCCAAGGCGAGTCCATCCCGCCGGATCGTCACGCCGCCCGAGACCTTCCGGACGTGCGAATGGTGGTAGTTCCACTTCTGCGACGGCAGCCGAGGTTCACTCCCGTGTTCGACAACGGTTGTCGAACCGTTGAACGTGCCGCCGGGCTCGGTCTCGAGCACGGCGAGACGAGCGAGTGGGCGTCGCGCCGGCACGACGCGATTCGCGTTCTCGTCCTTCACCTTAAAGACGTGTTGGCGGCCCTTCCGCAAGCGGACGACGCCGTCGCTCTCGTCGACCGTCTCGATGGACTGAGCGGACTCTTTGAAGTCGCGCGGGGACCGGTTAGCGTCACCCAGGAGGCCTTCTTCGGCCCACCATGGCGTCGCAGTGGTGGTGTGTTCGGTCACGTACTGGCCGCCCTGCTGCACGTGGTAGAAGAGCCATTGCCAGCGGAGGGAACGCTCCTGGTCCGTCGAGGAGCGTGCATCGACCACGGCACTCAAGCCCCCGAGCTCCGCGATCGCGGCCGTCTCGTCTTCGAGCGTGGCGGCGGACACCGTCCGGAGGCCTGGCCGTCGAGTGGATTCGGGGCCGACGAGGACCACCGTCGAGAACTCGTGGACGAGCCACGCAACAGCCGGATGATTCTCGTCGTCGGTCACGAAGGCAACACGGCCGTACACGCCTTCAAGCGACTTCGACAACGATCTGGCGGCCTTGCGCCAGTCAGTTCTGGAGTTCACCGATTGCCGGAAGATGCTCATGGGGAAACCCTAGAGTGCCGCAGGAGGACATCGTCAACGGACTAGCGGAACGCGGACCTTCGCCTCGATCATGTTGTGGTCGGACGGGATCACCGACGTCCCGGGGTTCCAGTTGTTGACGAACTCGTCGCTGCCCTGGAGCCCCTGGGTCAGGATGTAGTCGATCCGCTGACCGTCCTTGTTCGGATCGTCGACCTGGTTCGACGGCGCTTGGTAGTTGTTGTACGTCGTCTTCGCCGTGCCGTAACGGTGCTGGGAGGCCGACGCGTCGTAGAAGCCCCCTCGGATCAATGTGGGCTGCGCGCCGTCGATCGCGTCTTCCGGGTACCGGCTGTCGTTGAGGTCACCGCCCAGCAGGACGGGAAGCCGCTTGCCCGCGGCGTTCGGTGTGTTGACCCGGTTGAGTGCCGTCAGGAGTTGCGCGGAGTTCTGACCGAGGAGCGTCTTCCGCGGTGTGCTGTACGCGCTCGACGGGATGCCGTAGTGGGCGGCGACGACGTAGAAGGTGGTCCCGCTGCCGTCCTTGGCCTGCAACTTCGCCCACGGGGTGTTCGTGTCCGGCGCCGCCGATGCAGGGGAGACCTCGTAGTCCTTGACGCCAGCGAGGACACCGTGGTCGAGGACCGTGTACTTCGCCGGGTCGTAGTAGATCCGGTTGCCCTGGTGGGACTTGCTGACGGTCATCGGGGCGGTGTCGACGAGCTGCAGGTTCGGGAGGCGTCGATCGAGATCCAGGTAGGCCTGCTCGGATCCGGCACCGTTCGAGAGACCACTGGCCTCGAGGACGGTGAGCACATCCGGGGCCTTGTCGTTGATCACCTTGGCGATCGCCGGCGCACGCTTCGCCCAACCGGGCGTGCCGCTCGTCTCGCAGCCGGAGCACAGGACGTTGTAGCTGGCGAGATGCACGGGCGTGCCGGAAGCGATCGGCTTCGTGGGCGTGGGCCACGCGCTCACCTGCGCCGACTTCCGGACGAAGGTCGAGTTGAAGTAGGTGTTGCGCGCCATGGCGCGGACGTAGATCGGGTTCCCGTACGCGACCGAGGTCAGGTCGCTGTCGGATCCCGGCAGGGTCCATGTGCGGGTGGCCGGGTCGAACGCCGACGACCACGGCGTGAAGTGCGGCGTCCACCGGTCAGGGGTCCGGTTCTCGTTGGGACCCGCTGACCATCGCACTTGGTAGTCGCTCGCGTTGGCGACCTCGGGGATCGACACCGTGACGCCGTTCGTCGCGGGCTTCGCCGTGATCGTGCCGAAGTTCGCCACGGCGTTCGGTTGGAGCTTCGTCGTGACCGTCTTCGCCCAGGCGCCGGCCGTCGTGCCGGTCTTCGCCGCGACCGTCACGTAGTACGTCTTGTCGGGCTGGAGCTTCGTCATCCACGCGCCGACGGTGGTCGAGTCCTTGTAGACCGGGCTGCCGAGATCCGACCGCGTCGACCACTTGAGGACGTAGGTGGTCGCCTTCGGGACCGCTTTCCAGGTCATCTTGACGCTCTTGCCGGCCCAGTCCTGTGTGGCCTTGGCGACACCGGTGACCTGCGCGGGCTTCGTCGCGGCCTGTGCTGGTGCCACGACGAGCACCGACGACACCGCGATCGCGCCGACGACGGCGAAACGAGTGATCCAACGAGAAGACATCTCGACCCCCTGATCTGATCTCCGCTCGACGGTAGACTGTCTCGGCTGCGGACGGTATCCACCGAACGGGGGACCACAGACGAGGGGTGTCGAGAACGTGTCAGATCCACTCCTCTCGGTCGTCATCCCGGTGCACGACGCCGCGCCGTGGATCGGTGAGCTGCTCGAAAGCGTGCTGGACCAGGACGTCGAGGCGATGGAGGTCCTGGTGGTGGACGATCGCTCGTCCGACGGGACGGCCGTGATCATCGATTCGTTCCGTGCTCGTGATCCACGCGTCCAGCGCCTCCGATCAGACGCCCCCGGCGGGGCTGCGGCACGGAACACCGGAGCCGCAGCCGCCCGGGGGGAGTACCTCGTCTTCGCCGATGCGGACGATCTCGTGCCGCCCGGCGCGTACCGAGCGATGGTCGGGTCGCTCGAGGCGTCCGGGTCAGATCTGGTGATCGGCGACCACCTAAAGTTCTCACCGACGCGCACCTGGAGTCCCACCGCGCGGTGGCGCGCCTTCGACCACGCGCTGCAGGGGACCACCCTCGCCGAGACCCCGGCACTCCTGACCGGCAGAGCGTGCTGGAACCGACTCTTCCGGCGGTCGTTCTGGGAGCGGGCCGCGTTGGGGTTCCCGAACGTCGGCCACGCCGACGACATCGAGCCGATGACCCGGTCGGTCGTGGAAGCGCGTGCGATCGACGTCGTCACGACGTGCGTGTACCTCTACCGCGAGCGTGCCGGGGGGACAGGCGGTTCGATGTCGAACCAGGTGGACGAGGTCGCCCTGCTCGACTACCTGCGCGAGGAGACGGCATGCGCGGCACTCGTGTCTGCGGCATCCCCGCCGGTCGTCCGCCAGCAAGCACTGCTGGTCCTCGACGCGGACGGGTGGGTGCACCTTGACCGGTACCTCGCGGAGGCTCCGTCCGGCACGGCGTTGCCGCCCAGCGTGGAGCAGTCCCTCGGCCGGTTGCTCGAGGCGTTGGACCACACGGTCCTCGGTGACGTCGCAGCCGAGCGCCGGTGCTTCTTCGCCCTGCTCTGGGCCGGACAGCCCGATGTCGCGTCCGACTTCGCCGCCGCGATGCGGGCTCGGGAGCCGGAGCCCGGGAGGTTCCTCCGAGAATGGGTGTCCGCCACCGCGGCCCTGCTCGACTCGGTGGCGCCCGCCGGACTCGACCGGACAGCGCTGGCCGAGGACGGTCTCCTGACCGCCTTCCTGCACGCAGCGGACCGGCTCGATGCCACAGGCCTGGCACCGCTCGTCGACGCTGCCGAGCGTGTGCTGCGGCGCACCCCCACGGCGTCCGCCAAGTCCGAACTCCTCGAGGCGATCCGGCGAGCGGTCCTTGCTCGTGACCCCGAGGCGGTCCGCCTCATCTCGGAGCTCCGGCACCACGCACCGGTGGTCGTCGACCAGGTCACGCCCGGCGTGGACGGTCTCCGTGTCGAGGGACCGGCACCGTCCCCGCCCCTGTCATCGTCCATGCGACTGGAGCTGCGATCGGGCGATCAAGTCCGCACCGTCGACCTCGACGCGACGGGTTCCCGATGGCTGGGCCGGATCACCGCCGACGGGGGGCCCGACACGGCAGGGCGCTGGACGGTCACCGCAAGGTTCCGGCTGTCGACCGTCGACGTCGCGGTGCCCGTCGTCACCGCGCGGATGCCGTTGCCCCCACTCGACGCAAGCCACGTGCTGCAACCGCTGAGCGATCGGCGCGACGGCTGGCGTTTCCTCGTCGATCGCCGGGCGTCCCGGTCGGTGCTCAGCCGGTTCCGATCGGCCGCAGAACGACTCCGCCGTTCACGGACCTGAGTGCGGCTCCGGTAACATCGCCGGGTGCGTCGTGCGAAGGACGGGTCCGGTGGGCCCCAGCGAGGATTCCGAGCCGACATCCAGGGGATCCGAGCGGTCGCCATCGCGCTCGTCATCCTGTACCACCTCTGGCCGAACCGGGTCCCCGGCGGGTACGTGGGTGTCGACGTCTTCTTCGTCATCTCCGGCTTCCTGATCACCGGCCACATCCTGAAGGCTGCCGAGCGTGAGCGGCCGGTCCCGATGCTCATCGGGTTCTACGCCCGCCGGATCCGACGGCTGGCTCCCGCCGCGGTGGTCGTGCTGGTCGCGGTCCTGGTGTTCACGGTGCTGGTGCTGCCGGCGTCGACCTGGTCGGCGACGGGCTCGAACGTCCTCGCCGCGTCGCTGTTCTCCGAGAACTGGTTCCTCGCCGCCCAGTCGGTGAGCTACCTGGACGCCGACGTGGTCCCCTCCGCCGTGCAGCACTTCTGGTCGCTCTCGGTCGAAGAGCAGTTCTACATCGTCTGGCCGCTGATCCTGCTGGCCGCCATCGCTCTCCTGGCGCGCCGTCGTGCAACCTGGATCGTCGTCGTGATCGGCGCCATCGGCGTGGTGAGCTTCTGCTGGGGGCTCCTGCACACCGCCACCAACCCGGACGCGGCGTTCTTCGACACCACCGCTCGGGCGTGGCAGTTCGCGGTCGGCGCGCTCGTCGCGTTCGTGCCCCTGCCCGGTCCGCGAACGCGGCTCTGGGCACCGTGGGTGGGGCTGGCCGCCATCGCGGCCGCCGCACTGCTCTACTCCGAGGCAACGCCGTTCCCTGGCATCGCTGCGGTGCTCCCGACGGTCGGCGCTGCGGTCGTGATCGCGGGACGCGCACCCGCAGCGGATCCGTGGTCGTTCGGGTTCCTCGCGTCGTTCGGACCGGTGCGCTGGCTCGGCGACGTCTCGTACTCCGCGTACCTCTGGCACTGGCCCCTCATCATCCTCGTCCCGCAGTGGCTCGGCGTGGACCTCGGCCTCCGGTTGAAACTCGCCATCCTGTGCGCCACGGTCGTCCTGGCGTGGGCTTCCCACCGGTACGTCGAGAACCCCGTCCGTCGGAGTGCGGTCCTCACGAAGCGACGTCGACGCAGCTTCGTCGCCGGCGGTGCGACCCTCCTCGTGTTGGTCGCCGGGTGCTTCGGCACCGTGGGTGTCGCCAACGCCCAGATGGACGCTGCTGACGACCGACTCCTCGCGCAGGTCACCGGAGGGCAGACGTGCCTCGGTGCAGCTGCGATCGGCGACCGGTCCTGCGCTGACACGTGGGGCGACATCGACGTCGCCGACGTGCCGGCGCCGTTGTCGGACAAGCCGCTCGTCTGGAAGGACGACTGCATCGACGACGTCACGGAGAACACTGAGAAGTACTGCACCTACGGTGACCCTGACGCGTCCGAGACCCTCTTGCTCTGGGGTGACTCGCACGCGGGCGCCTGGTCGAGTGCCTTCGACATCGCGGGGAAACTCGACCACGTGAAGGTGATCGTCGCAGCGCGAAACCGGTGCCCGTCGAGCCTGGAAGCCCCGACCGGCACGACCTACGGGGATGTGATCCCGGCCGATCAACGCGGATGGTGCGCGGCGCGGAACGACTGGGTGATGAAGACCCTGGTCCCACGTGCCGATCGCGTCGTGCTCGCTGACCTCTGGGCGAACTACCGCTTCGCGGGGACGGACTCGGCCCAGGCGAACGGCTACTCCGAGCTCATCGACGGCGTTCGGGATGCTGGTCTGCCGGTGACGATGCTGCAGCACGTGCCGCTGACCGGACAGACCCTCGAGGACAAGGTGATCGGCCCGTCGTGCCTCGCATCGGGTCGATCGTGCACGAACGACGTCGCGCATGCTCTGCCGCCGTCGACGTCCCTCCCGCAGCGTCTGCTGGTGGACGAGGGCTACGGGGACGTCGTGCGCTGGGTCCCGGTCGAATCGCAGTTCTGCCACGACGGTCGCTGCTACTCGGCGATCGGTGGCGTGTCCGTCTACTTCGACGGCTCCCACCTGTCGAACACGTACAGCGCATCGCTCGGTCCGTGGCTCGCGAGGGCACTGGACCGCACGCAGCCCCTCAGCGTCGTCGGCTGATCTGGGGGTGCCCACACGTGTCGTCAGGAGTCCCGGCTGCGAGAGAATGTCGTTCGTGCGTCGCTCTCGATACCTGATGGCTGCCGTTGCGCTGGCAGTCGCCGTCGCGGTCCCCGTGGTGACCGTCGAACCGAACGCCCTCCGAGCAGCCGAGGTCGCGCCCGAGCACGACCTGCGTGTCGCCGTGGTCGGGGACTCCTTGAGCGCGGGACGATCGGGTTTCCTCGGGAACGGCCTGGACGACGAGAGCTGGATGACGTATGCACAGGGCGACGGCATCGAGTACGCCGGTGGATGGGCACGGGCCGGCGCGACCCCGGACGCCATGGCAGCGGCCGTCAGACCGGTTGGCGACGTCGACGTGCTGGTGATCCTGGCGGGTACGAACGCCGTCCGCGTCGGGAAGTCGCTCGACGAGGAGCGCTCGGCGTACGAGCGGATCGTCGAGACGGTCGGCGCCCGCAAGGTCATCGTGGCCGACCTGCCGCCGTACCGCTGGCGGCCGGAGGCAGCTGCCACCTACCGGACGGCGCTGCAGCAGTTCGTCACCGACGAAGGGTGGACGTGGGCTGACCCGTGGACGTTCGCCCGGTCCGGGTCCTCGTGGGCCGATGGGGTCAGTACCGACGGTACGCACCCGGCCGGTGCCGCCGAGTACCGGCAGCTCGGCGAGGCGTTCCGGAGCATCATCCTCGCCGTGGGGACGTCCACCGCGTAGGACGACCGTCACCGACCTCACGCGGCTGGCCCTGCCCCGGTCGATCGGTACGATGAAGCATGCTCTCGACTCCGGCTGTCCCGGAACACCTCGCGACGCGCCGGAGCCGATCGGACCGTTCGGTCGCGGTCGACCTCGTCCGGGTGGTGGGCGTCGTCGCGATCGTCGCCGGGCACACTTGGGACCAGCGCCACTTCG
Organism: Curtobacterium sp. JUb34; assembly: GCF_003755065.1. Classification (NCBI taxonomy): domain Bacteria; kingdom Bacillati; phylum Actinomycetota; class Actinomycetes; order Micrococcales; family Microbacteriaceae; genus Curtobacterium; species Curtobacterium sp. JUb34. The sequence goes on along the minus strand of NZ_RJVH01000002.1, from coordinate 832,018 downwards.
CCCAGGCGGGCCTCTACACGTGGCACGTCCCGGTCTTCTTCGTCCTGACCGGGTACCTCTGGAAGCCGGGTCGATCCGCGAGCGACGAACTCGGTCGGCGTGCGCGAACCCTGTTGGTTCCGTACCTCAGCTGGCTCGTCCTCGTGACGCTGATCTGGTTCGGCTTCCGAGCTGCGCTGGGCGAGCCGCTGGACACCCGGACACTCACCCTGCTGCCCCTCGGTGGTGACTGGATCTCGAGGCCGTACTCGGCGTTCTGGTTCGTCACCTGCCTCTTCGTCGCCGCCGTGCTGATGCGGTGGCTGGAACGCGTCCACGCGGTCCTGCCCTGGTTCGTGGCGGGTGTGGGCATCGCCTGGTGCATCGGGGACCGCTTCGCGATCGCCCACATCCCGGAGTCGGCCGGTATGGCGATGCCAGCCCTTGCGTTCATGCTCGTCGGGATGCTCCTCCGTCGCTACCGCGACACGATCGAACGCCCGATCGTCACGGGGATGGTCCTGCTCGTCCCGTCGTGGTGGCTCGGCTGGTCGGGAGCTCTCGACACGCTCAACATGAAGGCCGGCAACCTCGGGACGCCGTTGCTCAGCGTGCTGATGGCGGCGGCGATCTCATGCGGCATGCTGCTGATTGCTGAGGGGACAGAACGCTGGATCCCGCGCTGGGGTCGGACCGTGGTCTTCGCCGTCGCCGCCTGCGCGATCCCGATGATCCTGACGCACACGCTGTCGCTGGCGATCACGGAGCGTCTCGGCTTCCCGTCGTCGAAGTGGACGTTCCTCATCGCGTACTTCGTGCCGCTCGTCGTCGCGCTCGCCCTGCGGGCGAGCCCGGCGAAGCGCTTCCTGTTCTGAGTCCGCGCCACTACTCCTGGACGGCGTCGAGCAACTCCGCGTAGCGCCGCGACAACGCGAACGGCGCCAGCCGGCGGCTGAACTCCGCGGTCTCGGCAGCACCCAGGGCAGGCGCGGCCAGCACAACACGGAAGGACTCCACGGGGGCGCTCGCGTCGAACCACCTGATCCACCCCTCGTCGCCGAACTCGGCACGCAGGTGCGGCTCGTCCGGCAGGACCGACGGCACGCCGAACGATGCGGCGAGGTGCAGGACCCCCGAGTTGAGCACCCGCCGGTAGGGGAACACCGCGGTGTCCGCCGCCCGGAACCACAGCTGGACGTCGATGTCCTCGACCTGGTCGTGCTCGCGGACCGCACGCACGTCGTCGCCGAGCAGCCGGTCGATCTCCTCGCGGTCGTCGGGCGTGGTCCGGCCGGCCAGCAGGAGCACGGGGCGCTTGGACGGCTCCGTCTGACGCACGGCCTCGACTAGGACGTCGATGCCCTTGTAGGGGCGCATCTGGCCGAAGGCGAGGACGGCGTGGTCGCGGTCCGTGAGTCCGAGCGAGGCACGCGCTTCCTCGCGCGACACCGAGTCCGGGTACACGCCCTGGTAGCTCGGGTGCGGGAGGTGTACGACCTTTGCCGGGTCGAGCTCGTAGTACGAGGACACGGCCGTGGGCGTGTCCCTGTTCATCACGTGGACGACGTCTGCGGCGCCGGCCAGGTAGCGGTTCAGTTCGAGTTCGAGCTCGAGGTGCCGCGCATCGTGGGGGAGGACGTTGTGGATCGTCCAGACGAGCCGAGCTCCGCGTGTGCGCGCCGCGTCGACGGCGGTGCGGAAACGATCGAGACGAACCCGCGCTTCCTCGAGGTCGTCGTCGTTCCGTTGCACGATCGGGGATGTCCAGTGCATGTGGAAGACGTCACCGGTACCGAGCCGACCGAGGTGCTGCTCGAGCTGCTCCAGACGCAGGCTCTCGAGGACGTTCCAGCCACGTGCCCGCGGGGCCAGCAGCATCAGGTTGAGGTACGGGTTGTCGCGGTAGGCAGGGAAAACCGCGAGGAGGCGATCGGGCACCGACCGATCCTACGGGGACTCGGCCGGAGAGCGGGGTGGCGTCAGTCGAGCGTCGCGACGATGTACTCGGCCTCGTGCAGGACCGAGCAGAACGCCTGGCCCTCGTGGTCGAGCGCATCGCGCTTCAGGATGACTGCACCGCACACCGCGCACTTGGTCGTGAAGGTCGACCGCACGACGTCTGAGATGAGCGACATGGGACCATGCTGCGCGCCGAAGGTGAACAACGGGGAGCGATCGCCTCGGAAGCGGGTGAACGAGCCCGATGAAACCGCCTTGGAGACGACGAAGGCTCGGGTCAGAGTGCCCGGACGACCCGCTCGGCTCCGGCATCCGCCGAAACCACCTCGGCGAAGTCCCCGTCGGCCACGACCTGTCCCGCCGCGAGCCACACGACGTTCCGTGCACCCGGCTGCGGCACGAACGACGGCACTCCCGTTCCCGAACCGCCAGCGACCAGCACCGTGACGTCGTCCAGTCCGCTCGACCCCCGGTACCAGGACGTCGGCAGGTCGACCTGCACGGAGTGACCGTCAGCCTCGAGCGCCGTCACGAGCGCGCTGACGTCCGCCACCCGGGTCCCGTCGTGCTTCACCGCGATTCGGAGACCGGCAGCGCCGGCAGCACCGGAAGCGCCGACAGCACCGGAAACGCCGGCAGCACCGGCAGCACCCGCCCAGTCCCGGACGACGATCGGCCGCGACGACCGCACCATCACGGCGTGCCCCTTCGGCAGCCCCGGCTCGACCCCGAGCCACCGCAGTCCGGCGGCCTCGTAGTGCCCTGCTGCGTCCGCCGCCGGGTACCGCCCACGCCAGCGCTCGTCGAACACGCGCCGGTTGTCCACGCGGGCGTCGTCACGACCGGGGGTGCGGCTCTCGTGGTGCACGACGACCGAGGACGGCACGACGGCGAAGGCCGAGCCGTCCGGTGACGCGGCGAGGGCCCGGAGGCACAGGTCGACGTCCTCGAGCCCGTTCGCGAACACCGGGTCGAACCCGTGCCAGCGGATCAGGTCGACGGCCCGGAACGCAGCGGCAGCAGCAGTGATCGCCCAGAAGCGGCGACCACCGGCAGCACCCAGCCGGGCGGCGTCGGTCCCGGCACCCGCCAACGCCCGCGAAGCGTCGTACCGCGGGTGGTCGCCGAGGAAGTGCCAGGGCAGCACCTTGTCCCCGCCGAACACCGTGCCCGCTGCCTGCACGACCCCGTCCGGGTACACGAGCAGCGGTTGCGCGCCGAGCACCGTCGGGTCGTCCAGCGCGGCGACGAGCGGCCGCAGCCATCCGGTCGTGACCTCGGTGTCGTTGTTGAGCATGACGACGGTGCCGCCGGTGGACCGGGCCAGGCCGAGGTCGCTGCCCAGCCCGAAGTTCCGGTTCCGGTCCTCGCGCTGCAGCAGGACCCGCGGTTCGTCGCCGAACCAGGCTCCGAGCACGGCGGACACCGAGCGGGGGGACCCGTTGTCGATCAGGACGACCTCGACCCGGTCGCCTTCGTGGTCTGCGGCGTGCAGCACGGCGTCCACGGCGCGCCGGGTCATCGTCCAGTCGCGGAACACCGGCACGACGACGGAGACCAGCTCGGCGTCGCGCGCCGGTACGGCGTCGGCGAGGGCGTCCCAGTCGATGCGGTGGCGGGCGAGGGCGACCTCCTGCCACGACGCGGGCTGCGCGGAGGAGAGCCGTCGGGGGTCGCGGATGTTGTCGTAGTCGACACCGATGACGGGCACGTACGCGGGCACGCCGGAGCGCTTCCCGATGCGCAGCAGCCACTCCCAGTCGATCCAGCGCCGCAGGGTCTCGTCGAACGGCCCGGCGGCGGCGGCGACGTCGCGACGGACGACGAGCGCGTTCAGGTCGATGAAGTTGCCGGCGAGCAGGTCGTCGAGCGTGCCGTCCTCGCCGCGGTACGTCTCGGCGGGCGCGGTGGAGTCGTCGGCGTTGTTCGCGCCGATCATCCGGACGCCGGTGTGCACGCCGGGGCCGTCCGTCTCGAGCAGCCCGGCGAGTGCGGCGGACAGGTGCTCGGGCCGCCAGGTGTTGTCGGCGTCGAGGAACGCGACGAAGTCGCCGCGGACGGCCGCGAGTCCGGTGTTGCGTGCGGCTCCGGCCCCGCCGTTCTCCCGCTCGACCAGACGGACGCGCGGCTCGTCGGCGGCGATGCGCCGCACGACGTCGGCGGTCTCGTCGCCGGATCCGTCGTCGACGACGAGGAGCTCCCAGTTCGCGTGCTGCTGCGCGCGTACCGAGGCGATCGCCGCGCCGACCACGTCGGCACGCCGGTACACCGGCATCACGACCGACACGAGCGGTTGCTCCGCGTCACGCCGTGCGACCCCGCGCGGGTACCGGGCGAGTGCCTCGGTGACGTCGGGTCCGTCCCACGTGGCCCGGTAGCGACGCCGGGTGCGGTGCTGCGCGTCGGCGAAGGCGCGGGCAGCGGAGACGGCTGCGTCGCGTGCGGCGCCCCAGGTGGGTGCGTGGCCACGGCGACCGGGAGGCACGGGGAGCGTGGTCGCGTCGGTCGCGTTCCGCAGGAAGTCACGGAGCGCATCGAGCGTCGACGCCGGGCGGTCGGCTTCCGGCACCGAGGCGGCGTACACGCCGGCGTCGAAGAGCGGTCCGGTCTGGAAGAGCTCCGGGCCCTCCTGGTGGAGGGCGTCGTACCAGGACATCGCGGGGACGGGCTGGTGCTCGCGCATCCACTCGTGCTCGATGAGCGGGTGCAGCGAGAGCCCCCGCTGCCCGTCGTTGTGCACGTAGAAGGCGATGGCCTCGGCGTCGCTGTCGAACGTCCGTCCGGTCTGCGCTTCGAGGTACGCGCGGTCGAGGACACCGAACTCGGCGATCCGCCGGGCCCAACGGTCGAGCCGGTCCGTGACGGTCAACGGCTTCTCGGGGCCACGGAACGGACGCGCCAGGCGTCGCGCGACGCGGCCGAGGCCCTTCGCCTCGGCCATCAGCGGCGACCCGGCAGGCGTGCGGCGACCTTGGCGATCGCCTGGCCGGTGCGGAACGAGCGGCTCGCGCGCAGGTCGTCGAGCTCGCGGCGGAGCCGGGTGACCTCGTCGGAGGCGTTCGCCGCCGCGAACTCGGCGGCGGTGAGGTCGAGGGGGAGGAGCGCTGCCCAGCGGCCCTCGAGGGCCTCGGAGCGCGACGCGAGCGGCGCGGTCAGGCGACGGTCGAGCTGCTCGCGCGCCGCGACGAGTCCGCCGCGGGTCGTGGCGACGACGTGCGGGTCCAGCAGGACGGTGACCTGGTCGGCTCCGGCCCGGTGCGCTCGTGACGACCACGGTGTCGAGGTCGGCTCGGTCCGGACGACGACGAGCTCGAGCGACCGCCGGTTGGCGGCGACGACCTCGGCGGGCGTGGGGTCCACGAGGACGGTGACGGTGACGAGGTCGTCCGGGTTCGGGGCGTCGGAGGTGACCGTCCACCCGCCGGGGGCCGACGTGCCGGGGGCGAGCCGGGCCTCCAGGTCGAAGCCGTCCGCGAAGGCCCCGTCGATCTCGCGGACCAGGCCACCGGCGTCCGCGACGTGCCGCAGGTCGACGGCGAGGCGGGGCGGGGGACCCGCGGGCACCAGGGCGTCGGCGAATCGCTCCGTCGCCGTCGAGCCGTGCCGCTGGTAGGCGGCGACGGCGTCCGGCAGGAACGGGTAGCGGCGCTCGAGTTCGCGCTGGTGCGCAGCACGGAGGGCGTTGCGGTTGCCCGAGAAGCTCTTGCCGCCGGCGTGCAGCACCAGCGCGCGGTTGGCGATCCGCGACGTCCAGCCGTGCTCGGCGAGGCGCAGGCAGTAGTCGTTCTCCTCGCCGTACCCGGGGGCGAAGGCGTCGTCGAACAGCCCGTGCTCCGCGATCAGTTCGCGGCGGGTGAGGAAGCAGAAGCCCATCGCGACCGGCAGGACCTGCGAGACCGGCAGGAGCGGGGCGACCGCGCCCCAGACTGCTCGCGTGCGCTCCTCGGTGCGTGCGGCGCCGCGGTTCGTCAGTCGGTAGGGGATGCTCGCGATCGTGGCGTTGTCACTGCGCGCCGTGACGACGCCGGTGCGGTCCTCGTCGAGCACGTCGAGCATGGCGTCCAGGAAGCCCGCGGTGGGGACGGCGTCGCTGTTGAGCAGCAGGACTGCCTCGCCGGCGTCGTCGGTGCCGTCGGTGTCGTCGGAGCCGCGGTCGAGTTCGAGGACGGCGCGGTTGCAGGTGCCCACGAACCCGAGGTTGTGGTCGTTGCGCTCGTACCGGAACCCGGGGCGGCCGTCGATCCGCTCGAGCAGGGCGCGCTCGATCGCGTCGGCGTCGGGACCGCAGTCGTTGACGAGCAGCACCCGGTGCACGGACGTGTCGAGGTGCTCGACGAGCCCGTCCACGCAGCGCAGCAGGGACTCGAGGTCCCCGTAGACGGGGACGACGACGAGGGTGGTGCGGGTCATCGGGTGGACTCCTCGTGGTGGTGCTGGCCGTCGTGCTCGATCGCGGTGGCGAGTGCGTCGACTGCTGCGTCGAGCGGACCGCCGAGCGCGTGCTCGGCGAGCGGGGCGAAGCCGGTGGGGCCCTCGGCCGCGGCGCGGCGGACGGCGTCGGCCACGGCCAGGCCGAGCGACCGGGCGTCGGCGGGGACCGCTGCCAGGTTGGGGTGCAGGTGCTCCCGGGTGCCGCGGAACTCGTTCGTGACCACGCGGGCACCGGAGATCGCGCCGTCGAACGGCGGGTGGCTCGGGTGCGGACTGTGCTGCAGCGAGAGCACGACGTTGGTCGAGGCGATGAAGCGGAAGTAGTCGTCCCACGGCATCGTGCCGTGGCTCACGAGCTTGACGTCGCCGCGCCCGCCGTCGAGCTCGACGTCGCCGTGCTGCTCGCCGGCCGAGTGGAACTCCACCCGGATGCCGTCGGCCGCGAGCTCCTGCACCGCGACACGCAGGGCGGCGACCCCGAGCCGGAACAGGTTGCGGTGCTTGCTCGGGCGTCCGTAGAACAGCACCCGGACCACGTCCTCGTGCTGCCGGGCCGCCGCGACGCGCTCGAGCAGCTCGACGTCGAGGTGCGGTGCGAAGGTGCGCTCCGGCGGCACGTCCAGGTCCTCGACGTCGGCGAGGTACTTCCGCAGGGGTTCCGAGTTGACGAGCATGCGGAAGCCGGCGCGGTAGGTCGACGCGGCCACGGCGTACTCGGTCGACCACGGGCTGAAGCCGGGCTCGTAGTCCTGCACCAGGTACGCCACCCGGTCGTGGGGGACGACCCCGGCGGTGACGGCGACGTCGAGCGGGTGCGCGGTCTTCCAGTGCGTGGCGATCCAGACGTCGTCGCGGCCGAACTCGGTGTCCAGGACGTCCTCGCGACGGACCACGCGGACGCCCGGGCGGCCGTCGACCCGCGACGCCGGGAACCGGTCCGCCACGAGCGCCTCGGCCGCGGCGGCACTGTTGCCCGGCGTCGTCCAGCGGACCATGACCACCCGGACCGACCGGCCCAGTCGCGCACCGAGGGCGAGCGCGACGGCCAACGCCGTCTGGACACCCGCGAACGCCGCGCCCTCGCGGAGCTCGTCCACCACGAGCACCACCTCGGGCTCGCGGTCAACGGTCCGGATGCCCGCCAGGGCGAGGCTCGTCTCGACCAGCCCCTCGAACGGACGGGCGGCCAGCGGTGCTCGGTCGCGCTCGCGCCGGGCCACACCGACGTCCACGCGGGACACCGTCCGCCCCAGCCGCTCGCGGACGTCGTTGCGGTAGTGGCCGTCCCGCGCGTACCGCTCGTTCACCCGGACGAGGTCGCTGACGAGGCGCCGTGCCTTCTCGAAGTTCATCGACCCTCACGTTACTGGGCGTGGGGGTGCACCTCGGTAGGCTTGTCTCCTGATGATGCAGCGAATCGACCTCCGTGGTGGCCTGCCCGCCCGTGCCGAACTCCTCCGACTCATGCCGCGCGCCGTGGGCGACGTCTCGCACGCGGTCGACGCCGCCCGCGAGCTCGTCGAGGACGTCCGACACCGCGGAGCGGACGCGCTGCACGACCAGGCCGAACGCTTCGACGGCGGCGCCCCGGCGAACGTCCGGGTGCCGGTCGCCGAGATCGCGGCAGCCGTCGCCGGGCTGACACCCGAACTACGGGAAGCGCTCGACGAAGCCATCCGTCGCGTCCGTGCCGCCAGCGCCGCGCAGGTCCCCGCCGGCTCCGTCACCACGCTCGCCGACGGCGCCGAGGTGCACCAGCGCTGGCAGCCGATGCGCCGCGTCGGGCTCTACGTGCCCGGCGGCAAAGCCGTCTACCCGTCGAGCGTCGTCATGAACGTCGTCCCCGCGCAGGTCGCCGGTGTGCGTTCGATCGCGCTCGTTTCCCCGCCGCAGCGCGACCACGGCGGTGCGGTCCACCCGACCATCCTGGCCGCGGCCGGGCTGCTCGGCATCGACGAGGTCTACGCGATGGGCGGCGCCGGAGCCGTCGGCGCGCTGGCGTACGGCGTCGCCGAGATCGACCTCGAGCCCGTCGACCTGGTCACCGGTCCGGGCAACAACTACGTGGCCGCGGCGAAGCGCCTGGTTCGCGGGGTCGTCGGCATCGACGCCGAGGCCGGCGCCACCGAGATCCTCGTGATCGCCGACGAGACCGCCGACCCCGGGTTCGTCGCCGCCGACCTCATCAGCCAGGCCGAGCACGACGAGCAGGCCGGCAGCGTGCTGGTGACGACGTCGGCGACGTTCGCCGATGCGGTGGAAGCCGCCATCCCGGAGCGCACGGCGGTGCTCGGGACGGCTGCGCGCCTCCAGACCGCCCTGGACGGACCGCAGTCCGCGATCGTGCTGGTGGACTCGCTCACCGACGCCGCGACCGTGAGCAACGCGTACGGACCGGAGCACCTGGAGATCCAGACCGCCGACGACGACGCGGTGCTCGCCGACATCGACGCGGCCGGAGCGGTGTTCGTCGGACCGAGCACGCCCGTCAGCCTGGGGGACTACCTGGCCGGCTCGAACCACGTGCTGCCGACCGGTGGTCAGGCGCGCTTCGGGTCCGGCCTGTCCGCGTCCACGTTCATGCGGCCGCAGCAGGTCATCCGCTACTCGGCGTCGGCGCTCGACGGGGTCGCCGCGCACATCGTCGCCCTGTCGACCGAGGAGCAGCTCCCCGCGCACGGTGCCGCCGTGACGGAGCGCACGAACCGATAGCCTGGGCGACGACATGTTCTGCCCCTTCTGCCGCCACCCGGACTCCCGCGTCGTCGACTCACGGACGAGCGACGACGGAACCTCCATCCGCCGCCGTCGACAGTGCCCGAACTGCGGACGACGCTTCTCGACCACCGAGACCGCGTCGCTCAACGTCGTCAAGCGCAACGGCGTCACCGAACCCTTCAGCCGCGACAAGATCGTCTCCGGCGTCCGCAAGGCCTGCCAGGGGCGCCCGGTCACCGACGGCGACCTGGCCGTGCTCGCGCAGCGCGTCGAGGAGACCGTGCGGTCGTCCGGCTCGAGCCAGATCGACGCCAACGACATCGGGCTCGCGATCCTCGCGCCGCTCCGGGAGCTCGACGAGGTCGCCTACCTGCGGTTCGCCAGCGTCTACCAGGCGTTCGACTCGCTCGAGGACTTCGAGGACGCCATCGGCCAGCTCCGCCGCGACCACCACGCTGCGGGCGCGTCGGCGGGTGCCGCCGGTTCGGCTGCGGGGGCTGCCGGTTCGCCTGCGGGTGCCGCCGGCTCGTCGGCCGGTGCCGGCGCGTGAGCGGCATCGCGGAAGGCCTGGTCCGCTCCGGGTACGCCGTCGTCTTCCGGTCGGTCTTCGCCAAGATGGACCCCGAGCGGGCGCACCACCTGGCGTTCGCCGTCATCAAGGCCCTGCCGCACGTGCCGTTCGTGGGCGGTCTGGTCGAGCGCTACTCCCGGCCCTCGGCGGCCGACGGCATCACGACGATGGGCATCCACTTCCCGTCCCGCTTCGGCCTCGCCGCCGGGTTCGACAAGGACGCCCGCGGCATCGGCGGCCTCGGCCTGCTCGGCTTCGGGCACGTCGAGGTCGGCACGATCACCGCGAAGCCCCAGCCGGGCAACGAGCGTCCGCGCCTGTTCCGGCTCATCGAGGACCGCGCGCTCATCAACCGGATGGGCTTCAACAACCACGGCGCCGGCGCTGCGGCCCGACGCCTCGAGCGCGCCCGCCGCAACCCGGGCCGGCCCGTCATCGGCGTGAACATCGGCAAGAGCCGCGTCGTCGCCGTCGAGGACGCCATCGACGACTACCTGGAGTCGACGCGTCGCCTCGCGCCGTTCGCCGACTACCTGGCCGTCAACGTCAGCTCCCCGAACACGCCCGGCCTGCGCGGCCTGCAGGAACTCGACCAGCTCCGCCCGCTGCTGTCCGCCGTCCGTGACGCCGCCGGTGACACGCCCGTGCTGGTGAAGATCGCGCCGGACCTGACCGACGAGCAGGTCGACGCCATCGCCGATCTCGCGGTGTCGCTCGGGCTGTCCGGCATCATCGCCAACAACACGACGATCTCCCGATCAGGACTCACTGCGGATCCTGCCGACGTCGAGGCCATGGGTGCCGGCGGACTCTCCGGCGCGCCCGTCGCAGCGCGTTCGCTCGAGGTGCTGCGTCGCGTCCGTGCCGCGGTGCCGGCCGAGTTCTGCGTCATCGCCGTCGGCGGTGTGACGACCGAGCAGGACGTGCAGGACCGCATCGACGCCGGGGCCACCCTGGTGCAGGGCTACACGGCGTTCCTCTACGAGGGGCCGAGCTGGGCCACCCGCATCAACCGCTTGCGCCGCAAGCGGCTGCGTCGCGCCGCCCGCTGAGCGCGGTGGCGCGGGCGTGCCCGCCCGCCCGACTCCGTCGCCCCGACTCTGCCGCCCCGACTCCGACGTCCCTCCAGGTTCCGAAATCTCGGCATCTCGCGGCCCGTAGCGGCCGTTCGTGGAACCTCGACGACACGCACGCGGCGAGTCGCGGAACCTCGTCGACCACCCCTGGGACGGGAGGCACGGTGCGACCCCGCCCCGTGCCTCCCGTCCGCCGGTGCGTCGCCACGCCCGGATGCGGCCAGCGAGGTTCCGAGATTTCAGAACCTCGCCGCGCCAGCGGGGCAGCTGTGGAACCTCGGTGGCACGCACGCGGCGGGTCGTGGAACCTCGGTGGCACGCACGCGGCGGGTCGTGGAACCTCGGTGGCACGCACGCGGCGGGTCGTGGAACCTCGGCGGCACGCATGCGGCGAGTCGCGGGGCCCGGGCCCCGAATCCCAACCCGAGCCGCGCGCTCCGGAACGACGAAGCGCCGCCCGGCGAGGCCGGACGGCGCTTCGGACAGCGGCGCTGGTGTCAGAGGGCGGGGTACTGCCCGCGCTTGACCTGGGGCTTCGGCAGGCGCAGGAACCGCAGCTGCCACGCCCGAGTCAGGATGTACAGGAACGTGCCGCGCTGCATCTCGCCGAACTTGGTGGTGAGCTTGCGGCGCATCGAGAGCCAGAGCACCACGCAGTCGAGCACGAACAGGGCCACGAACGCCCAGACGAGCAGGAGCGAGTACGACGCGATCGCGGTCTGCGAAGCGGCGAACCCGACGATCAGGAACAGCACGAGCACGGGCATCATGATCTCGCCGACGTTCCAGCGCGCGTCGATCCAGTTGCGGACGAAGCGACGCTGCTCACCGCGGTCCTTCGCCGGCAGGTAGCGCTCCTCGCCGTTGGCCATGCCGACCCGGGCACGCTCGCGCTCGGAGTTGAGACGCGCGCGGGCGGCCTTCTTGTCGACCGGCGTGTTGCCGACGAGGGGACGGCGGTTCGCGGCTTCGCGCTCACGGCGGGACGGCGTCGGGCGGCCCTTGCCCTGCTCGAGGAGTTCTTCCTCGGTCGGGTTGACGGTCGTGTTGGTCTTGGGGGCTGCCTTCGCCACGGTGCGTTCCTAACGGCGTTGTGCGTGCGGGATCGTCCTCTAGATTACCGGGCATGACCGACACCGCACAGCCCAGCTCCGCGACCGACCCCGCGCTCCTCGACGCCCTGCGCGAACAGGTACAGGGTGCACTGCCCACGACGATCGCCGATCTGTCCGCCCTGGTGCGGATCCCGTCGGTGTCGTGGTCGGCGTTCGACCCGGCGAACGTGCGGGCGAGCGCCGAGGCCGTGGCGGACCTGGCGCGGTCAACCGGCGTGTTCGGCGCCGACGACGTGCGGATCGTGCGGTCGGCCGTCGATGGGGACACGGCCGACGCCGAGACCTCCGGCGCTGAGCTCGGCCAGCCCGCGGTGCTCGCCGTCCGCCCGGCCCGGAACGGCAAGCCGACCGTGATGCTCTACGCCCACCACGACGTGCAGCCGCAGGGCGACGACGCATTGTGGGAGACCCCGCCGTTCGAGCCGACGCTCCGTGGTGACCGTCTGTACGGGCGCGGCGCCTCGGACGACAAGGCCGGCGTGATGACCCACATCGCGTCGCTGCGGGCGATCCACGCGCAGTTCGGTGACGACCTCGACCTCGGCGTCGTGCTGTTCGTCGAGGGCGAGGAGGAGTTCGGCTCCCGGTCCTTCCGCACCTTCCTGCGCGAGCAGAAGGAGCACCTGGCCGCCGACGTCATCGTGGTGGCCGACAGCGACAACTGGTCGGTGGACGTGCCGTCGATCACGGTCTCACTCCGTGGCAACGTCACGTTCAAGCTCACCCTGACGACCCTCGAGCACGCGAGCCACAGCGGCATGTTCGGGGGAGCGGCCCCGGACGCGATGATCCCGATGGTGAAGCTGCTCGCGTCGCTGCACGACGACGCCGGTTCCGTCGCGGTGGAGGGGCTCACCTCGTACGAGGCCGACGTCCCGTCGCGCACCGACGACGAGCTCGCCGTCGACGCGGCCCTCGTTGCGGGCGTCCGGCCGATCGGCACCGGCGAGGTCCTGTCCCGCATGTGGTTCCAGCCGTCGATCACCGTGACCGGCATGGACGTGCCGAGCGTCGCGAACGCCTCGAACACGCTGCTGCCGTCCGTCTCGGCCCGCGTCTCGGTCCGGGTCGCGCCCGGCCAGGACGCGCGCGAGGCGTACGCCGCCGTCGAACGGCACCTGCGGGCACACGTGCCCTTCGGCGCCCGCATGGAGATCACCGAACCGGACAGCGGCGACGGCTTCCTCGTCGACACGGCCGGTTGGGCCGTCCAGGAGGCACGCACGGCCATGCGCGAGGGCTGGGGTGCCGAGGCGGTCGAGCAGGGCATCGGCGGCTCGATCCCGTTCGTCTCGGACCTCGCCGCGGAGTTCCCGGAGGCCCAGATCCTGGTCACCGGGGTCGAGGACCCGGACACCCGGGCGCACAGCCCGAACGAGTCGCAGCACCTCGGCGTCCTGCACCGGGCCATCGCGTCCGAGGCGATCCTGCTCGCCCGGCTCGCGACGCGCAGCTGACGGTGCTTACAATCGACGCCAGGCGCGGTGAACCGCACCGCCCGGAGGGAGACGCGCGATGAGCGACACCATCACCACCGACGCACCGGCGACCGAGGCAGCCTCGCACGGCGTCCTCCTGAGCGACGCCGCGGCCGGCAAGGTGGCGAGTCTCCTCGAGCAGGAGGGCCGCGACGACCTTCGCCTGCGCCTCGCCGTCCAGCCCGGGGGCTGCTCGGGCCTGATCTACCAGCTGTACTTCGACGAGCGCCTGCTCGACGGTGACGTCACCGCCGAGTTCGACGGGGTCGAGGTCGTCGTCGACAAGATGAGCGTCCCGTACCTCGACGGCGCGACGATCGACTTCGAGGACACCATCCAGAAGCAGGGCTTCACGATCGACAACCCCAACGCGCAGGGCAGCTGCGCGTGCGGTGACAGCTTCCACTGATCACCAGCCGATCCGACACGCGAGCGGGGAGCGACCGACACGGTCGCTCCCCGCTCGCGTTCGTCGGTGCACCTGGTCGCAGCGTGACCGGGGAAAACGGCCGGTCAGGAGTGCGGATCGCGGCGATGAGCGTGTCGGGTGTGCACGAGCGGTGGCGAGCTGCGAGTAAGCTAGGAGTGTTCCAATCAAGCTGGGAGCCAGCCAAGTGTCGCCTTCGTGCGGCTCGGCGGGTTAGGCTCCGAGCTCACGTCTTTGCGAGAGGTAACAGTGCGTTCGAATCGCCGTATACGTTGGGCGGCCGTCCCGGTGGCCGTCGGTCTGGTCATCGCACTGGCTGGCTGCACGCAGCAGCAGATGAACGGATGGCTCCCCGGCACGGAGGAGACGAAGGACGTCACCAACCACACGAGCCGCATCGTCGGCCTGTGGACCACCAGCTGGGTGGTGCTCCTCGCCGTCGGTCTCATCGTCTGGGGCCTGATCATCTGGGCCGCCATCGTGTACCGCCGCCGGAAGGGCCAGACCGGCCTGCCCGTGCAGATGCGCTACAACATGCCGCTCGAGATCTTCTACACGATCGTGCCGCTCATCCTGGTGCTCGGCTTCTTCGCCTTCACCGCGAAGGACCAGGCCGCGATCGAGAAGCCGTTCGACGACCCAGACGCCACCGTGCACGTGTACGGCAAGCGCTGGGCGTGGGACTTCAACTACATCAACAAGGACAACCCCGAGGACAGCGTCTACTACCAGGGCATCCAGGCCCAGGAAGAAGAGAACGCCAAGGGCGCCATCGACGAGTCGCAGCTGCCGACCCTCTACCTGCCGCAGGGCAAGAAGGTCGCGATCGAGCTCTCCTCGCGCGACGTCGACCACTCCTTCTGGATCATCGACTTCCTGTACAAGAAGGACATGCTCCCCGGCAAGACGAACTGGGAGTACTTCATCCCGGAGAAGCTCGGGACGTACCAGGGCAAGTGCGCGGAGCTCTGCGGTGAGTACCACTCGCTCATGCTCTTCCAGGTGAAGGTCGTCACGCCGGCGCAGTACCAGGACTACCTCGACACCCTGAAGGACCAGGGCAAGGTCGGGCTCCTCGGCGACGAGTACAACACCAACACGAACGAACCGAACAACAAGGCGCCGGTCGAGGCGTCCAGCGAGAACAAGTAGGGGCTCGTCAGATGACAACGTCTTTCGTCGGCCAACCGACCCAGACTGCTTCGCCGGACTTCCAGGCGTCGAAGGTGGGCCGGAAGGGCAACATCATCGTCCGGTGGATCACCTCCACCGACCACAAGACCATCGGGTACATGTACCTGATCGCGTCGTTCGTCTTCTTCCTGCTCGCAGGTGTGATGGCCCTGGTCATCCGCGCCCAGCTGTTCGAGCCCGGCCTGCACGTGGTCGCGACGAAGGAGCAGTACAACCAGCTCTTCACGATGCACGGCACGATCATGCTGCTGATGTTCGCGACGCCGCTGTTCTCGGGCTTCGCGAACGCGATCATGCCGCTCCAGATCGGTGCTCCCGACGTCGCCTTCCCGCGACTCAACGGCTTCGCGTTCTGGCTCTACCTGTTCGGCTCGCTCATCGCGGTCGGTGGCTTCCTCACCCCGCAGGGTGCGGCCTCGTTCGGGTGGTTCGCCTACGCGCCACTGAGTGACACGACGTTCACACCAGGGCTCGGCGGCACACTCTGGGTCTTCGGACTCGGCATGACGGGCTTCTCGACGATCCTCGGCGCGGTGAACTTCATCACCACCATCATCACGATGCGCGCCCCGGGTCTGACCATGTTCCGCATGTCGATCTTCACGTGGAACACCCTCGTGACGGCCCTGCTCGTGCTGATGGCGTTCCCGGTGCTCGCCACCGCGCTGTTCGGCCTCGGCCTCGACCGCGTGTTCGACGCACAGATCTTCAACCCGGCCAACGGCGGAGCCCTGCTCTGGCAGCACCTGTTCTGGTTCTTCGGGCACCCCGAGGTGTATATCATCGCGTTGCCGTTCTTCGGCATCGTGTCCGAGGTCTTCCCGGTCTTCAGCCGCAAGCCGATCTTCGGGTACAAGACCCTCGTCTACGCGACCATCGCGATCGCGGCCCTGTCGGTCACGGTCTGGGCGCACCACATGTACGTCACCGGTGGCGTCCTGCTGCCCTGGTTCTCGCTCATGACGATGCTCATCGCGGTCCCGACCGGCGTGAAGATCTTCAACTGGGTCGGCACGATGTGGCGCGGTTCGGTGACCTTCGAGACCCCGCTGCTGTGGGCCGTCGGCTTCCTCATCACGTTCACGTTCGGTGGTCTGACCGGTGTGATCCTGGCGTCGCCGCCGCTCGACTTCCACGTGTCCGACTCGTACTTCGTCGTCGCGCACTTCCACTACGTGGTCTTCGGGACCGTCGTCTTCGCGATGTTCTCCGGCTTCTACTTCTGGTGGCCGAAGTGGACGGGCAAGATGCTCAACGAGCGCCTCGGCAAGATCCACTTCTGGCTGCTGTTCATCGGGTTCCACACCACGTTCCTCATCCAGCACTGGCTGGGCGTCATCGGTATGCCGCGTCGTTACGCGACCTACCTGCCGAACGACGGTTTCACCTGGATGAACCAGCTGTCGACGATCGGCTCGATGATCCTCGCGATCTCGTTCCTGCCGTTCATCTTCAACGTCTACGTGACGGCCCGGAACGCACCGAAGGTCGCCGTGAACGACCCGTGGGGCTACGGCCGCTCGCTCGAGTGGGCCACCAGCTGCCCGCCGCCCCGCCACAACTTCACGTCGATCCCGCGGATCCGTTCCGAGTCCCCGGCCTTCGACCTGAACCACCCCGAGGCAGGTGTGCCGATCGGTGTCGGCCCCGCGAAGGACGCCCCGGATGCCCCGACCTACGACGCCGCGAAGGGCGAGGTGAAGTAAGCCGATGCGCGCGAACACCAACCTGTTCTGGATCCTCTTCGGGTTCTTCATCCTCGCGGACGCCGCGTACACGATCTGGGCGCTGCTCTACTACGGGCGCCCGGAGTGGGTCGGCACCGTTGCGATCGGCCTGACCGGCATCATGTCGGCGTTCATCGCCTTCTACCTCGGCAAGGTCATGGCGTCCCAGGGCGGCGTGCTGCCCGAGGACCGCCCCGACGCCAACATCGAGGACGGCGACGCCGAGCTCGGGCACTTCAGCCCCTGGTCGTGGTGGCCGATCCTGCTGGCAGCAGCGGTCGCCGTCTGCTTCCTCGGCGTCGCAGCCGGGCTGTGGATCGTCCCGATCGGCCTCGCCCTGGTGGCGGTCACCCTGGTCGGCTGGGTCTACGAGTACTACCGCGGCAACTTCGGGCACTGACCTGACGCTGCAACGCACCTGACACTTCGGGCGGCACCACATCCGGTGCCGCCCGAAGTGCGTCCAGGCGCCCCACGAACTCCGGTCCCCGATCCGGAACAAACGGGCCCGCCCGCGGCTTGACTGGAGCGGACCTCCCCACCACAGCGAAAGGAGTCACCTCAGGTGACCGACAAGCGCACCCTCATCATCTTCGGCGCGACGGGCGACCTCGCCTCCCGCCTGCTGCTGCCGGGCCTCGGCACGTTCCTGCAGAGCGGTCGAGCGGTTCCCGTCCAGCTCATCGGCACGGGCCGCAGCGCCCGCAGCGAGGAGCAGTGGAAGGACATCGTCACGAAGTCCTTCGCGTCGCAGGACGTCAAGGGACCCGAGGTCGACGCGACGCTCGCGTCGACCCAGTTCATCCAGGGCGACCCCACCGACCCAGAGCACCTCAAGGCCCTGCTGGACGCGGCCGAGGCCGAGCCGATCCTGTACTTCGCCCTGCCGCCGCAGATCGCCTCCGACATCTGCGAGGCGCTCGAGCACGTGGAGCTCCCCGCGGGTACCACGCTGGCCTTCGAGAAGCCGTTCGGCACCGACGTCGCGAGTGCCAGGGCCCTCAACGAGACGGTGCTGAAGCTCGTCCCCGAAGAGCGCGTGCACCGCACCGACCACTTCCTCGGACGCACCACGGTCCTCAACATCATCGGTCTGCGCTTCGCGAACCGCCTGTTCGAGCCGATCTGGAACGCCGACAACATCGAGAAGGTCGACGTCTTCTACGACGAGACCCTCGGTCTCGAGAACCGCGCCCAGTACTACGACGAGGCCGGCGCGATGGTCGACATGATCCAGTCGCACCTCCTGCAGATCCTCGGCATCGTGACGATGGACGCCCCGGCGGACATCGATTCGGTCGAGTTCCGCTCGTCCCTGGCCCGGGTGCTCCGTTCGACCGAGCTCAAGGGCGGCGACCCGAAGATCGCGTCGCGTCGCGCCGTCTACACGGCCGGCACGATCGACGGCAAGGAACTGCCGTCGTACCAGGACGAGGACGGCGTCGACAAGTCGCGGAGCACCGAGACGCTCGCCGAGATCTCGGTCGAGGTCGACACCGCCCGTTGGAAGGGCGTTCCGTTCACGTTGCGGTCCGGCAAGGCACTCGGCAACAGCCGGAAAGAGGTGCTGATCACCTTCAAGCCGGTGACCCGCCTGCCCTCCGGCCTGAGCGGTCGCCCGAAGGCGGACACGCTCCGCATCGTCCTGAACCCGGACGAGATCGAGCTGACCGTGTCGGCCAACGGCGGTGGCAACCCGTTCGAGATGGGCCAGGTCACCCTGTCGTCGTCGTTCAGCGACGGCGAGCTGACCCCCTACGGTGAGGTCCTGAACGGCATCTTCCACGACGACCCGCTGCTCTCGATCCGCGGCGACGTGGCCGAGCGCTGCTGGGAGATCGTCGAGCCGGTCGTCAAGGCATGGAAGGCCGACGAGGTCCCGCTCGAGGAGTACCGCGCGGGTTCGCGCGGCCCGGCGGACTGGGAGTCGTCGTCCTGACGGACGTGACCGTCGCGCCCTGAACGGGCGGAACGGCGGACGGGAGGCACGGTGCCAGCTGGCACCGTGCCTCCCGTCCGTTCCGTGGTCAGGACCACCGCATCAGGCGGGCCCGCCGGCGCGCTCGCCTTCGCCGGTCCACGAGCGGGTGCCACCGTCGTGCACGGGCAGCCGCGTGCGGTGCCCGGTCGAGGCGCCCCGCGCCCGGGCGATGGCGTCCGACGCGGACACGAGCGTCAGGTGCGACAGCACCTGCGGCGTGTTGCCGACGTGGTGGCCGGTGGTGACGTCGACCTCCTCGGACAGCATCCCGACGTCGTTCGCGTACCCGACGAGCACGTCCATGAGGCGTTCGGCGTCGTCGATCCGTCCCGAGGCCGCGTACTGCTCGACCAGCCAGAACGAGCACGCCAGGAACGGGTGCTCCGCGCCGGTGAGGCCGTCGAACCCGGACGACGTCCGGTACCGCAGCACGAGGCCGTCGGAGCCGGTCGACAGGTCCTGCTCGATGGCGGCGACGGTGCCTGCCATCCGGGCGTCGTGGGCGGAGACGTACCCGATCTGCGGCAGCACGAGCAGGCTCGCATCGACCTCGTCGGTGTCGTAGTGCTGCCGGTAGCTGCCACGGGCGGCGTTCCAGCCGTGCTCCTCGATCTCGGCCCGCACCTGGTCGCGCAGGGTGCGCCAGCGGTCGACGGGCCCTTCGAGACCGAACTCCTCGACCGCCGCGACCCCACGGTCGAACGCGGCCCAGATCATCGCGCGCGAGTGCGTGAAGTGCCGTCGCGGGCCGCGCATCTCCCAGATGCCGTTGTCGGGTTCCTGCCAGTGCTCCTCGACGTAGCCGAGCAGGGCGCGCTGCAGGGCCCACGAGTCGGCGTTCTCCTCGACCCCGAGCTCGCGGGCGTCGTGCAGCGCTGCCAGGACTTCGCCGAACACGTCGCCCTGGTACTGCGTGTACGCGCCGTTGCCGACCCGGACGGGCGTCGAGCCGGCGTACCCGGGCAGGTGCGGGAGTTCGCGTTCCGGCAGTTCGCGCTCCCCGGCGATGCCGTACATGATCTGCACGTCGGCGGGGTCGCCGGCGATGGCGCGGAGCAGCCAGCCGCGCCAGTGTGCCGCCTCGTCGCGGTAGCCGTGCGCGATGAGCGAGGCGAGGGCGAGGGAGGCGTCGCGGAGCCACACGTAGCGGTAGTCCCAGTTGCGTTCGCCGCCCGGGTCCTCCGGCAGGCTGGTGGTCACGGCGGCCACCACGCCGCCGGTCTCGCCGTGGGTCATGGCGCGGAGCAGCAGGAGGGAGCGGCGGGCGGCGTCGGCGTAGCGACCCTCGGTGCGCGCCGTCGCCATCCAGTCCGTCCACCACCCCACGGTGCGGTGGAGTTCGGCGTCGACGTCGACGGGCGCCGGGGGCTCGCGGTGCGAGGGGTACCAGGTGAGGACGGTGTCGAGTACGTCACCGTCGTGGATCGTCGCGGTGGCCGTGTGCCGGTGGTCCGACGCCCGGAACCGTGGGCCACGCACGATGACCGACCCGGGACCGGCGGTGGCGAGCAGTGCCGGGTCCTCGTCGCCACCGATCTGGCGGACCCACGGCAGGGCGAGGGCGTAGTCGAACCGGATCCGCAGGGTCTGCTGCACCTCGACCGTGCCGCTCAGCCCGCGGACACGGCGGACGATGGACGGGCGGTGCGCGCCGACGGGCATGAACTCGGTCACCTCGACGACGCCGTCGGCCGTGGTCCAGACCGTCGACAGGACGAGTGTGTCGCCGTGGTACTTCCGATGTGCGGTCGCCGTGGGGTCGGTCGGGCGGAGCGTCCAGTGCCCGTGGTCCTCGGTGCCGAGCAGCGAGGCGAACGTCGCGGTGCTGTCGAAGCGCGGCAGGCACGCCCAGTCGATCGTGCCGTCGCGGCCGACGAGCGCGGCGGTCGAGGTGTCGCCGATGACGGCGTGGTCCTCGATGCGGTTCAGGGGATTCGCGGGGGTCCCTGGTGGACGCTCGGCGTCGGCGGTCCGGTCCGGGTCCGTGTCGGTGCTCATGCCCCGATCGAACACCCGGTGACCGAGCGCGGGGGATGAGCGGCCGGGTCGCCGGCCGTCTGCCGGCCGCGTGCCGGCGGTGTGCCTGAAACCTCGCTCAGGCCGGGTCGGAGGCGTCTGCCTCGGCGAGGCCGACGCGCGCGAGCTCGGACCAGAGCCCGGCGCCGTCCGGTGCGTAGACCCACGGCGCCGAGGTGTCGCGGGAGCGCTCCTGCGCCCGGGAGCGTCCACCGGCGAGGACCGCCTCGCTCGTGGACAGCTGTCGGATCGCGACGCCCGCGACGTTCTCGGGGTGCTCGCGGGCGAACTCGCCGTACAGCGACTCGTCGTGCTGGCCGTCGTCGCCCACGAGCAGCCACTGGACGTCCGGGAAGTCCTTCGCCAGACGTCGGAGGTTCTGCTGCTTGTGCAGTTGCCCGCTCCGGAAGAAGCGGTCGTGCGTGGGGCCCCAGTCGGTGAGCAGGAGCGTGCCCGACGGGTACATGTTGCGGGTCAGGAAGCGCTGCAGCGTCGGGGCGACGTTCCAGGCACCGGTGGACAGGTACACCGTCGGGGAGCCGGGGTGCTGCGCCTGCACACGTTCGTACAGCACGGACATGCCCGGCACCGGGCGGCGGGCGTGCTCGGTGAGGACGAACGAGTTCCAGGCGGCCAGCATCGGGCGGGGGAGCGAGGTGACCATCACCGTGTCGTCGATGTCGGACAGCAGGCCGAAGCGGGTGTCGGGGTGCACGACGAACACGTCGGCCTCGACGTCGCGGCCGCCGCCGGCCGACAGGCGCACGGTGCGCCAGCCCGGTTCGAGGTCGATCGGCACGATGGTGTCGACGACCCCACCGCGGTCGGTCTCGACGACGTGCGAGACCCCGCCGGCGGTGACGGTGACCTCGGCGTGGTCGACCGCGACGCTCGTGAAGCTCTTCCACCCGCGGACGCCGGCGTACGAGACGTCGGAGGCGAGACCACGGCGGGTCAGCAGCACACGGCACAGGATCCGGACCCATCCGGGGGCGCCGTAGCCCGTGTAGGGGACGACGGTCGGGACCAGGCCACGGCTTCGGGCACGGTGCTCGCGGAACTCCTGGACGGCGTCCTCGATGCGGGCCGCGCGGTGCAGGAGCGGCTCGGCCAACGACGGCTCGTGGGGCGTCGGGTCGGGCATCGCCCCATCATCCCATGCACGACCCGGAAGTCCACGTCCCAGGGTGCCTGTGGTGAGTCGCAGCCATGTTCCAGCCGGTCTCTGCGAAAATCGTCCTCGTCACACCAACCAACCGCGCTGGAGCGCAAGAGGAGAACACGTGCTCGTCACCGAGGTAACGAACGCTCTGCCGGGGGGATCATCACTGCTCAGGAACGAGCCGGTCCAAGCCCGCAGTTCGGCGCGCCTCGCGGGTCTGCTCGACGCTGCTGCCGCGGTGATCGACGAGATCGGGTTCGAACGACTCACGACCGCGATGGTCGCCGAACGGGCCGGGGCGTCCATCGGCACCGTCTACCGCTACTTCCCGGACCGCATCGCCGTGGTCGAGGCACTCGCCATCCGCTGCACGCAGCGCCTCGCGGCGCGCTTCGTCGCGGCGCTCGACGCGAGTGGCGCGGAGACCTGGCAGCAGGCCTGCGACGCGCTGATCGACGAGACGGCGGAGCTCTACCGCACCGAGCCGGGCTTCCGCGCGATCCGCTTCGGCGACACCGCGGACACCGGGACCGGTGACGCCGAAGACCGCATGGGGGCGCTCGGTGCCGCCGTCGGGCAGATCATGCGCGACCGGTTCGGTCTGCCCGACGACGAGCGCATCGCGCGGGCCTGGGTGGTGCTGGCCGAGTCCGGACACGCCGTGCTCGCGCGGGCGCACCGCGACCGTGCGAACCCCGACACAGCGCTCATCGCCGAGTACCGCGCGATGAGCCGTGCCCACATGGAGTCGGTGGTCGCCGCCGGCTGACCGGCGCGACACGCCGCGAGCGATCCGATCCGCCCGCGCTTCCGAACAGGAGGCGCGGGCGTCGTCGTCCCCGCTGGATGCGTCGTGCGCGGTGTCCGTTCACCGCACCGGTCGCCGCCGCGGGGCGGTCACGGTTCGTCACACCGAACCGATGTCGGCACCCACGGGTACTCTCATCCGGAGTCGGGCTACCTCCGAACAGAAGGGCACCCATGATCGAGTTCCGCTCGGTTCGCAAGACCTACCCGGACGGCACCACCGCGGTCGACGACTTCGACCTCGTGATCCCGTCCCGGACCACCACCGTCTTCGTCGGTTCGAGCGGGTGCGGCAAGACGACGCTGCTGCGCATGATCAACCGGATGGTCGACCCCACCTCGGGTTCCGTGCAGATCGACGGCTCCGACGTCTCCGGCGTCGACCCGGTCAAGCTCCGTCGGAGCATCGGGTACGTCATGCAGAACTCCGGTCTGCTGCCGCACCGCAAGGTCGTCGACAACATCGCGACCGTGCCCCTGCTGACGGGGGCGTCGAAGGCCGATGCCCGCGCTCGTGCGCTCGAGCTCATGGACACCGTGGGACTCGACCGGGCGTTCGCCGACCGGTACCCGTCCCAGTTGTCCGGCGGGCAGCAGCAGCGTGTCGGTGTGGCCCGCGGGCTGGCCGTCGACCCGAACATCCTGCTCATGGACGAGCCCTTCGGCGCCGTCGACCCGCTGGTCCGCAACGACCTGCAGGACGAGCTCATCCGCCTGCAGCGCGAACTCGGCAAGACCGTCGTGTTCGTCACGCACGACATCGACGAGGCGTTCAAGCTCGGCGACCAGGTCGTCATCCTGAAGAAGGGCGGCGAGATCGCCCAGCAGGGCACGCCGTCCGAGATCCTGGCCGAGCCGGCCGACGACTTCGTCGCGAACTTCATCGGCGTGGGTCGTGGGCGTCGGTCGCTGCGCGTCGAGCACACCCCCACGGGCCCGATCGTCGTCGACGGTGACGGGCGCGCCGCCGGGGTCCTCACCGGACCGGTCAACGTCGTCGACGCCGCCGCCGCGGTGCAGGCCGACCCCACCTCGAACCAGGCCGGAGCGTCGCAGGACGCCCCGGGTGCTCCGGCGCAGGGTGGAGGCACCCGGTGAAGTGGGTGCTGGCGAACCTCGACACGATCCGTGACGCCACAGTCGCGCACCTGGCCATCGCCATCCCGCCGATCATCATCGCCTTCCTGCTGTCCATCCCCATCGGCTGGCTCGTCGTCCGGCTCCAGCGCCCCGGCGGATCGCGCCTCGCCTCCGGCGTCGGCAGCGGCATCGTGACGTTCGCCGGACTCCTCTACGCGATCCCGTCGCTGGCGCTGTTCGTGGCACTGCCGGGCATCATCGGCACCGGTCTGCAGAGCCCGGTCAACGTGGTGATCGGGTTGACGCTGTACGGCCTCGCCCTCATGGTCCGGTCGACGGTCGACGGGCTCACGTCGGTGGACTCCGGGACGAAGTCGGCGTCGACCGCAATGGGGTACTCGTCGGCGCAGCGGTTCTTCCGCGTCGAACTGCCGCTCGCCGGGCCGGTGCTCCTCGCCGGGCTGCGGGTGGTCTCGGTCTCCACCATCTCGCTCACCACCGTCGGCGCAGTCCTCGGCATCCAGAGCCTCGGGTCCCTGTTCACGGACGGACTCGGCCGCGGCATCTACGAGGAGATCATCTCCGGCATCGTCATGGTCCTCGTGCTGGCGTTCGTGCTCGACGGTCTCCTCGTGCTGCTCGGCCGCATCGTGATGCCGTGGACCCGGACGGCCTCGGTGTCGCGCCGACAGGCCCGCCGCGTGCTGCAGACCGCGGAGGTCTCCTCGTGATCATCGGACAGGCCTTCGCCTGGGTCTTCGACCCCACCAACTACTCCGGCTACAACGCGATCCCCGGACGGCTCTGGGAGCACGTCTGGATCACCCTGCTCGCCGTCGTGATCGCCTCGGTGATCGCGGTGCCGATCGGGTACGCCATCGGCCACACACGCCGCGCACGGGGCTTCTCGATCGCCGTGTCCGGGGGGATCCGAGCACTGCCGACGCTCGGCGTGCTCTCCCTGTTCGGACTCCTGCTCGGCATCGGACTGCAGGCGCCGCTCCTGGCGCTCGTCGTGCTGGCGATCCCCTCGGTGCTGGCCGGTGCCTACTCGGGCATCGAGTCGGTCGAGCCCGTTACGGTCGACGCCGCGAAGGCGCAGGGCATGACGGGCTGGCAGATCCTGTGGAAGGTCGAGGTCCCGCTCGGCCTGCCCCTGCTGATCGGCGGGTTCCGCGCGGCCGTGCTGCAGGTCGTCGCGACGGCAACGCTCGCCGCCTACGTCGGTGCCGGCGGCCTCGGCGGCTACTTCTTCCTCGGTCTGAAGACCCAGGACTACGCCGAGATGCTCGGCGCCTCCATCCTCGTGATCGCACTCGCGATCGCGTTCGAGATCGTGTTCGCCGTGCTGCAGCGAGCGTCGGTGCCCAAGGGCACCGCCGACCCGTCGGCCCGGCAGCGCCAGGGATCGCGCGAGCGAGCCCGCAATCCCATCCCGGAAGGAAATCCATCGTGATCACAGCAAAGATCCGTGCGGGCGTCGCAGCAGCGCTCGCACTGGGCGTCGCCGCCGCCCTGACCGGCTGCGCGTCGAGCGACCCGCTCGACAGCGGCTCCAGCGCGTCGTCCGACTCCAAGACGATCGTCGTCGGCTCGCAGCAGTACTACTCGAACGAGATCATCGCCGAGCTCTACGCACAGGTCCTCGAGAAGAACGGCTTCGAGGTCAAGCGCAACTTCAACATCGGGCAGCGCGAGGTCTACATCCCGCAGCTCGAGAAGGGCGCGATCGACGTCATGCCCGAGTACAGCGGCAACCTGCTGCAGTACTTCGACAAGGACTCCAAGGCGAAGACCGCCGACGAGATCGACGACGGCCTCGAGACGGCGCTGCCGAAGGGCCTCCGGGTCCTCGACGAGGCCGAGGCGACCGACCAGGACAGCTACACCGTCACGAAGCAGTTCTCCGAGGACAACGACGTGACGAGCCTGGCCGACCTGAAGGACGTCAAGTCCAAGCTCACGGTCGGCGCGAACTCCGAGTTCCAGACCCGTCCGTACGGTCCGAAGGGCCTGAAGTCGGTCTACGGCGTCGACGTCGACTTCAAGGCGGTCGAGGACTCCGGCGGAGCCCTGACGGTCAAGGCGCTGAAGGACGGCACCGTCCAGCTCGCCGACATCTACAGCGCCGACCCGAGCATCAAGGCGAACGACTTCGTCACGCTCGAGGACCCGGAGAACCTCATCCTGCCGCAGAACGTCATCCCCGTCGTCTCCGACAAGGTGAACGACAAGGCCGCGGACGCGATCGACTCGGTCAACGAGAAGCTGACCCCCGAAGCCCTGATCGAGCTCAACACCAAGAGCACGGCGGACAAGGAGAAGGCGTCCACCATCGCCAAGGAGTTCCTGACGGACGAGGGCCTGCTGTAGCAGCAGTCTCTGCGAGTTAGACGACAGGCGTCGGGCAACTGCCCGGCGCCTGTCGTCGTTCCCGGCGGTGCCGATCGGCACATCCGTGCCGCACGGTTGTGCCGATCACTGCCGCTGCACGTTCGTGCACGGAACATTTCTACAAGTTGTCGAAGTGGGTGGTGGCGCGGTACCGTTGAAGGGTCCCAACGGCTGTGACATCTGATGTATCCGTTCCACAGGAAGACACTGACGTGCACCGACTGCGCGCGGCGACCCGACTGGGAAGTGCCGCATGACCGACCTCCTCGATCCGCTCATCCTGTCGCGGTGGCAGTTCGGTCTGACGACCATCTACCACTTCCTCTTCGTCCCGTTGACGATCGGCATGGCCGCCGTGGTGGCCGTGTTCCAGACCGCCTGGTACCGGACCGGTCGAGCGCACTACCTGCAGCTGACCCGGTTCTTCGGGCGGATCTTCCTCATCAACTTCGCGATGGGCGTCGTGACGGGCATCGTGCAGGAGTTCCAGTTCGGCATGAACTGGTCGAACTACTCGCGCTTCGTCGGTGACGTCTTCGGGGCGCCCCTCGCGCTCGAGGGGATCCTGGCGTTCTTCTTCGAGGCGGCGTTCATCGGCGTGTGGATCTTCGGCTGGGACCGTCTGCCGAAGGGGCTGCACCTGGCGAGCATCTGGTGCGTCAGCGCGGGCACGATCATGTCGGCGTACTTCATCATCGCCGCGAACGCGTTCATGCAGCACCCGGTCGGGTTCTCGATGAACGAGGCCAAGGGGCGTGCCGAGCTGACCGACATCTGGGCGGTCCTGGGCAACAAGGTGGCCCTGGCGGCGTTCCCGCACACGTTGTTCGCGTGCTTCATGGTCGCCGCGGCGGTCATCATCTCGGTCGCCGCGTACCACCTGGCGCGGAACCAGAACCTCGAGACGATGATGCCGGCGCTGAAGTTCGGCATGTGGACCATGGTCGCTGCGGGCGCCCTGACGGTGCTCACCGGCGACCAGCTCGGCCTGACGATGGTCGACACGCAGCCGATGAAGATGGCTGCGGCCGAGGCGCTGTACAACACGGCGACCGGCAAGGACGCCTCGTTCTCGATCTTCACCCTCGGCACCCCCGACGGCGTGCACGAACTGTTCTCGATCCGGGTGCCGTACCTGCTGTCGTTCCTGTCGACGCACACCTTCAACGGCACGGTCGAGGGCATCAACGACCTGCAGGCGCAGTACACGCAGGTGTACGGGCCCGGCGACTACAAGCCGATCATCTGGGTGACCTACTGGTCGTTCCGCTGGATGATCGCGCTCGGCGTCGGCGCGGTCATGGTGTCGCTCGCCGGCCTCTGGCTGACCCGCAAGGGCCGCTTCCCGACGAAGCGCTGGATCTGGCGCGTCGCCACCTGGACCGTCCCGCTCCCGATGGCCGCGATGATCGTCGGCTGGATCTTCACCGAGATGGGCCGCCAGCCGTGGCTCGTGTTCGGGTTGCTCAAGACCAGCGACGGCGTCTCGCCGAACGTGACCGGGCTCGAGGTCCTCATCTCGCTCATCGTGTTCACCGTGATCTACGGCTCGCTGGCGGTGGTCGAGTTCAAGCTCATCAAGAAGGTCGCGCAAGAGGGCCCTGCCGCACCGGCAGCGGTCGACGAGGAGACCGGCGAGGTCAAGCACGAAGTGACGGTGTACTGAGATGGACCTCCCTGTTCTCTGGTTCGCGATCGTCGGCGTGTTCTTCGTCGGCTACTTCGTCCTCGACGGCTTCGACTTCGGTGTCGGCATGTCCCTGCCCTTCCTCGGCAAGGACGACACCGACCGTCGGGTGCTCATCAACACGATCGGCCCGGTCTGGGACCTCAACGAGACCTGGGTCATCGTCGCCGGCGCCTGCCTGTTCGCGGCGTTCCCCGAGTGGTACGCGACGATGTTCTCCGGCTTCTACCTGGCGCTGCTGCTCATCCTGGCGGCACTGATCCTGCGCGGCGTCTCGTTCGAGTACCGGCACCAGAACAAGCACCTCGAGTGGAAGCGCCGCTTCGACCTGATGATCATCGTCGGGTCTGCCGTGCCGTCGTTCCTCTGGGGCGTCGCGTTCGGCAACGTGGTGCGCGGGATCCCGATGGACTCCGGGCACAACTACACGGGCACGCTGTTCGACCTGCTGAACCCGTTCGCACTGCTCACCGGCGTGGCCACGCTGCTGGTGTTCTTCACGCACGGCGTCGTGTTCGTCGCGCTGAAGACCGAGGGCGAGATCCGCGAGCGCGCCAAGCGCCTGGCGACCCAGGCCGGCATCCTGACGATCCTCGTCGGCGCCGCGTTCCTGGTCTGGATGGCGTTCGTCCGGGCGACCCCGGCCTCGCTCGTGCTCTCCGTGGTCGCGGCGCTCGCGCTGGTCCTGGCCGTGCTCTGCAACGCCTGGGGCAAGGAAGGCCGTGCGTTCACGCTGATGGCCGTCACCATCGCCGCGATCGTGCTCGCCATGTTCACGGCGATCTTCCCGGACGTCATGCCCGCCACCAACGACCCGGCGAACAGCCTGAACGTGTACAACGCCTCGAGCGGCTCGTACACGCTGACGGTGATGAGCTGGGTGGCGCTGATCTTCGTCCCCCTCGTGTTCGCCTACCAGGCCTGGACCTACTGGGTGTTCCGCAAGCGTGTCTCGCGGGCCCAGGTCACCCAGGCCGCGCACTAGGCAGGCGACGGTGAAGCCGCTCGACCCGCGACTCCTGCGCCTGTCGCGGACGGCGCGCGGCTTCATCGTCGCGGCCGCCGGCACCGGCGTCCTCCGCACGGTCGCGACCATCGCGATCGCGTGGGGGATCGCCGCCGCCGTGACGCTCGGCATCGACGCGGTTCACGTCGGCCGTGTCCCGGACGCCCTCGGGCAGGCCCTCGCACTGCTCGGCGGAGCCTTCGTGCTCCGTGCGGTGGCGGCGTGGGCGACCGACGACCTCGCGGCACGCGCCGCGGCGAAGGTGAAGAGCGAGATGCGCACGACGGTGCTCGCCCGCGCGGCCGAGCGTGGTCCGTCCTGGCTGGCGGGCCGCTCGAGCGCGGGGTTCGCCACCACCCTGGGGCCGGGGCTCGACGCGCTCGACGCCTACTTCGGCCGCTACCTGCCGCAGCTCGCACTGACCGCGATCGCCACGCCGCTGCTGCTGGTCGCGATCGGCCTCGGTGACCTGACGAGCGGGCTGATCATCCTGTTCGCCCTGCCGGTCATCCCGGTGTTCATGATCCTGATCGGGCTCGCGACCCAGGCGTTGCAGCGGAAGCAGTCCGATGCCCTCGCGAAGCTCGGCGGCGCCTTCCTCGAGGCCGTCGAGGGCCTGTCCACGCTCAAGGTCTTCGGTCGTGCCCGCCGCCAGGTCGGCCGCATCGGTGCCGTCACGGACGAGTACCGTCGCGGCACGCTCGGGGTGCTCCGGCTGTCCTTCGTGAGCGGGTTCGCCCTCGAGCTCGCCGCGAGCCTGTCCGTCGCCCTCGTCGCGGTGTCGATCGGCATCCGGTTGGTCGACGGCTCGCTCGGGCTCGGGGCGGCGATGTTCGTCCTGGTCCTCGCTCCCGAGGCGTTCGCCCCCATCCGTCAGGTCGGCGCGGACTTCCACGCCGCCCAGGACGGCGTCGATGCATCGGCAGCGGTCCTCGACGTCCTCGCCGACGACACGGACCCCGCGGCGAACGACGGGCCGGACACCGTCGGCAGGCAGGCCGCGGGCGCGGACACCGCGGCGGCCGCCACGGCTGCGACGGCGTTGGCCGTGCACGGACTGACCGTCCGCCGGCCGGACGTGGTGATCGGCCCGCTCGACCTGCACGCCGGTCCCGGCACCGTCGTCGTCCTCGCCGGGCCGAGCGGCTCGGGCAAGTCGAGCGTGATCGCCGCGCTCCGCGGCGTCCTGCCGCACGACGGCACCGTCGTCGTGCCCGGTACCGCCGGTACGACCGCCACCGAGCGCACGACCTGGGCCGACCAGCGCCCCCGCCTCGTGCGTGGGACCGTCGCCGAGAACGTCGCGCTCAGCGCGACCCCCGACGCCGCGGACGTGCGGACCGCGTTGCGCGACGCCGGGCTGGAGGTCGACCCGGGCCTCCCGATCGGCGCCGGGGGCAGCGGCCTGTCCGGCGGGCAGGCGCAGCGCGTCGCCGTCGCGCGCGCGCTGTACCGCGCCCGCCGCGTCGGCACGCCGTTGGTGCTGCTCGACGAGCCCACGTCGGCGCTCGACGCCGAGGCCGAGGCCCGTGTCGTCGCCGCGATCCGCGGCCTCGCAGCCGACGGAGCAGTCGTCGTGGTCGCCAGCCACCGACCGGCGGTCGTCGCCGCGGCCGACGTCCGCCTCGACATCGGCACCGGCGGCTCGGTCACCGTCCGGACGGGGGCGCGCGCGTGAGCCGGCAGCGGGTGTCGTCCCGGCAGCGGGTGTCGTCCCGGCAGCGGGCGCTGTCCCGGGAGGCCCGTGGGGGCTCCGTCCTGCGCCTCGCGTTGCCGCACGGGTCGGGATGGGCGAAGGCCGTCGCCGCCGGCGCGCTCAGCGCGGTCTGCGCCGTGGCGCTCCTCGCCGCGAGCGGCTACCTCATCACCCGTGCCGCCGAGCACCCGCCGATCCTGTACCTGACCCTCGTGATGGTCGGCGTGCGGGCGTTCGCCCTCGGCCGGGCGGCGCTGCGCTACGTCGACCGGCTCGCCGGGCACGACGCGTCCTTCCGGCAGCTCGCGGTGGTGCGGACCGAGATGTACCGGCGGCTCGCCTCGGTCGCGCCGGCGGGGCTGGGGAGCACCGGCCGCGGCGACCTGATGACCCGACTGGTCACCGACACGGACCGGCTGCAGGACCTGCCCATCCGCGTCGTCGGACCGCTGGTGTCCGCCGGGGTCGTCGCCGTGCTGTCCGTCGTCGCCGTGGCGTTCGTGTCGGTGCCGGCCGCCCTCGTGCTCGTGCTGGCCCTGGCGGTCGCGGCGCTGCTCGGGTCGGTCGTGACACGCTCGATCGCCGAGCGCTCCGATCGCGAGACCGCGGCGGACCGCGGCCGGGTCGCCGACCTCGTGCTCGACACCGTCCGGACGCTCGACGTCTTCGCCGCCTACGGCACCCTCGACGAGCGCCTGGCGCACATCGCCCGTCTCGACGCCGACGTCACCCGAGCGGTGCGTCGTCGCGGCACGGTCGAGTCGCTCGTCGGCGCCCTGGTCGGGCTGCTCGGCGGCGCGGCGGTCATCGGGATCCTGGCCGTCGGCGCACCCGCCGTGGTGGCCAGGGCGCTCGACGGTCCGCTCTGGGCGCTGACGGTGTTCGTGCCGCTCGCCCTGTTCGAGGTCATCGGGGGCGTACCGCTCGCCGTCCTCACGCTCCGCCGGGTGCGTGCCGCCGCCGAGCGGGTCGAGCAGGTCGTCCCGGCCGAGGTGCCCGCGGGCATCGTGCCGGAACCCGAGCAGGACGCCGACCCCGCCCAACTGGCGGTGTCCGGACCGGTCACCGTGGCGCTGCGCGACCTGACCGTGCAGTGGCCGGGAGCCACGGCACCCGCGGTCGACGGGGTCTCGCTCGACCTGCGGCCCGGCGAGGTCGTCGTGCTCGAGGGGCCGAGCGGCGCGGGGAAGTCCACCCTCGTCGACGCGCTCGTCCGGTTCGTCGACCACCGGGGCTCGTACACGCTCGACGGGATCTCGGCGAAGGACATGCACCCCGACGTCGTCCGTGCCCGCATCGGGCTCATCGAGCAGGACCCGTTCGTCTTCGACCAGTCCGTGCGGCAGAACCTGCTGTTCGCCCGCGAGACCGCCACCGACGACGAGCTGCTCGCGGTGCTCGACCGGGTGGGCCTCGGCGAGTGGGTCGGGCGTCGCGGTGGGCTCGACGCGTCGGTGGGGGAGCGCGGCGGTCTGGTGTCCGGCGGCCAGGCGCACCGCCTCGCCCTGGCCCGCGCCCTCCTGCACGCGTTCCCGGTGCTGGTGCTCGACGAACCCACGGCGGACATCGACCCGGACCTCGGCGACGCCGTCCTGCGCGACCTCGTGACGACGGCCCGCGCAGCGGGCCGCACGATCGTGATCGTGTCGCACGTGCCGGTCAGCACGGACCTGGTCGACCGCACCCTGCGGATGCGGGACGGGCGCCTGCTCGCCGGGTGAGCCGACTGGCGGACGCGGGACGGGCCTCCCGGCTTGTATCGTTGACGACCGTGACCACCGAGCAGCACGCCGAGGACCCGAACGCCTACGACTTCCGTCGTATCCAGGAGAAGTGGCAGCCCCGCTGGGAAGAGCTCGGGCTCTTCACCACCGACCTCGACGACACCCGTCCGCGCAAGTACATCCTCGAGATGTTCCCGTACCCGTCCGGCGACCTCCACATGGGGCACGCCGAGAACTGGGCGCTCGGCGACTTCGTGGCGCGCTACTGGCGTCAGCAGGGCTTCAACGTCCTGCATCCCATCGGCTGGGACTCGTTCGGCCTGCCCGCCGAGAACGCCGCGATCAAGCGCGGGGTGGACCCGAAGGACTGGACCTACGCGAACATCGCGCAGCAGAAGGCGTCCTTCAAGCGCTACGCGCCGTCGTTCGACTGGAGCACCGAGATCCACACCTCGGATCCCGAGTACTACAAGTGGAACCAGTGGCTGTTCCTGAAGATGTACGAGAAGGGCCTGGCGTACCGCAAGGACAGCTGGGTCAACTGGGACCCGGTGGACCAGACCGTGCTCGCGAACGAGCAGGTCCTGCCGGACGGCACCTCGGACCGCTCCGGCGCCGTCGTCGTCAAGAAGAAGCTCACGCAGTGGTACTTCAAGATCACGGAGTACGCCGACCGCCTGCTCGACGACCTCAACCAGCTCGAGGGCCGGTGGCCCGCCAAGGTCATCGCGCAGCAGCGGAACTGGATCGGTCGCTCGGTCGGTGCCGACGTCGACTTCGTCATCGAGGGCCGGGACGAGCCCGTCACGGTCTTCACGACGCGACCCGACACCATCCACGGCGTGACGTTCCTGGTCGTCGCGCCGGACTCCGACCTGGCGGCCGAGCTCGTCTCGTCTGCTCCGGACGACGTCCGGGCTGCGTTCGATTCGTACCTCGTCGCCACCCAGAAGACCTCGGAGATCGACCGGCAGAACGCCGACCGGCCGAAGACCGGTGTGCCGCTCGGCCGCTTCGCGATCCACCCGCTCACGGGTGAGCGCCTGCCGATCTGGGCCGCCGACTACGTGCTCGCCGACTACGGGCACGGCGCGGTCATGGCCGTCCCGGCGCACGACCAGCGCGACCTCGACTTCGCGCGGGCGTTCGACCT
This sequence comes from Curtobacterium sp. JUb34, assembly GCF_003755065.1. Lineage (NCBI taxonomy): Bacteria > Bacillati > Actinomycetota > Actinomycetes > Micrococcales > Microbacteriaceae > Curtobacterium > Curtobacterium sp. JUb34. The sequence continues at coordinate 798,637 of NZ_RJVH01000002.1, read as the reverse complement.
GCCGGTGAAGGTCGTCGTCGACACCAACGCCGCCGTCACCGGTGCGATCCCGGTGATCACCGAGGACACCGAGCTGCCCGACCGCAACCCGGCCACGACGGGCGAGGCCCTGACGGGGCAGGGTCGGATGATCAACTCCGGGCCGCTCGACGGCATGTCGAAGCAGCACGCGATCACCGCTGCGATCTCGCTGCTCGAGGAGCGCGGGACCGGTCGCGCCGCCAAGACCTACCGCCTGCGCGACTGGCTCATCTCGCGCCAGCGCTTCTGGGGCACGCCGATCCCGATCATCCACGGTGCCGACGGCAGCGAGCACCCCGTCCCGCTCGACCAGCTGCCGGTGCGACTGCCCGACACCGAGGGGCTCGACCTCAAGCCGAAGGGCACCTCGCCGCTCGGCGGCGCGACCGACTGGGTCAACGTGCCGAACCCGGTCGACGGGACGCCCGCGCTCCGTGACACCGACACGATGGACACCTTCGTCGACTCGTCGTGGTACTTCCTGCGCTTCCTGGCGGCGAACGACGACACCCAGGCGTTCGACCCCGCGATCGCCCGCAAGTGGGCGCCGGTCGACCAGTACATCGGCGGGATCGAGCACGCCATCCTGCACCTGCTGTACGCACGCTTCGTCACCAAGGTGCTGTTCGACCTCGGCTACCTCGACTTCACCGAGCCGTTCTCGGCGCTGCTCAACCAGGGCATGGTGCTGTCCGGCGGCTCGAAGATGTCGAAGTCCAAGGGTGGCGTCTCGCTCGGGGACGAGCTCGACGCGAACGGCGTCGACGCGATCCGTCTGGTGATGGGCTTCGCCGGGCCGCCGGAGGACGACATCAACTGGGAGGACGTCTCCCCGTCCGCCTCGGCGCGCTTCCTGGCTCGCGCCTACCGGCTGGCGACCGACGTCACGTCGACTCCGGACGTCGTCTGGGCCGAGGGTGACCGCGCCCTGCGCCAGGTGACGCACCGGTTCCTGGCCGATGCCCCCGGCCTGATGGAGTCGTTCAAGTTCAACGTCGTGATCGCGCGGCTCATGGACCTGGTGAACGTGACCCGCAAGGCGATCGACAGCGGCCCCGGTGCCGCCGACCCCGCCGTGCGCGAAGCGGTCGAGACGGTCACGCTCGGCCTCGCCGTGTTCGCGCCGTACACCGGCGAGGAGATGTGGGAGCAGCTCGGGTACGAGGCCACCGTCGCGCTGCACGGCTGGCGGAAGGCCGACCCGACGCTGCTCGTGCAGGAGACCCTGACGGCCGTCGTGCAGGTCAACGGCAAGGTGCGCGACTCGTTCGAGGTGTCGAAGTCGATCGAGCCGTCGGAGCTCGAGGCACTCGCGCGGAACTCGGCGAACGTGCAGCGCTACATCGGTGACCGCGAGATCGTGAAGGTCATCGTGCGGGCGCCGAAGCTCGTGAACATCGCGATCAAGGGGTAGTCGGAGGGCGTCGACGGCCGTCCACAGGGCGGGCGTCTCGCTGTCCACAGGGTGGGCGGCCGGCGCGCCTGTCCACAGACCAGCACTCCGGAGCCCGGCCGATCGGCCGGGCTCCGTAGCGTTCGGGGCATGTCGTCGCCCTCGTCGCCCTCGTCGCCGGAGCCCCGGTCACCGCACGGCGCGCCGTCGTCGGGACGCGTGCCGTGGTCACGTCTGGCGCTGTCGCCGCGGGCCGCGGTGGTGCTGGCCGGGGTCGTCGTGGCGGTCGCGCTCGTGGTGGTCCTGGCCGGGTCGCTGTTCGGGCGCGGTGGTGCCGGTGCGGGCGGGGTCGTGGTCAACGGGGCTCCGACCGTGTCGCCGACCGCCGGTGCGCCGGACGCCGGTGCGTCGGCCGCAGGCCCGGCAGCCGGTGAGGGGACGGCCACCACGGGCACGGCGCGTGTCGTGGTGCACGTGCTCGGGGCGGTCGAGCGCGACGGTGTGGTGCGCCTGCCGCCGTCGAGCCGGGTCACCGACGCGATCGAGCGGGCCGGCGGGGCGACGGCGGACGCCGACCTCGCCCGGTTGAACCTGGCCCGGGTGCTGACCGACGGGGAGCGGTTGTACGTGCCGCGGGTGGGCGAGGACGAGGTCCCGTCGGCGCTCGATCCGGTGGACGGTGGCGCGGCCGCAGCGACCGGGGGCGGCGGGAGCGCGGACGACGGCGCGGGTGCGGGGGGAGCCGGCGGTGCCGCCGTCGTCGACCTGAACAGTGCCGACCAGGCCGCGCTCGAGACCCTGCCCGGCATCGGTCCGGGGTTGGCCGGCCGGATCCTGGCCTGGCGCGACGAACACGGTCGGTTCACCGCGGTCGAGGACCTGCTCGACGTCAGCGGCATCGGCGACGTCCGGTTCGCCGAGCTCCGCGACCGTGTGCGGGTGTGAGCGGTGCCGGTCACGATGCCCGTACCCGTGCAGCTGCGGCCCAGCGCGGCGGACCTGCGGGTGGCGGCGCCGGTCGCGACGGCCTGGATCGCCACGGCCGTGCTCGTCGGGGGACCGGGAGCGGCTCCCGTCGTCGCTGCCGTGGCCGCCGTGCTGGCCGGAGGGAGCGCGCTCGTGGCCGGCCGTCGTCGGCGGATGGCTTCGGCCTGCGCCGGCCCGGTGCTCCTCGCAGCAGGGCTGACCGCGCTGCTGGCGGTCTCGGTCACCGTGGGGGAGACCCGCCGTGCACCGGAGCCGCTCCGGGCTCTCGCCTCCGGCTCGGGTGCCGTCCCGTTCGACGCGGTCCTGTCGCGCGACCTGGGCCCGGGTGACCGATCCGTGGTCGCGACGCTCGAGCGCGCCGACACCCTGGGCGCGCTCCGGGCACCGGTCCGGCTCGTGCCGACGGGTGACGACCACGACAGGGTGCTGGCCGCTGGCACGCGGGTGACCGGTACCGGGACCCTCGAACCCGACGCCCCCGGAGCCGCGACCGCGTTCGTGCTCTTCGTCCGGGGTGCGCCGACCACTGAGCCTCCCGGCGGACTGCTCGGAGCGACCGACGCCGCTCGCCAGGCCTTCGTCCGCGCGACGGCCGGTCTGCCCGAGCCGGGGGCCGCGCTCCTCCGCGGCCTGGCGATCGGTGACCGCTCCGGCCTCGACCCGGAGACCGAGGCGGCCATGGAGACCTCGGCGCTGACCCACCTGACCGCGGTGTCCGGGTCGAACTGCGCCGTGGTGGTCGGCCTGGTGGTGGTGGTCGGGCGGCTCTGCGGTGCTCCCCGTGGCATCCGGGCGGCGTCGGCCGTCGCCGTCCTGCTCGCCTTCGTGGTGCTCGTCCGGCCCGACCCGTCGATCGTCCGGGCCACGGTGATGGCGGTCGTCGTGCTGGTCGTGCACCTGTCCGGCCGCCCCGTGCGCGGTGTGCCGCTCGTCGCACTGGCCGCGATCGGCATGCTCGTGGTGGACCCCTGGTTCGCGCGATCGTTCGGGTTCGCGCTGTCCGTGCTCGCCACGTCCGGCATCGTGGTGCTCGGACCACCGCTCACAACGCTGTTCGCCCGACGGCTGTGGACCCCGATCGCCGTGTCACTGGCGGTGCCGGTGGCGGCGCAGGTCGCGTGCTGGCCCGTGACGATCCCGCTGTCGGCGGCGCTGCCGACCTACGCGGTGCCGGCGAACCTGCTGGCCGAGCCCCTGGCGCCGATCGTCACCGTCGTCGGCCTCGGTGCGTGTCTGCTCGCACCGGTCTGGCCGTGGGGCGGGTCGGTACTCGCAACCGTCGCCTGGGTGCCCGCATCGGCGGTCGGTGGCATCGCCCACGGCGCCGCAGGACTGCCGTACGCGTCGGCTCCGTGGCCGGTCGGCACGGTCGGCGTGGGCGGCGCGGTGCTCGTCAGCGCGTGCCTCGCGGTCGCCGTGCTGAGCACACCGACGGTCAGGAACCGCCTGCTGCTCGTCGCGGGCGTGGTCGTCGTGGTCGGTGTCGCCGCCGTCGCGGTCCCGGTGCTGGTCGTGCGCGGCACCGTTCCGCGGGACTGGGCGGTCGCTGCGTGCGACGTCGGACAGGGGGACGCCGTGCTGGTCCGCGGCGGCGTGGGCACGGCGTTGATCGACACCGGGGACGACCCGGAGCGCCTGCGCGCCTGCCTCGAGCTGCTGCGGATCAGCCGGATCGACCTGCTCGTCCTCACGCACTTCGATCGCGACCACGTCGGTGCGGTGGACGAGGTCGCGGGCATGGTCGACACGGCACTGGTCGGTCCCGTCGGTCGTGCATCGGACACCCGCGTCGTGCGGGACCTGCAGCGCGGTGGCGTCGACGTCCGGCGGGCCGACGACCGGGTGTCCGGTGTGCTCGGGCCGATCAGCTGGCGCGTCGTGTGGCCGCGTGCGGGCGACCCGGACGCCGGCAACGACGCCAGCATCGTGCTCGTGACCGAACCACCGCCGGGCGACGGCTGCTCCACGTGCCTGTCCGGGGTGTTCCTCGGCGACCTGGGCGAGACCGCGCAGCGTCGACTCCGTTCCGGTGGTGGGCTGCCCGCCGGCCCGCTCGACGTCGTGAAGGTCTCGCACCACGGTTCGGCGGACCAGGACCCACTGCTGTACCGACAGCTCGCGGCCCGTGTCGGACTCGTCGGCGTCGGCGCGGACAACACGTACGGCCACCCGACACGGTCGGCGCTGTCGATGCTCGCGTCGGCGGGGACCGCGGCGTACCGGACCGACGAACTCGGCACCGTCGTGGTCGGTCGGACGGGCGCGGACGACCTGCGGGTGTGGACGGAGCGCACGCCGTCGGCGGCCGCCCGTAGGATCGTCGGAGCACTCGTCGCACCGGCACCGTCCGGGGCGGCACCACCGGAAGGACCGCATGCCCGCCAAGAAGCCCGCGCGCGCCGCAGCGAAGATCGACCAGGTGCCCTGGTCGGGGATCCGACCGGCTCCCGTCGTGCTCGTGACCGGACCCGAGGCGTTCCTGGCGGACCGGGCCAGCAGCGTGCTCAAGGACCTGCTCGTGGGCGAGGACCCGGCGCTCGAGGTGCACGACCTCGAAGCCGACCAGTACGCCCCCGGCCTGCTCGCGACGCTCGCGAGCCCCTCGCTGTTCGGCGAGCCGCGACTCGTGCGGGTCACCAACGTCGAGAAGTGCACCGACGCCTTCATCACCGAGACCATCTCGTACCTGCAGGCTCCAGCCGACGACGTCACCCTGGTGCTCCGGCACGGCGGCGGCGTGCGCGGCAAGAAGCTCCTCGACACGATCCGCAGCGGGGTCGGTGGTGGCGTCGAGGTCCTGTGCGACGAACTCAAGCGCGAGACCGACCGCATCGACTTCGTGAACGCCGAGTTCCGCGCCGCCCGACGCAAGATCGCGCCCTCGGCGGTCCGCACCCTCGTGGTGGCCTTCGCCGACGACCTGGCCGAACTCGCCGCCGCGTGCCGGCAGCTCCTGGCGGACGAGGCGCAGGAGATCACCGACAAGGTCGTCGACAAGTACTACGGCGGTCGCGTCGAGACGAACGCGTTCAAGGTGGCCGACATCGCCCTGGCCGGACGCTCCGCCCCGGCGATCGTCGAGCTGCGGCACGCACTGGCCACCGGCGAAGCGCCCGTGCCGATCGTCGCCGCGTTCGCGAGCAAGATCCGCACGATGGCGAAGGTCAGCGCGTTCCGCGGACCGAGCGGTCAGGCGGCGTCGGCGCTCGGCATGGCGCCGTGGCAGGTGCAGCGCGCGCAGCGTGACGTCGCCGGGTGGTCCGAAGCCGGACTCGCGAACGCGATCACGAGCATCGCCGAGGCGGACACCGCGGTGAAGGGCGGCTCGCGCGACGCGCACTACGCGCTCGAGGTCATGGTCCGCACCATCGCCCGACGCGGCGAGGCGCGCTGAGGCGACCCGCGCCTCCCGGTCGCCGAGCGGTCGTCGCGCGCCCACACCCGCGTACTTGGTGAGCAGAAATGGTCGAGTGCCGACCTGCGACCCGACCATTTCTGCTCACGAAGCGTGCGGCCCGCCGCCGCCATCCCGACGCCCCACGCCCCCCGAAGCCCCCGCACACGACGAAGGCCCCGCACCGAACGGTGCGGGGCCTTCGTGCAGCACTCAGGAGATCAGAGCGATGCAACCTTCTTCGCGATGGCCGACTTGCGGTTCGCGGCCTGGTTGCGGTGGATGACACCCTTGCTCACGGCCTTGTCGAGCTTCTTCGACGCGGTGGCCAGAGCGGCAACGGCCTTGTCCTTGTCGCCAGCGGCAACGGCCTCGTTGGTGTGACGGATGAACGTCTTGAGCTCCGACTTGTAGGCCTTGTTGCGCTCGGTGGCCTTGAGGTTGGTCTTGATGCGCTTGATCTGCGACTTGATGTTCGCCATGTGTAGCTCCTGCTTCGTCTCGTACGGGTGGGCGCGACCGCGGGGTAGAGGGGCCCTCGGTCGCATCGCGTTCCACCCGTGGGCGGGGAACGCGCAAGCCAGCCACCAACATTACCAGGCGAACGGCCCGCCACCAAAGCACGAAACACCGCCGGATCGGCGTGATCTCGCGGCAACATGCACCGGATACGGTGACGGACATGCCATCCCTCGCACCTCGGATCGACACCGTGCCCGCCTCCGGCATCCGGAGGGTCTTCGAGCAGGCAGCGCTGCTGCAGTCCGCCGGGACCGCGGTCACGATGCTCGTGATCGGCGAACCGGACGTCCCGGTGGCACCGCACATCGGCGACGCCGCCCGTCGCGCCTGGACCGAGGACCGCACGGACTACACGCCGAACGGCGGCATCGCACCCCTGCGCGAGGCGGTCCGCGACAAGCTCCGCCGCGAGAACCGCATCGACGCCGACCTCGAACAGATCTGGATGACGATCGGCGCGACCCAGGCGCTGTTCCAGGCGATGACGCTGACGCTGAGCCCCGGCGACGAGGTCCTGGTGCCGGACCCGGGTTACACGACCTTCACGATGAACGCGCACATCCTCGGGGCCACGCCGGTGCCGTACCGGCTCGAGCCGCAGCACGGGTTCGAACCCGACCTCGAGGCGCTCGAGGCGAGCATCACCGAGCGGACCCGCGTGCTCGTGGTGAACTCCCCGTCGAACCCGCTCGGCGCGGTGTTCGGCGAGGACACCCTCCGCGCGCTCCTGGCCGTCGCGAAGCGCCACGACCTCTGGGTGATCAGCGACGAGGTCTACGAGTACTTCACCTACGGCACCCGCCACGTCAGCCTGGCCGCGCTCGACGAGGACGACCGGGTCTTCTCCGCGTTCTCGCTCAGCAAGACGTACGCCATGACGGGTGTCCGTGTCGGGTACCTCGTCACCCCGAAGGGCCTCGGGCCGACGATGCGCACGACGCAGGAGGCGATGATCAGCTGCGTCGCCGAACCGGACCAGTACGCGGCACTGGCGGCGATCGTGGGGGACCACTCCGCGGTGCGCGACGCCCGGGAGCACTACCGCGCGAACCTCGAGGTCGCGAAGCAGGTGCTGGACGCCGCCGGCATCCGGTACCTCGACCCGCGTGGCGCGTTCTACCTGTGGATCGACGTGTCGCACGCCTCGGACGGCGACGTCGCGGCGTGGGCGCTCGGCCTCCTGCAGCGCGAGGCCGTCGCGGTCGCGCCGGGCAGCGCCTTCGGCCGCTCCGGTGAGGGCTGGATCCGCGTCTGCCTCGCGGCCACGCCGGACGACCTCCGCCGTGGCCTCGGCGCGCTGCCGGCTCCGGCGCACGCAGGCGTCTGACGCTCGGAGCGTGCGGACGGGAGGCCCGCCTCGCGTCCGCCACGCATCGCACCGTGCGAGGTCTGGTCGCGTTCCGTGCCCGGTTCCGGATTCCGTGCGAGGTCCCGCCCCTCGCACGGAATCTGGAACACCGCACGACGGAACGGCGTCGCACGGTGCGACGCACGCACGAACTCGCACCGACCTCGCATCGACCTCGCACCGTGCGAGCCGCGCTGCGCGACGCCGGCACGCAAGCGTGGGAGACTGTTGCGACCGTCCGACCCACCTGAGGAACCGTGAGCCCACAAGCATCCGCTCCGCTCGAGCCCGCCGCGACCCCGGCCGGCGCGATCCGCAACTTCTGCATCATCGCGCACATCGACCACGGCAAGTCCACGCTGGCCGACCGCATGCTGCAGATGACCGGCGTCGTCGAGGAGCGCGCGATGCGCGCGCAGTACCTCGACCGCATGGACATCGAGCGCGAGCGCGGCATCACGATCAAGTCGCAGGCCGTCCGCATGCCGTGGGAACTCGACGGTGAGACCTTCGCGCTCAACATGATCGACACCCCCGGGCACGTCGACTTCTCGTACGAGGTCTCCCGTTCCCTGGCGGCGTGCGAGGGCGCGATCCTGCTCGTCGACGCCGCCCAGGGCATCGAGGCACAGACGCTGGCCAACCTGTACCTGGCGCTCGAGAACGACCTCGAGATCATCCCGGTGCTCAACAAGATCGACCTGCCGGCAGCGGAACCCGAGAAGTACGCAGCCGAGCTCGCGCAGCTCATCGGCGGCAAGCCCGAGGACGTCCTGCGCGTCTCAGGCAAGACCGGTGTCGGCGTGCCCGAGCTCCTCGACCTGGTGGTCCGCCGCGTGCCGGCCCCCGTCGGCGACGTCGAGGCCGCGCCCCGCGCGATGATCTTCGACTCGGTCTACGACAGCTACCGCGGCGTCGTGACGTACATCCGGATGATCGACGGCTCGATCAAGCCGCGCGAGAAGGTCCAGATGATGTCGACGAAGTCGACGCACGAGATCCTCGAGATCGGGGTGTCGAGCCCCGAGCCGATCCCGACGAAGGGGCTCTCCGTCGGCGAGGTCGGGTACCTCATCACCGGCGTCAAGGACGTCCGCCAGTCCAAGGTCGGCGACACGGTCACGAGCGCGCAGAAGCCCGCGACCGACGCCCTGCCCGGCTACACGGACCCGAAGCCGATGGTGTTCTCGGGCCTGTACCCGATCGACGGGTCGGACTACCCCGACCTGCGTGACGCGCTCGACAAGCTCAAGCTCTCCGACGCGGCACTGGTGTACGAACCCGAGACGTCGGTGGCGCTCGGCTTCGGCTTCCGCTGCGGGTTCCTCGGGCTGCTCCACCTCGAGATCATCACCGAGCGGCTCTCGCGCGAGTTCGGACTCGACCTCATCACGACCGCGCCCAGCGTGATCTACGAGGTCACGAACGAGGACAACTCCGTGACCGAGGTCACGAACCCGTCCGAGTTCCCCGGCGGCCGCATCGTCGAGGTCCGCGAACCCATGGTCCGCGCAGCGATCCTCGCCCCGAAGGACTACGTCGGCGCGATCATGGAGCTGTGCCAGTTGCGCCGCGGCTCCCTGCTCGGCATGGAGTACCTCGGCGAGGACCGCGTCGAGATCCGCTACGAGATGCCCCTCGGCGAGATCGTGTTCGACTTCTTCGACCAGCTGAAGAGCAAGACGCAGGGCTACGCCTCGCTCGACTACGAGCCCATCGGCGACCAGGCGGCCGACCTCGTCAAGGTCGACATCCTGCTGCAGGGCGACCAGGTCGACGCGTTCAGCGCGATCGTGCACCGCGACAAGGCGTACGCCTACGGCACCCTGATGACCGAGCGGCTGCGCAAGCTCATCCCGCGCCAGCAGTTCGAGGTGCCGATCCAGGCCGCCATCGGTGCCCGCATCATCGCCCGCGAGAGCATCCGTGCGATGCGCAAAGACGTCCTGGCGAAGTGCTACGGCGGTGACATCACCCGCAAGCGCAAGCTCCTCGAGAAGCAGAAGGAGGGCAAGAAGCGCATGAAGACCATCGGTCGGGTCGAGGTCCCGCAGGAGGCCTTCATCGCCGCGCTGTCCGGCGACGTCGAGGAAAAGAAGAAGTAGCGCCGAGAAGAAGAAGGAGCGACCGGGTCAACGGGCCCGTGCGGCCCGCGCCCGCAGCACGGCCAGGCAGAGGGCCGGGAGGCTCGCAGCGGCCAGTCCCGCCAGTGCGGTCCGCAGGATGACCAGCCCGGCGGCCGCACCGAAGTCGGTCTGCTGGGTCGCCGCGACGCCGGACACCACGGCCCCGAGGGCCAGGACGACCGTCACGGCGCCGATCCACTGCGTCATCCGCGTGGCCCGGTGCCGCCGGACCGCGGACACGAGGGTGGCCCCGAACAGCAGGACCCCCGCTCCGGCGCAGCACGCACCGACCGCCGCGATCGCGTTCGCGGTGTCGAAGGCGTCCCACTGTGCCGGTGGCACCGCGACGTAGCGTGCGGACGAGCCGATGCCGGTGGTCGTCGCGTCGACCAGGACACGCGCGAGCGCGGCGGCGCCGAAGGCGACGAACGTGAGCGCGGCGAGGGTCGCGGTCCGACGGTCGACGGACCGCCAGGGCGCGGGGGTGGAGCGGGGCACGCTGCAACGATAGGGGCGTGGCGGCCGCGGGTCGGGCCTCCAGTTCGGGGTGCACGTGAACCGGACGACCACTCGGTTCGATCCGACGGGGCAGGCCCAAGTAGGCTGGCGGCATGAGCATCCGCGGGAGCTACCGGACCGCCCTGACCTACGGCGCGGTGGGGGCGACCCAGGCGTCGGACCTCATGACGTACCCGCCCGAGGGGTTCACCCCCAGTGAGTCGCGTGCGCGGATCGGGCACGGCGACCAGCGGTTCGAGACCGCGGTGACGCAGGCCCTGACGTGGCAGATCCAGGAGCGCAGCGGGATCCGCGTGCGTGTCGAGGAACAGCCCGACGACGACGAGGTCCGGTACAACCCGGTGACCTTCGACGACGACGGCGTCCCGATCGCGCCGGCCTCGATCGGCACCCCACGCGTCGAGAAGTTCGCGCCGGACGGCACTCCGCTGGTGACCGCGGGCACCTCGGCGACCCTCACGATGCACGCCTTCGGGCGGACCGTGCAGGCGCCGGTTCGGGTCGTGTCGATCATCGACGAGCACGACCGCAAGGGCTTCGCGTACGGCACGCTCGAGGGGCACCCGCTGTCCGGCGAGGAATCGTTCGTCGTCGAACGCACGCCCGACGGCTCCGTGTGGTTGCAGATCCGGCAGTTCTCGCAGCCGTCGAGCCGGAAGTGGCAGTTCGTCGCGCCGCTGCTGCGTCGGCAGCAGAAGGTGATGGCGGAGCAGTACCTGGCGGCGCTGCGGGGCGACTAGCGGCCCGGGCGCGGGCGTGCGTGTGCGCGCTTGGGCGTGTGCGTGCCCGTTCGTGCGCGTGCCCGTCGGCGCGCGTGTGCGCGTGGTCAGCGCAACGGCGGCAGCGCCGCGATGGCGTCCTCGATCAGGCCGGCGTCGACCCGGCAGTCCCGCGCGACCGTGACCGCGTTCGTCGCCCGCAGGGCCTCGACGTCGAACACCCCGGTGGCGACCGCCAAGAAGGGGATGCCGGCGGCGTCCGCGGCCTCGCCGTCACGCGGGGTGTCGCCGACGATCACGGCCCGGGTGCCGGCGAGTTCCGCCGCCGCACGGGTGGTGACGTCGGCTCGCTCGACCTCGGTGTCGCCGAAGTAGGAGTGGTCCCAGTCGAACAGGCCATCGTCGAACCCGGCGCCGGCCAGCTTGACGCGGGCGCGGTACTCCGAGTTGCCGGTGAGCAGGCCGTTCCGCCACCCGATCTCCGCGAACCGGGTGAGCAGCGCGGTGGCGCCGGGGACGGGCGAGCGGTGGTCACCCGAGGCGTGCCGCTCGGCGGTGAGGTCGCGCAGGTGGCCGCTCACCGTCGGGATGATGGTGTCGTCGAACGCGTGGGCACGGACGTGCTCGGCGATGAGCCCGGCGTCCGTCCGACCGTGCTGGTGTCCGACGCGCAGGGTGAGGTCGCGGCCGACCGCCCGCTCGAGCGCGAGGTGGTAGAGGTTGCCCGGGGACGACGCGTTCATCACGAGGGTGCCGTCGATGTCCCACAGGACCGTGGTGGGGACGGGATGGTGCTCCATGACTCCCATCATGACGGAGAATGGAGCCCATGCCGAGTGCTCTCCCGATCGCCGATCCAGCCCCCGCGGACGGCCTGATCACGCCGTGGGCGGCGGCGGGGTCCGACGGTGCTCCCGCTGCCGGCGACGTCCCCTTCGGCGTGTACGTGCACGTGCCGTTCTGCCGCGTGCGCTGCGGGTACTGCGACTTCAACACCTACACGGCGTCCGAGCTCCGCGGCGTCCGTCGCGACGACTACGCCGGGCACGCCGTGCGGGAGATCGAGTGGGCCGCGACCGTGCTCGACCGCTCCGGCGTGCCGCGTCGGCCGGTGTCGACGGTCTTCTTCGGCGGCGGGACCCCGACCATGTTGCCGGCGTCCGACCTGGCGATGATCCTGCGGGCCATCGACGACACGTGGGGGATCCTGCCCGGCGCCGAGGTCACGACCGAGGCGAACCCGGACTCGGTCGACGCGTCGTCGTTGCAGACCCTGCGCGAGGGCGGCTTCAACCGGATCAGCTACGGCATGCAGTCCGCGGTGCCGCACGTGCTCGCGACGCTGGACCGCACCCACGACCCGCTGCGCGTGCCCGTGGTCGTCGACCTCGCGAAGCAGCAGGGCCTCGACGTTTCGCTCGACCTCATCTACTCGACGCCGGGGGAGTCCCTCGCCGACTGGCGGACGTCGCTCGACGCCGCGATCGCCTGCGAGCCCGACCACGTGTCGGCGTACTCGCTCATCGTCGAGGACGGCACCGCGATGGGCCGCATGGTGGCCCGCGGCGAGCTCCCCGCCCCCGACGACGACCTGGCCGCCGACATGTACGAGCTCGCCGACCAGGTGCTCGGGGACGCCGGCTACTCCTGGTACGAGGTGTCGAACTGGGCGCGCGGTGACGCGCACGCGAGTCGCCACAACCTGTCCTACTGGAAGGGCCACGACTGGTGGGGCGTCGGCCCCGGCGCGCACTCCGCCGTCGCCGGCACGCGCTGGTGGAACGTCAAGCACCCGGCCGCGTACGCGAACCGGGTGCTGTCCGGCGATTCGCCGGCCGCCGGCCGCGAGACCATCGACGACGAGACCCGGTACGTCGAGCGGCTGCTCCTCGCCGCCCGCGTCCGCGGGGAGCTCGCGACGAGCGAGATCCGCCAGGAGGCCCGTGGCCGGGTCGCGGGACTCATCGCACGGGGTCTCGTGGACGGGTCGGCCGCGGTGCGGGGACGGATCGACCTGACCCTGCAGGGCCGCCTGCTCGCCGACGCGGTGGTGCGGGAACTGCTCGACTGACCGGCGTCCGCCGGTCGCCTGCCGGCCCTACTGCTTGATGAACTCGATCGACAGGGGGTAGCGGTAGAACTGGCCCTGGTTCGCCGCGACGGCCGCCATGATGCCGAAGACGATCGTCAGGACGGCCACGATCGGGAGCAGCAGGGCTCCAATGAACACCACGGTCAGGATGCCGCACGCGACGTAGGCGATCGCCACGGTGATGTGGAAGTTCAGCGCGACCCGGGTGTGCTCGCGGATGAAGCCACCGCGGTCCCGGAGCACCAGGTACGCCACGAGCGGGGCGATGAAGTTGAAGAAGATCCCGCCGATGTGCGTGAGCGTTGCCCAGAGGCGCTGGTCCTCCGGGCTCATCGGCTGCGGCGGGGTGTACCCGCTCGGGTACTGGGGCCCGTTCGGGTTCTGCGGGCCACCGGGCTGCTGTCCGTAGGTCATGCCGGAAGCGTATCGGGGGTGCAGTCACGCGGGCGTAGGATCAGCAGTCGACACGTCCGAGTGCCAGATCGACCAGGAAGGAGCGCTCGTGGTCAGTGAACGCAGCCTCGAGGTCCTGAAGGCGATCGTGCGCGACTACGTGGCGTCCCGCGAACCGGTCGGCTCGAAGACGATCGTCGAGCGGCACGCCTTCGGTGTCAGTGCCGCCACGATCCGCAACGACATGGCCCTGCTCGAGGACGAGCAGCTCATCGTCGCCCCGCACACCTCGTCCGGTCGCGTGCCGACCGACAAGGGCTACCGCCTCTTCGTCGACCACCTGGCCGCGGCCCGGCCGCTGACGAGCGCCCAGCGGCACGCCATCGAGACCTTCCTCGGCGCCCCGAACGACCTCGACGAGGTCCTCGGCCGCACCGTGCGCCTGCTCAGCCAGCTCACGAACCAGGTCGCCCTGGTGCAGTACCCGTCGATGGTGCGCGCCCGGGTGCAGCACGTCGAACTCGTGCGACTCGGCGACGCCCGGCTGATGGTGGTGCTCATCACCGACACCGCCCGGGTCGAGCAGCGCGTCGTCGAGACCGACGTCGCGCTCGACGAGCCGCTGCTGACCGAACTCCGCACCGTGCTGAACGGTGCGGCCGTGGGGCTCCTGCTGCAGGACGTGCCCACCGCGCTCCGTGCGGTGCCGCAACAGCTCCGCCCCGAGGCCCAGACCCTCGGCGGGGTCGTCGTGGCGACCCTCATCGAGCAGGTCGCGGCGAACCGACAGGACCGCCTGCTGATGGCCGGCGCCGCGAACCTGGCGAAGAGCGAGCAGGACTTCTCCGGCGGCCTCTTCCCGGTGCTCGAAGCGATCGAGGAACAAGTCACCCTGCTCCGGTTGTTCGGGGAGATGCAGGTGGACGACATCGCGGTGGCGGCCAGCATCGGCGTCGAGAACGCCGAGTACGGGCTCGACGCGACGAGCATCGTCGCCGGCGGGTACCTCGCCGGTGGCGGCGAGGTGGCACGCCTGGGCGTCCTCGGACCGACCCGGATGGACTACGGCACGAACATGGCGGCCGTCCGGGCCGTCGCACGGTACCTGTCCAAGCTCCTGGGCGAACACTGATCGACTGCAACACCGACCGACCGACCGAACACAACCGACTGAGGGATACGTGGCAGACCACTACGACGTCCTCGGCGTCCAGCGAGACGCCTCCGATGCCGACATCAAGAAGGCCTACCGCCGCCTGGCGCGTGAGCTCCACCCGGACGTGAACCCGGCCCCCGAGGCCGCCGAGCGGTTCAAGGACGTCACGCACGCGTACGACGTCCTGAGCGACCCCGAGCAGCGGCGCCGGTACGACGCCGGGCCACAGGCCGACAGCCCCTTCGGTGGCGGCGCCGGCGGGTTCAGCGACATCTTCGACGCCTTCTTCGGCGGCGGTGGCGGCGGTGGCCGGGGCAGCGGTCCCCGCAGCCGTGCCGAGCGGGGGCAGGACGCCCTGCTCCGCATCGACGTCGACCTCGACGAGGTCGTCTTCGGGACCCACAAGGACGTCGAGGTCGACACCGCCGTCCTGTGCGAGACCTGTCACGGGTCGTGCTGCGCACCCGGCACGAGCCCGCGCACCTGCGACATCTGCGGCGGCTCCGGCAGCATCCAGCGCCAGGTCCGCTCGCTCCTGGGCAACGTCGTGACGAGCGCCCCGTGCGGCACCTGCCGCGGCTACGGCACCGTCATCCCGAGCCCCTGCCCGACCTGCCAGGGTCAGGGCCGCGTCCGCGCCCGTCGCACGGTTCCGGTCGACGTCCCGGCCGGCGTCGACTCGGGCCTGCGCCTGCAGATGCCCGGCCAGGGCGAGGTCGGCCCCGCTGGCGGCCCCTCCGGCGACCTGTACCTGGAGATCCGGGTGCGGCACGACGACGTCTTCAGCCGCGACGGCGACGACCTGCTCGCCACGCTCGAGGTCGCGATGACCGATGCCGTGCTCGGCACCACCACGACGATCGACGGACTCGACGGGCCCGTCGAGCTCGAGATCCGTCCCGGGGTGCAGAGCGCCGACGTCCTGGTCATCAAGGACCGCGGCATCACGAAGCTGCGCGGGAGCGGCCGCGGCGACCTCCGGGTCGGCGTGCAGGTCGTCACCCCGACGAAGCTGTCGCACAAGGAGCGGCAGCTGGTCGAGCAGCTCGCGAAGTCGCACAAGGCCTCGGCGCCGCAGCTCGCCCGGTTCCAGCAGGGCATGTTCGGCAAGCTCCGCGACCGCTTCTTCAACTTCTGATGGCATCGCTCTACGTCGTGGAGTCGCTCGACGGGGTCGCCGTCGGTGGCTCCGTGACGCTCGACGGGGCAGAGGGGCGGCACGCCGTGACCGTCTCGCGCGTGCGGGTCGGTGAGACGCTGCGGCTCTCGGACGGACGGGGGACCGTCGTGTCCGGTGCGGTGGACTCCGTCGACCGCGATTCGCTGGTGTTGTCCGTCGCGTCGCTGTCCGTCGATCCGCTGCCGGTCCCGTCGCTGACGCTCGTGCAGGCCCTCGCCAAGGGCGGCCGCGACGAGATGGCGGTGCAGGCGTCGACGGAGATCGGCGTGGACCGGATCGTGCCGTGGTCGGCCGCGCGCAGCGTCTCCCGGTGGGAGGGTCCGAAGGTCGAGAAGGGCCGATCGCGCTGGACGGCCATCGCACACGAGGCCGCGAAGCAGGCGATCCGGTCACGGGTGCCCGAGGTCGGGCCGCTCGTCACGACGGCGCAGCTCGTGCCCGCGCTCGGTGCCGGTGCCGCGGTGCTCGTGCTCGACCCCACCGCGACCGTGCGGCTCGCGACCTGGGAACAGCCGGCGGACCTCGACGAGATCGCACTCGTGGTGGGGCCGGAGGGTGGCATCGACGGCTCCGAGCTCGACCGGCTCGAGGCCGCGGGAGCGATCAGGGTCCGGCTCGGCGACAGCGTGCTGCGGACCTCGACCGCCGGTCCCGCGGCACTCGCGATCCTGCAGGCCGGACTCGGTCGCTGGTGAGGGAAGGCCCGAGGTCGGTCCCGCGTTCTACGATGGAGTCATGAGCACCAGCACGCCCAGCGTCTTCACCAAGATCATCGCGCGCGAGATCCCGGCGACCGTCGTCGCCGAGGACGACCGTGTGATCGCGATCGAGGACATCGCCCCGAAGGCACCCGTCCACGTGCTGGTCATCCCCAAGACCGAGCAGTACGCGAACGTCGCCCAACTCGCGGCCGGTGACCCCGACCTCCTCGCCCACCTGGTCGCCACCGCGCAGCGCATCGCCGACGAGCGCGCCGGCGGCCAGTTCCGTCTCGTCTTCAACACCGGCGAAGCCGCCGGTCAGACCGTGTTCCACGTGCACGCGCACGTACTCGCAGGTGAACTGCAGGAAGGCACCCTTGCCGGCTAACGAACCAGCACAGCCCACCACCGACGACGACCAGGTCGTCTCCGTCGCCCTCCAGGTCGACGGCATCGCCATGGTCCAGCTGCTCGGTCCCCAGGACCGGCTCCTGAAGACCGTCGAACGGCAGTACCCGGGCGTCAAGGTCGTCGTCCGCGGCAACGAGGTCACGCTCACCGGACCTGAACGCGAGGTCGCGCGGGCGAAGGCGCTCGTCGACGAACTCGTCGGCATGGTCAAGCGCGGGCAGGACATCGGCCCCTCGGACATCCCGATGTCGGCGCGCATCCTCGATGACGACCGCAAGCCGTCCGACACCTTCGGCACGCCGATCGTGTCGAGCCGCGGCAAGTCCGTCCGGCCGAAGACCGACGGGCAGCGCGCGTACGTCGACGCCATCGACGAACACACCATCACGTTCGGGATCGGTCCCGCCGGCACCGGCAAGACCTACCTGGCGATGGCGAAGGCCGTGCAGGCCCTGCAGCGGCGCGAGGTCACCCGCATCATCCTGACCCGTCCAGCGGTCGAGGCCGGCGAGCGGCTCGGGTTCCTGCCGGGCACGCTCACCGACAAGATCGACCCGTACCTGCGGCCGCTCTACGACGCCCTGAACGAGATGATGGACCCCGAGCTGGTCCCGAAGCTGCTCGCTGCGGGCACGGTCGAGGTCGCGCCGCTCGCGTACATGCGCGGCCGGACGCTCAACGACTCGTTCGTCGTCCTCGACGAGGCGCAGAACACGACCCCCGAGCAGATGAAGATGTTCCTGACCCGTCTCGGGTTCGGCTCGAAGATGGTCGTCACGGGTGACATCACCCAGGTCGACCTGCCGGGCAACGTGTCCGGGCTCCGGCTCGTGACGCGCATCCTCGAGACGGTCGAGGACATCCACTTCGCCCGGCTCGGCAGCGAGGACGTCGTGCGGCACACGCTCGTCGGCCGCATCGTCGACGCCTACACCGTCTACGACGAGGAACGCCTCGCCGAGCAGGCCGGTCACCGTCCCGGTGGCCGTGGCACCGCGCCGGTCGGCAACCCCGACGGCGCCAACCGTGCCGAGCGCCGGGGGCGGCCGCCGCAGGACCGTCAGCGACCCCCGTACCCCCAGAACGACGCCCGAGGAGGCAACCGGTGAGCATCGAGCTCAACAACGAGTCCGGGGTCGAGGTGGACGAGGCCGCGATCCAGCGCCTCGCCGCGTTCGCCCTCGATGCGATGCACGTGCACGCGGACGCCGAACTCGCCATCGTCCTGGTCGACGAGGGCGCGATGGAGCAGCTGCACGTGCGGTGGATGGACGAGCCCGGCCCGACCGACGTCCTGAGCTTCCCGATGGACGAACTCCGACCGGGTACCGAGGACGACCCCACGCCCGCCGGACTGCTCGGTGACATCGTGCTCTGCCCGCAGGTGGCCGAGGAACAGGCGAAGACCGCCGGGCACTCGAGCACCGACGAGATGCTGCTGCTCACCTGCCACGGCATCCTGCACCTGCTCGGGTTCGACCACGCCGAGCCGGACGAGAAGGCCGAGATGTTCGGGCTGCAGGGCGAGATCCTGACGGCCTTCGCGGCCCAGCGCCGGGGTCGGTAGCCGATGCTCGTCGTCGTCGGGCTGCTCGCGGTGGCGCTCGGGCTCGTCGTGCTCGGCGGACTCCTCGCCGCGAGCGACGCCGCGCTCTCCGTGGTGTCCCGTGCCGACCTCGACGAGATCGCCCGCGGCAACAAGCGGCGTCGTGCGCTCGAGGCGATCGCGGACGACGTCGGTGCGCACGTCAACGCCCTCAACTTCTTCCGCGTCCTCGCCGAGACCGCCGCGGCCGTGCTCGTCACGATCGCCCTGGTGCGGGCG
Organism: Curtobacterium sp. JUb34; assembly: GCF_003755065.1. Classification (NCBI taxonomy): domain Bacteria; kingdom Bacillati; phylum Actinomycetota; class Actinomycetes; order Micrococcales; family Microbacteriaceae; genus Curtobacterium; species Curtobacterium sp. JUb34. The sequence continues at coordinate 779,850 of NZ_RJVH01000002.1, read as the reverse complement.
TTCGACAGCTGGTGGGTGGCGCTCATCGTCTCCGCCGCGATCATGACGGCCGTGTCGTTCGTGCTCGTCGGGTCGAGTCCGCGCAGCGTCGGACGGGCGCACGCCGAGCGACTGCTGGCGTCCACCGGCGGCCTGGTCCGTGCCGTCCGGATCGTGCTCGGTCCGCTCGCCGGCCTGCTCGTCCGCATCGGTGACCGCGTGACCCCGGGCCGTGGCCGGAGTGCCTCGACGGTGTCGAGCGAAGAACAACTGCTGTCGCTCGTCGACGAGGCCACCGAGAGCAACGTGCTCGAGGACGAGGACCGCGAGCTCATCCACTCGGTCTTCGAGTTCAGCGACACCCTCGTGCGCGAGGTGATGGTGCCGCGCACCGACATGCTCACCGTCGACGGCTCGGACACGCTCGCCGCCAGCATGGAGCAGTTCCTGGCCGCCGGGGTGTCCCGCATGCCCGTCACCGGGAAGGACAGCGACGACGTGCTCGGTGTGCTGTACCTGCGCGACGTGTCGCGGGCGCTGTACGAGCGTCCGGGGTCGGGCAGCGAGCGGGTCACGCGCCTGCTGCGTCCGGCCGAGTTCGTGCCGGAGTCGAAGGCCGCCGACGACACCCTGCGGCACATGCAGGTCGCGAAGAACCACCTGGTCCTGGTCGTCGACGAGTACGGCGGCGTCGCCGGTCTCGTCACGATGGAGGACCTCATCGAAGAACTCGTCGGGGACATCTCCGACGAGTACGACCGCGCCGTGGTCGACCGGGTCGAGGTCGAACCCGGCGTCTGGCGGATCTCCGCCCGACTGCCCGTCGACGAGCTCGGCGACCTGTTCGGGATCGAGCTCGACGACGACGACGTCGACACCGCGGGCGGCCTGCTCACGAAGGAGCTCGGCCACCTGGCGATCTCCGGCGACACCGTCACGGTGTCCGGCGTCGTCCTGACGGCCGACCGGGTCGAGGGCAAGCGCCGCCACCTCATCACCGTGCTCGCCGAGCGCACCGATGCCCTCGCGGGTGTCGAGGACGCCTTCGACGACGCCACCACCACGACGGGAACCACGCACGCATGACCGACTCCGACTCCACCCCCACCGCCTCGGGCACGCCCTACCGTGCGGGCTTCGTCTCGTTCGTCGGGCGCCCGAACGTCGGCAAGTCGACGCTGACGAACGCGCTGGTGGGCCAGAAGGTCGCGATCACCTCGTCGAAGCCGCAGACCACCCGCCGTGCGATCCGCGGCATCGTGCACCGTCCCGACGGCCAGGTCATCATCGTCGACACTCCGGGCGTGCACCGTCCGCGCACCCTGCTCGGCGAGCGGCTCAACGACCTCGTGCAGTCCACGCTCGGCGACGTCGACGTCATCGGGTTCTGCGTCCCCGCCAACGAGCCGATCGGCCCGGGCGACCGCTTCATCAACGACACCCTCGACCAGTACCCGCGAGCCAAGAAGGTCGCGATCGTCACGAAGATCGACCGCACCTCGAAGGACAAGGTCGGGGAGCAGCTGCTGGCCGTCTCGAGGCTCCGTGACTGGGACTCGATCATCCCGACGTCGGGCACGAAGGGTCTGCAGCTCGAGGACCTCCTCGGTGAGATCACCTCGCTGCTGCCGGAGTCGCCCCAGCTCTACGACTCGTCCGCCGTGACCGAGGAGACGGACGAGGAACGCATCAGCGAACTCATCCGCGAAGCCGCGCTCGAGGGAGTCCGCGACGAACTGCCGCACTCGCTCGCCGTCGTGATCGAGGACATCGTCGAGCCCGACGAGGACGACGACGCCGACGGCCCCCTGCGCATCTTCGCGAACCTGTTCGTCGAGCGCGACAGCCAGAAGGCGATCGTCATCGGCCACAAGGGCGAGCGCCTGAAGGACGTCGGCTCCCGTGCCCGCGTCGAGATCGAGTCGCTGCTCGGCGGTCGGCACGTGTACCTCAACATCCGCGTGAAGGTCGCCAAGGAGTGGCAGCGTGACCCGAAGCAGCTCGGACGCCTCGGGTTCTGAGCTCCCGGCGCCGGGTGTCATCCACGCGAGGGACGCGCCGGTGACCCGAGCGCCGTACCGTGGACGCGTGTTCCGTCCCATGCTGCGCGCGCAGGTCATCACCGACGTCGTCATCGCCGTGGTGCTCGGCTCGCTCGTGCTGATCACCTCGGCCCGGGGGATGGACACCCCGCTCGCGGTCGTCACCGTCGTCGGCATGACCGCCGCGCTGGCGCTCCGACGGCTGTCACCGGGACTCGCCCTGGCGGTCGCGTGGGTGTTCGCGGTCTTCGAGATGCTGACGGGCCAGATGCCCGACCTGTCGAACGTGTTCATCGCGGCGGTGCTCTACACGACGAGTGCCTACGGCAGCCGACGGGTCCGGTTGGCGGGACTCGTCTCGGCCATCGTCGGGTCCGTCACCGCGGCGCTCTACATCGGCGTCGACGACTACCGGAACCGCCTGACGATCGAGACCGCCTCGACCCCGTTCCAGGAGTCGCTGCAGGTCACGGTCTCGTACTTCGCCGTCGTCCTGCTCCTCCTGCTGCTGCCGTGGTTGGCGGGCCTCGTCCTGCGCACCCGCCGGTCGGCGAGCATGAGCCGCGAGGCCCAGCTGCTCGCCGAGCGCGACGCCGCCCGCGCCGACCGCGCCGTCGCCGTCGAACAGGAACGTGTGCGGATCGCCCGCGACATGCACGACATCGTCGCGCACTCGCTCGCGGTCGTCATCGCCCAGGCGGACGGTGCCCGCTACGCGCTGAAGGCCGACCCCGCCGTCGCCGACCAGGCGCTCGGCACCATCTCGACGACCGCCCGCCGTGCGCTCGGCGACGTCCGCGAGCTCCTGGGCGCGCTGCGGCACGAGCAGGGGACCGTCCCGACACCCGAGATCGACGACATCGACCGGCTCATCGGCGAGATGCGGCAGGTCGGCCTCGACGTCCGGGTCGAGCGCGAGGGCGACCCTGCCGGTCTCCCCACCACGACGCAGCTCGCGGTGTACCGGATCGTCCAGGAGAGCCTGACGAACGCGTACAAGCACGGTGAACCGGGGACCCCGGTGCACGCATCGCTGACCTACCGCCCGGACACCGTCGAGATCGCGGTCGTGAATCGCCGCGCGGACGACGGCACGCGGGGTCCCGGCACCGGCCACGGCCTCGTCGGGATGCGCGAGCGTGCGACCATGACCGGCGGCACGATGACCGCAGGGGTTCGCGGTCCGGACTTCGAGGTCTCGGTCCGGATGCCCGCGGTCCCCGCCAGCGGACAGATGCCCCGCGGCCGTGTCACCCCGACCGCCGGCCCGACCGCCAGCCCGACCGAGCAGGAGCGCACCGCCCGATGACCACCACCCCGCCGGCCGACGGCCGGATCCGCGTCGCCCTCGTCGACGACCAGGCACTCTTCCGCACGGGCATCCGGATGCTCATCGACTCCCAGCCCGACCTGCAGTTCGTGGGCGAGGCGGGCGACGGCGCCGAGGGTGTCGAACTCGTCCGCCGCGCCCGCCCGGACGTCGTCCTGATGGACGTCCGCATGCCCGTGATGGACGGCATCACGGCGACCTCGCACATCGTCGAGCAGGCCGGGACCGACGGCGCCAAGGTGCTCGTCCTGACCACGTTCGACTTCGACGAGGCCGCGGCGAAGGCCATCCGCGCCGGCGCGAGCGGCTTCGTGCTGAAGGACGCCGACCCGGAGTTCCTGCTCGCCGCCGTGCGGACCGTGCACGCCGGCACCGCGGTCTTCGCGGCCTCGGCGACGCGCGAGCTCCTGCGTCGGTACGACGACTCGGTCGAGCAGGCCGCGACCGTGCCGGCGACGTTCGACGACCTCACACCGCGTGAGCGCGAGATCTTCGACCTGGCGGCCCGCGGCTTCAGCAACAGTGAGATCGCTCAGCACGAGTACGTCAGCGAGGCGACCGTGAAGACCCACATCTCGCGGGTCCTGACGAAGCTCGGACTCCGCGACCGTGTGCGCCTCGTCGTGTTCGCGCACGAGCACGGGCTGGTGAGCAAGGCCGACTGACGGACGTCATCCGATCGGATGACCCGTCCACAGGAAGTCGAGCCGAGCGGTGCATCCACAGGAGCCGCCCGACGGACGCGGGGCGGGCCTCCCGGCCGTCATCGTTGGTGCATGACCACCAGCCACGCTCCGATCATCCGACTCGACCACGTGTCCAAGCACTACGGCGACGCCGCGCGCCGGGTGACGGCGCTCGACGACGTCAGCGTCGACATCGGCGCGGGGGAGTTCACCGCCGTGATGGGGCCGTCCGGGTCCGGCAAGTCGACACTCATGCACGTCGCCGCCGGCCTCGACGCGGTGTCCGCCGGCCGCATCCAGATCGACGGTGTCGACATCACCGGGCTCGGCGACAAGGACCTGACCGAGCTCCGTCGACGTCGGCTCGGGTTCGTGTTCCAGTCGTTCAACCTGGTGCCGACGCTCGACGTGAGCGAGAACATCCGGCTGCCGTTCCTGCTCGGCGGCCACAAGCCGTCGAAGGACGAGAGCGCGTGGATCGACCGGTTGGTCGACCAGCTCGGACTCGGCAACCGGCTCTCGCACCGGCCGCACCAGCTGTCGGGTGGGCAGCAGCAGCGCGTCGCCATCGCCCGGGCGCTCGCCTCGCGGCCGGCAGTCGTCGTCGCCGACGAGCCGACGGGTGCCCTCGACTCGCGCACCGGCCGTGACGTCCTCGCGATCCTGCGCGGCGCCGTGCAGGAGTGGGGGCAGAGCGTCGTCATGGTGACGCACGACCCCGTCGCGGCCGCCAACGCCGACCGGATCCTGTTCCTCGCCGACGGCCGCGTCGTCGCCGACCGTCCGGCGATGGACGCCGGCGCGATCTCCACCACGATGCTGGGGATGGAGGCAGCAGCGTGAACGGCGTCCGCTCGTTCGCCCCGACCGTGCTGGTCGCGGCGCTCGGCACGACGTTCGGCTCGGCACTCGTCATCGCCCCCGGCATCGTGACCGAGGCGCTCGGCGCCGCCGGGCTCGCCGACCTCGGGCCGGTCAAGTCGATCCTGTCCGTCGTCGGGTGGCTGTTCCTCGGGATCGCGCTGTACGTCGGTGCGATCGTGACCGCCAACACCTGCGCGACCCTCATCGCCGGCCAGACCCGCATCATCGCGTTGCAGCGTCTCGTCGGTGCCACGGGTGCGACCCTCCGGGCCCGGATCACCCGCACCGGACTGGTCGTCGGGGTGCTCGGCGGACTGATCGGCGCCGTCGTCGGCACCGGACTGTCCGCGGTGTTCGTGGTCGTCCTGCGCGGCAACGGGTTCCTGCCCGACACCGACTACACGCTCCTGCCGTGGGAACTCGCGCTGCCGGTCGTCGCCGTCGTCCTGGCGACGTGGGGAGCCTTCGCCGCGGGCTCCCGCCGGGTGCTGACCGTCACCCCGCTCGAGGCGCTGTCGTCGAGCGTCGAACCGAGCCACGACGACGTCCGCTCCGGCACCGCCCGCAAGGTCTGGGCGATCGTCCTCATGGCGGGTGGCGCCGCGCTCATGCTCATCGGGCTCGCGGTCAGTGCGAGCTCGCCCATCGCGGTGCTGCCGGCGGCACTCGGCGGGTTCATGTCCTTCGCGGGCGTCGCGGTCGGGGCGACGATCGTGATGCCGCCCGTCCTGCAGCTCATCGGCCGGATCGGCTCGCACGACCCCGTCGTCCTGCTCGCCGGCCGCAACGCCATGCGTGCGCCGGGTCGGTCCTCGCGGGCGACGATCGGGCTCGTGATCGGCGTCACCCTGCTCGTCACCTTCGCGGTCGCGCTCGGCATCATGCAGCACGTGCTCGAGGCCCAGCTCGAGGACCTGGGGCAGGGCCAGATGACGACCGAGATGGTGCAGGCGCAGCGCGACTTCTTCGTGCAGCTGAACGCCGTCGTCAGCGTCATCGTCGGGTTCTCCGCCGTGATCGCCGCCGTCGGGGTCGTGAACGCGCTCGCACTCGGGGTCCTGCAGCGTCGCCGCGAGCTCGGGCTGCTGCGGGTCCTCGGACTCACCGGGGCGCAGGTCCGCCGGATGATCGTGACCGAAGCCGTGCAGATGGTCGTCGCGGCCGTCGTCTCCGGGCTCGTGCTCGGCACCTTCTACGGCTGGGTCGGCGGGCAGACGCTGCTCGGGTCGCTGGGCACCCCGGTCACGCCCGTGCTGCCGCCGCTCACCATCGGGATCGTCGTCGTCGGGGCGCTCGTGCTCGCGGTCGTCGCGACGATCGCGCCGGTGCGGCGCGCGATGCGCGTGCCCCCGACCGAAGCGCTCGCGGTCGACTGACGAGCGGCCGTGGTCGGCCCACGCGACGGACGGGAGGCACGGTGCCAGCTGGCACCGTGCCTCCCGTCCGTCGTCCCGTGCCTCCACCGCCCCGGCCGGCACGCCGCTCCCGCCACGCCCCCCCGCCACGCCGCTCGCGTTCGCCGAGGTTCCACGATCGTGGACTCCGGACGGCCGCCGGCGACGGTTCGTGGAACCTCGGCGTCCGGCCGACGGCATGTCGTGACCACTCGAACGCCCCTCGCTGTCACACGAGTCGCGGCCGGTGCTACCGTGGACCCGATGTACTCGGCACTCCTCCTCCTTCGCTGCCGCGACGAGGCCTGACACACCGGCCCACCTCGTCGCGGAGTCCGTCGTGGCCGCCCTCACCCAGAGCACACGAAAGCGACGAACGATGCAGAACACGCAGCAGCCCTCCGGGATGCCGATCCACAAGTACGTCCCCTTCCACGAACAGATCTCGGTCGACCTGCCTGACCGCACCTGGCCGACGAAGCGCATCGACAAGGCGCCGCGCTGGTGTGCCGTCGACCTGCGTGACGGCAACCAGGCCCTCATCGACCCGATGGACGCCGAGCGCAAGCGCGCGATGTTCGACCTGCTCGTCGGGATGGGCTACAAGGAGATCGAGGTCGGGTTCCCGAGCGCCTCGCAGACCGACTTCGACTTCGTCCGGTCGCTGATCGACGAGGGCGCGATCCCCGACGACGTCACGATCCAGGTGCTGACCCAGGCGCGCGAGCACCTCATCCAGCGCACGTACGAGGCGATCGACGGCGCGAAGCAGGCCATCGTCCACCTGTACAACTCGACGTCGATCGTGCAGCGCGAGGTGGTGTTCCGCACCGACGTGCAGGGTGTCGTCGACATCGCGGTCGCCGGTGCGAAGCTGTGCAAGGCGGCCGAGGCGACGCTGCAGCACGACACGACGGTCTACTACGAGTACTCGCCGGAGTCCTACACGGGCACCGAGCTCGAGGTCGCACTGGAGATCTGCAACGCCGTGCTCGAGGTCTTCGAGCCGACCCCCGACCGCAAGGTCATCATCAACCTGCCGGCGACCGTCGAGATGGCGACGCCGAACGTCTACGCCGACTCGATCGAGTGGATGTCGCGCAACCTGGCCCACCGTCAGGACGTCATCCTGTCGCTGCACCCGCACAACGACCGCGGCACCGCCGTCGCAGCCGCGGAGCTCGGCTACATGGCCGGCGCCGACCGCATCGAGGGCTGCCTGTTCGGCAACGGTGAGCGCACCGGCAACGTCGACCTGGTCGCGCTGGGCATGAACCTGTTCACGCAGGGCATCGACCCGGAGATCTCGTTCGCGGACATCGACCAGGTGAAGCGCACCGTCGAGTACTGCAACCAGCTGCCGGTGCCGGAGCGTCAGCCGTGGGCGGGCGACCTCGTCTACACGGCGTTCAGTGGCTCGCACCAGGACGCCATCAACAAGGGCTTCGAGGCGATGAAGGCCAAGGCGGCGGCGGCGGGCAAGGACATCGACGAGATCGAGTGGGCGGTGCCGTACCTGCCCGTCGACCCGAAGGACATCGGCCGGTCGTACGAGGCGGTCATCCGCGTCAACTCGCAGTCCGGCAAGGGCGGCGTCGCCTACCTGCTCAAGACCGACCACGCCCTCGACCTGCCCCGCAAGCTGCAGATCGAGTTCTCCGGCGTCGTGCAGCGGCACACCGACACCGAGGGCGGCGAGTTCTCGTCGCAGCGCATCTGGGACGTGTTCCAAGACGAGTACCTGCCCGCACCGACCGACGACGACAAGTGGGGTCGCTACGAGCTCACGAAGACGGCGACGTCGAGCGACTTCGACGGCACGACCTCGCTGTCGGTCGCGCTCCGCGTCGACGAGGGATCCGTCACCGCCGACGCCGTGGGCACCGGTCCGATCGACGCCTTCCTCAAGGTCCTCGCCGAGCAGGGCGTCCAGGTCACGCTGTACGACTACTCGGAGCACACGATGAGCGCCTCCGGTGACGCCAAGGCGGCGTCCTACGTCGAGCTCGACGTCGACGGTGTCCGCCTCTGGGGTGTGGGCATCGACGCCGACATCTCGACGGCGTCCCTCAAGGCGATCGTCTCCGCGGTGAACCGTGCGGTCCGCGCGGGAGCCGCGACCGGCGCCGACTCGCCGGAGCTCGTCTCCGCCTGACACGCGCGGTACTTCCCCCGTCACGCGCGATGGCACGTTGAATCGGGCGTACCTGGTCGTTTCTTTCGACCATGTACGCCCGATTCCGCCAAGTACGCGCCCCGCCCAGCCCCGTGCACGCCCCGCACCCGCGCACGCCCCGCCCCGCACCCGCGCGGCGCGGTGTCGGCGGGGCGGGGGATACTGGTGGCATGCCGCTGTACCGGGACGAGTGCGTCGTGTTGCGCACCCACAAGCTCGGGGAAGCCGACCGCATCGTCACCATGCTCAGCCGGCAGCACGGCAAGATCCGAGCGGTGGCCAAGGGCGTGCGGCGGACCGCGTCGAAGTTCGGCAGCCGCCTCGAGCCGTTCATGGTCGTCGACGCCCAGTTCTACGAGGGGCGCTCGCTCGACATCGTCACGCAGGCCGAGTCGCTCGGGGCCTACGGCGCGCAGATCGTCGCCGACTACGGCGCGTACACGGCTGCCAGCGCGATGGTCGAGACCGCCGACCGCCTGAGCGAGGCCGACGCCGGCCTGCAGCAGTACCTGTTGCTCGTCGGTGCGCTGCGGTCGTTGTCCCGCGGTGAGCACCACTCCAGCGCCACGCTCGACTCCTACCTGCTCCGCGCGATGAGCATCGCGGGGTGGGCGCCCTCGTTCGGCGACTGTGCGGTCACCGGGGAGCCCGGGCCGCACTCGGCCTTCGTCGTGCAGCTCGGCGGCGTGGTCGCCGATCGCGCTGCGCCTCCCGGCACGCCGCGGCTCGACCCGGCGACCCTCGGGGTGCTCGGCTCGCTGCTCGCCGGCGACTGGGCGAGCGTCGACGCCACCGACGAGCGCACGCGGTCACGGGCCTCCGGCGTGGTCGCGGCTTACGCCCAGTGGCACCTGGAACGATCGCTCCGGTCCCTGCCGCACGTCGACCGGTCGGAGCACCCGCTGCCGGTGCCGCTGACCCACGACGGGCCCGAGGCGACGGCCCGTGCGGTCGCCTCCACCCCGGCGCCCTCCGTCCCGGACCCCGCCGACTCCGACCTCGATCCCGCCGCCGAAGGAACCCCCACCGCATGAGCCCCCGCCGCCCCGACGACGCCGAGCCGTTCCGTCCGATCGACTGGACGGGCCAGACGCCCCCGGCGATCCCGGCCCGGTTCGTGCCGGACCACGTCGCCATCGTGATGGACGGCAACGGCCGGTGGGCGAACGGCCGTGGGCTCACCCGGATCGAGGGGCACAAGGCGGGTGAGGCCTCGCTGCTGGACGTCGTCGCCGGCGGCATCCAGATCGGCGTCAAGCACATCTCGGCGTACGCGTTCTCGACCGAGAACTGGAAGCGTTCCCCGGAAGAGGTCCGGTTCCTGATGGGCTTCAACCGCGACGTCATCCGCCGACGGCGCGACCAGCTCAACGAGTGGGGCGTCAAGGTGCGGTGGGCCGGTCGGCGTCCGCGGCTGTGGCGGAGCGTGATCGACGAACTCGACCGCGCCGAGCAGATGACCGCGGGCAACGACGTGCTGACCCTGACGATGTGCGTCAACTACGGCGGCCGGAACGAGATCGTCGACGCCGTGCGGGGGATGGCCGAAGAGGTCGCCGCTGGACGCCTGAGGCCGAGCCAGGTCACCGAGAAGGCCCTGGCGAAGCGGCTGTACGTGCCCGAGATGCCCGACGTCGACCTGTTCCTCCGCAGTTCGGGGGAGCAGCGCACGAGCAACTTCCTGCTCTGGCAGTCGGCGTACGCCGAGATGGTGTTCCTCGATCGCCTGTGGCCGGACTTCCGCCGCACCGACCTGTGGGGCGCGATCGAGGAGTACGCACGCCGCGACCGGCGCTACGGCGGTGCGGTCGACGCCCCGACCGCGTAGCGGAACCGTCAGCCGGGCCCGTCGAGCAGGTGCGCCGCCGACCGCACGGCGTCCAGCGCGGCCAGCACGCTGGGGACGCGCTCGGCCCCGCGTGCCACGACGACCTCGACGCGTCGAGCCAGGTCGTCGTCGACGGGATCGACCCGGACCTCGGCGGGGATCACCGTCGTCGCGAGTGCCAGCCGGGGGAGCAACGCCACCCCGAGTCCGGCGGCGACGAGCCCCACGACCGCCGCCGCGTTGTCGGTCTCGAGCACGATGTCGGGCGTGAACCCGGCGGTGGCGCACGAGGCGAGCAGGTGTCCCCGGCACCGTGGGCAGCCGCCGATCCAGCGGGCATCGCGGTGCGACGCGAGGTCGACAGCACCCGAACCCGCTGCGCCGGAGTCCGCAGCACCGGGCCCCGCGGCCCCGGACGGCGTCACCAGCGCGAGCGGGTCGCGCCCCAGCGCCCGGGTGAGGAGCCCGGGGTCCGGGGTGGCTCCGACCTCGTCGCCGACGTAGGTGAAGGTGAGGGCGACGTCGACCTCGCCGCTCCGCAGCAGGTCGAGCGCCTCGGGCGGTTCGACCTCGATGTACGAGGTCGTCACGCCCGGCGCCGTGGCCGCAAGTCGCGCGAGCACCGCGGGCACGAGGGCCGACGAGGCGCTCGGGAACCCGGCGAGGCGCACCCGACCGCGGCTGAGCCCGCCGACGGCGTCCAGGTCCTCGCGCGCGGCGGTGAGTGCGGCCTGCACGTGCAACGCGTGGTCGGCGAGCACCCGACCGGCGTCGGTCAGCGTGGCGCCGCGCCCGCCGCGACCATCCTGACCCGAGCGGAGGACCAGTGCGTGCCCGAGCCGCTGTTCGGCACGTGCGAGCAGCTGGCTGACCGCCGGCTGGCTCGACCCGAGCGCTGCGGCGGCACGGGTGATCGACCCGCCGTCGGCCACGGCGCGGAGCACCCGGAGCAACTGGGGATCGATCTCGTCCATCACGTCATGTTATCGGTGGCACAACGAACCGGCCCTGGTGTGATGGGAAGCGAGTCGGGACGCTGTCCGCATGGACTCCTTCCCCGCCGGCCGCGGCTACATCGCGGCGTGCACCGCCGGTCTGCCGACCCACGGCACCCTCGCGGCCCAGCGCGCCGACCTCGACGCGTGGTCCCGCGCCGAGACGTCGCCGGCCCACTACGGGGCACTGGTCGAACAGGGACGCTCGCTCTTCGCGGAGCTCGTCGGGGTCCCGGCGTCCCGCGTCGCGACCGGCTCGCAGACCTCGGTGATGGCCGCGGTCGTCGCCGACGCGCTGCCGGACGGTGCCGAGGTGGTCGTCCCCGACGGCGACTTCAGCTCGGTCGTGTTCCCGTTCCTCGCCCAGGCGCACCGCGGCGTCCGGGTCCGGAGCGTCCCGCTCGACCGGCTCGCCGCGTCCGTCGGGCCCGACACGGCCCTCGTCGCGTGGTCCGCGGTGCAGTCCGCCACGGGCGCGGTCACCGACTCCGACCCGGTCGTGGCCGCGGCCCGCCGCGTCGGCGCCCTGACCCTCTGCGACCTCACGCAGGCCGCCGGGGTCCTGCCCGTCGACGCGGCACCGTTCGACGTGACGCTCACGCACGCCTACAAGTGGCTCTGCGCGCCGCGCGGCGTCGCCTTCATGACACTCTCCGACACCGCCCTCGGCCGGCTCCGCCCCGTGCAGGCCGGCTGGTACGCGGGGGAGGACGTGTGGTCGTCGTGCTACGGACCCGCGATGCACCTGGCCGACGACGCCCGTCGCTTCGACGTCTCGCCGGCCTGGCAGGCGTGGCCCGGTGCCGTGGCCGCGCTCGAGCACGCGGTCGCGCTCGACCAGCAGGCGGTCTGGAGGCACGCCACCGGTCTCGCAGATCGGCTGTGCGACGCCCTCGGGTCGCCTCGGCAGGGCGACGGGCAGGCGATCGTCACGTTCGCGGACGCCGACGGGTCGGCCCTTCGTGCCCTCACCGCCGCGGGGCTCACCGCCTCCGGACGTGCCGGGCGACTGCGGATCGCGTTCCACCTGTGGAACGACGAGGCGGACGTGACCGACGTCGTCGCCGCGCTGGGCGGGGTGGGGCCGGGCGCGTCGGGAAGGTGAGCGCGGACAGCGGACGCGGGGCGGGCCTCCCGGCCGACGAACGCCGGTAGTCTTGCCCGGACCGTTTCCGCACCGAGCACCCAGCTCGGCGACCTCTGGAGCACCCTTTGGCACAGCCCTCCCGTCTCGACAGCGTCATCGCCCTGGCCAAGCGCCGCGGCTTCGTCTTCCAGTCGGGTGAGATCTACGGAGGCTCCCGCTCCGCGTGGGACTACGGGCCCCTCGGTGTGGAGCTCAAGGAGAACATCAAGCGCCAGTGGTGGCAGCGGTTCGTCCGCGGCCGCGGGGACATGGTCGGCCTGGACTCGGCCGTCATCCTGCCCCGCAAGGTGTGGGAGGCCTCCGGCCACGTCGCGACCTTCACCGACCCGCTGGTCGAGTGCCTGCACTGCCACCACCGGTTCCGTGCGGACCACCTGACCGAGGCGTTCGTGGCCAAGAAGGGCCGCGACCCCGAGGGCGGCATGGCGGAGATCGCCTGCCCGAACTGCGGTACCCGCGGCGAGTGGACCGAGCCCCGCGAGTTCTCCGGCATGCTCAAGACCTACCTCGGCCCGGTCGAGTCGGAGGAAGGCCTGAACTTCCTGCGCCCCGAGACCGCGCAGGGCATCTTCGTCGACTTCGCGCAGGTCGTCACGACCAGCCGCATGAAGCCCCCGTTCGGCATCGGCCAGGTCGGCAAGGCGTTCCGCAACGAGATCACGCCCGGCAACTTCATCTTCCGCACGCGCGAGTTCGAGCAGATGGAGATCGAGTACTTCGTGCCGCCGGCCGAGGCGGGCGAGCACTACGAGCAGTGGATCGCCGACTCCGTCGCGTTCTACACCGACCTCGGCATCGACCCGGAGAACCTCCGGCGCTTCGACGTGCCGGACGGCGAGCGGGCGCACTACTCGGACGCCACCGCCGACATCGAGTACCGCTTCGGCTTCACCGGTTCGGAGTGGGGCGAGCTCATGGGCGTCGCGAACCGTACCGACTTCGACCTCAACAACCACATCGAGTCGTCCGGCCAGGACCTCCGGTTCTTCGACCAGGCCGCCAACGAGAAGTACGTGCCGTACGTCATCGAGCCGTCGTTCGGCCTGACCCGTGCGCTCATGGCGTTCCTGCTCGACTCGTACCACGAGGACGAAGCCCCGAACGCGAAGGGCGGCGTCGACAAGCGCACCGTGCTGCGCCTCGACCCGCGTCTGGCGCCCGTCAAGGCCGCGGTGCTGCCGCTGTCGCGCAACGAGCAGCTCTCGCCCGTCGCCCGCGGCCTGGCAGACGACCTGCGCAAGAACTGGAACGTGGACTTCGACGACGCCGGCGCGATCGGCCGCCGCTACCGTCGCCACGACGAGATCGGCACGCCGTTCTGCATCACGGTCGACTTCGACACGCTCGAGGACAAGGCCGTGACCGTGCGCGAGCGCGACACGATGGCGCAGGAGCGGGTGGCGTTGGACCAGCTGCAGGGCTACCTGGCACAGCGGCTGCTCGGCGCGTAGGGGTTTCGCGGGCGTCGGAACCAGGTTCCGGGCACAGCACCACGAAGATCCACGGTGCGGTGTCCGGAACCAGGTTCTGCGGGAATGCGGGCGCACGCCGCGCGTTGGCATCAGCATGAACGACTCCGTGAAGGTCGATGTCTGGTCGGACATCGCCTGCCCCTGGTGCTACATCGGCAAGCGCAAGTTCGAGGCCGGCGTGGCCGCGTTCGGCGCCTCGTCGGACTCCCTGCCGGTCGAGGTCGAGTACCACTCCTTCGAGCTGAGCCCGGACACCCCCGTCGACTTCGAGGGCACCGAGGCCGAGTTCCTGTCGAACCACAAGGGCATGCCCGTCGAGCAGGCGCAGCAGATGCTCGACCAGGTCACCGGCATCGCCGCGAGCGTCGGGCTCGACTACGACTTCGAGGCCATGCACCACACCAACACGGTGAAGGCGCACCAGGTCATCCACCTCGCCAAGCAGCACGGCAAGCAGCTCGACATGGTCGAGCGCCTGTTCACCGCCTACTTCGAACGCGGCGAGCACGTCGGCGACGAGGCGACGCTGGCCGACCTGGCCGCCGAGATCGGGCTCGACCGCGACGAGGTCCTCGCGACGCTCCGCGACGACGCACAGCTCGCCGCCGTCCGCGCCGACCAGGCCCAGGCGCAGGCCTTCGGCATCAACGGCGTCCCCTTCTTCGTCATCGACGGCAAGTACGGCGTCTCCGGCGCGCAGGACCCGGCTGCGTTCGAGCAGGTGCTGACGCAGGTCGTCGCGCTGCGCGGGACGACGCCCGACGAGGTCGCCTCGGCGACCGAACGCGCTGCGGACGACGCGAGCGCCGACGTGGCGGCGACCCGATGACGGGCGCGACGCTCACCGTCGGGGGTGGGGCGGGCCTCCCGTCCGCCCCGTCGGTCCCGGATGCGATTTCCGGTCTGGAGGCGCGCCCCGGCCTGCTCACGCTGGTCACGCCCGGCGGGGCGCCGGTCTGCGACGGTGATTCGTGCCTGATCGACGCCGGCTCGTTCGCCGGCGCCGAGGGTGACTGGTCCGAGGTGCCGGACTGACGACTCCGTCAGTCGCGCGTCGCGCGCTGGTGGTCCCGCGCCCCCGTGCGGTCGTTGCGCCCCGACTCTGCGGGGCGCAACGGCTGTGCGGGGGCGCGATCGGTCGGTTGCGCGTCGCGCTGCTGCCGACGCGATCAGTCGCGCTGCGGTTCCTCGTCGGTGATGTCGGCGACGGTCGCGCCGTACGCGGCGACGAGTGCGTCCGCGTCGACGAAGGCGCTCGCGCCGTGGCGTCCGGCGCCCAGAGCGACCCGGCGTCCGACGATGCGCTCGTCGGCGTACACCGGCAGGTCACCCGTGGCGCCGATCGGGGTGATGGTGCCGCGCTCGTAGCCGGACGCCTGGAGCGCGGTCGCCGCGTCGGGCATCGAGAGCTTGTTCACGCCGACCACGGTCCGGAGCTTCTTCCACGCGATGCTCCGACCGCCCGGCACGAGGGCGAGCAGGAAACCGCCGTCGTGCCGCTTGACGACGAGCGTCTTGACGATGTCGCCGGGGTTGATGCCGAGCAGCTCGGCTGCCTGCTGCAGGGAGTCCGCAGCGGGGCGTTCGACGACCTCGACCGTGAGGCCGCGGGCCGCTGCGTCGGTGTCGAACCGGGTGCTGGCGTCGATCGTCATGTGGAGAACGCTACCGCCGCGCACCGACGTGGGAGGATGGAGCAGGTATGACGATCACACAAGCCCCAGCACGGCCTCTGCGCATCGGCCCGATCGAGGTCGACGTGCCGGTCGTGCTCGCGCCGATGGCGGGCATCACGAACATGGCGTACCGCCGGCTCTGCCGCGAGTACGGCGCCGGTCTGTACGTCTGCGAGATGATCACCTCGCGCGCGCTGGTCGAACGCACCCCCGTGTCGATGCAGCTCATCCAGCACCACGAGTCCGAGACCCCGCGGTCGATCCAGCTGTACGGCGTCGAGCCGAACACCGTGGCCGAGGCGGCGTCGATCCTGGTGGGCGAGGACCGCGCCGACCACATCGACCTGAACTTCGGCTGCCCGGTGCCCAAGGTCACCCGCAAGGGCGGCGGGGCGGCACTGCCCTGGAAGCTCGAGCTGTTCCGCGAACTCGTCACGAAGACCGTCCGCGCGGCGGGCGACGTTCCCGTCACCGTGAAGATGCGCAAGGGCATCGACGAGGACCACCTCACCTACCTGGACGCCGCACGCATCGCGCGGGACGCCGGCGTCGCCGCCGTCTCGCTGCACGCGCGCACGGCGAACGAGCACTACTCCGGTCACGCCGACTGGTCCGCGATCGCGACGCTGAAGGAAGCCGTCACGGACATCCCGATCCTCGGCAACGGGGACATCTGGTCCGCAGCCGACGCCCTGCGCATGGTCGACGAGACGGGCGCCGACGGCGTCGTCGTCGGGCGCGGATGCCTCGGGCGTCCGTGGCTGTTCGGCGACCTGGCAGCGGCGTTCCGCGGCGAGGGGCTCCGGTACATGCCCTCGCTCGGCGAGGTCGCGGACGGCTTCCGCCGGCACGCCGAACTGCTCGTCGAGTTCTTCGGGTCCGAAGAGCACGGCTGCCGCGACATCCGCAAGCACGTGGCCTGGTACTTCAAGGGGTACCCGATCGGCAGCGACGTGCGGTCCGGACTCGCGATGGCGTCGAGCCTGCAGGAGATCGACGACCTGCTCGGGCAGCTCGACCACGACGCGCCGTACCCCGGGGCCGACGCCGAGGGGCCCCGCGGCCGCTCCGGCAACCCGAAGCGCACCGCTCTGCCCGACCGCTGGCTCGAGTCCCGCGACGTCGACAGCGAGTTCCGCAAGGTCCTCGCCGCCGCCGAGCTGCACCACAGCGGCGGATGAGCGCCACCGCCTCGTACGGTCCGGCCGACGCCGAGCGCTGGCTGCCGGAAGAGCACGGAAACCGCCGGTCGGACTTCGCCCGCGACCGCGCACGGCTGCTGCACTCGAGTGCGCTCCGACGCCTCGCCGCCAAGACCCAGGTGCTCAGCCCGACGACCGGACTCGACTTCGCCCGGAACCGCCTGACGCACTCGCTCGAGGTGGCACAGGTCGGTCGTGAACTCGCGGACTCGCTCGGCCTCGACCCCGACGTGGTGGACACCGCGTGCCTGGCGCACGACATCGGCCACCCGCCGTTCGGTCACAACGGTGAGACCGCCGTCAACGCCTGGGCCGCCGGCATCGGCGGCTTCGAGGGCAACGCGCAGACGCTGCGGTTGCTCACCCGGCTCGAACCGAAGGTCTACGGGCTGCGGCCGGGCGCCGATGCCGGCGCTGCCGGGGGCGGGGACCGTCCGTTCGGGCTGAACCTGACCCGGGCGTCGCTCGACGCCAGCTGCAAGTACCCGTGGCCGGCGGCGCAGGGCGTCTCCGAGTCGTCATCGGGCCGGACCAAGTTCGGCTTCTACGACGACGACCACGACGCCTTCGAGTGGCTCCGCGCCGGGGCCCCGCGGCGCCAGCGGTGCATCGAGGCGCAGGTCATGGACCTGTCGGACGACATCGCCTACTCGGTGCACGACTTCGAAGACGCCGTCGTCGCCGGGTTCATCGACGTCGCGGCCCTCGGTGACCGCGTCGGCGAGAACGACATCGTCACCGCGATGCACGCGTGGGTGGGCGACGACCTGAGCCGCGAGGAACTGCTCGAGGCGTTCGACCGCCTCCGGGCCCTGCCGCTCTGGATGACCTCGTACGACGGCTCCCGCCGCGACGCGGCGCACCTGAAGAACCTGACCTCGCAGCTGATCGGACGCTTCGCGCGGACGGCGACGGCAGCGACACGCGAGTCCTACGCCTCCGGGTCCCTCGTCCGGTTCGCGGCCTCGGTCGTGACACCGCCCGAGATCATCGGGGAGATCGCGGTGCTCAAGGGCATCGTCGCAGCGTTCGTGATGACCCAGGGCGACCGGCAGCCCGTGTACGAGGACCAGCGGCGGATCCTGACGGAGCTGCTCGATGCCCTGGCGGCGTCCGGGCCGTCGGACCTCGAACCCGGCTTCGCGGCCGACTGGCGTGCGGCGACCGACGACGACGGACGACTCCGTGCCGTGGTCGACCAGGTCGCCAGCCTGACGGACCAGGGCGCGATCGCCTGGCACAGGCGGTTGGTGGTCGGCGAGCGGGAATCGATCCACATCCCGGTGTGAGCGGGGGCCTCGGTGGTTCGTCCTCGTCCCGGTGTGCGCGGGGGCTCGGTGGTTCGTCCACATCTCGGGGCCGCGGTCGGCCGAGGTCGGTGCCACGAACTAGGATCAGAGGGTGGCTGGCAGGATCGCGCGGAACGACATCGACGAGGTCCGCTCGCGTGTCAACATCGCCGACGTCGTCGGCGACTACGTCACGCTGAAGAACGCGGGCGTCGGCTCGATGAAGGGGCTCTGCCCCTTCCACGACGAACGCTCCCCGTCGTTCCACGTCCGGCCCCAGGTGGGCCGGTACCACTGCTTCGGCTGTGGTGAGGACGGTGACGTCTTCAGCTTCATCATGGCGCAGGACCACACCACCTTCGCCGAGGCCGTCGAGCGCATGGCAGCGAAGATCGGCTTCACCCTGCACTACGAAGAGGGCGACGGGCCGCGCACCGACTACAACACCCGCGCCCGGTTGATCGCCGCCAACGAAGCCGCGCTCGAGTACTACACGGCGCAGCTCACCACCGCCGCGGCCGACCCCGCACGGCGGTTCCTGGGGGAGCGCGGGTTCGACCCCTCGGCGGCGCAGCACTTCGGTGTCGGCTTCGCGCCGAAGTCGTACGACATGCTCAAGGACCACCTGCGCGGTCGGGGCTTCACGCTCGAGGAACTCACCTCGGCCGGGCTCGTCAGCCAGGGTGACCGGTCGCCGTACGACCGGTTCCGCGGGCGCCTGATGTGGCCCATCCGCGACGTCACCGGGGCGACGATCGGGTTCGGTGCCCGGCGCCTGCTCGACGACGACAAGGGCCCGAAGTACCTCAACACGCCCGAGACCCCGATCTACCACAAGAGCCAGGTGCTCTACGGGCTCGACCTGGCCCGCCGCGACATCTCGAAGCAGAAGCAGGTCGTGATCGTCGAGGGCTACACCGACGTCATGGCCTGCCACGTCGCCGGCATCACCACCGCGGTCGCCACGTGCGGCACCTCGTTCGGCGTCGACCACATCAAGGTGCTGCGCCCGATGCTCGGCGACCTGGCCGGTGCCGACCCGAACGCCAACGGCGAGGTCGTCTTCACGTTCGACCCGGACGAGGCCGGGCAGCGAGCCGCCTCTCGCGCCTTCGCCGAGGAACAGCGGTTCGCCGCGCAGACCTTCGTCGCCGTGGCGCCCGGTGGCCTCGACCCGTGCGACCTCCGGCTCGCCCGCGGTGACGACGCCATCCGCCGCCTCATCACCAACAAGCGTCCGATGTTCGAGTTCATGATCCGCCGCACGTTGGAGGGCCACGACCTCGAGACGGTCGAGGGTCGCGTCGGTGCCCTCCGCGCCGCCGCCCCCGTGCTCGCCGGCATCCGCGACCGATCGCTCACCCAGGGCTACGTCCGTGAGCTCGCCGGGTGGCTCGGCATGGACATGCCCGAGGTCCGCCGAGCGGTCGAGACCGCGCGTCGGCGCGCGGGGTCGACGGACGATCGGCCAGGAGGCCCGGGGCGCGACGGTCGCGCCGGTCACGCCACCGACGGGGCCGGTGTGGTCGAGGAGCCCGTCGCCGGGATCCGCTCGCTGCCGAACGACCCGATCAGCCGCATGGAGCGTGACGCCGTGATGGCGATGGTGCAGCAGCCGACCTCCGTCGGAGCGCCGCTGCTCGGGCTCGCCGCGTCCGCCACGTTCTCGGCACCGATGCTCGCGGTCGTGCGGGACGCCGTGGTCGCCAACGTCGACGTCATCGGGGCGCAGGACTGGCTCGACCGGTTGCTCGCCGACGTGCCGACACCGTTGCGCACCCTCACGCACGAACTGGCCCTCGCGCCGATCCCTGCCCGGAACGCCGAGGACCTCGCCGCGTACTGCCGGAGCATCGTCGTCGCCCTGGTCGAGCGGGACCTGCTCGCCCGCAAGGCCTCGCTGCTCGGACAGCTGCAGCGCGCGGACCCGCACGAGCAGGCCGAGCGTCGCGCCGAGATCCAGCGGCAGCTCGTGGACATCGACGCGCAGCGGATGCGGTTGCGCGCCGACGCCGAGGCGTCCTAGCCCCCGGGCCGCCCGGGTGCCCGGGTGCCCAGCCGTGTGCGGTTCGTCCAGGTTCCGAAATCTGCACATCTGGCCGCACTCGAGCGGCTCTTCGTGGAACCTCGGTGAGCACGAGTGCCGCGGTGACGCGACCGCACAGCGTGACCGAGGCCGTGCGGGGCGACCATGTCGGCGAGGTGACGGTCGCGGTGGAGGTGTGCCGGGCCTCCCGGTCGGCGCGCCGAGGTTCCACAACACGCCGCGTGCGCTCCGCCGAGGTTCCGATGCCGGGCCGGACGAGCGTCGACATGCCGAGATTTCGGAACCTGGAGCGAGGCCGGGCGGGGGCGCGGCGAGGCGGGATCGCAGGCGGGGCGCGCGGGCGGGCGGGACGTGGCCGGTCGGCGGAGGCAAGGGGGCTGGGGGCGGGCCTCCCGGTCGGCGTGCCGAGGTTCCACAACACGCCGCGTGCGCTCCGCCGAGGTTCCGATGCCGTGCCGGGCGAGCGTCGACATGCCGAGATTTCGGAACCTCGGGCGAGCCGGAGGCGGGCTGAGGCAGGGCTGAGGCGGGGCCGGAGGCGGGGCTGAGGCCCGCCGGGAGCGGGGCCGGGCGCGCTCGGGCGGCGCGTTGCACGGCGCAACTTTCGTGTGCGGCGCGCCGGTTCGATGCGCACAAATGATGCATCACGCGACGGGTGCTTGCATTACAGCGGTGTAAACAAATCGCTCCCGGTTCGATCTGTTCCGTGACAGGGTGATACCAATGAGCGTTCCTGGCCGGGCACACAGACGTTCCACCCGCCGGTCAGGACACTTGCACCCATCTTCAAGAGAGGCATCGAACATGGCATCCGTGTTCAAGAAGCACACAGCCACGTGGGGCAGGCGCGGCATCGCGCTCGGCGCCGGAGCAGCAGCGACGGCGCTGGTGCTGACCGGCTGCGCGAGCAGCAGCGTGAGCGACACCGAGCTGAACGGCCTGAGCATCGGGACGACGGACAAGGTCACGTCCCTCGACCCGGCCGGTTCCTACGACAACGGCTCCTTCGCCGTGCAGAACCAGGTCTTCCCGTTCCTGATGAACACGCCCGTCGGCAGCCCGGACGTCGAGCCGGACATCGCGACGAAGGCGGAGTTCACGAACCCGACCACGTACGAGGTCACCCTCAAGGACGGGCTCGAGTTCGCGAACGGCAACAAGCTCACCTCGAGCGACGTGAAGTTCTCGTTCGACCGTGAGCTGAAGATCAACAACGAGAACGGTCCGCAGTCGCTGCTGGCCAACCTCAAGAGCATCGACACCCCGGACGACACGACCGTGGTGTTCAACCTCGACCACGCCGACCAGACCTGGCCGCAGGTGCTCTCGAGCCCCGCCGGTCCGATCGTCGACGAGGACGTCTTCAGCGCGACGAAGCTCACCAGCGCCGACGACATCGTCAAGGGCAAGGCGTTCGCCGGGCAGTACCAGATCAGCTCCTACAAGGAGAACCAGCTGGTCCAGTACAAGACGAACCCGAAGTACGACGGCCTGCTCGGCAAGGCGAAGACCGACGAGGTGACGGCCAACTACTACACCAAGGAGACCGACCTCAAGCTCGCCGTGCAGCAGGGCGACGTCGACGTGGCGTACCGCTCGCTGACGCCGACCGACATCTCGGACCTGCGCAAGGACGACGACCTCAAGGTCACCGACGGCCCCGGCGGCGAGATCCGCTACGTGGTCTTCAACTTCAAGACGCAGCCGTTCGGCACCGGTCAGGACGACGCCGACGAGGCGAAGGCCCTCGCCGTGCGCCAGGCCGCCGCTGACGTGGTCGACCGCGCCGCCCTGGCGAAGGAGGTCTACAACGACACCTTCACGCCGCTGTACTCGATGGTGCCGGACGGCCTCACCGGTGCGGTCCAGCCGTTCAAGGACATGTACGGCGACGGCGACGGCGGCCCCGACGTCGACAAGGCGAAGAAGACCCTCGCCGACGCCGGTGTCTCCGGCAAGGTGCAGCTCGACATCCAGTACGCGCCCGACCACTACGGTTCGGCCTCGGACGACGAGTACGCGCTGCTGAAGACGCAGCTCGAGGACTCGGGCCTGTTCACCGTCAACATCCAGTCGACGGTCTACACGACCTACGCGCAGGAGCGCACGAAGGACGCGTACCCGGAGTACCAGCTCGGTTGGTTCCCGGACTTCTCCGACGCCGACAACTACCTGTCGCCGTTCTTCACCAAGGAGAACTTCGTCCAGAACCACTACGACGACTCGGTCATCCAGGACCTCATCGCGAAGGAGCAGGCGGAGTCCGACCCGGACAAGCGTGCCGACCTGATCGAGCAGGCCCAGGAGCGCGAGGCATCGCAGATCTCGACGCTGCCCCTGCTGCAGGGCAAGTCCGTCGCCGTCGCCGGCAAGGACGTCAAGGGCCTGACCCTCGACGCCTCGTTCAAGTTCCGGTACGCCACCCTCAGCAAGTAGCACCACGCCCCTCGCGCAGGCCGCGGGCGTTCCCACGAGGAACGCCCGCGGCCTGCGCACCGGCATGAAAGGCACCCCTCCCCGTGACCCTGAGCACCCCAGAGGCGACCCAGGACGTGAACGGCACCGATCCGACCAAGCCACAGGCACAACGTCGTGCCAAGAGCAGTGGCGGCGGACTCGGCCGGTACATCCTCGTCAGGTTCCTCCTCATCATCCCGACCGTCTTCATCCTGGTGACGCTCGTCTTCTTCCTGATGCGCGTCATCGGGAACCCGATCACCGCGTCGGTCGGCGGTCGACTCACCCCGACGCAGCTGCAGGAACGCCTGCACGCCGCCGGGTACGACCGTCCCGTGCTCGTGCAGTACTTCGAGTACCTCGGCAACATCCTGCGCGGTGACTTCGGCAACGCGTCGACGGACAACCGGCCGATCACCGAGATCATCCTGCAGTACGGCGGCGCGACCGCCGAGCTGGTGTTCTACGCCCTCGTCGTCGCGCTCGTGCTCGGCATCCCGCTCGGCATGCTGGCCGCGTACACGCGCGACAAGTGGCCCGACGTGCTGCTCCGCGCCCTCGCGATCCTGACCTATGCGACCCCGGTGTTCTTCGGTGGCCTGCTGCTGAAGCTCGTCTTCTCGGTGTGGCTCGGCTGGCTGCCGCTCGGCGACCGTGCCTCGACCAGGGTGGAGCTCATCCTGGACGGCATCCCCGGTGCGAGCGGCATCTACATCATCGACGCGCTCCGCACCGGCAACGCCGCCGTCATCGGCGACGTGCTGCAGCACGCGGTCCTGCCGGCGCTGACGCTCGGGCTGCTGACCGCCGGCATCTTCCTGCGCCTGGTGCGCGCGAACATGATCGGGTCGCTCGGCTCCGAGTACGTCGACGCGGCCCGCTCCCGCGGTGTCCGCGAGTCGCGGCTGGTCCGGACCCATGCATTCCGCCCCGCGCTCGTGCCGATCATCACCGTGATGGGCCTGCAGATCGCGATGCTGCTGGGCGGTTCGGTCCTGACCGAGACCACCTTCGGGTGGCGCGGCCTGGGCTTCGAGCTGAACCAGTACCTGTCGGCCCGTGACTTCGTCGCGGTGCAGGGCATCGTCGCGATGCTGGCGGTGATCGTCGCGGTGACCAACTTCATCGTCGACGTCGTCGCCGCCCTGATCGACCCGAGAGTGAGGTTCTGACGATGGCCGACACCACCCTCGTCGACCGCCACGAGCCGCTCTGGAAGCGGCTGCCCGTGGTGGTCCAGCTCCGCAAGAGCACCGGCTGGCAGCGCGCCATGCTCATCGTCGGCGTGGTCATCTGCGCCCTGTACCTGCTCGTCGCGGTGTTCGCGCCGCTCCTGGCCCCGTACGGCTTCGGCCAGCTGCAGGGCGCGGACGGCGAGAGCTTCCCGCGCACCGGCGCTCCGAGCGCCGAGCACATCTGGGGTACCACCGTCGGCGGGTTCGACGTGTTCAGCCGGGTCGTCTACGGCGCCCGCACCGCGGTCCTCGTCGTGATCGTCGCGGTCGTCGTGTCGATCATCGTCGGCGTCCTGCTCGGCCTGGTCTCCGGCTACCTGGGCGGCTGGCTCGACCGGGTCCTGGTCGTGGTCGCCGACGCGATCTACGCCTTCCCCTCGCTGCTGCTCGCGATCGTCGTGTCGATCGTGATCTCCGGCGGCAACTCGAGCTACTCGGGCGGCATCATCGCGGCGGCGATCTCGATCACCGTCGTCTACGTGCCGCAGTACTTCCGGGTGGTCCGTGCCGAGGCCGTGCGCCTGAAGAACGACGCGTTCGTCGAGTCGGCGCGCGTGATGGGCACGAACCCGTGGCGCATCATGATCCGGCACGTGCTGCGGAACTCGACGCGGTCCCTGCCGCTCATCCTGACGCTGAACGCCAGCGACGCGATCCTGACCCTGGCCGGCCTCGGCTTCCTCGGGTTCGGCATCGGTCCGACGTCCGGCGCCGAGTGGGGCTACGACCTGAGCCGTGCGCTGTCCGACGTCGCGAGCGGCGTCTGGTGGACCGGTGTCTACCCGGGTGTCGCGATCGTGGTGCTCGTCCTCGGGGTGACGTTCATCGGCGAGAGCCTCAACGACATCTCCGACCCCCGTCTGCGTGCGCGCCGACGGCTGAAGCAGCTGGTGTCCACGCGCGACGCGCGCAACACGGCCACCGCGGATGGAGCGGGCGCATGACGACCGACACCGAGAACGCACCCGTCGTCGTCGTCGACGACCTGACCGTCACCTTCGCCACCGACGGTGGCGCCGTCGACGCGGTCAAGGGCGTCAGCCTCGACGTCCGTCCCGGCGAGGTCCTCGCCCTGGTCGGCGAGTCCGGCTCCGGCAAGTCCGTCACCGCTCGCGCGATGCTCCGGTTGATGCCGGAGACGGCGACGCTCGGCGGCGCGGTGCTGCTCGACGGCACCGACGTGGTGAGCGTGGGCGCGCAGAAGCTCCGCAGCCTGCGGGGGACCGCCGGGGCGATGGTCTTCCAGGAGCCGTCGACGGCCCTCAACCCGGTGTTCACCGTCGGGTGGCAGATCGCCGAGGGGCTCCGCGCCCACGGCGGGATGTCGAAGAAGGAGGCACGGGCGAAGGCGATCGACTACCTCGGTCGCGTCGGCATCCCCGACCCCGAGACCCGCGTCGACCACTACCCGCACCAGTTCTCCGGTGGCCAGAAGCAGCGTGTGGTCATCGCGAGTGCGCTCGCGCTCGAGCCGAGCGTCATCATCGCCGACGAGCCGACCACGGCGCTCGACGTGACGGTGCAGGCCGAGATCCTCGACCTGCTCCGCCGGTGCCGCGACGAGTTCGGCACGGCGATCGTGATCATCACCCACAACATGGGCGTGGTGGCCGACCTGGCCGACCGCGTCGCCGTGATGTACCAGGGCGAGATCGTGGAGGAGGCGTCGGCGACGGACCTCTTCGCGCGGCCGCAGGCCGACTACACGAAGCGGCTCCTCGCCGCGGTGCCCCGGCTCGAGGCGTCGACGGGCACCGCCCGCCGTGCCGCGATCACCGAGGACGTCACCCCGCTGGTCGAGGCGAAGGGGCTCGAGATCGAGTACCCGGGTCGCCTCGGTTCGCCCGCGTTCAAGGCCGTGAAGGGCGTCGACCTGGCGATCCGTCCCGGCGAGGTCCTCGGGCTGGTGGGGGAGTCCGGTTCCGGCAAGACCACGATCGGGCGCGCGATGGCCGGCCTGACGAAGGTCACCGGCGGGTCCCTGAAGGTCCTCGGTGCGGAGATGCTCGGCTACCGCGAACGGGACTTCAAGCACCTGCGGAAGGACATCGGGTTCGTGTTCCAGGACCCGGCGACCTCGTTCAACCCGCTGCTCACGATCGCCGAGTGCGTCGCCGAGCCGCTGGTCGTCCACAAGGAGGTGTCGAGTCCCCGTGCGGCCCGCCAGCGCGTCGACGAGCTCCTCGAGGCGGTCCAGCTGCCGAAGGCGTACGGCGACCGCTACCCGCACGAGCTCTCCGGCGGCCAGCGTCAGCGCGCCTCGCTCGCCCGGTCGCTCGCGCTCCGGCCGAAGCTGCTCATCGCCGACGAGCCGACGAGCGCGCTCGACGTGTCGGTGCAGGCCCGCGTGCTGGAGCTCTTCCTCGAGCTCCAGCAGGACCTGGGCTTCGCGTCGCTGTTCATCAGCCACGACCTGGCGGTCGTGGGCGCGCTGTCCGACCGGATCGCCGTGCTCTACCGCGGTGACCTGGTCGAGGTGGGCACGACGGCGCAGGTCCTCGGCGCCCCGCAGCACCCGTACACGCAGCGCCTGCTGGCGTCGCTCCCGGTGCCGGACCCTGCGGAGCAGGCCGAGCGACGGCGTACGCTGGAGCAACTGGAGAACGCCGGGTCCTGACCCGACGTGACCCGCCCAGGAGGCCCGACCTGCGTCGTCGACGCACGCCGGGCCTCCTGGGCGGTCGCCTCCACAGCTGTACGCACGACGGTCCTGCCAGCGCGGTCCGTCGCGAACCGCCGCCAGGGGGCGGCGTGGAAGGGGACCCATGATCGCGGTCAACGGACCGGCGGTCGTCGCGGACGACGTGTCGATCGAGTACCGGGGCGGACGGGGGTCCGAGCCGATCCGCGCGGTCGACGGGGTCAGCCTGACCGTGCGGCAGGGCGAGATCCTCGCGCTGCTCGGGGAGTCGGGGTCCGGCAAGTCGACCTTCGCCGCCGCGATCGCGGGCCAGCTCGGGTCGCACGGCGAGGGCGACGGTGCGCTCCGTCGCCACATCGTCGGGGGCGAACTCACCGTCCTCGGCCAGAAGACCCGCGGTCTGCGCGGTTCGTCACGCAAGCTCGAGCGGTTGAGCGGACGCATCGGCTACCTGCCGCAGGACGGTGCCGACCGGCTCAGCCCGGACCTGACCGTCGGCGAGGCCATCGCCGAACCGATCTACCAGCGCGACCGCCGCTTCGACCGGAAGGAGGCCGGCTTGATCGTCGCCCGACTGGTCGACGCCGTGCACCTGCCGCTCGGTGTGATGCGCCTGAACACGTGGGAACTGTCCAGCGGGCAGCGGCAGCGCGTCGCCCTGGCGCGGGCCCTCGTGCTGGAACCGCAGCTCCTGGTCGCCGACGAGCCCGCCCGCGGCGTCGACGTGCTCGTGCGCCAGTCGGTGCTCGAGGCACTGGCGACCCTGCAGCGCAACCGGCAGTTCTCCGCCGTCGTGGTGTCCAGCGACCTG
This sequence comes from Curtobacterium sp. JUb34, assembly GCF_003755065.1. Taxonomy (NCBI): domain Bacteria; kingdom Bacillati; phylum Actinomycetota; class Actinomycetes; order Micrococcales; family Microbacteriaceae; genus Curtobacterium; species Curtobacterium sp. JUb34. Next base: position 752,579 of record NZ_RJVH01000002.1, on the reverse strand, counting down.
CGCGAAGCCGGTGCCCTGGCGGACCGCGTCGCCGTGATGGCCGACGCCCGGCTGGTCGGCCTCGGCACCTTCGACGAGGTCCTCGACAACCCCGTCGACCCCTACGTGAAGACCCTGGCCGCGACCGCGGCTCGCGGCGTCAAGCGACGTCCGGCGCCCACCGCCCCGCGCCGCTCGACGGCGCCGCGCCGACCGGTCGCCGCCGGCACCGGCCCCCGCACGGACCGACAGGAGAACCCGTGAGCACCGCCGCCCGAGGCCACCGCGCCGTCGTCCCGACCTCCGGCGCACCGTTGCCGATCGACGCGCCGCAGTCCGGTCCCGTCGCCGTGCTGCCGGAACCGACCGACCTGCACGTCACCGCGGTGACCGAGGCCGGCGGGACCGTCGCGCCGCTCGACGCCCAGACCCGCGGGCTCATCTGGCTGGACCCCCGCGACCCGTCCGGCCTCGCCGACGCGCTCGACGCCGCTCCGGGTGTCGGCTGGGTGCAGCTGCCGTTCGCCGGCGTCGACGCCTTCGCGCACCTCATCCAGGAGCACGGTGACCGCGTGCTCTTCACCTCGGCGAAGGGCGCGTACGCCGAACCCGTCGCCGAGCACGCCCTGGCCCTGACGCTCGGGACGCTGCGGGTGCTGCCGAAGCGCGCCCGCGCGTCCTCGTGGGCGACCGAGCCCGAGGGTGTGTCGCTGTACGGGCGCAACGTCCTCGTCATCGGCGCGGGCGGGATCGCGCTCGAGTACATCCGCCTGCTCGCCCCGTTCGACGTCGACGTCACCGTGGTGCGTCGCTCGGCCGACCCGGTGGACGGCGCCTCCCGCACCGTCACGACCGACCAGCTCGACGCGGTCCTGCCCGTCGCCGACGTCGTGATGATCGCGGCCGCCATGACCTCGGGCACCGCGAAGCTGTTCGGTGCGCAGCAGTTCGCGAGCATGAAGCCGTCTGCCCGGCTCGTGAACGTCGCCCGCGGGGGACTCGTCGACACCGACGCCCTGGTCGACGCCCTGCGCACCGGTGCGATCGCCGGCGCGGGGCTCGACGTCACCGACCCCGAGCCGCTGCCAGACGGCCACCCGCTGTGGTCGGAGCCCGGCGCGGTCATCACGCCGCACCAGGCGGACACCCCGGAGATGGTCGCGCCGCTGCTCGCCGAGCGGGTGCGGCTCAACACCACGGCGTTCCTCGCCGGCAGTGGCGAGGGGTTCGTCGGCGTCGTCGACCCGGTCGCCGGGTACTGAGGAACAGTGCTGCACCGGGGTCCGCGTCGCGGCGCGCCCGGGCGGCGTGTCCGATGCGGTGAGTGTCCCCACGGTGCTGCTATGCTGTTACCCGTTGTTCGCACGACATTCGCCAGCGGACAGTGATCCTCGATAGCTCAATTGGCAGAGCAGCCGGCTGTTAACCGGCAGGTTGTTGGTTCGAGTCCAACTCGGGGAGCGTCTGGCCCGGATCCTCACGGATCCGGGCCGTTTGCGTTTCCGGGGCGTTTGTGTTTCAGGGGGCGGTGCCCACGGCCGCCCGTCGTGCGGGCGCGCCGGTCAGGACGCGTGGGTGTCCGGCTCGATGCGGAGCGTGCCGTCACGGTTGTTGTCGTTGATCGTGCCGGTCTTGGTCACGTAGACGTCGAGGTAGTCGAGCCGGAAGTGGTCGAGCTGGTCGGCGTACTCGGACAGGAACTCCGTGACCTGGTGCGGCATGGCGCGGCGGTCGTCGTGCCCGACGACGATCGCGTCGAAGGGTCCGTACTGCGGCTTCTGCGTGCCACGCTCGGGCAGGTAGATCCGCCAGGTGTTCGCGCTGAACCGGGCGAACAGCACGCCCTCGGAGTCCTTGCCGCGCACCTGGAGCGCATCGGAGAGCAGGGCGATGCCGCTCGGACGGGACTGCGCCACCGCGACGCCGAGCCGTACCGCCGGCACGAGCAACGACGCCACGAGCACCGTGGCCACGATGCGACCGACGGGCGGGCGCACCGCGGCCAGCCGGGCGAACCCGATCGCCGCGAGCGCGATGACGAGCGGCATCCACGCGTCGTAGTAGTAGGGGAGCGAGACGTTCGCGACGATGACGTAGAAGACGAGGAAGACGCCGAGCGCGATGCCGAGGTACGCGACGAGCCGGTCCGGCCGGATCGCGAACGCGCAGACGACGCCGACGAGCAGCACCGAGAGCAGCAACCAGCCGGTGCCGGCCGCCAGGAACGCGAAGTTCGCCCACCACGGGGCCGCGGGGTAGATCGTGCCGAGGATCGTCGTCGGGTGTCCGTGCGCGTTCTGCTGCGCCTGGAACTTCAGCATGTGCCCGATGGCGGTGAACAGCCCCACCGGCAGGTACAGGAGCACGAACACGACCACGAACGCGACGCCGCCGAACAGTGCACCGACGCCCAGGTCGCGCCAGCGCCGGAACAGCAGCGGCAACGCGCCGATCGCGAGCACGAGCACCGCGGTCGAGACCTTCGACGTCACCGACATCGCGAGCAGCGCACCCGCGGCCGCGATCCACCAGCGGTTGCCGGTGCGCATCCAGGTCCAGGCGGCTGCGAGCGAGGCGACCGCGAAGAAGACCATCAGGGGCTCCAGCATCGCGAAGCGGTCGATCCGCGCGCCGATGACCGAGCCGGCCTCGGCCCAGCTGGCGCCGGACCCGCGCGGCGTGAGCCACCACGCGCCGGCGGCGAGGAGCCCCGTCCAGAACCCGACCTCGCGCCGCAACCAGACGAGCAGGACCACGCCGGTGCCGAGCATCGCGGCCGCGGCGACCAGGCGGGGCCCGAGCGGTCCCTGCCCGACGACGAGCTGCGCGATGCCGTACAGGTACTTCGCCGTCGGTGGGTGTTCGAGGTTGAGCGAGAAGTTGCCGTGCACGTAGGCCCAGCTCGCCCGCAGGTACACGAACTCGTCGTTGACGATGGTCGGGCGGCCGAGGTGCCAGACGGCGACGAACAGGGCAGCCACGGCGACGACCACGAGGGCGGCGACGCGGACGGGGCGGGAGTGCAGGCGGGGGATGAGGACCTCCAGGGCGGGGCGTGCCCGACCATCATCGCAGGAGCGGCCGTGCGGCTCCTGCCGGGCAGTTGCTGTTAGCGTTCACAGGTGCACCGATCCCGTCCGCCCCGCGCCGCGCTCCTCGGCGTGCTGCTCGCGGTCGTGGTCGCGCCGGTGCTGGTCGGGTGCAGCGGTGCCGGACCGGACACCGACTCGTCCGAGGAACCCACGAGTTCGGAGACCGGGCTCGGGTCGGGTGCCTCGCCGGTCGTGTTCGCGTTCGTGTGCGACGACGGCGACCCCGAGACCTACACGACGTACTCCGCGGTGTGGGAGGACGAACGGACCTCGTGCACCGCGAAGCGGCTCACGGGCTCGGTGCCGTCGGCGCAGCAGCAGGCCGCGGTCGACGCGGCCCGCGGTGACGCGACGCTCGTCGAGCTCGCGAGCACCTGCGCCGTGACCGGCACGGACCCGTGGACGTCGGCCGTGGCCGACGACGGCGCCGCGCACGTCGCCGCAGGGCTCCTGCAGTACTGCCCCGGGCACCCGGAGACCGACCACCTGCGCGACGCACTGTCGACGTACCGGAGCTGAGCCGGGCCTCCTGGCCGTCAGCCCTCGGGGTGGTCGCGACCCGGCAGCCACGACTGGCCCGGGCCGCCCCAGCTGTTCTTGCGGATCGCCTTCGCGACCTGCTTGCCGTAGGGGTGCACCAGGCGGTCGGCGTAGAGCCAGCCGTCCAGGTGGTCGTACTCGTGCTGGAAGACGCGCGCGAGCCAACCGTCGGCCCGGACCTCGAAGGGTTCGCCGTGCTCGTCGAACGCGCGGAGCAGTGCGCTGCCGGAACGTCGGAGCGGAAAGCGCTCGCCCGGCACGGACAGGCAGCCCTCGGACTCGTCGTCCTCGTCGAGCTCGTCGACCGACTCGGGGACCGGCGGGCTGATCCACAGGACGGGGTTCACGGCGGCGCCTCGGTGCAGCACCTCGTCGTCGTCGGTGTACGAGTACACGAACAGGCGCTTGCCGACGCCGACCTGGGGTCCGGCCAGCCCGACGCCGGGGGCGAGGTCCATGGTCTCGAACATGTCGGCGACGAGCGAACGGAGGTCGTCGTCGAACTCGGTGACCTCGGCTGCACGCTCGTGCAGGACGGGTTCGCCGGTGATGCGGATCGGGAGAACGGCCATTCACCCAGGTTATCCGGCACGGAACGGTAGCCTCGACGCGTGACGACGGACCTCCAGCTGCCGGACGCAGTGAGCAACCTCACGCCGTTCCAGGCGCTCATGATCCCGGTCGCGCTCATCGGTGCGGTGTTCCTGTCCCTCGGTGCGCAGTTCCAGAGTCGCGGCGTGCAGCGGGTCGAGGCACGGCTCGGGCGGCAGTCGAAGGGACTGAGCGTCCGGCACGTGGTCGGCCTGCTCTCGAGCGGCTCCTGGGTGCTCGGCACGCTGATGCTCGGCATCGCGGTCGTCCTGCAGCTGGTGAGCATCACGTTCGCGCCCCTGATCGTGGTGCAGCCCCTCGGTGCCGTCGCGCTCGTGATCACGACGTGGTTCTCGTCCCGGTCGTCGGGCGTGCCGCTGGGGCGTCGCGCGCGGCGTGCGGTGTGGACGTGCATCATCGGTGTCGCGATCTTCGTCGGCATCGCGGCCTTCGTCGGGCACGAGAGCGCCATCACCCGCCAGCAGCTCGTCACCGTCCTGGTGATCCTGGCCGTGGTGCTCGTCCTGGTGCTCGTGTCGTTCCGGCTCGTGGCCAAGCACAAGAGCGCGCTCTACTACATCGTCGGCGCCGGCGTGCTGTACGGCTTCGTGGCGACGTTGGCGAAGGTCGTGCTGAACCGCTTCGTGAACGGCACGTTCGACTGGTTGACGGTCCTGGCGATCGTCGGGGTGGTCGTGGCTGCGTCGCTCGGCGGGTACTTCGTGCAGAACGCGTACTCGAGCGGCTCGGCCGACCTGGTGATCGCGGGGTTGACGGTCATTGACCCGATCGTCGCGGTCGGGATCGGCGTCATCGTCCTCGACGAGGCGTCCGGGGCGCCGTGGGGTGCGGTCGCCGGGTTCGTGGTCGCGGCCGGCATCGCCATCACCGGGGTGTTCCTGCTCGCCAAGCACCACCCGCAGACCCGCGCCTGACCACGGTCGCACCGCGGTGCGGTGGCGACGACCCGGTCACCCCGGGGTACCACGGGGTCCTCCGCGCGGCTGACGCGGCAGCGGAACCAGGTGCGGTACCGTCGCAGTCCGACCAGCAATCGCCCACGAGAGGACGACGCCCGCCGTGTCAGGAGACGTCACCACCGCCACCGCCGAACCGACGGGTGCGACGGGCGGACACCGACCCTTGCGCGTCCTGATCGCCGCGGACACCTTCCCGCCGGACGTCAACGGCGCCGCCACCTTCGCCGAGCAGCTCGCCGTCGGCCTGGCCGAGCGCGGGCACGAGGTCCACGTCGTCGCCCCGGCGTCGAGCCGCCAGTACGGCACCTTCGACGAGGAGCACCAGGGCGTGACCCTCGTCGTGCACCGCCTGAAGTCGTACAAGTGGCCGCTGCACGCCTGGCTGCGCTTCGTGTGGCCGTGGAGCGTCAGGAAGTGGACCGGCCCGATCCTCGACGCCGTCAAGCCGGACGTCCTGCACATCCAGTCGCACGTCGTCATCGGTCGCGGCATCGTCCCCGAGGCGAACGCGCGCGGCATCCGGGTCGTCGCGACGAACCACTTCATGCCCGAGAACCTGCTCGAGTACACGCCGTTCGGCAAGTGGACGCTGCCGATCGCGCTGAAGATCGCGTGGAGCGACGCCGCGAAGACCTACCGGCTCGCGGACACCATCACGACGCCGACCAACCTGGCCGCCGACTACCTGCGGAAGGCCATCGCCGGGCAGCGGGTGCTCGCCATCTCGTGCGGGATCGACGCGTCCCGCTACGTCGCGCGCGAGGGCCGTCCGGCGAACAACGACATCGTGTTCGTCGGCCGGGTCGCGCCGGAGAAGAACCTCGACGTCCTGGTCCGCGCCGTGGCCCTGCTGCCCGGTTCGCTGGCGGCGACCCTGACGATCGTCGGCGACGGCGAGATGATCCCGAAGCTGACCGCCCTGGCGAAGGAGCTCGGGCTCGAGGACCGCGTCCGCTTCCTCGGGTTCGTCTCTGACGAGGCCAAGCGCACCGCCCTGACGAACGGCACCGTGTTCGCGATGCCCTCGACCGCCGAGCTCCAGAGCATCTCCTCGCTCGAGGCGATGGCGTCCGGACTGCCGGTCGTCGCCGCGGACTCGATGGCCCTGCCCCACCTGATCGACGGCAACGGGTACCTGTTCGTCCCGGGCGACGAGCACGACCTCGCCGCCAAGCTCGAGGCCGTGCTCACGGCCCCCGAAGCGGAGTACACGGCGATGCGGCAGCGCAGTACGGCCATGATCGAGGCACACGACATCAACCGCACGCTCTCGACGTTCGAGGCGCTGTATCGTGGGGAACCGGTGGCCTGAGGGTCGTCGAGGGGCGGTAGCCAAGCTGGTCAAGGCAGTCGGCTCATAACCGAACGATTCGCGGGTTCAAGTCCCGCCCGCCCTACGTGCACCTGCCGAGAAAGCGCGACACGTCGCAGCAAGAGGACCACAGCCCGACGCCCAACGTGACGTTCGAGGTGACCCGTGGTGGCACCGGCGTGCGCGTCAACGCCTTCCGCATCGGGTTCATGGGTGCCATCGGTGTGCTCGTCGCCCTGCTCGCCGGCACCATCATCGGCGAGCTCAGCACCGTCCTCGTCTACATCGGGGTCGCGTTGTTCCTCGCGCTGGGCATCGACCCGCTCGTGTCGTTCCTCGAGCGGATCATCCCGCGGTGGGCGGCGATCACGATCGTCGTGGTGGGCGTCCTCGGGGTGTTCGCCGCCGTCGTGTTCGCGGTCGTCCCGATCCTGGTCGAGCAGGCGACGAACCTGATCCAGAACTTCCCCGAGGTCGTCGACGACATCTCGAAGCAGCAGTGGGTGCAGGACCTGTCGAAGCAGTTCGCCGGGTCGTTCGACATCGACCACGCCCTCGAGTCCGTGCAGTCGTTCGTCGAGAACCCGGGCAACCTGCTGAGCGTCGGCGGCGGGATCCTGGCGGTCGGCAGCGGCATCCTTTCCGGGCTCACCGGCGTCCTCATCGTCCTCATCCTGATGCTCTACTTCCTCGCGTCGATGCGGGGGATGAAGCGTGCGGCGTACCGGTTCGTGCCGGCGTCCCGCCGCGAGAACTTCATCGACGTCAGCGAGCAGATCACCCAGGCGGTCGGTCGGTACGTCGTCGGGCAGGTGTCGCAGGCGCTCATCAACGGCATCCTGAGCCTGGTGTTCCTGCTCATCATCGGTGCACCGCTGCCGGTGCTGCTGGCGTCGTTCGCGTTCCTCGGGTCACTCATCCCGCTCGTCGGCACCCTCGGCGCCGCGGTCGTGATCTCGCTGCTCTGCCTGTTCGCGTCGCCCGCGACCGCCCTCGCCGCGGCGATCTACTACCTCGTCTACATGCAGGTCGAGGCCTACCTGATCTCGCCGCGCATCATGTCGCGTGCCGTGCAGGTGCCCGGTGCCCTCGTGGTCATCGCCGCGGTGGCCGGCGGCACGATCGGCGGCGTGCTCGGTGCCCTGGTCGCCCTGCCCGTTGCCGCGTCGGTCATCATCATCGTGCAGAAGGTCATCTACCCGCGCCAGGAGCTGGCGTGATCGACGCCGCCTTCGCCGCCCACGTCGCCGAACGCGATCGCTGGGCGCGCGGCCCCCGGGGTCCGCTCGCGCTCGTGAACGCCCAGCGCGTCGACCACCCGCAGCCGGTGTGGCCGGTGCCGGGCACCTGGGCGCCGACGGCCGGCGGCCTCACCGTGACGGCTGCCGCTGCCGACGGCGTCGTCGTGGACGAAGTGCCGGTGGGCGGCACCGTCCTCGTCGCCGGTGACACCGCCGTGGTGCCGTCCGTCGTCGTGTTCCCCGAGGGCTTCGCGGGCACCGTGTCCGGTTCGACGCTGCGCGTCTGGGACCCGGCCGCGGAGCCGATCCAGCGGTTCGCGCGGATCGCCCGGTTCGACCGGTCCGACGACTGGGTGCGGTCCGGCACGTACGTCCCGCTGGGGGATGGTCCCGGTGCCGACCGGGAGGCCCGTGGCAGTGTCCTCGACGCCGCCGGCGACGCCCTGCCGGTCTCCGGGCACATCGAGACGACCGTCGGCGGTACCACGGTCCGGTTCGTCGCGGTCCGGTCGGCAGCGTTCCGGGGTGCGCCCCGGCTGCAGCTCATCGTGCAGGACGCCACGAGCGCCCTGCCCGAGGACGACTCCGGCAGCACGTACTCGATGGGCCGGTTCCTGTACCTCGACGACCCGGGCGCCGCGGGCACGGTCGCGCTCGACTGGAACCTGCTGGTGCTGCCGCCGTGCGCGTTCTCGTACCAGTTCGCCTGCCCGATCCCGCCCGAGGAGAACCGCGTCAGCGTGCCGATCACGGCGGGGGAGCGGCACCCCGTCGACGCCGCGGGCACCGTCCTGCACTGAACCGGATCGCACCCGGCGAGGTCCTTGCCGTTCCCAGCCGGAACGCTGCATAATGGGCGTGTCCTGTCGGGACATCACAATCGCATACCGAATGGTTCCATGGCTCGCAGCCGCTCGGATCCTCCGCACCAGGTCGATGGGGAAGTCGCACCTGACGTATCGGAGGAACCGTGAACGGAACGACGACAGGAGTGCTCTACGTGCACTCCTCACCCCGCGCGCTCTGCCCGCACGTCGAATGGGCAGCAGGTCGCGCGATGAACCGCGCCGTGAACTTCTCGTGGCTCGACCAGCCGGCACAGGGCGGAGCACGTCGGACCGAGTTCACGTGGACCGGTGCGGTGGGTGCCGGTGCCGCGATCGCCTCCGCGCTGCGCGGCTGGGAGCACTTGCGCTACGAGGTCACCGAGGAGCCGACGACCGAGTCCGACGGCGGCCGCTGGATGCACACCCCCGACCTCGGGGTGTTCTACGCGCAGACCGACGTCACGGGCAACATGGTCATCCCCGAGGACCGCGTCCGCTACGCCATGGAGGTCGCGGGCAGCAACGCGCTCGAACTCCACCGCGAGCTCCGACTCGCCCTGGGCCAGGCGTGGGACGACGAGCTCGAGCCCTTCCGCCACGCGGCCGAGGGCAATCCCGTCGTCTGGCTGCACCGCGTCGGCTGACGCGCTGTCCGGCACTGGACGGTGCCACGGGATGACGGAAGCCCGCCCCGACGATGCGGGACGGGCCTCCTGGCAGGGTGCGACGGATCAGACGCTGCGGAACGCGACCACGGCGTTGTGGCCGCCGAAGCCGAACGAGTTGCTCACCGCGAGCAGGTCGCCGTCGGGCAGCGCACGCGGCTCGCGCGCGACGTCCATGACGATCTCCGGGTCCTGGTCGTGCAGGTTGATCGTGGGCGGTGCGACGCGGTTGTGCAGGGCGAGGACCGTGAACGCGGCCTCGATCGCACCGGCACCGCCGAGCAGGTGACCCGTCGACGCCTTGGTCGCCGACACGACGATGTCGTCGAGGTGGTCGCCGAAGACGCGACGCATCGCGTGGTACTCGGCGACGTCGCCGACCGGCGTCGAGGTGGCGTGCGCGTTGACGTGCACCACGTCCTCGCGGCTGGCGCCGGCGTGGTCGAGCGCCTGCAGGACCGCACGGGCGGCAGCGCTGCCCTCGGGGTCCGGTGCCGTGATGTGGAACGCGTCCGAGGTGATGCCGGCTCCGGCGACCTCGGCGTAGATCGTCGCCCCGCGGGCCTCGGCGTGCTCCTTCGACTCGAGGATGAGCGCCGCTGCGCCGTCACCGAGCACGAAACCGTCACGCGTGACGTCGTACGGACGCGACGCGGTCTCGGGGGAGTCGTTGCGGCGGGACAGGGCCTGCATCGCCGCGAACGCCGCCAGCGGCAGCGGGTGCAGGGCGGCCTCGGCGCCACCGGTGATGACGATGTCGGCGTCCCCGTCGGCGACGTGGCGGTAGGCCTCGGCCAGGGACTCGGTCGACGAGGCGCAGGCCGACAGGTAGGTGCGGGCGCCGCCACGGGCGCCGAACTCCATCTCGATGGCGGCGGCCGGGCCGTTCGCCATGAGCATCGGGACCGTCATCGGCAGGACCCGACGCGGACCCTTCTCGCGCAGGGTGTCCCAGGCGTCGAGCAGGGTGTTCACGCCGCCGATGCCGGTCGCCCAGTCGACGATGAGGCGCTCGGGGACGACGGACTCGGCGTCGATGCCGGCGTCGGCCCACGCCTCACGCGCCGCGACGAGCGACAGCTGCGAGGACGGGTCCAGGCGCTTCGACTCGGGGCGGGTGAGCTGGTCGGTGAGGAACCGGCGCGCCTGGCCGGCGAACTCCACGGGGAGCTCGAGCTCGGCGTAGCGCGGGTCCTCGATGCGGGTGATGCCGGACTTGCCGGCGAGCAGCGCGTCCCACGTTTCCGGGGCAGTCGCGGCGAGGGGTGAGATCGCACCGATCCCGGTGACGACGACGGTCTTCTTGGTCATGGAACGACGGTTCTTTCGTTGGGGAACAAGATGAGCGCCGCGGCCGACGGTGACCGCTGGCCGCGGCGCTCAGGAAGCTCGTGTCAGGCCTGGGCCTTGACGATGTAGTCGACCGCGTTGCCCACGGTCTTGAGGTTCTTGACCTCTTCGTCCGGGATCTTCACGTCGAACTTCTCCTCGGCGTTGACCACGATGGTCATCATCGAGATGGAGTCGATGTCGAGGTCATCCGTGAAGGACTTGTCGGCGGCGACGGTGTCGGTGGCGATACCGGTCTCGTCGTTGATCAGCTCGGCCAGGCCGGCGAGGACTTCTTCGTTGGACAGGGCCATGAGTTTCTCCTTGAGGGGGTGTCGTTTGACCGTGGACCAGCCTAGGGCACGCAGCGTGCTCGCGCCCGGAGGCTGGTCGGGGTGGTCGCGCGGGTGCGCGGCCGGGTGGGTTCAGGGGAGCACGACGACCTGCGCGCCGAACACGAGTCCGGCACCGAAGCCGATCTGCAGCGCGAGCCCGCCGGACAGCTCGGGGTGTTCCTCGAGCAGGCGGTGCGTGGCGAGCGGGATGCTCGCGGCGGAGGTGTTGCCGGTGGTGGTGATGTCGCGGGCGATCGTGACGGACTCGGGCAGGCCGAGCTGCTTCGCGAACTCGTCGATGATGCGGATGTTCGCCTGGTGCGGCACGAACGCGGCGAGGTCCTCGGGCCGGACGCCGGCGGTCTCGAGGGCTTCGCGGGCCACCTTGACCATCTCCCACACGGCCCAGCGGAAGACCGTCTGGCCCGCCTGGCGCATGGTCGGGCGGGGTGCGCCGGCCTCCCACTCGTTGTAGGTCGCGGTCATGCCGATGGCGTCCCACTTGGAGCCGTCGGAACCCCAGATGGTGGGGGCGATGCCGGGGAAGTCGCTCGGGCCGACGACGGCCGCGCCGGCGCCGTCACCGAGCAGGAACGAGATCGAACGGTCGGTCGGGTCGACCACGTCGCTGAGCTTCTCGGCCCCGACGACCAGGACGTGGTCGGCGAGTCCGGACTTGATGAACGAGTCGGCCTGGGCGATGCCGTAGGCGTACCCGGCGCAGGCGGCGCTGATGTCGTACGCGGCCGCGGGGGTGGCGCCGATCCGCTCGGCCAGCAGCGACGCCATCGACGGCGTCGCGACGGTGTGCGTCACGGTGCTGACCAGGACGACGCCGATCTGCGACGGCTCGATGCCGGCCTTCTCGATCGCCTCGCGCGCGGCGGTCTCGGCGAGGTCGACGGCCTCGACGTCCTTGCCGGCGCGCTTGCGGGTGATGATGCCGGTGCGCTGGCGGATCCACTCGTCGGACGAGTCGATCGGGCCGACGAGGTCGTCGTTCGGCACGACGTTCTCACCGCGGGCGGCGCCGAACGCCAGGATGCGGGTGAACTCGTGGCCGCGGCGCTGGGAGAGTGCGGGGCGTTCGGTCATGCGGATGCGTCTGCTTCCTGGCCCGCGCGCTGCAGCAGGTCTATCGCTGCGGGCAGGTCCTCGGGGGTCTTGATGGCGACGGACGGCGTGCCGCGCAGGCCGCGCTTCGCCAGGCCGACGAGGGCACCGGCCGGTGCGAGCTCGATGATGCCGGTCACGCCGGCGGCGGCGAAGGACTCCATCACCGCGTCCCAGTGCACGGGGTTCGCGATCTGCTGGACCATCAGGTCGACGAACCGGCGACCGTCGTCGACCCGGAAGCCGTCGGCGTTCGTCCAGATCGGCAGGGTCGGGTCCTGCACCGTGGCGGCGGCGGCGACCGGGGCGACCCGCTCGACGGCGGGGGCCATGTACCGGGTGTGGAACGCGCCGGCGACCGCGAGCGGGATCACGCGGGCCTTTGCGGGCGGGTCGGCGACGAGCGCGGCGATGGCGTCGGCGGCGCCGGCGACGACGGTCTGGCCGCCACCGTTGTGGTTCGCGGGGACGAGTCCGTGCTGCTGCAGTGCGGCCGCGACGGCGTCGGCGTCGCCACCGAGGACGGCGGCCATCGACGTCGGCTCGAGCGCAGCGGCGTCCGCCATGGCCCGGCCGCGCTCGGCGACCAGCGAGACGGCGTCGGTCGGTTCGAGGATCCCGGCGACCGCGGCGGCGGTGAACTCGCCGACCGAGTGTCCGGCGACCCCGCCGACCAGCGCACGGCGGCCGTCGGCGAGCAGGGCGTCGGCGGTGACGAGACCGGCGGCGACGATGAGCGGCTGTGCGAGCGCGGTGTCCTTGATGGTGTCGGCGTCCGACGTGGTGCCGTGCGCGGCGAGGTCCACCCCGATCGACTCGGACCACTGCCCGACACGTTCACGAACGGCGGCGTCCTCGAGCCAGGGGGCGAGGAAGCCGGGGGTCTGGGAGCCCTGTCCGGGCGCGACGACGACGATCACCGGACAATCCTGTCGCTCATGCACCGCGGGGCCCGTGTGGGCTTCCCACACGAAACCCCGCGTGACATTGTCGGTTCCCTACCGGCGCGGGGTGATCCGGCGTCGACCCGTGGCCGATTCCGACATGGCGCCGAGGATCAGGGCGGACTGCACGATCAGGGCGTCCCGCGCGTGCGTGGCGTCCCACCCGATGATGTCCGCGACGCGGCGCAGGCGGTAGCGGACGGTGTTCGGGTGCACGAAGAGCTCGCGCGCCGTGGCCTCGAGCGACCGCCCGGTGTCCAGGTAGCACCACAGGGTCTGCAGGAGTTCGGTGGACTGGTCCTTCAACGGCACGTAGATGCGCTGCACCAGGGCTGACCGGGCGAGCGGATCGCCGGCCAGGGCGCGTTCGGGGAGCAGGTCGTCGGCCAGCGCCGGACGCGGCACGCCCCGCCAGGCGCGTGCGACGGCGAACCCGGCGAGGGCCGCCTTCGCGCTGGTGGAGGCGTCGACGACCCCGGGGACCTCGTTGCCGAGGACCAGGTGGCCCTCGCCGAACAGCGGTTCGAGCGCCTGCGCGATGGCGGTGAACGACACCGGGTCCTCGCCCTCGGGCACGTCGTCCCGCGGGGTGGAGCGGCCGATCACCACGACGAGCCGCGAGCCCTGCACCCCGACGAGCACGTCGGCGTCCATGTGACGGGCGGTGCGGCGGACCTGGTCGACCTCGAGCTGCTTCGGCGCCGTGCCGACGAGCACTGCCACTTCGCCGTGTCCGTGCCAGCCGAGGGCCGCGATCCGGGACGGGAGCTCGTCGTCGTACTCGCCCGACAGGATCGAGTCCACCACGAGCGCCTCGAGTCGGGCGTCCCACAGCCCGCGGGCCTCGGCGGCGCGGGCGTAGACGTCCGCCGCCGCGAAGGCGATGTCGCGCGAGTACTTGAGGATCGCCTCCTGCAGCATCTCGTCGTCGGCGGCGCGTTCCTCGACCACGGTGACGACCACGCGGATGAGCTGCAAGGTCTGCTGCAGGCTCACCGAGCGCAGGAGTTCACGCGGAGCCGATCCGAAGACGTCGGCTGCGGCGATCCACGGCGTCGACGCGGTGCCCTCGAGCCAGCTGATGAACGAGGTGATGCCCGCCTGGGCGACGAGCCCGACAGCGGAGCGGCGCCCCGGTGGCATCTCGCTGTACCAGGGGAGGGTGTCCTCGAGCCGCTTGATGGTGGCGGTGGAGAGTTCCCCGGACACCTGACGGAGCCAGGAGAGCGCCCGCTCGCGCGCGCTCTCCTGGCTCTGGGCCTTGGACAGGCCCTCGGTGTCCGGTCGGACTGGCGTCACCGGCTGATCAGCTCTCGCCGCCCGCGCTGCCCGTGGTGCCGGCGGTCACGTCGTGCAGGCGGTACTTGTCGATCGCCTGCTGGACGAGTGCGCCGTCGACCTTGCCCTGGCGGGCGAGCTGCTGCAGCGTCCGCACGACGACCGAGGGGCCGTCGATGTGGAAGAAGCGGCGCGCGGCCGGACGGGTGTCCGAGAAGCCGAAGCCGTCGGCGCCGAGCGTGGCGTAGTCGGTCGGCACGAACGGACGGATCTGCTCCTGCACCTGGTGCATGAAGTCGCTGACCGCGACGACCGGCCCCTCGGTGGCGAGCAGGCGCTCGGTGACGTAGGGCGTGCGCGGCGACTCGTTCGGGTTGAGGAACGCGTGCTGCTCCGCGTCGAGACCGTCGCGGTACAGCTCACCCCAGCTCGTGACGCTCCAGACGTCGGCGGAGATGCCCCAGTCCTCGGCGAGGAGCTGCTGCGCCTCGAGGATCCACGGCACCGCCACACCGGACGCGAGCAGCTGGGCCTTCGGGCCGTCGTGCTCGCTCGGCTTGAGCAGGTACATGCCCTTGACGATCCCGTCGACGTCGACGCCCTCGGGCTCCGCCGGCTGGACGATCGGCTCGTTGTAGACCGTCAGGTAGTACATGACGTTCGGGTCGCTGTGCTTGGGCGAGCCGTCCTCGTTCGTGCCGTACATCCGGTCGAGGCCGGCCTGCACGATGTGCCCGATCTCGTACCCGTACGCGGGGTCGTACGACACCACGGCCGGGTTCGTCGTCGCGAGGAGCAGCGAGTGGCCGTCGGCGTGTTGCAGGCCCTCACCCGTCAGGGTCGTGCGACCGGCGGTGGCGCCGATCATGAAGCCACGGGCCATCTGGTCGCCCGCCGCCCAGATCGCGTCGCCGGTGCGCTGGAACCCGAACATCGAGTAGAAGACGTAGACCGGGATGAGCGGCTCGCCCTGCGTCGAGTACGAGGTGCCCACCGCGGTGAACGCCGCCAGGGCGCCCGCCTCGTTGATGCCGACGTGGATGATCTGGCCCTGCGGGCTCTCCTTGTAGGCCAGCAGGAGCTCCCGGTCGACCGACGTGTAGTGCTGGCCGTTCGGGTTGTAGATCTTCGCCGACGGGAAGTACGCGTCCATGCCGAACGTGCGCGCTTCGTCCGGGATGATCGGGACGACGCGGTCGCCGAAGTCCGGGGAGCGGAGCAGGTCCTTCAGCAGTCGGGCGAACGCCATGGTGGTGGCGATCTCCTGCTTGCCGGAGCCCTTCTTCACGACCTGGTACTTCGAGTCCTCGGGCAGGGTGATCGAGGTGTGCTTCGTGCGACGCTCCGGCACGTAGCCGCCGAGCGCCTGACGACGCTCGTGCATGTACTGGATCGCCTCGTCGTCGTTGCCCGGGTGGTAGTACGGCGGCGTGTAGGGGTTCTCCTCGAGCTGCGCGTCGGTGACCGGGATGCGCATCTCGTCGCGGAACTGCTTGAGGTTGTCGAGCGTGAGCTTCTTCATCTGGTGGGTCGCGTTGCGCCCCTCGAAGCTCGGGCCGAGGCCGTAGCCCTTGACCGTCTTCGCCAGGATGACCGTCGGCTGGCCCTTGTGCTCGGTCGCGGCCTTGAACGCGGCGTAGACCTTGCGGTAGTCGTGGCCACCGCGCTTGAGGTTCCAGACCTGGTCGTCGCTGTAGCCCTCGATGAGCTCGAGCGCCTTCGGGTCGCGCCCGAAGAAGTTCTCGCGGACGTACGCGCCGTTCTCCGCCTTGTACGTCTGGTAGTCGCCGTCCGGCGTCTGGTTCATCAGGTTGAGCAGTGCGCCCTCGGTGTCGCGGGCGAGCAGGTCGTCCCACTCACGCCCCCAGACGACCTTGATGACGTTCCAGCCAGCACCGCGGAAGAACGCCTCGAGCTCCTGGATGATCTTGCCGTTGCCGCGCACCGGACCGTCGAGCCGCTGCAGGTTGCAGTTGATGACGAAGTTCAGGTTGTCGAGACCGTCGTTCGCGGCGACCTGGAGCTGTCCGCGCGACTCGACCTCGTCCATCTCGCCGTCGCCGAGGAAGGCCCAGACCTGCTGGTCGGAGGCGTCCTTGATGCCGCGGTTGGTCAGGTACTTGGCCTGCTGCGCCTGGTAGATCGCGTTGATCGGGCCGATGCCCATCGACACGGTCGGGAACTGCCAGAAGTGCGGCATGAGGCGCGGGTGCGGGTACGACGACAGGCCGCCGCCGGCGTGGGACTTCTCCTGACGGAACCCGTCGAGCTGGTCCTCGCCGAGACGCCCTTCCATGTAGGCGCGGGCGTACATGCCGGGGGAGGCGTGGCCCTGGAAGAAGACCTGGTCGCCGCCGGACGCGTGGTCCTGCGCACGGAAGAAGTGGTTGTAGCCCACCTCGTACAGCGCGGCACTCGACGCGTACGTCGAGATGTGGCCGCCGACGCTGATGCCCGGACGCTGCGCGCGGTGCACCGTGATGGCCGCGTTCCAGCGGATCCACCGGCGGTACCGGCGCTCCAGTTCCTCGTCGCCGGGGAACTCGGGTTCGTTCTCCGGCGCGATGGTGTTCACGTAGTCCGTCGTCGGGACCATCGGCACACCGAGGTGCAGTTCCTTGGACCGCTTGAGCAGGCTCAGCATGATCTCGCGACCGCGCTGGTGTCCGTGGGTCTGGACCAATCCGTCTAGGGACTCACGCCATTCGGCGGTCTCCTGCGGGTCCTGGTCGTTCGCCCCGGTGCTGTACGGGTCCTGGTCGTTCACCGTCACCCTTGACCTCGTTCGTTCTCGTGGTGGTGGACATGGTGGCTCCGGTGGTCGGGTCGCGACCGGATGGGGCCCCGTCCACTCTAGGCCCCAGCACCGACTCGGATGCTGATGGTGCCGTGCAGGTGGACGGGTGCTTGCTTTCGCGTGTCGTCGGCGTAGCATGGCCGATCGTGCACACGCGACCCGCGTGCGCACGGACCCGACGGGCACACCCCACACCCGAGGAAGAAGCACACGTACCGATGGCTCTCGAGATCGGCTCTCTCGCGCCGGACTTCGAGCTCCCGAACCAGTTCGGTGAGCACGTCCGACTCAGCGACTTCCGCGGCAACCGCCCGGTCGCACTCGTCTTCTTCCCGCTGGCGTTCTCGTCGAACTGCACGAACGAGCTCTGCGCCCTGCAGGACAACGTCGCGATGTTCCAGGACCAGCGCGTCGAGCTGATCGGCATCTCGGTCGACTCCAAGGCGACGCTCCGGTCGTTCGCCGAGCTCAACGGCTACGACTTCGAGCTCCTCGCCGACTTCTGGCCGCACGGCGCGGTCTCGAAGGAGTACGGCGTCTTCCTCGAGCACAAGGGCTTCGCCACCCGCGCGACCTTCGTGATCGACGTGCAGGGCCGCATCAAGGCCTCGATCATCACCGAGCCCGGCCTGCAGCGCGACGTCGCGGAGTACAAGGCAGCCCTCGACCGGCTCGCCGCCTGCACCGCACCCGTCCCGGTCGGCTAGCGTTCCGAACCCCTCCTGCGACGCATCCGCGTCGACAGCGGACAGGAGGCCCGGTGCACGCCATCGACACGGACGCACGTGACCGTGTGGTCACCACCGAGGCCTACGCCCCGTACCCGGTGTCGCCCACGCCCGCCACGTGGCACCTCCGGCGCACCGAGGTCCCGACGCCCGCCGGACCCGTCGTGGTGCACCACCGGCCCGGCCCCGACCCGCTCCTGCTGCTGCACGGCGTCGCGGGATCCTGGTCGACCTGGACCCCGTTGCTGACCGCTGCCGACGGCGTCGGCGACCGGGGACTCGTGGTCGTCGACCTGCCGGGGTGGGGATCGTCCCCGGCACCGGCACACCCGTTCGACCTCGACGACGTCGCCGGGTCGCTGACCACGGTGCTGGACGCGCTCGGGATCGCGACGGTGGACGTCCTCGGGCACTCGATGGGCGCGTTCGTCGGGATGCACCTGGCGGTCGTGGCGCCCCTGCGCGTGCGGTCGGTGGCCCTGGTGTCCGGCACGACCGTCGCGACGGCGGACGCCGCACGGCACCCTGTCCGGGCGCTCCGGACGCTGCCGGCGTTCACGCTGCTGCGTGCGGGGCTGTCGATCACCGGCGAAGCCGCGCGGCCGGTGCTCCGAGCGTTGTCCCGTGTCGGGCTGCTGCCGCTGCTCGCTGCTCCGGTGTTCACGCACGTGCGACGCCTCGACCGCAGCGTGCTCGACGCCTTCGTCCAGGAGCTCCGGCCGACCCGGTTCACGGACGCGGCACGGACCGCGGCCGGCTACGACCTCGGTCGCTGGCGCGACATCGCCTGCCCGGTCGCCGCGATCGCCGGGCGCGACGACGTGTTCGCGCGCGTCTCGGACCTCGAGGCCGTGCGGGAGCTCGTGCCGCAGCTCCGCACGGTGCTGCTCGACGACTGCGGGCACTTCGCCCACGTCGAGCACCCGGACGCCGTGGCGCGCGAGTTCGGGCTCACCTGACCCCTCCGGACGATCAGGCGGGGACGGGGAACGTCGCCGCGACGCGGGAACGCACCTCGGCGCGGACGGCTCGGCGCATCACGGGGGAGAACAGCGAATGGTCGCCGTCCTCGACCCGCACGATCGACACCGAGCCGCGCCGGCCGACCCCGCCGTAGCGGCGCAAGGCCTTCTGGCCGCCGAGCCGGTCGAACAGGGCGGCGTCGTCCGGAGCGGCGATCACGACGACGTCGGTGCCGTGCTCCACGAGCGGTCGGACGTGCTCGACGACGCCGCCGACGCGGTCCCGCCGGGCGATCCACTCGCGCAGGGCCTTCGGCACGACGGCGTTGTACCGCTGGCGGACCCACAGGCGACCGGACGAGGGGGCGTCGATCGCCCGCACGGCGTCCTCGTAGCTGCCGGGGGCGGCCGGCTGCCGGCGGTAGTCGTTCGGGCTGATCTCGACGACCAGGCGGGGTGCCTCGTCGACGGACCGACCGGCGAGCCAGGCGCCGGCGCACATGCCGACGAGCACCAGGCGGTCCGACGGGGTGCCGAGGTCGGCGACGACGGCGGACTGGTCCTCGACCCACTCCTGGGCGAAGAGGAAGCTGCGTTCGTCGTCGCGCACGGTGGAGCTCTCACCGGTGGCCCGGCGGTCGACCCGGACGACGCGGGCACCGTCACGGGCGAGCGCCCGGGCGAGGTCGACCTGGTAGTCGGTGGCTCCGACCCGGTGCTCGGCGGCACCGTTGTGCAGGACCACCAGGGGAGCGTCGTGGTGCTGTGCGGACGAGACGGTCTCGACGGCGAACAGTTCGTCCGGACCGAGGCGGACGATGCGCTCGGACACCCGGCCGTCGACGTCCAGGACCTCGTCGAGCACGGGCGGCACGACCGGTCCCGACGCCGCGGGGGCCCAGACGTCGAGCCAGGTGACGGCGGCGTCCACGGCGGCTCCGGGGATCCGCGCGTGGATGCTCGTGCCGTCGAGCAGCTCGGCACTGCCGGGCACCTCGACGGTCTCGACGGGCCCGAGGGTCTTCGGGGCACGGGTCTCCGGTCGCACGAGCGCCACGGTCGGACCGGTGCGCGGCGCGAACGCCAGGGCGGAGAGCGCTGCCGCTTCGTCCGGTTCGACCTCGATGCCGATCAGGCTCTCGACGCCGTCCACGAACCGCTCGGAGCCGATGGTGATGGTCGCCAGCGCGCGCTGGCGGCGGAGCCAGCCGCGGCCCGAGGCCGGGGCGTCCCAGACGAGCAGGGCGTCGGTCTCCTCGGCGGCGGTCGCGGCGACGAGGGCTGCCGAGGCGAGCCCGACGAACGCGACGTGCCGGACCCCGGACGTGCGGAGCACGGCGGCCGCGTGGCGCGCGGACCGGACCTGGGCGTCGGGGTCGGTGTCGGGTGCGCCGTCACCACGTCCGGACGGGTCGTAGCGCACCGAGGCGATGCCACGGGCCTCCAGGCGGTCTGCGAGCAGGCGGAGCGTGCGGTACGCGATGACGCCCTCCTGCCCCAGCGGCGGGCAGATGACGACCCCGGCCCGCGCAGCGGGCGGCAGCTGCACGGCGGCGCGGACGGCCGGCGAACCGGACCACCCGTGCAGCGTCGTCACAGCGCGAGCGCCGCGCGGACCGACGCCGGCCAGGCGTCGACGTCCGTGCCGTGTGCGGCGAACAGGGCGATGGTGATGCGCTCCAGTCCGAAGGCGATGCAGGCGCTGTGGGCGACCTCGCCGTCGGCGGTGCGGAGACCGAACGAGGTGCCGAAGTGGTCTTCGTGCAGGTTCGCCGAGCTGATCGCCGTGGTCGGGTGGTCGTCGCCGTAGACGGGCGTGACGAACTCGAACTTCAGCGCCTGCTCGACCTGGTTGCGGGCGAGCATCTGCCCGACGCGACCGAAGAAGGGGTCGTTGGCTGGGACCACGTCGATCTCGAGCCCGAACGACTCGAGCAGCTCGCGCATCACCGGGATCCGGCCGTCGCGGTGCTGCTGGGCCGACGCCGGCGTGCCGATGTGCACGAACTCGTGCATGTGGAAGGCCTGCAGGCGCATCGGGTCGAGCGACGGCTCGCGGCGGAACGAGTCGCCGACGATGTCGAAGCAGCGGCCCTCCTGCGGGATCGTGTCGCCGACCAGGCCGTACACCGGGTGGCAGACCGCGGGGGTGAGCATGAGGTCGGCGGGCTCGAGGAAGCCCTCCCACCGCTCACCGCGCTCGCGGGCGGCGAGCAGTGCCCGGTGCGTGCGGTCGTCGCCGGTGAAGCCGGAGATCGACGCGGCGAGGTCCGGGAACGACGCGATGTAGTCGGTGCGCTCGAACGCGGCGAGCGGCTCGACCGGCGGGAACCGCAGCACCTCGGCGTCGAGGTCCTGCTGGCTGCGGACGGCCGCGTCGTCGACGGCCGTGTACACGCGCTCGAACACGCCGGTCCGGCCGTACAGCCCGGGGGAGCCGAGGTCGATGAGCACGCGGTCGGCGAGCAGGCGGGCACGGAGGGCGGCCCGCGCGGCGTCGAGGTCCGGCGCGGTGGTGCTGGTCGCGGTGGTCGTGCTGGTGGTGGGGTCCGTGAGGGTCACAGGATCACTCCCGTCATGAGGGCCAGGTCGGCGTCGTTCTTGAGGAGACGGTCGTTGCTCACCATGACGGCGGCACCGTGGGCGTCTCGGAGGTGTCGGGCGATGCTCATCGGGCCGGAGGCCGCGTAGCCCGCGATCCCGACGATGCGGAGCGCCTTGGTGACGATGTCGGTGACGCGTTCGGACGCACCGATCTTGAGGGCGTTCGCCGCGAGGGCGTAGGCGCTCGAGGCGAGCACCTCGGGGTCGTCGGCCGCGGCGTCGAACCGCTCGGCGGCGTGCCGGACGGAGTCGGCGAGGGCCTGCAGGTCGACCAGGAGCTCGGCGAGCCGGAGCGCTCCGGGCGGGGTCGTCCCGATCGCTGCACGCGCCTGCTTGCGGACCGCGGTCCGGGCGCGCTCGCTCGCCGAGGCGGCGATGCCGAGCCAGACCGAGGCCCAGAGCACGTGCGAGACCGGCAGGACCGTCTGCGCCGAGATCGCCGCGTAGTCGTCGCGGAACACCCGATCGACGGTGGTCTCGGTGTCGAGGATCCAGCCGTTGCTGCAGGTCCCGCGCAGGCCCATCGTGTCCCAGGTCGAGGTCTGCGAGAGCACCATCGAGTCGGTCCGGCAGATGAGCAGGCGCTGGTCGGAGGCCGGGGCGTCCGGGTCGCGGCGGGCGGTGACGAACACCGCGTCGGCCTCGGTCGCGTACGAGATCACCGGCGCGTCCTTGCGCAGGCGGATGCGGCCGTCGTCGGTGGCCTCGATCGAGCAGGTCGAACGGCGGGCGTCGCCGCCGACCCCGCGCTCCGTGGTGGCCGAGGCGACGAGCGCGCCGTCCCGGACCGCGGCGATCGTGTCGAGCACGCCGGCACCGTCGCCGCCGTGCCGCCAGAGCGCCATGACCTGGCCCTGGTGCATCGCGAAGACCATGCCGGTGGCGGCGCAGGCCCGGCCGAGCTCGGTGGCGATCGCCGAGAGCTCGGACACGGATGCGCCCTCGCCACCGTGCTCCGTGGGAACGGCGGCGGCGAGCAGCCCGTACTCGCGCATGGCCGCGATGGCCTCGCGCGGCGGGCGGGCGTCGCGGTCGACCTCGTCCGCGAACTGGGCGGCGACCGCAGCCACGGCGGCGGCGCGCTCGGCGAAGCGGTCGACGACCGGTGTCGTCGGCAGGGTCAGGGTCACGAGGCGAGCTCCGCAGCGGCGACGATCGACTCGACGGTGGCGAAGGTGGAGCGGTTCAGGACCGAGTCGGGGAACTCGACGTCGAGCTCGGACTCGACCGCGAGCATGACGTTCACGGTGGCGTGCGACGACAGCCCGAGCGCGTACAGGTCGGCGATCGAGGCGACGTCCTGTGCGTCCACGGTCAGGCGCCCGTGGTCGGCGAGTGCGCGGCGCACGGCCTGTTCGATCGTGGGGTCGAGCAGCGTCGCGGTCGTGCTCGAGTGCTGGTGTTCCTGGTCCATGCTGGCAACCATAAGGAGAACCGGGCCTCGGGAAACCGCCGTGCGGGTGCGGGAAACCGCACGCGATCCGCACCGCCTGTGCCGCGGCACAGGCGGACGTCAGCGGTCGGAGAGCGCCACCGCCGTCGCGACGGCCAGACCCCGCTCGTGCGCGAGGGACACCGCGATCGCGCCGCACCCGATCGCATCGGCCAGGGCGGCGGCGGTCCCGGTCAGCTCCACCGTCGGCGCGCCGTGGTCGTCGAGGACGATCGCCACCTCGCGCAGCGGGATCGCCTGGTCCGGTGCGGGGCGGAGGAGCTTCACCACGGCCTCCTTGCCCGCGAACCGGGCGGCCAGGCGCTCCGGGTCGTCGCCCGCGTCGGTGCGCTCCCGGACGGTGAAGAGCCGGTCCAGGTAGCGCTCGCCGTGCGCCGAGATGCCCGCCACCACGTCCTCGACCGCGGCGAGGTCGGTCCCGGTCCGGATCGTGCTCATGGCTGCAGGCTACGCAGGTCGCGGCGGTGCCGCATGCCCGCAACGGCATGGGCGTCGGGGGCGGTTCGTATGATCGGTGCGAGAGACCACCGAGGGGGAACCGATGGCATCACCGTGGACCGGCATCATCGAGGACGCGCGACACTACCCGTCGCCGCACAACTCGCAACCGATCGTCGTGCGCGTCGAGGACGACCGCACCGCGATCGTCTTCTACGACCTGCGGCGGGGGTTGCCGGCGGAGTCGTTCGGCATCCCGTTCGGGCACGTCTGCGCCGGGGTGTTCCTGGCCGGGCTCGAGGTCGTGGCCCGAGCGCACGGCTTCGCCGTGCAGGAGCGGCTCGACCACGCCGAGATGGACTTCGGCCGGCTCGACGCCGGCGACTCCGGGGCGGCGGACGACCACCTGCACCGGTTGGGCACGGTGCGCCTGCGTCCGCGGGCGGTCACCGCGGACGACCGGGAGGCCCTGGCCGTCTTCCTGGCACGGCGCACCTCGCGCAGGCCCTACGACGCGACCCTGGTGGACGACGCCGCCGTGGACGCCGCGTCCGCCATCGCGTCGGCCGCCGGGCAGCGGTTCCGCACCACGTCCGACCGGGCGACCGTCGACGAGATCGTCCGGGTCAACCAGGAGACCCTGTTCGACGACCTGCAGCACGACGCCGTGCACGACGAGATCCTGCACTGGCTGCGGTTCTCGAAGCGGCAGGCGGTGACCACCGGCGACGGGCTGTCGGCGGAGACGATGCTCATGCCCGGACCGGTCCTGCGGTTCGCGATGGAGCACCGTGGGCTGTGGGAAGCACCCGGTGTCGGTGGGGTATTCAAGCGCGTGTACCTGTCGACGATGCGCGGCGTCCGGCAGCTCGGGTGGCTCGAGGGGCCCTTCCGCACGCCGGCCGACTACGTCGAGGCCGGCCGGGTGTTCATGCGGATCTGGCTCGAGTTCAGCGCGCGGGGGATCGCCCTGCACCCGTTCGGCACCGTGATCACGAACCCGCGGTCGCACGCCGCCTTCGTCGAACGCGCCGGCGTCGACGAGTCCGACGGCCGGATGGCCTGGATGCTGTTCCGATTCGGGCACAGCGATCCACCGCCCCTGGCGCACCGCAGACCCGCGGCCGCCATGACGCTCGGGGGTGCACGGTGAAGCGCGCGGCGGTCTTCACGGTCGTGTGGGTCGTCGAGACCTTCGTGGCGCTGTTCATGCCCCGCGTCGGCACCCACAAGCTCCTGCTCACGCCGGGCATCGAGCCGCTCCGCTGGACCCTCGGACGCTGGCGTGCCTGGCGGACCGTGGAGCGGGCTGCGAAGCGGGTACCCGCCTACGGGGCGTTCCTGGCGGAGGCGGGACGGGCCTCCCGGCTCGACACGCGTGGCGGGATCGCCGCGGCGATCTCGGGCCTGCCCGAGATGGACAAGGACTCCTACGTCAGACGGTGGAGCATCCCCGAGCGCTGCGTCGACGGACGGCTGCCACGGCGCGGCGTGGTCGTCGACGAGTCGAGCGGGTCGAGCGGCACGCCGACCAGCTGGGTCCGCGGTCCCGACGAACGGCAGGCCACCCGGCAACTGCTGCAACTCGGGTTCTCGCGCACCGCGAAGGACCTGCCGAAGCAGCCGTTCGTGCTCAACGCATTCTCGCTCGGGGCGTGGGCCACGGGCATGAACGTGACGGCGTCGCTCACCGAGTCGTCGATGATCAAGTCGATCGGGCCGGACCGCGACAAGATCGTGCAGACGATGCGCGAGTTCGGTACCGACTTCACCTACGTCATCTGCAGCTACCCGCCCTTCCTGAAGGCGCTGTTCGAGGACGACCGGCTCGACTGGAGCGAGTACACGATCGTCGCGGCGTTCGGTGGCGAGGGCATCAGCGAGAACATGCGCGCCCACATCGAGCAGTACGCGCAGGCCGTCCTCGGTTCCTACGGGGCGAGCGACCTCGAGATCAACCTCGGCATCGAGACGCCGTTCAGCGTGCAGCTGCGCCGGGCGATCGCAGCGTCATCCGAGCTGTCCGCCGCGTTGACGAAGCAGGCCGAGTACGGCGTGCTGCCGATGGTGTTCCAGTTCAACCCGTTCGGGTACCTGATCGAGACGAACGACCTCGGCGAACTCGTCGTCACCATCACCCGGTCCGAGAACATCAGTCCACGGATCCGGTACAACATCCACGACCGCGGGCACGTCGTGCGGATGCGGTCGCTGCGCCGGACGCTGCGCGCACACGGCTTCGACGAGCTCGCCGACGCCGCCGAGCTCGACCTGCCCCTGCTGTTCCACTACGGCCGCTCCGACCTGTCCGTCGACTACAACGGTGCGGTCGTCGCGCCCGACGTCGTGCGCGACGTGGTCTACGACGACCCGGAGCTGCTCGAGGCCGTCGAGAACCACCGGCTGATCAGCTACGAGGACGACCGGGGCGACCGACAGCTGCACATCGCGTTCCAGCTCGCGTCCGGGGCGGCGGGGTTCGACTCGGACAGTGCTCGCTCCGCGGTCATCACCGAGCTGCGGCGGTTGAACAAGGACTTCTCGAACGCGATCCGGACGGCGCCGCCCGGCACCCTGCCGACGGTGGCGTTCTACCCGTACCGGACGGGGCCGTTCCGCGAGGACGGCAAGAAGCTCAAGAACGAGTACGTCTGGCAGCTGCCCGCCGGTTCGGTGGACCAGTGGGAGCTCGACCTGGCCTGGGTCGCGCCGAAGGAGGCCTGAGCGGGCTCGCCGCGCGGGGCGGGCCGGTGCTCGCTAGCCGTACTGCGGTGGCCAGTCGAAGGAGGCGGGCAGGTGTGGGACCTCGCCGATCGTCGTCACGATGAGGACGACCTCGCGCCGGTTCGTCAGCTCGATCGAACGCGGGTTGCCGATCCGGCGGTGGCCGTCCACCCACACGGTGAGCTCGCCACGCAGGCCGCCGACGTGCTCCGGACCGAGCGAGACACCCCACTCGTCGAAGAACTGGCCGAGCGTGAAGGTCTGCTCGGTGGGGGACTCGACGTGCACGATGCCCGAGGTGTCGTGCGTGTGGATCTCGGCGGCGAACTTCCCCCGGTCCGAGTGCCCGATGTTCGCGGGGACCGTCACCGGGTCGTCGCCGTCCAGGATCGTCAGGTGGGTGTGGACGTGCTCGGCGAGGCGCTCACCCCACACGTTCCGCAAGGCCGCCACGTCGGCACGGGCGGACAGGTCGGTCGGCCGCGGCCAGGGTGGAGCGTCGCGCGACGTCCCCGCCCCCGGCGCGGCACAGCCCGACAGCAGCAGGAGTGCGGCCACCGCGACCGCGACGACGCGGGTCCTCACCAGCGGTCGTGGACCGTGGCGCGGAACCACGTGTCGTACAGGTCGTGCACCGTGGCGTCGAGGCCCTCGATCGGCGGCAGGTCACCGGCGGCCGCGTTCGAGCGCGCCTGCTCCGGGTTCCGTGCTCCGGGGATCGCGGCGGTCACGCCGTCCTGCGCGATGACCCACGCCAGCGCCGCCTGCGGCACGGAGACGGCGTCGGGCAGGGACGCCGCGAAGGTCTGCGCCGCGCTCACGCCGTCGTCGTAGTCCACACCGCTGAACGTCTCGCCCTGGTCGAAGGCCTCGCCGTGCCGGTTGTAGTTGCGGTGGTCGCCCTCGGCGAACGACGTCTCCGTCGTGTACTTGCCGGACAGCAACCCCGAGGCCAACGGGACGCGCGCGAGGATGCCGACGCCTGCCTCCAGGGCCGCCGGCAGCACGCGGTCCAGCGGCTTGAGCCGGAACGCGTTGAGGATGATCTGGACGCTCGCGACGCCGGGCCGGGCGATCGCGGCCAACGCCTGGTCGGCCGTCTCGACACTGACGCCGTAGGCGGCGACCGAGCCGTCCGCGACCAGCGCGTCGAGGGCGTCGTACACGGCGTCGTCGCCGATGACCTCGGACGGCGGGCAGTGCAGCTGCACCAGGTCGAGCGTGTCCTGCCGCAGGTTCGTGCGCGAGCGGTCCACCCACTCGCGGAAGTTCGCCGCCACGTAGTTCGACGGGACCTGCTCGGCGCGGCGGCCCATCTTCGTCGTGACCGTCAGCGGCACGTCGGGGTTGGACGCACGCCACGCACCGATGAGCTGCTCGCTGCGACCGTCGCCGTACACGTCGGCGGTGTCGAAGAGTGTGACACCGGACTCGACCGAGGCGTCCATCACGGCGTTCGCGTCCGCTTCGCTCACCGGACCCCAGTCACCGCCGAATTGCCACGTACCGAGACCGATGGGGGAGACTTCGCGGCCGGTTCGGCCGAGGGTGCGACTCTGCATGGCGCCGATCGTAGTCAGCGGGTTCGCGCGGTCGTTCAGCCGATGGTGGAGACCCCGCGGCGGAGCAGCGCACGGGCCGCCCGAGCGCGGGGGATGACCCAGACGGCCGCCCACAGGACCATGCCGGCCCAGAGCAGGATCAACATCGTCGTGATGAGGGCGTCGTGCTGGTCGCGCATCGACCACGTCATCGCGATCCACAGCGTGCCGAGGACGACCTTGCCCCAGCCGGCTCCCTCGCGGTCGGCCTGCGCCTGGACCAGCGGGATCCACAGTTCCGCTGGGACGCCGTACGGCACCTGACCGTCGGCGATCCACTCGCGCACCGCGATCGAGCGCTCGTACCCGCCCTCGGCACGCCAGGCGCGCAACTGCAGGTACACGGCGATCGCGGCACCTGCCACCGCGGACGGGATGCCGACGGAGACCAGGACGGTGGTGGTCGTCTCGGTCCACGACGACAACACGAGCATGACGAGGACGACCGCGAACGCCGCACCCGTCACCCCGGAGCCGAGGAGCCGCAGCCGCCCGGATTCGTCGAGGACACCGGCACCGTTCACGAGGGAGAGGGTACGCGCCGTTGCCGAGGTTCCCCGGGGCGGGTGCGCCCCGAGGTTCCGAAATCTCGGCATCTCGGGCCGCTGTTCGCCCGGGATCGGCACCTCGGCGGTCATCGCGCGGCATGTCGTGGAACCTCGCCACGTCCTTCTGGTTCGGACTGGAGGCCCGTCCCGCGTCGTTCTCCACAGATGCGTCCGACCGTGGTCGGGCCCGGCACCTGGTGCGCGATGCTCTCGTCATGGGGAATCGAGCACGCGTCGACCACTCGCCGAGGCCGTTCCCGGTGCGAGAGGCGCTGGCGGCCGGAGCGAGCCCATCGCGGCTGACCCGCCGCGACCTCAGGGCTCCGGTCCACGGCGTCCGCGTCCGAGCGGACGTCCCCGTGACGGTCGTGGAAGCGATCGCCGTCGTCCTCCGGAGCGACCAGTTCGTCAGCCACACCACGGCCGCTCGGCTCTGGGGAGCGCCGCTCCCGTCACGGCTCGACGACGAACTCGTGCACGTGACGGCGATCGGGACCGCGCCGATCATGCGCCGCCCCCAGGTCGTCCCGCACCGCACGCGTATCGAGGGCTTCCGGCCGGATCTCGTCCGGGGCATCCCGGTCAGCCCGCCAGCGCGCGCGTGGTTCGAGTCGGCGTCACTGCTCACCGTCGTCGAACTCGTCGTCCTGGGTGACCACCTCGTCGGTCCGAGCGGGCTCGCCACCATCGACGGACTGGCGGCCGCGATCGTCCCCGGAAGTCGCTCGGCACGACGAGCACGAACCGCACTCGACAGGGTGCGGACCGGAGTCGAGTCGCCCATGGAGACCCGTCTCCGACTCGGAGTGGTCGATGCGGGGTTCCCGGAGCCCGAGGTGAACGTCGACGTCGTGGACGACCACGGTTCCTTCCTCGGCCGAGCAGACCTCGCGTGGCCGACGCTCCGGATCGCCCTCGAGTACGACGGCGATCACCACCGTGACCGCCGGACCTTCCAGCACGATCAGCGCCGGTCGAACGGCTTCGCGGTGAACGGCTGGATCGTCATCCACGCAACATCCGCGGACACCGGACGTCCAGCAGTGTTGTTCGAGCGACTCCGACAGGCCTTCGTCCAACGCCAGGTCGAGGGTCGGGCCCGCCGCGCGGCCTGACGCGTCTCCGAAGCGGCGCGGTGCGGGTGGACTCGCTGCGCCGAGGTTCCGCAACTCGCCGTGCGTTCGTCGCCGAGGTTCCACACTGACGTGCTCCGGGCCGCGAGATGCCGAGATTTCGGAACCTCGGGGGACGGGGGACGGGGACGGGCGGGCCGACGGGCTCCGCGCGGGTCAGCTGTGCGCCAGGAGCCAGCACATGCCGGCGGCGGCGAAGGCCATCGCCCAGCTCACCAGGCTGCCGATCAGGAAGTACTCCGCCTGGTAGCCGGTCGTCTCTCGGCGGATCTCGGGGAACCGGACGATGCCCTTGGCCGCGATCAGCGCAGCGACCACCGGGAAGGCCCCCGCCACCGCGAACCCGGCCAGCAGCAGTCGTTCGATCGGGCCGATCAGGCGACCGCCCTTGAGACGCACCGTGCTGTCCCCGGACTGTTCGGCGTCGGCGTCGGAGCGTCGGCGTCGCCCGAACCGGCGGCGGAGGTCATCGGCCTCGGCGCCCGTGACGGCTCCGCGCTGGAGTCCCGGCGGGAGTGCCTGGGCGACGACCACGTTCGCGGAGTCGACGAGGAACAGCGCCGAGCCGACACCGCCCACGACGGCGGCGAGCGGAACGGCGTCGACGAACGCCAGGCCCGAGCCGTCGTGCCAGTCGACCACGAAGCCCGTGCCGTCGGGCAGTGGCCCCCAGAGCAGCAGCACGGCGACGGCGACGGCGAGCAGGACCGCGGGCCAGGACCCGGACCCTCGCAGCAGCCCCCGGGCCGTCGGTTCGCCACGGTCGCCGTCCGCGGTCCCGCCACCGGCTCGGACCGGCGCGGTCGTGGCGATCCACGCCGCTGCGAGCACCACCGTGACGAGGACGCTCCACACGGGGACACCGAGACCGAGCCAGGCCACAGCGGACACCCCGGCCCAGAGCACGACGATAGCGATGGTGGTCAGCGTGCGCGGTCGGTGCGCGTCAGTACCGGTGCGTGCCCGGACGACGTCGCCCAGCCCGATGAGTGCGAGGAGGATCCCGGCGAGCATCAGCGTTCCTGTCCCGCGAGGACCCGGAGACCCTCGACGATCGCGGCCACGCCCGACTTCTGCACCGACTGGGAGACCGCGGACGGGGTGATCCCCTCGGTCGCGGCGATCTGCGCCTGGGTCCGGCCCTGGACGAGTCCGAGCGCGATGCGTCGGGCCCGTGGTGTCAGGCGGGCCACGACGTGGTCGCGGCTGAGGAAGTAGGCGTTCACGAGTCGCTCCTCGGTGCCGTGGCGGTCGTCGGACGCGTGGAACCACGACCGGAGGAAGGACGTCCGGCCGTCTTCGCGGCGGTGCGTCTCGTTGATGGCGTCGCGGGCGGACCACCACGCCGGGCCGTCCTGGAGCGGACCGCTCGTGCCGGACCCCACCGTGCGCACCGTCCCGCGACCCATCCCGAGTCGGACCTGCACCGTCGATGGCAGCGCGAGCATTGCCGCGGTGCTGGCGACGAGCGCGTCGGTGAGCGTTGCGTAGATCACCTGGAACTCGTCGCCGACGGTCGCGTGCACCGGGTCCACCGGGGTGACGTCGGTCGTCTCGCGGAACGCTCGCTCGACGTCGCGCTGCGCGGCGGGGCGGTCCTCGAGCGTGCGTGAGTCGACGAGGTCGAGGATCACGGCGTAGATGGGCTCGTCCGACATGGGTTAAGTGTACGGCTTACTATCGGCGAAATGAAGCCGAGCACTGAACTGGTTCGCGGCCGGGCTGTCCAGCGCCACGATACGGGGGATCGACCTCTAGGATCGAGTCGCGGGCTCTTAGCTCAGTTGGTAGAGCACTTCGTTTACACCGAAGTGGTCGGCGGTTCGAGCCCGCCAGAGCCCACCGCAGAAGCGATCACGGGGGGTCCGATGAACAGCCGACGACACGAACCGGTCCGACAGCACTCTGTCGACTTCCTGCCGGGAACGAGTGGGAACCCGGTCGCACCGTTCCAGCGCGACCACCAGCCCGGACAGGGTCCGATCCGTCACGACTGGGTGTACCTCGTCCCGATCGGCGCGGTCCTGATCGGCGGGGTCATCGCGTTCCTCGTGTGGGGGAACTGACCCGGTGATCGGTGCACCACGAACCCTGCGGTTGCTCGGCGCGGTCGCTGCGATCACGGTCGCTTCGGTCGTCGTGCTCACGGGTTGCTCGGACGGCGACGCTGCTCCGCATCCGTCGTCGAGTACGCACCGCCCGGACACGACGCCGTCGACCGTGTCGGACACGGCGAGCGACGCGTCCGATTTCTTCTCGATCCTGCGCAAGCCCATCGCTGCGCGGGACGCGTTGCCCGCGGACCTGACGACGACTCCTGACGACATGGTCCCGAACAGCGCGCGGTTCGCCGTCGAGCACGACGGCACGGCCTACTGGATCGCTGCCGTTGCCGACGGTGGAGCGTGCCTGATCGCGTGGGACGGCGACCCCGACAGTGCTGCGAACTACTCGGTGTGCGGGGGGAGGCAGGACATCCATCGGGCATCCGTCGTCACGAGCATGATCGACGAGCAGGAGCACCAGACTCTCCTGGTGTCCGACGGGTACACCAGCGTCGGGGCGGACCCGCTGCGGGAGCTCGCTCCCAACGTCTGGGTGTCGGCGCCCGGCGACTGACCGCGCCGCCTGACCGACCGCACCGGTCCGCCCGACGGACGCGGGGCGGGTCACGCGCGCCGACGGCGGACGGGAGGCGCGGTGCGGGCCTGCACCGCGCCTCCCGTCCGTCCCTGACATCGCGCCCAGGCCACGACGTCAGCGCTCGACGTGTTCCAGGTCTGCCAGCAGCGATTCGTGGACCGGCTCCCAAGCGAGCGTGCGACGCGTGTGCTCGCTCGACGCCGGCTGGTCCATCACGAAGATCGGGGCGAACGCCCCGAATGTCTCGTCTGCGACGCGTTCGACCGGCAGTCCGAGCCGTCGGCCGATCACCTCGGCGAGGTCGCGCACCCGGTCGCCCTCGTCGGCCACGGCGTGCCAGACCGTGCCGGCCGGTGCGACCTCCAGAGCCAGTCGGAAGAGGACGGCAGCGTCCCGCGCGTGCACGGCGGGCCAGCGCTGTTCGCCGTCTCCGGGGTACCCGGCCACACCGCTGCCTCGGGCCGTCTCGGTGAGGATGCCCGCGAAGCCGCCCGCGCCGTCGGCATGCACGGTGCGCGGCAACCGGATCGCGGACACCCGCACGCCCCGCTCGGCCAGGTCGAGCGCGGCGAGCACCGATCGGGCGCGACCGGCGACCGGTCCCTCGAGGGGCAGGGGGTCGGCCTCGGTCGACGCCCTGCCCGGGACCCACGGCGTGCCGGACACGACGACGAACGGGCCGTCGGAGCCGACGAGTTCCTCGCCGAGTACGGCCATCGCATCCGCTTCCTCGGCGATGCCCCGGGTCAGGGCTTCCGGCGAGCTGAAGTCGTTCGAGAACGCGAGGCTGACGACGCCGTCGGCGGCGCGCGCACCGGCACGGAGGACGTCGAGGTCGCTGAGACCGCCCCGGACCGGTTCGGCGCCCGCCGCGGTGAGGGCTGCGGCCGAGCGTTCCGAGCGGGCGAGCGCAGTGACGCTGTGGCCTGCGGCGATGAGTTCGGCGACGACGGCCGTTCCGATGGTGCCGGTGCCGCCGGTGATGAAGACGCGCATGGGATCCTCCAGTGATGGGACAAGTGTCTCGTCACCGTACACCCGTGATGAGACAATTGTCCCGTCCCGTAGGATGCTCCCATGGCGCGATGGGAACCGGGAGCTCGGGAACGGCTGGTCCTGGCCGCCGTCGACCTGTTCTCCGAGCAGGGGTACGACGAGACGACCGTGACGCAGATCGCCGAGCGAGCGGGGGTCACGAAGAGCACCTTCTTCCGACACTTCCCGGACAAGCGCGAACTACTCGTCGCCGGGCAGGAGACGTTGAGCCGCTTGTTGTCCGAGGGGATCACCGACGCAGCGCCCGAACGTTCACCGCTCGACGCCGTCGCTGCTGGGCTCGAACGTGCATCGGGCGAGATGGGTCCGATGAACCGCGAGCTGGGTCCGCGACTCAAGGCCGCGGTCGCCGCGAGCGCCGAGCTCCAGGAGCGCGACGCCCTGAAGAGCGTCGGTATGGCCGCCGCGATGACCGATGCGCTCATCGAGCGCGGGGTCGCGGAACCGACGGCCCGGCTCGCGAGCGAGATGGGCGTGCTCGCCTTCAAGCAGGGGTTCGACCGGTGGGCCGGTGCGGCACGCGCTGATGACGACGGACTCGCGGGTCATGCGCTCGCAGCGTTCGCCGAGCTGCGGGAGGCTGCTGCGGCGCTCCGGTGAGCACCGCCGACGCGGTACGACGACGCCGTTGTCGCACGACGTCGACCTCGTCGTTCCGCATCGGGTCAGCGCCGACCAGCCCTCAGCGCCCGCGTCAGCCGGCCACCACGTGCGGGTACTCGTCCGAGCGCCCCTGGAACGCGAGGATCGCCGGGTTGCGCACGTGGCCGTCCTCGATCTCGACGGCGCGTCGGATCGTGTCCGATTCGGCCCACGACGACGGGCCCTCCATCACCGGTCGGAGGAACGGCATGAGCGCCTCGCTGATCTCCCACGTCGTCGAGTTCCAGAGCAGCGACGGGCTGTGGTCGACGGCGTAGTAGTTCGTGCTCTCGCCGACGGTGATCATCGGTTCCCCGAAGGTCGTCGCCTGCGCCCACTCGAACCCCATCCCCACGTCGATCGAGACGTCGACGATGAGGCTGCCCGGACGGAACACGCCCAGGTCCTCGGTGCGCAGGTACGTGAGTGGGGCGTTCGGGTCCTGGAGCGTGCAGTTCACGACGATGTCGTTCTCGGCCAGGTACGGCGCCAGCGGCACCGGACCGTCCTCGGTCTTCACCGTGTTGCCGCTGGGGTCGTGGTCGTCCTGGCTGATCTGCAGCATGTCGACGGAGGGGATCGGCGACCCCACGGCCGCGATGTCGCGGTTGGTCAGGACGCGGACGTCGTGGATCCCGTGGGCGTTCAGCGCGGTGACGGCACCGCGGGCGGTGGCCCCGAAGCCGATCACGACCGCGGTGAGCCGGCGGCCGTAGTCCCCGGTGGAACCACAGAGCTGCAGGGCGTGGATGACGGAGCAGTAGCCCGCGAGCTCGTTGTTCTTGTGGAACACGTGCAGGCTGAACCCGCCGTCCGACCGCCAGTGGTTCATCGACTCCCACGCGATGAGGGTCAGGCGCTTGTCGATCGCGACCTGGGTGAGGGCGGGGTCCTGCACGCAGTGCGGCCAGCCCCACAGGACCTGTCCGTCCCGCAGGTCCTCGAGGTCGGACACCTGGGGCTTGGGCAGCAGCACGACGTCCGACGCGGCGATGAGCTCGTCTCGGTCCGCCATGGCGCCGACCAGGGGTTCGAGCTGGTCGTCCGTGACGCCGAAGCGGCGACCGTACCCGCGTTCCAGGATGATGTTCGCGCGCAGGTCGGGGTCGATGCGCTCGAAGTGGGCGGGATGGATCGGGAGGCGGCGTTCGTCGGGTTTCCGCGACTCGGCCAGCACCCCGAGGTGCAGCAGCGGCGATGCTGCCGGTGTTTGGGTCATGGTGCACTCTACGGCCGCGTGCCGCCACCGAGCGGCCGGGCGGCCGGGCGGCCACGTCACCCGCGGCGGTCGGCGAGCGCCGTGAGCACCAGGGTCTCCATCCCCGAGTTCGGCGGACAGGGCCTCGAACGCTCGACGGTCCGGTGGTCGAACAGCGTCCCGTCGAGGTCGAACCCGACCGCGCGGAGCCCCGACGGCGATCGGTTCGTCATGAGGCCAGGATGTCGCAAGACTGGAGCGGTGTCTCCCACCGCAGCACCACAGACGATCCACTTCCACCAGAAGCACCACGACGCCGTCCAGCGCGGCGACAAGGTCACGACGGTGCGCTGGCAGGAGGACGTCCGCACCGGCCCCGGGGTGTTCGTCTTCGACGAGCACCCCTCGGCGACGCCGTTGGCCGGCCAGGTCACCGAGGTGACCGACCACCGCCTGGCGGAGCTCACCCCTCGCGCCGCGCACCAGCCGGCCGACACCGACATGGCCGACTTCGCTCGGCAGCTGCGCGCCAACTACTACCCGGACATGCCGGACGACGCGGTGGTCCAGGTTGCGGTCATCGCGCTCGACGCGACACCGCCTGCGTGACGTCCGCCAGGGCGGTGGACGCCACGACCTGACGGACGGGAGGCGCGGTGCGGGCCCGCCCCGTGCCTCCCGTCCGCCCTGGGTCGCGCCCAGGGCGCGTGGTGGCGTCAGCCGTCGGTCTCGCCGTCGACGCAGTTCTCGACCTGCTGCGCGAGCTGCGAGTCGTCACTGAACGAGCTCGGCGCGGCGGTCGCGGCGGTGTCCGACACCGCGTCCTGCGCGGTGTCGTTGACGGCGTAGAGCGGGCCGTCGAAGTCGTCTGCGGTCGGGTCGGCGGTGCTCGCCCAGACCGACACGGCGTCCTCCTCGTCGTCCTCGTTCGTGTCGTCGTCGCCCTTCGGCATGATCGTCGCACCGAGGTACCAGCCGCCGTCGCCCTTCTGGATGTTGGCGGCGGTGATCGTGTCGTCCGGGCCGACGGCGTCCGCGATCAGGTCGACCGCGGCACCCGAGGCGAGGTCGCACTCGGCCGCCTGCGACTTCTCCTCGGAACCGGGCAGCTGCCCGACGGGGTTCGGGTTCTGGGCGCCGCCGGGGTCGCAGGCGGTGAGCAGGAGGGCGATGGTGGC
Organism: Curtobacterium sp. JUb34; assembly: GCF_003755065.1. Taxonomy (NCBI): domain Bacteria; kingdom Bacillati; phylum Actinomycetota; class Actinomycetes; order Micrococcales; family Microbacteriaceae; genus Curtobacterium; species Curtobacterium sp. JUb34. The sequence continues at coordinate 716,648 of NZ_RJVH01000002.1, read as the reverse complement.
GGCACCGAACAGCGCCGTGGCGGTCTTCGTTCGCGTGGACATGGACGTGACGGTAGGCGAGCACGGGTGCGCGGCGACCCAGGTGTCCGCGACGGTCGGCGGGGTGCCGACCCGACCGTCACCGGTGCAGCGTGGCCTTCGGGTACTCGCCGTAGCGGCTCGTGTACTCCGCCGAGAACCGGCCGAGGTGCGCGAAGCCCCAGCGGCGGGCGACTTCGCTCACCGAGGTGGACGTCGAGTCGAGCCGCAGCAGGTCGCCTCGGACGCGCTGGAGACGCACGGACCGGACGTAGGTCGAGGGCGGCATCCCGAACAGCCGCTGGAACGACTCCTGCACGGCACGGACGCTCAAGCCCGACACGGCGGCGAGGTCCGACACGGCGATCGGTTCCGCCGCGTGCTCGTGCACGTGGTCGACCGCTCGCCGGATCCGGGCGTTCCGCGGGGCCCACAGGGCGCTCGACGGCCCGGCGGTCTTCGGCGGGTACAGGGCGAGGAAGGCCACGGCGACGGCCCGGGTGGCGTCCGACCACGCGGTGGAGGCCACACCCTGTGCCGCGAGGACCCGACGAGCGGACTCGAGGACCTGCCGCCAGCGCACGACGGCGTCCGCTGCGGGGACAGCACGCTCGTCGAGGTGCAGGCCGCCGGAGGGCAGGCCGTGGCGCTCCTCGGCGACGGACCGCACGAACGCGCGGGTGAGGTGCACCATGACGGCGTCGTGGTTGCTGGCCTCGACCACGGCGCGTCGTTCGGTGGGCATCAGCGCCGGCACGCCGTTGTCGACCGGCCCGCCGCCACGCAGGAGGTCGAGCGTGACGACGCCGCCGAGCACCAGGACGACGATGTACGCGTCGTCGGGGGCCACGGTGCCGCGGACGTAGCCGCGCATCTGCGACCGGCGCAGCGTCACGTTGCCGTCACCGACGGCCAGGTACCGGAACGAGTACGCCCCGGTGGTCGGACGGGTCTGCCAGGAGGTGCCCGTGACGAGGCCCGGCAACTGCTCGAGGGCCTGCTCGGGCGAGGACGCCGAGGCCTCCAGGCGGACCGGTGCGGCCGCTGTGGAAAGGGTCGATTCGGTGACGTTCGCGGATGACGTCTCGTCGACGGATTGCTGCGACACGGTGACGCTCCCTGATCGGCTCGAGGAACACAGGAGTTCCGGCGACCGGGGTCCGGGGCAGCTGCCGCCAAGCTACGTCGGTCCTGCTCCGGGCACAAGGGCGGCGATGATGCTCCTGTTCCGCGCTGCGCGCGCTCTCCTACGTTCCGTGACGAATCACTGCGCCCCGTTACGTCGACGCTCGTGCGCGTCGCTCGCTCGTGTTTGCATCGCTCCACTGACGAGGGAGTGTTGCATGACGCACGTCGAACGCACCGCCCGCGCGGCCACGGTGCCGTTGCGGATCGCGGTGTTCTCGCACGGCACCGAGGCGCCGCCGGCGACCCGGGCCTACCGCGAGGAGCTCGAGCTCTTCACCGCGGCGGAACGCCTCGGGTACGACGGGGCCTGGGTCCGCCAGTTCCACTTCCGACACGACGACGCACCGGCGCGCGGCGGACTGCCGTCACCGTTCGTGTTCTTCGCGGCCCTCGCCGAGCGGACGTCCACCCTGCGCCTCGGGCTCGGAGCGGTCACGCTGCCGCATGAGGACCCGGTCCGGGTCGCGGAGGACGCCGCCGTCCTCGACGCGATCAGCGACGGACGCGTGGAACTCGGCGTCGCGAACGGTGGCGGCCCGGAGACCCTCGACGTCTTCGCGCCCGGTCTGGTCGGGGCCGACCACGACACCCGTCGTGCCGCGTTCGACGAGCAGCTCGCACGGCTGCTCGACGCGCTGCGTGGTGCGTCACTCGGCACGGGGACCGCACGCCTGAACCCGGACGGCAGCGGGCTGCTCGACCGGATCTGGGACGCCACGCTCAGCGCCGAGAGCGCCACCGTCGCCGCCCGTCGGGGGCACGGGGTGCTGATCGGCACCACGCAGACCGTGCCGGCCGAGGTCACCGCGGACGCCTACCACGCCGCGCTGCCGGACGACGCTGTTCCCCGGGTCGCACTCTCGACGGCGATCTACCCGGCCGCGGACCGCGACACCGCGCTGCGCGAGGCGCGTGCGGGCATCGAGGCGAAGTACGCGTGGGGCGAGTCGTTCCTGCCGCCGGCGACGACCCTGGCCGAGAAGGCCGCGTCGCTCAACCTGCACTACGGCACGGCCGACGACATCGCCGAGTCGATCGCGTCGAAGCCGTACTCCCGGTACGCGACGCAGCTCAACGTGCAGGTCGACGACGGCTACTCCGACGTCGGTGCACGGACGGACGCCCTCGCGCTGTTCGCCGAACAGGTGGCCCCGCAGCTCGGCGCCGTCCTGGCCCACGAGGCGGTGACGGCATGACCCGCGACGGCGGCCTGGTGCTCGGCGGGATGGTCTTCTACCCCGGCGGCGAGCACGTCACGAGCTGGCGCCTGCCGGGCAGCGAACCGGACGCCTACCTGGACGTCGAGTACTACGTGCGGTTCGCGCAGACGCTCGAGCGCGGTGGGTTCGCGACGCTGTTCATCGCCGACGAGCTGTACGTCTGGGACCGCTTCGCGTCGGGCATCGACCACGCCGTGAACATCCGCACCGAGCCCTTCACCCTGCTCGGTGCCCTGTCGCAGCGGACCGAGCACATCGGGCTCGCCGCGACGGTCTCGACCACCTACAACGAGCCGTACCACGTGGCTCGGAAGCTGGCGTCGATCGACCACCTGAGCGAGGGCCGGGCCGCCTGGAACCTCGTGACGAGCGCCTCGGACGAAGAGGCCTGGAACTTCGGTCGCGACGCGAACCTCGACCACGCCGTCCGCTACCGCCGGGGTGCCGAGTTCGTCGACGTCGTGCAGGGCCTCTGGGACAGCTGGGACGACGACGCGTTCCTGTACGACCAGGAGTCCGGGTACTTCGCGAAGCGCGACGGACTGCACGTGCTCGACCACGAGGGCGAGTTCTTCCGCGTACGCGGGCCGCTCAACATCGCCCGGCCGCCGCAGGCCCACCCGGTGCTGTTCCAGGCCGGGGCATCCGAGGCCGGCCGTGCGCTGGCCGGTGCGAAGGCCGAGGGCGTCTTCACCCTCTGGCAGGACGACCTCGCCGACGCACAGGCCCTGTACGCCGACTACAAGCGCCGCGCCGTCGAGCACGGACGTGACGCGTCGTCGATGCTGATCCTGCCGGCGGTGTCGCCGGTGATCGGCGACACCGAGGCCGACGCGCTGCGGCAGCTCGACGAGATCGAGGAGCTGACACCGGACCGCGTCTCGCTCGACCTGCTGTCCCACTACCTGCAGACCGACCTGTCCGACCGGCCGCTCGACGCACCGTTCGAGCACGTCTTCGACGAGACGGCGATCAACCAGTCGAAGTCCGTCTACGAGTCGATCCGCCGCATCGCCGCCGAGGCCACCACGCTGCGCGAGGTCTACCGGACGATCCTGCGCCGTCGGTTCCTGCCGGGCACGCCCGAGCAGATCGCCGACTGGCTGACCGAGCGCTACGCGCAGGACGCCGCCGACGGCTACATGCTCGCGTTCTCGTCGATCCCGGTGAGCGTCGACCGGTTCGTCGACCAGGTGGTGCCGGAGCTCGAACGTCGTGGCGTGTACGACCGCGCGTACCGCGGCGACACCCTGCGGGAGCACCTCGGGCTGGCGCGACCGGCGAGCCGGTACGACGGTTCGGCAGCCGTGCCCGCGCCAGCGACAGTCGACCAGGAGGCGTCCGCATGAGCGACCGCATCCTGCTGGGCGCCTTCGCCTTCCACCCGGGAGGCGCGCACGTCACCGGGTGGCGGCACCCGTCCTCGCGTCCCGCCGAGCACCTGAGCATCCGGCACCACCGGCACATCGCGCAGACCGCCGAGCGCGGGGTGTTCGACACGCTCTTCCTCGCCGACGGCCTGTACTTCTGGGACCGGTACCCGTCGGGCGTCGACCACTACGGTGCGCTGCGGCCCGAACCGTTCACGCTGCTCGCCGCGCTGTCCCAGGTGACGTCGCGGATCGGCCTCGCCGCGACCGTGTCGACGACGTACAACGAGCCGTACCACGTGGCCAGGACCCTCGCCTCGCTCGACCACCTCAGCGGTGGGCGAGCCGCGTGGAACCTCGTCACGAGTCGTTACGACGAAGAGGCCCGCAACTTCGGCGGTGACGCCCACATCGACCACTCCCGGCGGTACGAGCGCGGTCGCGAGTTCGTCGACGTCGTCAACGGTCTGCTGGACAGCTGGGACGACGACGCGATCGTCGCCGACCCGGCGTCCGGGGTCTTCGCGCGCCGCGACGGCCTGCACCGTCTCGACCACGAGGGCGAGTTCTTCCGGGTGCGCGGGCCGCTCAACATCGCGCGGCCGCCGCAGGGCCACCCGCTGCTGTTCCAGGCCGGCGGGTCCGAGTCCGGGCTGGAACTCGCCGCGGACACGGCCGACGCGGTGTTCACCCGTGGTGGCTCCACCGCGGACGTCCGACGCTTCGTCGACGACCTGCGCGCCCGCGCCGTCCGGCACGGCCGCTCCGCCGACGCGGTGAAGATCATGCCGTCGGTGATGCCGGTCGTGGGGGAGACCGCCGCCGACGCCCGAGCCGAGGCGGACGCGATCCTCGCCCTGACGCCGGACGCCCTCATCCTCGAGGACGTGTCGCACCAGATCGGGCAGGACCTGTCCGGCCGCGACGTCGACGTGCCGTTCGACTACGCCGAGGAGTTCGACACCTCGAACGAGACCCGCTCGCCGAAGCCCGCGGTCGACCGGCTCCTCGCCGACGGCCCCGCGACGCCCCGCGACGTCTACGCGTGGTCGTACCGCCGCAGCCTGCTGGCGGGAACCGGACCGGAGATCGCCGACCGGTTCGAGGAGCTCACCGACGACGGTGGCGCCGACGGCTTCATCGTGCAGTTCCCGTACCTGCCCGGCGGGATCGACCGGTTCGTCGACCACGTCGTGCCGGAACTGCAGCGCCGCGGCCGGACCGCCACGGCGTACGACGACCTCACCCTGCGCGAGCGCTTCGGACACCCCCGGGTGCCGGACCGCGCGCACCGCTGACCGCACCACCCCTCCCAGCACCGCACCCCTGCAACCCGAACCCCTAGGAGTCATCCGTGACCGTCGACCTCACGTCGCGGCGGCGTCGCCTCAAGCGCCTCGCCCTCGCGGCCACCGCGTCCGCCCTCGCCCTCACGCTCGCCGCGTGCTCGTCCGGCGGCGACCCCTCGCCCGGATCGTCCTCGGACACCGGCACCTACACGCTCGGACTCCAGGAGCCCGACAGCACGATCAACCCGCTCACCACCTCGGACTACAACGCGATGTTCATCGTGGGGTTGGCGTCCGAGGGCCTGCTCAGCCAGGACGCGAAGGGCAAGCTCGAAGGTCGTCTGGCCGACTCGTGGAAGGCGTCGTCCGACGGACGCACCTGGACGGTGCAGCTCCGCGACGACCTGCAGTTCTCCGACGGTGCCGCGCTCACGAGCAAGGACGTCGTCGCGACGTTCGACTCGATCATCGGCAAGGACAGCCAGTCGCCCGGCAAGTCGAGCTTCGACGGCATCCTGCAGTCGGTCGCCGCCGACGGTGCCTCGACCATCGACTTCACCCTCGCCAAGCCGTACGCCGACTTCCCCTACCTGCTCACGGGCTCGAACACGACCATCCAGCCGGCCGGCTTCGACGCCGGCGCGAACTGGGCCAAGCAGCCCGTCGGCGCCGGACAGTTCGTGCTGACGAAGTACTCGGCCGGCCAGGGCGCCACGTTCACGAAGAACCCTGACTACTGGGACGCGAAGGACGTGGAGCTGCAGCAGGTCGACGTGAAGTTCTACGCCGACGACCAGGCCCAGCTGCTCGCGTTCCAGAGCGGGGAGATCGACCAGATCGCCGCCAGCCCCACCGCGACGTCGACGCTGCAGGCCTCGGACTACACCGAGACCGAGCCGTACTTCAACAAGTTCGACGGCATCTTCCTCGACGTCACCAAGGCGCCCTTCGACGACCCGAAGGTCCGTGAGGCCTTGGCCCTCGCGCTCGACCGCGAGGAGATCGTCAAGACGGTCTACGGCGGCGCAGCCGAGGTCGGCAACGACACCACGTTCTTCCCGAGTTCGGCGATCCAACCGAAGGGACTCGAGCAGCGCGAGCAGGACAAGGCCAAGGTCGCGGACCTGCTCGGCGGCACGACGGTCTCCTTCGAGATCACGACGCTCGACGCCGAGAAGGCCCTCGCCCAGGTGGTGCAGCAGCAGCTCGAGGCGGTCGGCGGGTTCGACGTCACCCTCAAGGTGCTGACGAGCGCGCAGTACTACGCCGACGGCGACGACACCCCGTGGCTGAACGCCCCGGTGACGATCACCAACTGGGCGCAGCGCCTGCCCGCGCAGTACGTCGACCTGATCTACCGCGACGGCGCCGTCTGGAACGCCTCGAAGTACTCGAGCCCGGAGCTCGAGCAGCTGACCGACCGGTACGAGTCGACGACCGACGAGTCGGAGCGGCAGGACCTGGCGAACCAGATCGCCGAGATCGAGTGGACCGACCTGCCCGTGATCGTCCCCGCGTTCGCGTCGAGCAGCATCCTGCTGCAGAAGCGCGTCACGGGCACCTTCCGGTCGGGGCAGGACTTTCCGGGCGGGTTCGACTTCCGGGGCATCGGGGTCACCGCGTCATGAGCACCGCGCGCCGCCGTCGTCTGCTGACCCTGGTCGGGCAACGGGTCGTCCAGATCCCGCTCGTCCTGGTCGTGGTCTCCGTCCTGACGTTCTGGCTCGTCCAGGTCGTGCCGGGGGACCCGGGCCGGAACGCCCTCGGGCAGTACGCGACGGCGGCGCAGGTGCGCGCGTGGAACGTCGACCACGGGCTCGACGGGTCCCTCGTCAGCCGGTACCTGCACTGGATCGCCGGGTTCGTCACGGGGGACTGGGGCACGAGCTTCGTCTACTCCGAGCCGGTCCGCGACCTGGTGCTCGGCCGTCTCGGCAACTCCCTGCTGCTCGGCGCGTACGCGTTCGTCATCATGGTGCCGGTCGCGATCACGCTCGGTGCCGTGCAGGCGTACCGGCAGGGTCGCCGCTCCGACCGTGCCGTCACGGTCGGGCTGCTGACGATCTCGGCGGTGCCGGAGTTCGTCGTCGGGATCGTGCTGCTGCTCGTCTTCGCGGTCTGGCTGCGGGTGGTGCCCGTGCAGGCGTCCGGTGCGCTCGACGCCGGGTTCGGCGAGCGGCTCCGGGTGCTCACGCTGCCCGCCGTGGTGCTCGCCCTGGCGTACCTCGCCGTCCTGACCCGGATGGTGCGTGCGGGGACGATCGAGACGATCCGGTCGCAGTTCCACCGCACCGCCGTGCTCAAGGGCCTGACCACCGGCCAGGTCGTCCGCCGGCACGTCGTCCGCAACGCGCTCATCCCGACGTTCTCGGTGCTCGGCATCTACCTCGGCACCCTGCTCGGCGGCAGCGTCATCGTCGAGACCCTGTTCTCCTACCCGGGCCTCGGCGCGCTGCTCGTGTCGGCCGCCGAGCGCAAGGACGCCCTGCTGCTCGAGAGCGGGGTGATGCTCGCCGGGGCGCTCTCGCTCGGCGCGCTCCTGCTCACCGACCTGCTGTTCGTGGTGGTCGATCCCCGGATCCGCTTCGAACGGGCGGCCACCGCATGACCGCCGTCGTCCCCGGTGCCGTCGAGACCGACGCCCTCGCCGGTCGTCCGTCGGCGTCGACCACCACGGGCACCGCACGGGTCACCCGCCGCGGGTGGCGCGGACTCCTCCGGCGTCCCACGTTCCTGGTCTCCGTGGCGATCCTGCTCTGGTGGGTCGTCCTGGCCGTGGGCTGGCACCTGCTCGGCCTGCAGCCCTTCGCCCGCACCGGCGAGCTCCTGCAGGCGCCGAGCGCTGCGCACTGGTTCGGCACCGACTCGCTCGGCCGTGACGTCTTCGCCCGCGTCGCCGCCGGGGCCCGGCCGGCGCTCGTCATCGGCCCGTTCGGCGCGGCGCTGGCGACCGTCGTCGGCGGCACCCTGGGCCTGCTCGCCGGCTACCACCGCGGGTGGGTCGACACCGCCCTGATGCGGTTCTTCGACGTGCTGCTCGCGTTGCCCAGCCTGATCTTCCTGGTCGTGCTCGTCGGTGCGTTCGGGGTGTCGACGCCCGGGCTCGTCCTCATCGTCGGCGTGCTCTTCGCGCCGGGCATCGCGCGGATCGTCCGGGCCGCGGTGCTCGTCGAGATGGGCAAGTCCTACGTCCAGGCCGCACGGCTGCAGGGCGAGAGCGCCGTCCGGGCGATGGTCACGGAGCTGCTGCCGAACGTGATCGGGGTCTTCGTGATCCAGGCGGTCCTGAGCCTCGGTGCCGCGATCTTCATCACCGCGTCGCTGTCGTTCCTCGGGCTCGGTTCGCAACCACCGGCCGCCGACTGGGGGCTCGACATCAACGCGAACCGCGCCTACCTGCAGGCCGCGTGGTGGACGGTCGTGTTCCCGGGCGTCGCCGTGGCGTCGATCGTCGTGTCCGCGAACCTGATCGCCGACAACCTCAAGGAGGTCTCCGAGTGACCGAGCAGACCGGCACGAGCGAGCAGCCCCGGACCACCGGCACGACCGACGCACTGGTCCGCGTCGAGGGGCTCACCGTGTCGTACCGCGGCACCCGGGTGGTCGACGACGTCGCGTTCGTGATCGAGCCCGGTGGCTCGTACGGGCTCGTGGGCGAGTCCGGCTCCGGCAAGAGCACCGTGGCCGGCACGCTGACGGCGTCGCTCGGCCCGGACGCCGCCGTCGGGTCGTCGGCGCTGGTCGTCGACGGCGTCGACGTCGCGTCCCTGCGCGGTGAGCGGCTCCGGCGGTTCCGGCGCGACGTCGTGGCGGTCGTCCACCAGGAACCCGGCCTCGCCCTCAACCCGACGATGACGGTCGGACGCCAGGTCGCCGAGGTCCTGCGCGCCACGGGCTCCGGCCGCGCGGCTGCGGACACCGCGACGGTCGAAGCGTTCACGCGGGTCGGGCTGCCGTCACCGACGACGATCGGGGTGCGGTACCCGCACGAGCTGTCCGGCGGTCAGCAGCAGCGCGTCGCGATCGCGATGGCCCTGGTGGCCCGTCCGCGCCTGCTCGTGCTCGACGAACCGACGACCGGCCTGGACAGCTCGGTCGAGGCGGGCATCATGGCGCTCATCGACGAGCTCCGGACCGAGATCGGCTTCGCGACCCTGCTCATCAGCCACAACCTGCCGCTGGTCGCGGCGCACTGCGGCCGGGTCGGGGTGCTCCGCCACGGGGTGCTCGTCGAGGAGGGCACCGCGACCCAGGTGCTGCTCCACCCCGCGGAGCCGTACACGAAGCAGCTCGTCGACGCCCTGCCCGACATCACGACGGGCAAGGCGGGAACGGCGGGCAAAACGGGGACGACCGCCGAGACCGCGCAGCACGACGTCCTCGCGACGATCAGGGGCCTCCGCAAGGAGTACGACGGCGCGGTCGCCCTCGACGGCATCGACCTCGAGCTGCGCCGCGGTGAGGTGCTGGGCGTCGTGGGGGAGTCCGGCTCCGGCAAGACGACCTTCGGCCGAGCCCTCGCCGGACTGGTCCGACACGACGGCACGATCACACTGGACGCGGGCGACCGGACGCCGACCGGTACCCCACCCGTGCAGGTCGTGTTCCAGAACGCGGACGCCTCGCTCAACCCGCGACGGACGGTCCGACAGGTGCTGGGACGGGCGATCCGGCTGCTGCACGGCGACGGCACCGCCGAGCAGCTCGCGGCGCGGGTCGGGCTGCCCGCCGACGTCCTCGACCGCCGGCCGGCCCAGCTGTCCGGCGGGCAGAAGCAGCGCGTCGCCATTGCCCGGGCGTTCGCCGGACCGGTGCCGCTCGTGGTGTGCGACGAACCCACGTCCGCGCTCGACGTCTCGGTGCAGGCGCGGATCCTCGACCTGGTGCTCGACCTGCAGCGCACCACCGGCACGACCTGCGTGTTCATCTCGCACGACCTCGCCGTCGTGCGCCGGGTCGCCGACCGCATCGCGGTCTTCGACGGCGGTCGTGTCGTCGACGTGGGCCCCGCGGAGCGGCTGTTCGACGCGGGCGCGCACCCGCGCACCCGCGAGCTCGTCGCGGCCGCGCTCGACCTGCGCCGGCGCGCCGGTCTGGTGGCTCCCGCGGCCTGAGTGGGGCCCTGGACCTGCGCACAGGGCGGACGGCGGACCCGTGGCGGACCCGCCACGGGCCTCCCGTCCGCCCTGTCTCCGCGCTACTTCGCGAGGAACTCCAGCACCACGCGGTTCCACTCGTCCGGGTGGCTGACGTTGACGCCGTGCGGGCCGCCGGCGACGACGTGCAGCTCGGAGCCGGCGATCGCGGCGTGCGTGCGGGCACCCGAGCCGTCGAACGGCACGGTCGCGTCGCCGTCACCGTGGATGACGAGCGTCGGCACGGTGACCTTCGGCAGGTCGTCACGGAAGTCGGTGTTCGCGAAGGACGCCATCGCCTCGAGCGCGGCGGTCTTCGACGCCTGCTTCGCGAGCGTGAGCGCCTGCTGCCGGTCCTCCTCGGAGACGACCAGGGTGCCGTCCACCGAGAAGAAGTCGGTCGTGAACTGGTCGTAGAACGCGTCCTCGTCCTTCGTCAGGCCCGCGGTCATCTGGGCCGCCTGCTCCTTCGGCAGCGGGCCGTCCGGGTTGTCCGACGTCTGCAGCAGGTACGGCGGCACGGCCGAGGCGAAGACGACGCTGTGCAGCCGCTCGGTGCCGTACTTCGAGAAGTAGCGGGCGACCTCGCCGCCGCCCATCGAGAAGCCGACGAGGGTGACGTCCTGCAGGTCGAGCTCGGTGAGGATCGTGTGCAGGTCCTCGGTGAGGTGGTCGTAGTCGTAGCCGGTCTTCGGCTTGTCGCTGCGACCGAAGCCGCGACGGTCGTAGGTGACGACGCGGTAGCCGGCGTCGACGAACGCCGGGACCTGCTTGCTCCAGGACTCGCCGGACAGCGGCCAGCCGTGGATCAGGACGACGGTGCGGCCGGAACCGCCGGTGTCGTCGACGTGCAGGTTCGTGTCCTTGAAGAGCCCGTGGTGGGCGGTGATCTCGGTCAAGAGTCGCTTCCTTCCCGCGCCGCACGGGTGGCGGCACGCACCACGTTGCTACCAGCGGGATCCCGAGCGACAGCGCGGAGCGGACAGACCCCTCGGCGCCGTCGCCGGCGTCGCTGTCTGTGACGCGCGCGGCGACCACGGCCTACTGTCCAGCAGGATCAGGGAACCGTCACCTCGGCGGGTGCCCCTCGTCACGAGGGAGCACCGATGAAGTACGTCAACTACGCGGGGGCCGTCCGGGTCCTGACCGGTGACGCGGTCGCCGACGCGGTGATCCGGTACGCGGCCGCCCTGCACCAGAGCCGGTTGAGCGACGTCGTGTCGGTCCCGACGACCGACGAGTTCGGCGCCGCCAACACCGTGGAGTTGCTCCTCGCACCGGCGGTGGCGGTCGCCCTGGAGCCGGCGCCGGACGACGACCTGGAGCCCGAGGGCGGGGCCTTCCTGGCGGAGATGCGCCGACGGACCGAGGCGGTCCTCGCCGTGGACGCCAGCAGGTTCCCGACCGACCTCGGCCGATGAGCGTCGCGACGACCGTGCTGCGGTCAGGCGACCGGCGTTTCGCCCGTCAGGTCGGAGCGGGTGTCCGCGTGAATCGTCTCCGGGTGCTCGAACGTGCCCGCTGCCGCACGCAGACGGGCGACGAACTCGCCGTTCTCGACCTCGAGCTCGTCCTCGTCCGCATCGGCGACGACGATCTCGCTCGACGGGCCGATGAGCATCTTCGTCGTGGTCATGGTGCCGTCCTCCGCCACCGCCGGGATCGCGATGGCGTCGGCTCGGTTGCCGCCGGCGAGCGCCGCGGCGTACTCGATCACGGCATCGGCGACGTCGTCGCTGGTCAGGATCGTCGAGCGGTCGTACTGGATGTACTTCATGGCCCACCAGTCAAACGCGCGGTTGCTGGCTGTCTTCCGAGGAACCCGGCGCGTCGTGCGTTGCGCGGATGCCGACATGTCGCGAGGATCGTCCTGTGCCCGAGATGATGCACCGCACGCAGCGGCAGATCAGGACAGACGAGCCGTCGGTCGCGGCCGAGGCACTCTCGGTGACCCACGTGACCCACGGCCTCACCGTCGAGGGCACCGGCGAGGGGTTCGCCTTCGAGGAACGCGTGCGGGGGACCGCCCTGCTGTCGCTCGAGTCGACGCGGTGCACGGGCACCCTGAGCGGCGCGGTCGAGCCCGGACGGGCGATGATGATCGTCTGGGTGAAGTCCGGCTCCGCGGTCGTCGACGACAACCCCGTCAAGGTCGGCCGCCCGGTGCTCTACCGGCAGGACCCCCAGCGGTTCCGGTGGGTGGACGTCCAGCACGACGTGCTGCGCATCGACCGGACGATCGTCGAGCAGGTCGCTGCCGAGCGTGGCGACTGGGCACCGGGTCCGCTGGAGTTCCGTCCGCGTCACGTGCCCGAGGGCGCGCCGCTGGCCGCGTGGTGGCTGATGGTCCGGTCGGTCGCGCAGGAGGTGCTGCAGGGCCCGGCCGACGTGCCGGTGGAACGTGAGCGCGAGCTCGCCCGGTTCGCCGCCGGTGGGCTGCTGACCGCGATCCCGCACTGGCCGGTGGGGCAGCACGAGCCGGTGATGGCCTCGACCGCCCGCTTCGCCCGCGCCGAGACGTTCCTGCTCGACCACGCGACCGAGCAGATCACGGTCAACGACGTCGCCGAGGCCGCGGGCCTGAGCGTGCGCGGTGTCCAGGCCGCGTTCCAGCGGCACCACGGCATCACGCCGACGATGTACCTGCGCCGGATCCGCCTCCTGCTCGCCCGCGAGCAGCTCGAGGCCGGCGACGACCGCAGCGTCGCCGAGATCGCCCGGGCGACGGGGTTCGCGCACCTGGGGCGGTTCGCCGGCAGCTACCGGCAGGAGTTCGGGGAGCTGCCGCGGCAGACGGCGCTGGCGGCGCGGGAGTAGCGGGCCGGGGCGTTACCGCAAGGATCACGCAACCGCCTCGGTGTCCGTTGTCGGGTCGCCCGGCACCGCCTACGTTTCGGCTGTGCGACATCGCACCCCCCCCCCGTCGAACCCAGGAGGCCGCATGACCACGCCAGCCGTCCCCGTCCCCTCCACGTTCTCCCGACGCCTCCGCGAGGACGCCGCGCACGCCCGGGAGCACGTCCTCCTCACCGCCCTGCTCGGCTCGCCGTTCCTGCCGCGGGTGGTGCGACGGCTGCTGCTGAACGCCGCAGGCGCCCGTGCCGAGTCGGCTCCCGGTCCCGGGTTCTCACTGACCGGCGACCCGCGCAACCTGTCGGTCGCGCGCGGCGTCTACTTCAACCGCGGCACGACCATCGAGGCCATCGCCCCCGTCACCATCGGTGCGAACGCCGCGATCGGCATGCAGGTCCTCATCATGACGAGCCACCACGCGATCGATGCCGACGGCCGGTGGAGCGACACCGCGACCGGCCGGCCGGTCGTCATCGAGGACCGCGTGTGGATCGGCGGCCGTGCCACGATCCTGCCCGGCGCGCACATCGAGCACGACGTGGTCGTCGCGGCCGGCGCGGTCGTCACCGGGCGCCTGCTGGCGCACGGCGTCTACGCCGGCGTGCCGGCGAAGCGCATCCGCGACCTGGCCGGTGCGGACCCGGCCACGGACCGCACCGCGACCGCCTGACGGCCTGGAGGCGCGGGGCGGCCCCGCCACGGGCCTCCAGGCCGCATCGCACGCCCGTCCACGGCGACGTGCCCTTCCGCGGGCACGTCGCGTCTGCGACGATGGGCGCGCAGCGGGCGACGACGCCCGCCCGTCGTGAGGAGTCCACCATGTCCGTGCGTCTCAACCCGTACCTCGGCTTCCGCGCGGGAGCCCGCGAGGCCCTCGACTTCTACCACTCGGTGTTCCACGGCCAGCTCACGATCGGCACCTTCGGCGAGGCCGGCATGAGCCAGGACCCAGCCGATGCCGACAAGGTCATGCACGGGCAGCTCGAGGGCGAGAACGGCCTGCTGCTGATGGCCTCGGACGCGCCGACCGGCATGGAGACGCCGTCGGAGAGCAGCATCTCGCTGTCGCTCAGCGGCGACGACGACGAGGCGCTGACCCGCTACTGGAACGGGCTCGCCGACGGGGCGACGATCATCGAACCGCTGACGAAGGCGCCGTGGGGCGACACGTTCGGGATGCTCACCGACCGGTTCCGGGTCACGTGGCTCGTGAACATCAGCGGGTCGACGAGCTGACGGCGACGGGCACGCCGCCCACGCTCGCGGCGATCGGCCACCGCGGCACCCAGCACCGGACGCGCGCGGCGTAGCGGCGGAAGTCGTCGCCGAAGCGGACCTCGAGGTCGGCCTCCTCGAGCGGTCGGACGACGCAGTTCCACACGATCGAGCCGGCGAGCGCGTAGACGACGACCATCCACGACCCGAGCAGCAGGCCGACGGCGACGCCCTGCGTGATGCCGGCGAGCGCCATCGGGTTGCGGACCGACCGGTACGGGCCGGCGACGACCAGCCGGTTCGCGCTGGCGGACGGCAGCGGCGTCCCCGCGCCCTTCGTCGACATCGCCGCCGCCGACGCGATGCCGAGCGCGCTGGCGAGCGCGAGGACGACGAGCCCGATCACGAGCAGCGTGACGACGACCGGTTCGGGCAGCGCCGGGTGCAGCCGCCAGCGGTGCTCGGCCGCGGCGATGACCACGGGGAACACGCCGAGGAAGAGTCCCCAGAAGACGACGATCTGCACGGTCGTCGCGACCACGTGCCGCGACGTCGCGGCACCCGGGTCGGCGGTGCGGAACCGCAGCGGACCGGACGTCAGCCACTCGGTCGGCACCCGGCCGAGCAGGACGAGCGCGAGGGCCAGCCCGGAGCCGACGGTGGCCGCGGTCATGACCAGGACTCCCCAGCCGGCCTCACCGGTGACGGTGGCCCAGACGGCGAGTGCCGCGAGGACGACCGCCGTCCAGCCGGTGGCGACGATCGCGGCGGCCCGGCCGAGGGCACTGGTCGACGACGCCGCGATCGCCGACGCGACGACGAACAGCGGGACGTCGACGGCCGCGACGGCGACCGGGTCGAGCGAGCCGAGGGTGAGCGTCCGGATGCCCGGGACGGTCGCGACGCTGATCCACCAGACCGCGCCACCGAGGGCCTGCAGTGCGAAGTAGAGCCGGCCCCGGGACACGTCTGCACGCTAGCAGGGCGACGCGGTGCGCCGGGCGGCGCCTCAGTCCTGGCGGTTGATCTGCCCGAGCCACCGGCCGAACGCCGGAGTGCGGGTGTCGTGCAGCTTGGTCAGGACGGGCTTCGGCGTGCAGGTGCGCTCGTCGACGATCGCTGCGCCCTTGTGGGGTTCGAGGCTCATGGTGTGCTCCTTCGTGGTCTTCGTGATCGGTGCAGAGTCCGACAGCGGGCGGGTCCGATCCATTCCCACCCGCTGCCGTGTCGTCGGCGAGCGGTGCCGGTCAGGGCGTGACCATGCCGCCGTTCACGTTGAGCGTCTCGCCGACCACGTAGCTCGACTCGTCCGACGCCAGGAAGACGTAGGCCGGGGCGAGTTCGGCCGGCTGCCCGGCGCGACCCATCGGCGACTCGCTGCTGCCGAACTCCGGCAACGTCGACGGGTCGACGCCGCCGCTCGGCTGCAGGACGGTCCACGTCGGCCCGGGAGCGACGACGTTCACGCGGATGCCGCGCTCGACGAGCAGCTGGGACAGCCCCTTCGACAGGTTGTTGATCGCGCCCTTCGACGCCGCGTAGTCGAGCCGGTCGGGCGCCGGCTTGTACGCCTCCATCGAGGCCGTCGTGGTGATCGTCGCACCGGGCTGCAGGTGCGGCAGTGCCGCCTTCACGAGGCGGAACAGCCCGAAGACGTTCACGTCGAAGGTCGCCTCGAACTGGTCGTCCGTGATGTCGAGCACGTCGGGCTGCCACCGCTGCTTGCCGGCGACGCTCACGAGGGCGTCGAGACCGCCGAGTCCGGCGACGGCCTGGTCGACGAGCTCCTGCGCGTACGCCTTGTCGCGCAGGTCGCCGGGGATCGCGACGGCGGTGCGTCCGGTGGCACGGATCTGCTCGAGGACGTGGTCGGCGTCGGACTGTTCCTCCGGCAGGTAGGCGATCGCGACGTCGGCGCCCTCGCGGGCGAACGCGATCGCGACGGCGCCGCCGATGCCGGAGTCACCGCCGGTGATCAGGGCCTTCCGGCCGGCGAGCCGACCGGTGCCCCGGTAGCTCGTCTCGCCCAGGTCGGGGACCGGGTCCATGGCGGACTGGAGGCCCGGCTCGTCCTGGGTCTGCGGCTCCGGCTGGACATCGGGGTAGCGGGTGCGCGGGTCGCCGTGCTCGTACTGGTCGGTGGGCATGGGGTTCCTTCCTGCTGGCTCGTGACCACCGAACCCGTCGGCGCTGGGGGAAGCCGGAGCGCCGTCCGTCCTGCGCACTCGTCCAGGGCCGGGGCGTTGCCTCGGGGGATGAGCGACGACGACGACCAGCAGACCGAGCGCGACTTCGCCGACGCGGTGAACATGACCCCGTCGGAGCTCCGCGAGTGGCTCGACACCGACGAGTCGAAGCACGTCGGGCAGAAGCCCCCTGGGGGCGGCGAGTCGACCGGGCACGAGAGCGGGCGGCACGTCATCCGGATCCTCGAGAAGCACAAGGCGGACCGGACCGACGACGACCACGCCCACATGCGGAAGGTGATCGGCTACGTCGCCCGGCACTCGGAGCAGCGGCCGGACGGCGACGTGCACGACACCCCGTGGCGGTGGTCCCTGATGAACTGGGGTCACGACCCCGAGAAGCGCTGAGCCGCCGCCGGCTCGGAACGACGCCGGGCCGGTGCGCGTACCGTGACGTCCCATGCCGAACCAACTCAAGAAGCCGGACATGTACGAGGAGCTCCGCAAGGAGGGCAACTCCAAGGAGAAGGCCGCGCGGATCAGCAACGCCGCAGCGGCCCGCGGCGAGAAGGCAGTCGGGAAGAAGGGCGGCGAGTCCGGCTCCTACGACGACTGGACCGTCGCCGACCTCCGGAAGCGGGCGAAGGAGCTCGGCCTGACCGGGTACTCGTCGAAGCGCAAGGCCGAGCTCGTCGAGGCGCTCCGGGGTCACTGACCGAGGTCGGCGACCGCGTCGATGCCCTCGGCGATCTCCACTGCGTGCGTGTGGTGCAGGTAGTGCCCGCCGTCGAGCAGGACGACCTGGCCGTCGGCCACCGACGCCGCCTGCTCACGGTGCAGACGCTCCCACCCCGGCACCTCCGGGTCGTCGCCCACGACGAACAGGCGGACCGGCAGATCGGCGGGGAACGCGAGGCTGCGGGCGTGCCGGAAGTTCGCGCCGAGGTGCTCGTACTCGTCCAGGTACGTCGCGCGCATGCTGGTGCGGTGTGACAGCAGGGTCATCTGCTCCTTCTGCGCGTCGGTGTAGGGCAGCCCGGCGTTCGCGTCGCCGGACACGGAGGTGAGCACGCGGGCGAGCCCGGTGGCCTTCACGAAGCGGAACAGGCCGGACCCGACGGCCTCGTCGATGCCGGGCTGCGTCGGCACACTGCTGTCGATGCCGACGAACGCCTGCACCTCGTCCGGGTACGCGTTCGTGTACTCGAGCGCGTAGATCCCGGCGACCGAGTGCCCGGCGAGCACGTACCGGTCGATGCCGAGCGTCGACAGCGCCTGGTGCACCTCGTCGACGATGTTCGCGCTGGTCCGTGGTCGGTCGGTGCCGTCGCTCAGGCCGTACCCGAGCGGCTCGACCACGACCACCCGGTGGGTGTCCTGCAGCCGGTCGACGAGCGGGGCGAAGTCGATGACGGGGGACGCCGTGCCGAAGCCGGGCAGCAGCACGACGGTCGACGCCCCGGACCCGGTGACGGCGACGTTCACCCGGCCGCCGGTGACGGGGACGAGTTCGCCGTACGGGCGGATGTCGTCCCGCTCGGCTGCGGTCGCGATCGCGTCGTAGGTGGCCGTGCCGCCGAGCGTCAGGGCGCCGAGGCCCACGAGCCCGACGAGCGAGAACCCGATGATCCTCAACGGGCGGCGGCGGCGTCGGCGCGCAGGTCGGGCCGGGGTGCTGGTGGGGGTGGCCGTGGGGTGGTGCGTGTCCATGCCTGCACGCTAGGTCCGGCTCGGACCGCGGCGCATCGGAGCACGGTACCGGCGCGCGACGACCGTGTCGTACCGCGGGCCGACGTCGGTCGACCGCACAGCAGGCCCGGCATGGGGGAGAATGGCCGGGTGAACGAGACGGGCATGCCGCGCTTCCGACGGATCTGGTCGACCGTGCAGGTCGGCGTGCTCGCGATCGCCGTGGCGTTCTGCGTCGTGATGCTCGTGATCGGGCAGGGCAAGCTCGACCGCGTCTACGCCGTCGCCGCGATCTTCTTCGGCCTGGCGCTCGTCGGGCACAGCACGTACCTCTGGCTCCTCGCCCGGAACGCCCGCGCCGGCCGCTGAGCCGAACGGCGACGCGAGGTCGGCTCCGGCTACACCCCGAACCGCAGTGCGAGCGGCACCAACAGTCCGGCCACCCAGACGAGCACCATCACGAGCGCGCCGATCGCGATGAAGCGGCGGCGGCGACGGAGCTTCGGGCTCCGCTCCTCGCCCCACATCTGTGCACGGACGAGCACGCGGTTGGCCTGCTCGACGACCCTGCGGACCTCGGGGTCGTCCAGCTCGAGGGCACCGGACCGGGCGTGTTCGGCGATGACCGTGGCTTCGTCGACGGTCAGGTCGTCCTTGCGCATGCTCCATCCTCGCACCGGGTGCAGGGGTACGGCGCGTCTGTGCGGGAACGGACCAGCGGCGCGTACCAAGGACGCATGGGACATCGGTACCGCGGGAAGATCGTCGTCGTCACCGGAGCATCGAGCGGCATCGGGAGGGCCGCAGCGCACGAGTTCGCCCGGCAGGGCGCGACGCTCGTGCTCGCCGCACGCGGCCACGACTCCCTGGAGGCCGCCGCCGCGGAGTGCCGGGTCCTCGGCGCCGACGCGGTGGCGATCCCCACGGACGTCGCCGACGAGCACCAGGTCAAGGACCTCATCGGCACGGTGACGAGTCGGCACGGCCGCATCGACGTCTTCGTCGGCAACGCCGCCCTGTTCGTCTACGGCCTGTTCGAACAGACCCCCACCGAGGCCTTCAAGCGCGTCGTCGACACCAACCTGTACGGGCACCTCAACGCCGTGACCCACCTGCTGCCGCACTGGAAGCAGCGCGGGAAGGGCACGTACGTGCTCGTCGGCTCGATCCAGTCGCTGCTCTCCGCGCCGTACCAGTCGGCCTACGTGACGAGCAAGCACGCGGCGCTCGGCCTGATCGACGTCCTCGGTGACGAGTTCGCCGGCACCGGCATCCACTTCACCGCGCTGCTGCCGTCGACGATCGACACCCCGATCTACCAGAACGGCGCCAACTACACCGGCAAGAACTCGCACCCGCTGCCGCCGACGGTGTCGGTCGAACGCGCGGGTCGTGCCGTCGTCACCGCCGCCACGCACCCGAAGCGGTACCGCTTCGTCGGCCGGATCCAGGCGTCGCTCGTGCCGCTGCAGTACGTGTTCCCGGGCCTGTTCCACAAGATCACGAAGCCCATGGTCGAGACCTTCGCGCTGCGCGGGAAGGCCGCGCCGACCGACGGCAACCTCTACGCCCCGGCGGACGCCGACAACGCCACGAACGGCGGTTGGGTCGCCAAGCGGCGACGCGTCACACGCCCCCTCGTGTGGCTCGGCGCGGCTGCTGCGGTCGGCGCGGTCGTGCTCGGCCGCGCGCGCCGGTAGACGGGCGTACCTGCCGAAACCGGGCGTACCTGCCGTGTTCTTCTCGGCAAGTACGCCCGATCTCGCTCGGTACTGCAGCCGTTCTGGGAAGGAACGGGCGGCTAGAACAGCTTCGCGCTCGCACGCCGGGCACCCTCGCCGAGGGACTCGAGCTTGGCCGCGGCGATCTGCGGGTGGATGCGGCCGCCGAGCCCGCAGTCGGTGCCGGCGATGACGCGCTCGCGCCCGACGACCGAGGCGAAGCGTTCGATGCGCTGCTCGACGAGATCGGGGTGCTCGACGACGTTCGTGGCGTGGCCGACGACACCCGGCACGATGACCTTGCCGTCGGGCAGGGTGACGTCCTGCCAGACGGTCCACTCGTGCTCGTGGCGGGCGTTCGCGGCCTCGAACGAGTAGGCGCCGGCGTCGATGTCGAGCATCAGGTCGACGATGTGGCGGAGCTCGATGTCGGTGGTGTGCGGGCCGTGCCAGGAGCCCCAGCACAGGTGGAAGCGGACGCGGCTGGTGTCGAGGCCCCTGAGCGCGTGGTTGAGCGCCTCGACGCGGATGCGGGTGAAGGCGCGGTAGTCCTCCAGGCTCGGCTCGGGGTTGATCTGGTCCCAGTTCTCGGCGATCGACGGGTCGTCGATCTGCAGCACGAGACCGGCGTCGAGGATGATCCGGTACTCCTCGCGCAGGGCGTCGGCCCAGGCCCAGATGTGCTCCTCGTCCGTCGCGTAGTACTCGTTCGCGACCCGGGCTGCCGAACCGGGCGAGAGGGCCGTGATGAACCCGTTGTCGGCACCGGCGGCCGCGACCGCGTGCGTGAGGTTGGCGGCGTCGGCGCGCGCGGCGTCGTGCCCGGTGTAGGTGATCGGGCCGGTCGTGGTGGGGAACGCGGTGGCGTTCTTGCCGGTGCCGATGCCCGACTCCGGGTCGGTGTAGGCGTCGCGGAAGATCGTCCAGTCGCGGCGGTCCGGGAAGCTCGTGAGCTGCACGTTGCCCGGGCTCGAGCGGACCGGCTCCTGCGTGAAGACGTTCTCCTCGGTGAGCGAGAGGCCGCTGACCCGCTGGAACGAGTACCCCCACCACGCGCCGTAGTCGACGCCGTTCGACATCGCCTTGCCGAACTCGCCGTCGCCCGGCTGCGTGATGCCGAGGGCGGTCTGGCGTGCGACGACGTCGTCGACCGCCGCGCTCGTCAGCTGACGGACCTCGTCGGTGGTCTCGAGCGTGAAGCCGTCCGCGCCCACGAGGCGGGCGGCGTTCGCGGCGATGAGCTCCGGCGTGCGGGGGAGCGAGCCGGCCGTGGTGGCCTGGACGTGGTCGGTGTTCTCGAAGGGCATGGGCCCAATGTGCCACGGGGGCGTCACGGTGGCCGGGGCGTTACGCGACGCGACGCGGTCCGGGGAGAATGGGACCCCTATGCCCAGCGCGCGCCCGACCTCCCGCATCCCGCTCAACACCCTCGCCGCACCGTTCGGCCTCGCCGGCTTCGCGGAGACCTGGTCGTACGCAGCACCCGTGCTCGGACTACCGGCCGTCGTCCCGCAGGTGTTCTGGGCGGTCGCGGCGGTGGCGTGGGTGTGGTTGCTCGGCGCGCACGTCCTGCGGGGCGTCCGCGTCGAGGAACGCCTGGTCGACCAGCTCCGCCACCCCGCGCAGGGGCCGATCGCGGCGCTGGTCCCCGCGACCGCGATGCTCCTCGGTGTCGACCTCGCTCGCTTCTGGGAGCTCGGCGGGCAGGTCCTCGTGCTGCTCGCGGTGACGGTCGCCGCCGGGTTCGCGGCGTGGTTGCTGAGCACGTGGTTCGAGGGGCGCCTCAGCCTCGAGGCCGTGCACGGCGGCTACCTGCTGCCGACCGTCGCCGCCGCCCTCGTGGCCGCCGTCGCCACCCACGAGGTCGGAGTCGGCTGGTCGTCGTGGGCCTGCTTCGGCGTCGGCGTGTTCTTCTGGGGCGTGATGACCGGGCTGCTGCTCATCCGGCTGTCGTTCCGTCCGGCACTGCCCGACCCGCTCGTCCCCACCATGGCGATCCTCGTGGCCCCGCCCGCGGTGGCGACCGTTTCCCTGTTCGCGCTCACCGACGACGCCCTCACCCTGCCCGTGCAGGCGATCGCCGGCCTCGGCGTCCTCATGCTCCTCGTGCAGCTCGCCCTGCTGCCCCGGTACGTCCGGCTGGGGTTCTCGCTCGGGTTCTGGTCCTTCGTGTTCCCGGCGGCGGCGGTCGCGACGGCGGCGATCGAGTGGTTCCGGGTGCTCGACCTGCCGGTGGCCTGGGTGCCCACGACCGTACTGCTCGTGCTGCTGACCCTGCTCGTCGCCGTGGTCGGGGTGCGGTCACTGAACCTGGCCGCGCGCCACCTGCTCGGGCAGGCGGAGTCGGTGCTGCACGCCGCCGACGACGAGGACGCGGCACCGGCGACGAGCTGACGCGCGAAGCCCCGAGACACGGAACGACATCCTCGACGTCGTGTGACGTCGAGGATGTCGTCCGGGGCCGATCCGCGCCAGTCAGGCGCTGACGGTCTCGTCCGCCGTCAGGACCGGGGCGATCGTGCCCGTCCGGGCGCCCTCGTACGCCGCCAGGATCATGCCGAGCACCGCGATGCCCTCCCGCTCGGAGTGGATCGGCCGCGTGCCGTCACGCAGGCACGCCCCGAACGCGCCGATCTCGGCCGCGAAGGTGTCGACCTCGTCGAAGGTGACCGACTCGCTCGCGCCGTCCCGCAGGTCCCACCGCAGCGTGGTGCCGTCGCTCGTCAGGGAGCCGTGCTCGCCGACGACGCTGAACCGCTCGGTGCCGGCGGCCGGGTCGTACGCCCAGCTCGTCACGAGCTGCCCCACGGCGCCGTTGTCGAAGCGGAACAGGGCCTGTGCCGAGTCCTCGCCCTCCATGAAGGCGAGTCGGTGCGTGGACAGCATCGCGGTGGCCTGCACCGGGACGCCGCCGGCCAGGTGCATGAGCAGGTAGCTCGGATGGTAGCCCGTGTCGATGAGCTCACCGCCGCCGCTCGTCGACGCGTGCGCACGCCACCCCATGTTCGACGGGTCGAACTCGTTGCGGAACGAGTCGGTGGTGCGGACCTCGTACACCGTGCCGAGCGCGCCGCCGTCGATGAGCTCCTTGGCCTTCGCGACCGCTGGCATGAACAGCTGGTTGTGCGCGCACATCAGGGTGATGCCGGACTCCGACACCGCACGCTGCACGTCGGCGGCCTCGTCGGGGCTCAGGCACAGCGGCTTCTCGCACAGCACGTGCTTGCCGGCCTTCGCGGCGGCGACGATCGCGTCGCGGTGCAGGTGGTGCGGCAGGCAGATGTCCACGGCGTCGATGTCCGCCTGCTCGAGCATCTCGAGGTAGTCGGTGAAGCAGGGGACGCCGAGCTCGGCGCCGCGCTCC
The DNA here is from genome assembly GCF_003755065.1 of Curtobacterium sp. JUb34. Taxonomy (NCBI): domain Bacteria; kingdom Bacillati; phylum Actinomycetota; class Actinomycetes; order Micrococcales; family Microbacteriaceae; genus Curtobacterium; species Curtobacterium sp. JUb34. Next base: position 693,400 of record NZ_RJVH01000002.1, on the reverse strand, counting down.
TCGGCCGTGGCCGCGAACGCGTCGGCGACCGCGGCGACCCGGATCAGCTCCGGGTGCTGGGCGTACCCGCTGATGTGGAACGTGGCGATGCCCCCGCCGCCGATCAGGCCGACGCGGATGATGTCGCTGGACATGGTGACTCCTGTGGTGGGTTCGTGGCGTTGCACTGCTGGACTGCTGGGGCCGTCAGACGGATGCGCCGACGGGGGCGGCGTGCCCCGCGGCGTGGCCCGCGGGATGGCCCGCGGCGTCGTTCGCGGCGACCACCAGGCGGGTGAGCTCGACGGCGCGGGCGAGGTTGTCGTCGGCACGCGTGCCGGCGGCCACGTGGTCCACCCACTGTCCGAACGCGTCCTGGGTGTCGGCGGGGACCTCGAGGGTGACCGTCTCGTCGCCGTAGGCCGGTCCGCCGGCGGTGAGCCGGGCCTCCACGTCGGAGTAGGCGAGCCACCCCCGCGTGCCGGCCACGTCGATCGTGAACGGGGTGCCGGCGACGAAGCCGGCCTCGATCACGCCGATCGCCTGCGAGGGGTAGCCGACGGTGACCACGGCGTGGTCCTCGACCGCCCGGCCGGTGACCGAACGGTAGACGGCCGCGACGCTGTCCGGCCGTGCGCCGAGGAACAGCTGGGTCAGGTACACGGGGTGGCAGCCGAGGTCGGTGAGGGCGCCGCCGACCGCCGTCGCCGGGTCGAAGAAGCGCTCCGGCAGCCACGGTGCGACGGCACCGTCGTGCGAGAGCCGGACGCGGGAGGACGTGACGTCGCCGAGGCGACCCGCATCGAGCTCGCGCAGGATCGCGGCGGTGTACCCGTGGTAGAGCCGCGGGAGTGAGACGACGAGGGCGACGCGGGCCGTGTCGCAGGCGGCGATGACCGCCTCGCACTCCTCGACGGTGGGGGCGAGGAGCTTCTCGGTGAAGACGTGCTTGCCGGCCGCGGCGGCGCGCACGATGACGTCGCGGTGGACGTCGGTCGAGGTCGTGATCGTGACGGCGTCGACGTCCGGTCGGGCGAGCAGGGCGTCGAGGTCGTCGGTGAACTCGACACCGAACCGTTCGGCGCCGGCCCGGCCGCGCTCGGCGTCGTCGTCCCACACGGCCACGAGCTCGGTGCCGGGGTGGTCGACGGTCTGCTGCGCGTAGTCGCCGGCGTGGACGTGCCAGAAGCCGAGGACGGCGACGCGCAAGGGGGTGGAGGGCATGTGTCGGTGGTTCCTCTCGTGGTGACGGGCGGTGCGTTCCTGCTCAGATCCGGACCGTGTCGTAGTCCTTCGGCAGCGTGAACGGCGAGTACGTCTGCATCATCGGGTCGACGCGGTTCTGCGCACGCTCGACGGCCTCCTGCGGACTCGCGGTGCCGAGCAGGACGCTCGACCGCGCGTCGGCGAGGGAGTCCCACCACGCGCCGCCGACGGGCAGCGGCGGGCGGCAGGTGGACGCGCCGATCGACTCGGTGAAGAAGCGGATCGACTTCGCCGAGCCCTTCGGGTCCTCGAGCGCTGCGATGTTCGACGGCACGCTCGTGGCCGGCACCATGTAGGTCTCCTGACCCTGCTTGCTCGTGAAGTACTTCATGAGCTCCCACACGGCCTTGTTCTTCTTCGAGCCCTTCGGCACGCACAGCGCGAAGCCGCCGGACCAGGTGTACTTGTCGCCGCCGTCCTGCTGGGTCGGCAGGTACGCGGTGCCCCAGTCGAGGTCCTTCGGGCCGTAGTTGTCGAAGGTCTGGATCGTCGACGGGACGCTGACCATGAACGCCATCCGGTCCGCCATGAACGCGGTCTGTCCCGGCGGGTGCCCGGTCGGCTCGTAGGTCGCGATGAAGGTGTCGGCGTCCTTGTAGCCGTAGCGCTTCGCCCAGTCCTCGTAGAACTCGAAGATGCTCCGGACGCTCGCCGAGTCCATCGTCATCTTCGAGTCCTGCTGGTCGAAGTACGAGGCGCCCAGGCCGAGCCCCCACGTGAACGGCCAGCCTTCGCCGTACCAGGGGAGCAGTCCGACGTGCGTGTAGTTCCCGCCGGACTTCTTCGTGAGGCGTTCGCTGACGTCCCACATCCGGTCCATGCTCACCGGACCGTTGTGCTCCCAGTCGAACTCGTCCGGGTCGATCCCGGCGCCGGTGAGCATCTTCCGGTTCACGAACATGCCGCGGGCGTCGGTGTCGTGGGGGAGGCCGTAGGTCTTGCCCTGGTAGCTGACCTCGCCGATCGTGAACCCGAGCCACTGCGCCAGGAACTCGTCCTTCGGCTGGTCCTCGAACTCCTCGATCATGTCGTCGATCGGTTCGATGAGCCCGATCGCCGCGTACTGCGCCGCACTGAACCGGTCGAGGAGCCACAGGTCGGGGGCGGTGCCGCCGCGCACGGCCGTGATGATGCTCGTGGCGTCGCCGGTGCCCTGCGACGGCACGACGTTCACCTTCACGTCGACCTCGGGGTGGACCTCGTTGAAGTCCTTGATCACCTTCGTCTGGAACGGCACGAAGGTGCCCGTGACGCCCCAGATGGTGACCTGGTTCGGGTTGCTGCGCGCCCCGGAGCCACTCGCGCACGAGGCGGCGAGCAGTGCGAGCGCGCCGGCCCCGCCGGTGGCCGCGGCACCGCGGAGGAACGTTCGACGGTCGAATGCGCTGCTCACTTGAAGCTCCCGATCTGGACGCCCTTGATGAACGTCCGCTGGAACACGAAGAACAGGACCACGAGCGGCAGGATGATGAGCACCGATGCCGCCATCAGCTGGTTGAACTGGAAGTCCTGCGAGTTGTTGAGGCGGAAGATCTGCAGCCCGATGGACAGCGTCTGCACGTTCTCGTCCTGCAGGTAGATGAGCGGCCCGAGGAAGTCGTTCCAGGCGCCCACCGCCGCGAAGATCCCCACGGTGACGAGCGCCGCCCGGGCCTGCGGGAAGACGATCCGCCAGAGGATGCCCCACTCGGAGGCGCCGTCCATCCGCGCTGCGTTGAGCAGGTCCTTCGGGATCTGCAGCAGGAACTGCCGGAGCAGGAACACGTAGAACGCGGACCCGAACAGGCTCGGCACGATGAGCGGCAGGAAGGTGTTGATCCAGCCGAGTCGGGCGTACAGGTCGAACATCGGGATGAGCGTGACGGGGAACGGGATGAACAGCGTGGCGAGCACGACGTAGAACACCTTGTCGCGGCCGCGCCACTCGAGGCACGCGAACCCGTAGGCGATCACGAGGTTCGAGACCATCGAGAAGAGCGTCACGCAGACCGTGATGATGAGCGTGTTCCGGAAGAACGTGAAGAACGGCATCGCGTCGATCGCCTTGCCGAAGTTCGACCAGTCGAGCCACTGCGGGAACCAGGTGGGCGGGAAGGCACCGAGTTCGGAGTTGCCCTTCAGCGCCGAGATGACCATCCAGTAGATGGGGATGAGGAACAGCAGGCTCATCGCGATGAGGAGCACGCGGGCGAGGACGGACGACCACGGCGAGCGGATCGAGCCGTCGGCGTTGCGGGAGCGGTCGTCGGCACCCTTGCGGCCGCGGGGCCGGACGGCCTCGATCGACGAGGTGACGGTGTCGCGGTCCGGGTGTCGTTCAGTGCGCAGTGTCATCGGTCACTCCCCGGTCACGTCGTAGTTGACGAAGCGCTTGGACAGCCAGTACACGAGCCCGGACAGGATCATGCCGGCCAGGAACAGCAGCACGGCCATGGCGCTGGCGAACCCCAGCTGCGCGTAGCTGAACGCGTTCTTGTAGAGGTAGAGCATGTAGAACAACGTCCCGTTGTCCGGGCTGCCGAGGCCGCCGGTGCCGGACGAGATCACGTACGCCTCGGTGAAGACCTGCAGGCCGTTGCTGATGCCGGTGATCAGGTTGAACAGGATCACCGGCGAGAGCAGCGGCAGCGTCAGCGCGAAGAACTGCCGGACCGGTCCGGCGCCGTCCACGCGAGCGGCTTCGTACAGGGTCTTCGGGATCCCGCGCAGTCCGGCGAGGAAGATCAGCGCCGCGTTGCCGGCGCCCATCTGGGCGAGCGCGACGATGACGAGCTTCGCCGTGGTCGGGTCGCCGAGCAGGTTCGTCGCCGGGATCCCGACGAGCTTCATGACCTGGTTGACCAGGCCGGTCTGCGGGTTGACGAGCACCACGAAGATGAACGCCAGCGCGAAGGTGGGGATGAGCGACGGGATGTACAGCGCGGTCCGGTACCAGCCGATCTCGCGGACGTCCTGGTTCATCGCGATGGCGATGACGATGGCGATCACGATGCCGACGGGCACCGCGATCACGGCGTAGAACAGGGTGTTGCCGACCGCGGTGTGCACGAGCGGGTCGATGAACGCGGCGACGTAGTTGGCGAACCCGACCCAGGTGATGTCGGCCATGCCCGAGTACCGGGTCAGGCTGATCGCGAACGAGTAGATCAGGGGGTAGGCGATGAACACGAGCACGCCGAGGATCCACGGCGAGATGAACGCGATGCCGACGCGTAGCCGGCGTTTCTCGGCCGGGGTCCACGGATGCTTCTCGCGTGGTCGTCGACGGGCCGGAGCGTCACCGCCCGTGCGCGTCCGTGGTGGTGCAGTGGTCCCGGATCGTGTCGTCGTCGTCACGAGCGTCCCTTCCGACCCCGTGCCACGCCGGTGTGGCACAGGCGAATCCGTCGTCGGACGGGCGAACCGATCGCACCGTCGCGGTTTCAATCCAATTGATTGACAAATTCGTATGACCAGAGATGCTAGGGATCATGTCCGAGCCCCGTCAACCCCTTCCTGACACCGTGGTGCAGGGCAGAACGGGCGGCACGAACCTGGTGCGCGTCGGAGTCCAGAACCGTGCGCTCGTGCTCGACCTCGTCCGCCGCCGGGGGCCGTTCGCCCGAGCCGATCTGGTGCGTGCGACCGGGCTCAGCGCGCAGACGGTGTCGAACATCGCCGCCGGACTCGTGGGGGCGGGGCTGGTGCGCGAGGTGCCGGGCGGTGGGCGACGGCTCGAGGTCGTCGCGGGGTCGCGGTCGGCGATCGGGGTGCACCTCGACCCGGCGCACCTGGTCGTGGTGCGCACCGATCTGACCGGTGCCGTGCTGGCCGTCGAGCACGTCGACCTGGACGCGACCGACGACCCGGCGCGGACGCTCGACACGATGGCCGCGGCCGTGCGGCGCGTCCGCGGCGACGGCAGTCGGGCCCGCTCGCGCACCGACGCGTCCGCCCCTGCCGGCATCGGCCTGGCCGTCCCCGGATCGATCGACCCCGACGGCGTCCGGATGGGCACCCCCGCGCAGTTGCCCGCCTGGTGGTCGCTGCCCGTCACGGACGAGCTCGCCGCCCGGACCGGTCTGCCCGTGCTCCTCGAGAAGGACGGCGTCGCGAGCGCCCTCGGCGAGGTCTGGGCCGAGCCCGCTGCCGACGACATGGTGTCCGTCTTCCTCGGCCACGGGATCAGCGCGGCGACGGTCGCGGCCGGTGAGGTGGTCCGCGGCGCCACCGGCAACGCCGGCGAGTTCGGGGGCATGCCGGTCGAGGCGCACGGCCGCTGGACCGAGGTCTGGGAGGCCTGCCAGCCCCTGCAGCAGGTCCGGCGCGCGGTCACCGCCGGGCTGCTCCCCGCGGGGATCCCGCTCGACCGGGCCACCGACGTCCGACGCGCGTTCGAGCGGCTCTGCGCGACGCCGGCCGCGGCACCGCTGGTCGCCGAGGCCGGGGCCGCACTCGGATCCGCGCTCGCCCACGTCGTCGAGCTGCTCGACGTGCCGCGGGTCACGATCGGTGGCAGCGCGGCCCTCGCCGGCGGCGACGTCTTCATCGCGGCCGTCCGGGAGCGGCTCGCCGTCCGCCTGCCGCAGGGGCCGTTCCCGACGGTCGCGGCGACCGCCTTCGGCGAGGCCTCGGTCGCCCGCGGTGTGGCCTGCGCGGTGCTGCAGGCCGACCTCGCCGTGCCCGCCCCCGCCGTCCGCGGTGCCGGTCCGGTGCGTCGACCGGGAGGCCCGGTGCACCTCCGCAGCATCGCCCACCCCTGGTGAGCGGGCGCGTCCAGGGCACGGGGCCGGCAGCGCGCGTGACGCCGTGCGACGACGTCGGCGCGGCCGCCGTCGCGACGCCGTAGCGTCGGAGCATGAGCACGACGACGCCGACCGCATCCGACTTCGCCACCGAGTGGGCCGCCTGGCACGACGAGCACGAGCGGGCTCGGGCGAGCGAGCACGGCTTCCTGGCCATCACCAGCATCCGGTGGCTCACCGCGACACCCGAGCGCTTCGACGACGTACCCGGCACGTGGTCGACCGGCGATGGCGGCCCCGTCGTCGAACTCGCGGACGGCGAGACGGTCGAGGTCGACGGGCAGCCGGTCACCGGCACCCACCGCTTCGGGCCGTTGCCCGAACGGTCGAGCACCGCCGTGGTGTGGCAGGACGGCGACGAGTCCGTCGTGATCGAGGTCGCCCGACGCGGCGGCAGCGACGTCATCCGCCCACGGCACCCCGGCAACCCGACCCGGACCGAGTACCCCGGCACCCCGACGTACGAGCCGTCGGAACGCTTCGTGGTCGAGGCGCACTTCGAACCGTTCGACGAACCGCGCGAGGTCACCGTCGGCTCCGTCGTCGACGGCCTGCAGCACGTCTACTCGGCGCCGGGCGTGCTGACCTTCGACCTCGACGGGCCGCGGTCGCTGCTCGCGTTCAACGGGCACGGGGACGGCCTGCACGTCCTGTTCACCGACCGCACCAGCGGTGTCACGACGTACGCCGCCAACCGGAGCCTCGACGTCCCGGCGCCGGACGCCGCCGGGACCACCCGGATCGACTTCACCCGCGCGACGAACCTGCCGTGCGCGTACACCGCGCACGCGACGTGCCCGCTGCCCCCGGCCGAGAACCGGCTCGACGTGGCCGTCGAGGCGGGGGAGCGGCTGCCCGTCTGAGCGGTGTCGCTGGGGGCGCGCACGCCCGACGCGGAACGACGTCCTCGATGTCGTGCGACGACGAGGACGTCGTTCGTTGCGCGCGCGGGTCGTTGCAGCCGCGCGAGAGCGACGAGGTCGATGTCGCACGACGGCCACGGTGTCGTTCGGCGTCGGCGGTCAGCGTGCGCGTCAGGCGAGGGTGACGCGTTGCCAGGTGCTCGTCGCCCGCCACGCCCGCGCATCGAACGCGAACACGCTGCCCATGCCGGGCTGGTCGAGCGCGCGTGACACCGGCGCTCCGGTCAGGTCGGCGAGGAGCAGCGCCCCGACCGCACCGTGCGACACGATGGTCGCGTCGCCCGCCGCAGTGAGCCGCCGGACCGCTCCGACGATGCGGGCCTGGGCATCGACGGCCCGCTCCCACCCGCGCACCGACCGGGCCGGCTCCGCGAAGAACTGGTCGACGACCCCCTCGAACTCGGCCGGTGGCAGGTAGCCCGTCGCGCTGCGGTCGATCTCGCCGAGCAGCTCGTCCTGCGTCGGCACGAGCCCGACCGCGGCCCCGAGCAGCTCGGCGGTCTCGACGGCCTTGCGCTCCGTGCTCGACACGATGCGATCGACACCCGAGTCCCACGCCAGCGCGTCCGCCCGCCCGGCACGAGTGCGCCCCACGTCGGACAACCCCCACGACTCGATCGGTTCGGCGGGTTCCACGACGACCTCGGCGTGGCTCAGGAAGTACGAGACCATCCGGCGATCCTGGCACGGACCGGGGTGGTGTGTGCGTCGGGGGCTCGTCGTAGGGTGAGCGCGTGGAGTTCCCGGGGGAGGCGGCCGGCGCGCGTGACGCGTCGACCTCTCCGGGGTCACCCCGGGGCACGCAGGACCAGCAGGACGACACGCCCCGAGCAGGCGAGCGCGCTCCGCGCGCGACGCTGCACGGAGGCACCGACAGGTCCTCCGGGAACCCCACGCCCCTCGCAGTCGTCACCGCGGCGCTGGCCGATGCGTTCCTGACCGCCGAGCGGTGGGAGGCGGACGAGCTGACGGCCGTCGGGTACGTGGTCGTCGGCGTCGACCGCGCGTACGTCGGGCTCGCGGTCGCCGCCGCGCTCGAGGCGTACCCGCGGCCACCGGTGGACGCTCCGCGCGAGCTCGCCGCCGTGCTCGCCGTCGCGCCCCGGCTCGTGGCGCTGCACCGGTCGCGCGAGGACCGTCGGCCGATCCGGGTGCTCGTGCGCCGGGCCACCGCGGTCCGTGCCCGTCCGGAGACGGCGAGCCCGCTGCTCGTCGACACCCTGCCCGAGCTCGCGCGGGCACTCGACCTCACCGTCGGCCGGCTGCTCTGGCTCGCCGACACCCGCGCGTGGAACCGCCGCCAGGGACCCTCGAGTCCGCTCCACCACCACCGGCACGAGTGGATCACCCGGCCCGGTCGCGCGCCTCGCCTGCTCGAGAAGCCGATGGACATGCTCCGGCGCACCCAACGGACGATCCTCGACGAGCTCCTGACGATGCTGCCGGTGCACGACGCCGCGCACGGCTTCGTGCCCGGCCGGAGCGTCGTCACGGGAGCAGCGGTGCACACCGGTCAGCAGGTCGTGGTCACCGCGGACCTCACGACGTTCTTCGCGAGCGTCTCCGCGCCGACCGTGTACGGTGTCTTCCGGGCTGCCGGGTTCGCGGAGCCGCTCGCGCACGTGCTGACCGGGCTCTGCACCCACCGGGTACCGGTCCACGTGCTCAGCGCGATGCCGGCCGGCGGCTCGCCGGAGGAGCGCCACGCGCTGCGTCAGGCCCTGGCGACGGCGCACCTTCCCCAGGGTGCACCGACGTCGCCCGCGCTGGCGAACACCTCGCTCCGGCACCTCGACGCCCGGCTGGCCGGGTGGGCCGGCGCCGTCGACGCGGTGTACACCCGCTACGCCGACGACCTGACGTTCAGCGGCGGCGACCGGCTCGCCGCGCGACCGGACGCGTTCCTGCGGGGCGTCGACCGCATCGTGACCGAGCAGGGGCACCGCCTCAACCCGTCGAAGACCCGGGTGCGGCGTCGTGGCGTCCGGCAGTCGGTCACGGGTGTCGTGGTCAACGAGCGGCCGTCGCCCGGGCGCCGCGAGGTCGACCGGCTGCACGCCGTCCTGCACAACGCCGCGGTGCACGGGCCTGCCTCGCAGAACCGTTCGGGTCACCCGGAGTTCCGGGCGCACCTGCTCGGGCGCATCGGGTGGGTCGAGCAGGTCAACCCGGGCCGCGCCCGACGGCTCCGCGAGGAGTTCGCCCGCATCGTGTGGTGATGCCCTCGGCGGACCCTGTGACGTCCGGTTGCGCTCCGTTGCCCCGCGTTGCGGCGGCCGGCCGCACCGCGATCGCACCTGGGTAGCGTGCCGCCATGTGTCCGAGTGAGATCCCGGCCGACGACCGCTACGACGAGCTGATCGCACCGCTCCGGCCCGTCATCGAGCGGATCGGCATCGACGCCCGCCAGCGGGAACGCGAGGAGCGTCTCGCCACGGAACAGCTCGGCTGGCTCGTCGACGCGGGCTTCGCACGGTGGCGGACGCCGGTCGCGTGGGGCGGGGTCGGTGCCCGTCTGTCCGACGTGTTCCGGGCGATCGCCGAGATCGCCGAGGTCGACCCGAACCTGGCGCACGTGTGGCGGAACCACTTCTCGTTCGTCGAGGACCGCGTGCACGCCGAGGGCACCGCGTTCGACCGTGCGATCGTCACGCGGCTCGGTGACGGCGAGTTCGTCGGGGGCGGGTGGAGCGAGTCGCCGAACCCGGCCGGGGGCGACCTGACCACGCGGATCGTCCGCGACCCGGACGGGTCCTGGCGGCTGACCGGCCGGAAGTTCTACTCGACGGGCAGCGTCTACGCCCGGTGGATCACGGTCCTGGCGCTCGACGACACCGGTGCACGGTTCGTCGCGCTCGTCGACGCGCAGGACCCCGGGGTCGTGGTGGGTGACGACTGGGACGGCTTCGGCCAGCGCATCACCGGCAGCGGGAGCGTGACGTACACCGACGTGCCGGTGCCCGACGAGCGGGTGCTGCCGTACGCGACCCGGTACCCGTACCAGGAGCAGTACTACCAGACCGTGATGCACGCGATCCTCGTCGGCATCGGCCGCGCTGCCCTGCGGGAGGGCGTCGACGCACTCCGATCCCGGGCGCGCGGACACCACAACGGCACCGCTGCCGACCCGGGCCGCGATCCGGAGCTGTTGAGCGTGATCGGTACCGTCGACGCCCGGGTGCACGCCGCCGACGCCGCGTTCGCCGCGAGTCTCGGCCCGGTGGACGCGGCCGTCGACCGGCACACCGCCCTGCGTGCGGCCGGTGCGGAACCGTCGACCGACCCGGTGCTCCGGGCGGCGCTCGAACGCAGCTGGGTCGCCGTGGCGCGCGCCCAGACGGTCGTCACCGACGCGGTGCTCGACGCGACGACGCTGGTGTTCGACGCCCTCGGGTCCTCGGGGACGTTCCGCTCGCTCGGCCTCGACCGGCACTGGCGGAACGCCCGCACCCTGTCGTCGCACAACCCGCGGGTGCACAAGCGCCGCATCGTCGCCGACCTGCTCGTCAACGGTGCGAGTCCGCTGGATCGCTGACCGATGACCGATGACCGTAACGGACCGTCACGGAGCGCAACCCGCCGACACCTGCGTGCGCCGCGCCAAGGCGAGCCCCTACGGTCGGTGCACCGGCTCGCCACGGACGCTGGGGAGGCGACCGTGGCGGGCCGTTCTGCGCACCCGAACGGGAGGACCACCGTGACCACCGCCCCCGCACCACCCGTCGTCGCCGTGCCGGACGCGGACCTCGCAGCAGCGGCAGCCACACCCGGCGGCATCGACCGACTCGCGGACCGCCTCGCCGGTTCCGGTGCCGCCGTCGTCGCCGTCGGCACCGACCGCTTCGATCCGGCGACGAGCACCGCCCATCGACTGGACCCCACCACCGCGACACTCGCCCTCGGCCGTGCGCTGCCGGACCACGGGTTCCTCGTCGCCGTGGCCCCGACCCGCGAGCACCCGTACAACGCCGCCCGCCGGGTCCTCTCGCTCGACCACGTCCTGGACGGTCGGGTAGGCGCCGTCGTCGGTGCCCGCGACCACGGCGCACCGAACACCGGAGTCCCGAGCACCGGCGCACCGCACGACCCTGCCGAGTTCGCCCGGGTGCTCCGCGGGCTGTGGCGCACCTGGCCGCTCGACAGCATCGTCGGGGACCGCACGTCGGGGCTCTTCGCGCACATCGACCGGATCCGACCGCTCGACCACGACGGCGGACCGGACGGCTACCGCGTCCGGGGACCGCTCACGACGCCGTCGAGCCGGCAGGGTGAACCCGTCCTCGCGGTCTGGCACGACGTCGACCTGCCCGGAGCGGACCTCGTCCTGGGCGGGACCGCGCACCCGCTCGCACCGCTGCCGGCGGCGAGGTCCGAGGCGGAGCCGCACCGGGCCTCCCGGTCGACCGCGACGCGACCACCACGGCCACCGCGAGCAGCGCGACCGACGCTCCGCACCCTGCTGGGACTCCCGGACCCGACGGCGGTGACCGCGTGACGGGCCCGGCCGACGACGCCGGGCTGATCCTCGGCGTGAACCTGCAGGGCTTCGGGCAGCGCCCCGCGGCCTGGCGGACCCAGGACGTCGAGCCCACCGACCTGCTCACGGCGGAGTTCTGGGCCGACCTCGGGCGCACCGCCGAACGCGGCCTGCTCGACATGGTGTTCTTCGCCGACCACCCGGCGTTCGGCGACCCGAACGTCCGCGCCTACGGGTTGCTCGAGCCGTTCGTGGCGCTCGGGGCGATCGCCGACGCGACGAGCCACCTCGGGTTGGTCGGCACCGCGTCGACGACGTACAACGACCCGTTCGACGTCGCCGAGCGGCTGCTGTCGCTGGACACGGTGTCCGGCGGACGCGTCGCGTGGAACGCCGTCACCACCTACGACCGCTCGGTGTCCGCGAACTTCGGCGTCGCGACGAACCCCGACCGGCCCGAGCGCTACGCCCGTGCGGGGGAGTTCGTGGACCTGGTGACGGCGCTCTGGCGGTCCGCCGCCACCGGGGTCCCCGTCGTGCACCACGGCGGGTTCCTGGACCTCGAGGGCGTGCTCCGGGTCCCGCCGTCGGCGCAGGGCCACCCGGTCGTGTTCCAGGCCGGGGGATCGCCCCACGGCCGCGACCTGGCGGCACGCGTCGCCGAGGGGGTCTTCGCCGTCGAGTTGACGCCGGAACCGGCGCGGGAGCACCGCCGCGCCGTCAAGGCCGCTGCGGAGACGCACGGGCGGAGCGCAGCGGACGTCGCGATCGTGCCGGGGTTGTCGCTCGTGCTCGGCAGCACCGAGGCCGAGGCGCAGCGCCGGTTCGACGAGCTCGAGGCCCTCGCGCCGGACGGCTACTCGCTCCGGGCGCTCGGGACGCACCTCGACGCCGACCTCTCGGGGCTCGACCCGGACGCGCCGATCCCGTCGGCGATCCTCGACCGCGAGGTCGACCCGGTCACCTACGGGCCCTCGCTCGGGTACCACGAGACCGTCGTGCGGTGGGTGCGCGCCAACAACACCTCGTTGCGGGACGTGCTGCGGGGCTTCGGTGGGTACGGCGCCCGGATCGTGGTCGGGACCCCGGAACAGGCCGCCGACACCATCGAGGACTGGTACCGCACCGGTGCCGCCGACGGCTTCAACCTGATGATCGACGAGTTCCCGCGGGGCCTCGAGACCGTCGTGGACGAGCTCGTGCCGATCCTGCAGCGCCGCGGGGTGTTCCACCGGTCGTACGAGGACGTGACGCTGCGCGGGCGGTTCGCCGCGCGTGCCCGCGGGCTCTGACGTCGCACGGTGCGCGGTCCGCGGTACGGCCGCGCTGCTGCACCGTGCGCGTGCGTTCACACGGTGCGAGGTTGGTCGCACCGTGCGGGCTCGCAGCCGCTCACGGTGCGAGCAACCTCGCACCGACCGACGGAAGCCGCACCGTGCGGACCGCGCGTCCCGCACCGACCGCACCGCGCGTCCCGCACCCCGCGTGACGCCGTGTGACGGCCGGCGCTGCGGCCCGCGTCACACGGCGACACCGCCGGTCACGGTCCGCAACACCCGTCGCCTCGGGGCCACGACCGCCCTAGCGTCGCCGACATGACCGACTACCTCGACCGCGAGCAGGACAAGACCTTCACGAAGGTCTACAAGCAGCAGACCCCGGACATCCTCAAGGCCTTCGTCCAGTTCGACGAGTCGGTGTTCCAGGCCGAGGGCCGCGCGATCCCGCTGAAGTACCGGGAGCTCATCGCCCTCGCCGTCGGCATCACCACGCAGTGCGTCTACTGCATCGACGGCCACAGCCAGCGCGCCGTGACGGCCGGCGCGACCGAGGCCGAGCTCGCCGAGGCCGCCTGGGTCGCCACCGCGATCCGCGCCGGCGGCGGGTTCGCGCACGGCCGACTCGGCTTCAAGTTCGGCGCCGACGCGACCCCCGCCGACGCGACCCCCGCCGACGCGGCACCGGCCGACGCGGCACCGGCCCATGCGACCCCGGCCCACGCGGCCCCCGCCCACGCGACCCCCGCCGACTCGGCACCGGCCGCCGCCGACCACGCCGCGCACACCCACTAGGAGGACCGCCATGCCCGACCGCATCACCCTCGTCACCGCGCTGCAGGGCGCCGGCTGGCACCCCGCCGCCTGGCGCGTCGCCGGCCCGGTCGCGCAGCGCCTGTCGAGCCTCCGGCACTGGCGCGACGTCGTCGTGGAACAGGACCGTCTCGGCATCGACGCCGTCACCATCGAGGACTCGTTCACCGCGGGCCCGACGGCTGCCGACCACGACCTCGACACCACGACCGTCGTCGGACGGCTCGACGCCCTCCTCGTCGCGAACGCGGTCGCCCCCGCGACCCGCGCCGTCGGTCTGGTGCCGACCGTCTCGGTGACGCACACCGAGCCGTTCCACGTCGCCACGGGCCTCCAGACCCTCGACCACGTCTCGCTCGGGCGAGCCGGCTGGCGGATCCAGGTGAGTCCGACGACCCGCGAGGCGGCCCTGTTCGGCCGTCGACCCGGCGGCGACGACGCGGCCACCCTGTTCGACGAGGCCCGCGAGGCGGCGGAGGTCGTCTCCCGCCTGTGGGACAGCTGGGACGACGACGCGATCATCCGCGACGTCACGACCGGCCGGTTCATCGACCGCGACCGCATCCACAACGCCGAGTACGCGGGCCGCCACCTGTCCGTCCACGGCGCGTCGATCGTGCCGCGGTCGCCGCAGGGCCGGCCGCCGGTCTTCGCGCTGGCCCACCGCGCCGACGCTGCGGCATTCGCCGTGGACGCTGCGGACGTCGTGCTGGTCACGCCCGGTTACCAGGGCCGGGAGGCGCGGGACCTGTTGGACGAGGTCCGTCACCTCGAGCAGGTGGCCGGGTCTGACGTCCGTCGTCCGGTCCTCGCCGACCTCGCGGTGCTGATCGGGTCGTCGTCCGCTGCCGCGGCCGACGAGCTCGCCGCGCTCGACGGCGCTGCCGGGAGCGCGTACGCGGGGGCGTCGGACACGTCCGTGCTCGCGACGACGGTGCCCGAACTGGTGTCGCTGATCGGGGACCTGCGGAGCCTCGGCTTCGCCGGCGTCCGGCTGCGCCCCCTGCGTATCCCGCTCGACAGCACCGCCATCGCGCGGCAGCTCGTCCCCGCGCTCGTCACCGCCGGGCTCCGCGCCGACGTGGCGTCCCGTCCCACCGCCGACCTGCGCACGCGGCTCGGCATCGCCCCGGCGGTCAGCCGGTACGCGCGTCCTTCCGTCACCGGTACTGGTGTCGGTTCCGTCTCCGTGGAGGTCTCAGCATGAGCACCAAGCGTCAGGTCCACCTCGCCGCCCACTTCCCGGGCGTCAACAACACCACGATCTGGAGCGACGACCGTGCCGAGAGCCAGATCGCGTTCTCGTCGTTCGAGCACTTCGCCCGCAACGCCGAGCGCGGGTTCTTCGACTTCCTCTTCCTCGCCGAGGGCCTGCGGCTCCGCGAGCAGAAGGGCCGCGTCCACGACCTCGACGTCGTCGGGCGTCCGAACACCCTCGCGGTCCTGGCCGCCCTGGCCGGGGTCACCGACCACATCGGTCTGGTCGGCACCCTGCAGACGACCTTCAACGAGCCCGTGGAACTCGCGAAGCAGCTCGCCACGCTCGACCACCTGACCGACGGTCGTGCCGGGTGGAACGTCGTGACGAGCTCGGACGCGTTCCACGGCGCGAACTTCCGCCGCGGCGGGTTCCTCGACCACGCCGACCGGTACACGCGCGCCGCCGAGTTCATCGCGGTGTCCCGCGAGCTCTGGGACTCGTGGCAGGCCGACGCCGTCGTTGCCGGCACCGCCGCGGGCGGCGCGCTGGCGGACGGCGTGTTCGCCGACCGGTCCCGCATCCACGACGTCGACCACCACGGCCCGCAGTTCGACGTCACCGGCACGTTCCCGGTGCCCCGCAGTCCGCAGCGGCACCCGGTGATCGTGCAGGCCGGTGACTCCGACGAGGGGCGCGACCTCGCCGCCGCGAACGCCGAGGTGATCTTCTCGCTGCACACCGAGTTCGACGACGCGCAGGCGTTCTACCGCGACGTCACCGAGCGGCTCGAGCGGGTCGGACGGTCGAAGGACGAGCTGCAGATCCTGCCCGGTGCGACGTTCGTGATCGGCTCGTCGGCGGAGGACGCCGAGGAGCGGTCGAACGCCATCCGTCGCGCCCAGGTCAGCCCGGCCACGGCGATCGCGTTCCTCGAGCAGGTCTGGAACCGCGACCTGTCGTCGTACGACGTCGACGGCCCGCTGCCGACGATCGAGCCCGACTACGAGGGCACCGCGATCACCCGCGGGCGCGCACGGCACACCCGCGACGTCCCCGCCCTGGTGCGGTCCTGGCGGGACCTGGCCGAGGCCGAGCACCTGTCGATCCGCGACCTCGTCATCCGCGCCTCGACCCGCGGCGGGTTCGTCGGGACGGCGTCGCACATCGCCGCCGAGATCGACCGGTACGTGCAGGAGCGCGCCACCGACGGGTTCGTCGTCGTGCCGCACACCAACCCGTACGGCCTCGACGAGTTCGTCGACACGGTCGTCCCGCTGCTGCAGGAGCGCGGCGTCTACCGGCAGTCCTACGACGAGGGTGCGACCCTCCGGCAGACGCTCGACCTGCCCGGCACGATCCGCGACCGATCGGCCGCCGCACGCACGGCCGCTGCGGCGGGTCCGGCGCGTGCGGCAGCGTCCGCCGGGGTGCTCGCGTGACGATCTCCAGCCTCGCGATCCTCGTCCCCGGCAACTTCGAGGACGACGCCCCCGTCGACGGTCTCGAGGCCACCCTCGACCTCTTCGCCACGGCCGAGCGGCTCGGCGTCGACGGCGCCTGGGTCCGGCACCGGCACCTCGAGCACGGCATCGGCTCGGCCGCGGTCTTCCTGGCGGCGGCGTCGCAGCGCACCACGTCCATCGAGCTCGGCGTGGCCGTCGTGCCGATCGGGTGGGAGAGTCCCTTCCGCCTGGCCGAGGACTTCTCGCTCGCCGACGTCCTGGCGCACGGGCGGCTGCAGGTCGGGCTGTCCACCGGCTCGCCGCACGCCGAGATCCTCGGCGACCTGGTGTTCGACGGTGACTGGCGCGCCTTCGACCGCGGGTACGGGCGGGTGTCCCGGTTCGTGGAGAACCTGCGCGGCGCGTTCCTCGGCGCGGACGACATCGTCATCCAGAGCCCCGGGAACGTCCAGCGCCCCCGGTTGCAGCCGTACGCGCCGGGTCTGGTCGACCGGGTCTGGTACGGCGGCGGGTCGCTCCGGTCGGCCTCCTTCGCCGGCAGTTCCGGGCTCAACCTGCTGCTCGGCAACCTCACCTCGGGCGAGGGCACCGACGACTACGGCACCGCCCAGCGGAACCAGCTCGTGGCGTACCGTGCCGCGCTGCCGACCGGTCGCACGCCCCGCGTGGCCTGGGGCCGGTGCGTCGTCCCGACCGACTCGGCCGATCGGGTCTCGCGCGAGCGGTACCGCACCTGGTCCGAGTCCCGTCTCGCACGGCAGACCGCGCCCCAGGGACCGCGCCGGACCCTGTTCTCCGCCGACCTGGTGGGGCCCGCCGAGCAGATCGTCGAGCAGCTCGTGCACGACGCCACGCTCGCCGAGGTCGACGAGTTCCGGATCGAGCTGCCCTACGAGTTCGCCGGTGACGAGTACGAGCAGATCGTCTCGGACGTCGTGGCGAAGGTCGCACCGGCGCTCGGGTGGGCGGCGCGGACGGCTCGGTCGACGCCGCAGGGGGTGGTCGCCGCATGACCCGCTACCTGCTCTCCCGCATCGGCCAGGCCGTGCTCGTGCTCTGGGCGGCGTGGACGATCTCGTTCTTCGTCCTCTACGTGCTGCCGAGCGACCCGGCCCGGATCATGGTCGGTCCGGACGCCACCGACGTCACGGCGGCGCAGCTCGACGCGCTCCGGCACCAGTACGGCCTCGACCAGCCGGTGCTCGTGCAGTACGTCCAACACCTCGGCGCCCTGCTCACCGGCGACCTCGGCCGCTCGATCGGCGTCGGTCGACCGGTCGCCGACGTCATCGGCGAAGCGATCGCGCCGACCGCCCAGATCGCGGTCGCCGGCCTCGTGCTCGCGATCGTGTTCGGCGGCGGGATCGCGGTCCTGGCGACGTGGACCCGGAACCGGGCCCTCGGCCAGTTCCTGCTCCAGCTGCCCCCGATCGGCGTCGCCGTCCCCGGGTTCTGGTTCGCGCTGCTGCTGGTGCAGTGGTTCTCGTTCGGGCTGCACGTGTTCCCGGCGTTCGGTGCCGAGGGCCCGGCGTCGGTCGTCCTGCCGGCGATCACCCTGGCGCTGCCGACCGGTGCCACGATCGCCCAGCTGCTGTCGAAGTCCCTCGTCCAGACCCTCCGTGAGCCCTACGTGGACACCGCGTACGCCAAGGGCGCCGGACGCTGGCGGGTCCAGCTCCGGCACGCGCTCAAGAACGCCGCGCTGCCCGCACTCACCGTGACGGGACTCATCGTCGGGCAGTTGTTCTCCGGCACCGTCGTCACCGAGACGGTGTTCTCCCGCCCAGGCCTCGGTCGGGTCACCGCGACCGCCGTGCAGCAGCAGGACATCCCCGTCGTGCAGGGCATCGTGCTGCTCGCCGCCGCGATCTTCGTCGTCGTGAACCTGGTCGTCGACCTCGTGTACCCGCTGCTCGACCCGCGCGTCGTGGTCGCCGGCAGCCGTCGGAAGCTCCGCGACCAGGACGGCGCGACACCGGGCGCGACGCCCGACGCCACCCCGTCCAGCGCCACCGAACCGAAGGCGGTCCCCGCATGACCGAGACCACGCAGCTCGCCATCGGGCGCCCCGCGTCGCTCGCCACTGACCGCCTCCCCGGCGGCACCACGACAGCGCTCCGTGCGCTCGTCGCCCGCCCGACGCTCACCGTCGCGCTCGTCTGGCTCGCCCTCGTCGTGCTCGCCGCGCTCCTGCCCGGAGCACTCACCCACCACGACCCGCTCGCCGCCGACCCGGCCGCCAAGCTCACCGCTCCCGACGCCGCGCACTGGTTCGGCACCGACCAGCTCGGCCGTGACCTGTACGCCCGCGTCGTGCACGGCACCGCGCTCACACTGCAGGCCGCGGTCCTCGCGATCGTCATCGGCCTGGTCGGCGGCTCGCCCGTCGGGCTCGTCGCCGGTTTCGTCGGCGGGGTCGTCGACGCCGTGCTCATGCGCGTCGCCGACGTCCTGCTCGCGATCCCGAGCCTGCTGCTCTCGCTGACGATCGTCACCGTGCTCGGCTTCGGCACCGTGAACGTCGCGGTGGCGGTCGGCGTCGCGAGCATCGCCACGATCGCCCGCATCATGCGCTCCGAGGTCGTCCGGGTCCGCACCGCGCCGTACGTCGAGGCGGCGAGCGCGAACGGCAACCGCTGGTGGCGCGTGCTGCTCGTGCACGTGCTGCCGAACGCGGCCGGGCCCGTCCTGGTGCTCGCCGCCCTCGAGTTCGGCACCGCGATCCTCGCCGTCTCCAGCCTGAGCTTCCTCGGGTACGGCGCGCAGCCACCGCAGCCCGAGTGGGGTTCCCTCGTCGCCACCGGGCGCGACTTCATCGCGTCCTCGTGGTGGCTCACGACCATCCCCGGCCTCGTGATCGCCGTCACGGTGCTCGCCGGCAACCGCGTCGCCCGCGCACTCGACACCGAGCGGAGGGCCGTCCGATGAGCCTGCTCAGCATCCAGGACCTGACCGTCACCTACGGTCGCGGCAGCAGTGCGCGCACCGCGCTCCACGGCGTCTCGCTCGAGGTCGGCCGCGGCGAGCGCGTCGCCATCGTCGGCGAGTCCGGTTCGGGCAAGTCGACGACGGCGCACGCGGTCCTCCGGCTCCTGCCCGCAGCGGCGGACCTGACGGGAGGTGGGGCCACGCTGGCCGGTTCCGGGGCGTCGCGGAGCTTGCGGAGCGACGGCACGGCCGAGCCAGTGGGGACGGTGCGGCTCTCCGGGGCGGCCGACGGATCCGGGGACCTCGACCTGGTCACCGCGACCGACCGCCAGGTGCGGTCCGTGCGCGGCATCCGGATCGGCTTCGTGCCGCAGGACCCGACGGTGTCGCTCAACCCCGTGACGCGGATCGGCACCCAGGTCGCCGAGGTGCTCCGGATCCACGGGCTCGCCACCGGTGCCGAGGCTCGGGAACGCGCCGTCGAGGAGCTCCGCCGTGCCGGCATCGACCGACCCGAACTCCGCGCGCGGCAGTACCCGCACGAGCTGTCCGGCGGCATGCGGCAGCGGGTGCTCATCGCGATCGCGCTGATCGGCGACCCGGAGCTGCTCGTCGCGGACGAACCGACGAGCGCGCTCGACGTCACGGTCCAGCGGACGATCCTCGACCACCTGGACCGGCTCGTCGCCGAACGGGGCACGAGCGTGCTGTTCATCACGCACGACCTCGGGGTCGCCGCCGACCGGGCCGACCGCATCGTCGTGATGTCCGAGGGGCGGGTCGTCGAGCAGGGCACCCCGGCCGAGGTGCTCGGCGCACCCCGTGAGGCGTACACGCGCGCACTGATCGCAGCGGCGCCCAGTCTCGACGACGTGACCGTGTCCGTGGGACACACCACGGGCCTCCCGTCCGGACGCCCCGACCCACTCGTCGTCGCGACCGGACTGCGGAAGTCCTTCGACCGCGTGACCGCCGTCGACGGGGTGGACGTGACCGTCCCGCGGGGCCGCACCCTGGCGCTGGTGGGGGAGTCCGGTTCGGGCAAGTCGACCACCGCGCGCCTCGTGCTCGGACTCGAACGCCCGGACGCCGGCCGTGTGCGGTTCGACGGCGCCGACGTGGGCGGAGCCCGCGGTGCGGCGCTGCGGGCGTACCGGCGGCAGGCGCAGATCGTGCAGCAGAACCCGTACGCGGCGCTGCACCCGCGGCTGTCGGTGGGGGCGGTGATCGCGGACCCGCTCGCGGCCTTCGGCATCGGCACCCGGCGGTCCCGCGCGGCACGGGCGGCGGAGCTGCTCGACCTCGTCGCGCTGCCGTCGTCCGTGCTCGGTCGTCGACCGGCGGAGCTGTCCGGCGGACAGCGGCAGCGTGTGGCGATCGCCCGCGCGCTCGCACTCGATCCGTCGTTCATCGTCCTCGACGAACCGGTCTCCGCACTCGACGTGTCCGTCCAGGCGCAGATCCTCGACCTGCTCGCGGAGCTGCAGTCGACGCTCGGCGTCTCCTACCTGTTCATCTCGCACGACCTCGCCGTCGTCCGTCGCATCGCGCACGAGGTGTCCGTCCTGCGGGGCGGCCGTGTCGTGGAGCACGGCGATGTGGCGCAGGTGCTGCACGACCCGCAGCACGAGTACACGCGCGCACTGCTCGACGCGATCCCGGGACGCTCCCGGCGCGTCCCCACCACCGAAGGAGTCTCATGACCACCCACCGCACCCCGTTCCGTCTGGTGGCCGCGATCGCGGCCGGCACCGCGGCGGCACTGGTCATGGCGGGCTGCTCGTCGGGCGGTACCGCGTCGACGTCCTCGTCGTCGAAGCCCGTCGACGGCGGCTCGCTCACCTACGCCATCGCGAACGACCCGATCACGCTCAACCCGACGGGCACCGGCGCGGGCAACGACACGCTCGCGATCACGCGGCAGCTCGTCGACTCGCTGCTCTGGCAGGACCCGTCCGACGGCTCGCTCAAGCCGTGGTTGGCGACGAAGTACTCGGCGAACGACGACGCCACCGCGTTCACGTTCGACCTGCGCTCCGGTGTCACGTTCTCGGACGGCACCGCGTTCGACGCGACGGCCGTCAAGGACACCTTCGACGACATCGCCTCGGCCGGCGCATCGAGCACGGCCGCCGCGTACTTCTCCGGCTACACGGGGACGAAGGTCGTCGACGACGACACGGTCGAGGTCGACTTCTCGACGCCGAACGCCGCGTTCCCGAACGCCACGGCGTCGGTCGCCCTCGGCATCGTCGCCCCGAAGACCACCGAGACCCCGTTCGACGACCGTGCCGACGGGAAGGCCGTGATCGGCACCGGGCCGTTCACGCTGCAGTCGTACACGAAGAACACCTCCACCGTCCTCACGAAGCGCAAGGACTACGACTGGGGCCCCGCCGCGCGGTCGAACGCCGGGGCGGCGCACCTGTCCGAGGTGACGTTCCAGGTCGTCCCCGAAGCCAGCGTCCGCACCGGCAGCCTGCAGTCCGGCCAGCTCGACGCGATCAGCAGCGTGCAGCCGAGCGACGTCGACACCCTGCAGGCGCAGTACGACCTCGTCACCCGCGCCAACCCGGGCCAGGTGTTCGGCCTGACGTTCAACCAGAAGCGGCCGATCGTGTCCGACCTGGTCGTCCGGAAGGCGATCGCCCAGGCCGTCGACCCGAAGGCGGTCCGCGACACCGCACTGAACGACCTGTTCAAGGTCGCGGACTCGGTCCTCGGGTCGACGACACCCGGGTACGCGGACACGTCGTCGGGTTCGGCCACGTCGTCGGGTTCGGACACGTCGTCGGGTTCGGCCGCGTACGACCCGAAGGCCGCGGCGGCCGCCCTGGACGACGCCGGGTGGAAGAAGGGCTCCGACGGCATCCGCTCGAAGGACGGGACGAAGCTGCAGCTCAAGCTCGTCTGGATCACGAACTTCGGACCGAACCAGACGTCCCTCGAGCTGATCCAGCAGGAGCTCGGGAAGGTCGGCGTCGGCGTCACCCTCGAGAGCGGGACCGTGCCGCAGTACCTCGCCAACCTGACGAGCGGCGACTGGGACCTGTCGTGGGACAACAGCTCGCGCGCCGACGGCGACGTCCTGCGGTCGAAGTTCTCCAGTTCGGGCGCCCAGTCGATCGGTGCGTCGGACACGACGCTCGACGCGCTGTTCACGAAGGAACTGTCCCAGTCGTCGGCGTCCGACCGGTCGGCCACCTTCGGGGAGATCCAGCAGCGCATCGCGTCCCAGGTCGATTTCGTCCCGGTGCACGAACTCACCAGCATCATCGCGCCCGCGACGGACGTGCACGGCATCGTGTTCGGGGCCGACACCCGGCTCGACCAGCTGACCGGCGCGTGGAAGGACGCGTCGTGAGCGCCGCTGGACGGGCGCCGCTCTCGGTGCTCGACCTGGTGCCGGTCACCGCCGGGTCGTCCGCCGCCACGGCGCTGCACCGCACGGTCGACCTGGCCGTCGCCGCGGAACGCGCCGGGTACGCCCGCTACTGGCTCGCCGAGCACCACCTCAACCCCGGGGTGGCCGGCAGCGCGCCGACCATCGTGATCGGTGCGGTCGCCGCCGCCACGTCCACGATCCGAGTCGGCAGTGCGGCGACGCTCGTCGGCAACGTCCGCGGGCTGCAGATCGCCGAGACCTTCGGCACCCTCGCTGCGCTGTACGGGCCGCGGATCGACCTCGGGCTCGGCCGCTCCGGGGCGCCGGCTCCCGGTACCCCGAAGCCGCCGTCGCTCGCGCCCCGGTCGGACGAGGTCGTCGACGGACTGCTCGTCCCCGCACCCTTCGACTTCCGCATCGCACCGGGCAGCCGGTTCGCCCTGCAGGCGGAGCTGCTCGGGCGGGTGCCCGGCGACGTCGACCGGTTCGAGGGCGAGCTGGACCTCGTCCGTGCGCTGTTCGCCGGCACCTGGTCGCGGGACGGCGCCGTCGTCGAGGCGCCGCCCGCCACCGGAGCCGCCGTCGAGCTCTGGATCCACGGGTCGACCGGTGGCGAGAGCGCCCGGGTCGCCGGAGCACTCGGACTGCCGTACGGCGCGAACTACCACACGTCACCCGGCACGGTCCTGGCGTCGGTGCAGGCCTACCGCGACGCGTTCCGCCCGGGGGTGCTCGAGGCACCGCGCGTCATCGTGTCGGCGGACGTCGTCGTCGGGCGCACGGAGGCCGAGGCCGCGGAGCTGTCGCTCGGGTACGCGGAGTGGGTGCACTCGATCCGCTCCGGCGTCGGGGCGATCGAGTACCCGACGCCGTCCGCGGCACGGGCTGCGCCGCTCGCTGCGGCGGAGGCGGCGTCGGTCGCCGATCGGCTCGCCACCCGGTTCGTCGGCGATGCCACGGCCGTCGCCGACCGCCTCGAGGTGCTGCAGCGGGCGACCGGCGCGGACGAGTTCCTCGTGACGACGATCACGCACGACCACGACGCCCGGGTGCGCTCGTACGAGCTGCTCGCGGCGGAGTGGGCCGCGCGGGGTGCTGGTGGTGGTGCCGGTGCTGGCGCTGGTACTGGTGCTGCGCGTGCGGGGGCTGGCGTGGGTGCCGGGGTGCGCTGACCGCACTGGTGCGCTGACCGGCCTGGTCCGTGTCGACCCGGAACGACGAGCTCGATGTCGCACGACATCGGGCTCGTCGTTCGTGCGCGCGTGCAAGTGTCGGCGCGTGCAACGAGCGACACCGTGGTCGTCGTGCGACGTCGACGATGTCGTTCGGCGTGCGGCCCGTGCGGCCGATGCGCGCGCATGTTCCGACGGTCGAGGCGTCGATCACCTCGTGCAGTGTCGGACGATGCACGCGCAACGAGCGACACCGTGGTCGTCGTCCGACGTCGACGATGTCGTTCCGCGTCGGCGCCGACCGCCCGCGCACGCACAGAACGACTCCCTCGACGTCGTGCGACATCGAGGGAGTCGTTCCGAGTCGGACGGACCCGAGCGCGAGCCCGAGCCCGGCCCTCAGCTCGCGTCGAGCGGCAGCCCCTCGGGGTTGACCTCGGAGTGCTCCACGGCCTCGTTCGACAGGTTGTACGACCCCAGCCACTTCGCGTACGTGCCGTCGTCGATCAGCTCGTCGATGGCGTCCGCGATGGGCTCGGCGAGCCCGCTGTCCTTCTTCGTCGTCGCCGCGATGAGCCCCTGCAGGTCGCCGCCCGCTCCGGAGAACGTGCCCGCGGTCTTCGTCGGGTTCGCGCCGTCCGCGCTCAACGTGTTCTGGTACGCGACCGTCGGGTTCGGCCCGAAGTACGCGTCGATCTTGCCGGAGTCGAGTGCCAGCTTCACGGCGTTGCCGTCCGGGTAGTACTTGATCGTGATCGTCTTGCCCTGCTTCGCGAGGTCGGCCTTCCAGCCGAGCAGGATGAGCTCCTGGTTGGTGCCCGAGCTCACCGCGACGGTCTTGCCGGCGAGCACGGACGGGTCGCCGTCGAACGTCAACGAGGAGTCCTCCGGCACCTGCAGCGCGAGGTTGTCCTGGCGGTACGAGGCGAAGTCGTACTTCTCCTTGCGCTGCTCGGTCACCGTGATGTTCGAGAACCCGGCGTCGTACTTGCCGCCGTCGATCCCGACGAACAGGTTGTCCCACGTGGCGTTCTCGACCTGGACCTCGAGGCCGAGCTTCGCGGCGACGAGCCGGCCGAGGTCGGGCTCGGAGCCGGTCAGCGTCTTCTGGTCGTCGCCGGTGAACGCGAGCGGCGGGAACCCGGCCGGCAGCGCACCGATGCCGACGACGAGCTTGCCGGACTTCTTGATCGACGCGGGGAGTTCGTCGTGGAGCTTCTCGTCCGCGTCGACGGTGACCTTCGTCTCGGTGGCGGCACCGTTCGACGCGGCGCCGATCGTGACCGTGCCGTCGGACGCGCCGGAGCCAGAGCCAGAGCCGGAGCCGGCCGTCGCCGACGTGGCGCACCCGGCGAGGGCGACGACGACTCCGGTGGCGAGGACGAGGGCGCCGGCGCGGGTCCGCCAGCGGGAAGGGGTGGTGATGGACATGGTTCTCCTGGGATCGGGTGGAAGGGGAAGAAGGAACGTCGAGGGGACCGCGTCAGCGGACGCGGGACAGGAAGTCCCGCGTGCGAGCGTGCTGCGGATCGTCGAGCACCTGGGCGGGGGAGCCCTGCTCGACGACGCGGCCGTGGTCGAGGAACACGACGTGGTCGGCGACCTCGCGGGCGAAGGCGATCTCGTGGGTGACGATGACGAGCGTGGTGCCCGTGTCCGCCAACCCCCGGATGACCCCGAGCACCTCGCCGACGAGCTCCGGGTCGAGCGCCGAGGTCGGTTCGTCGAGCAGGACGACCGACGGCTCGAGCGCCAGCGCCCGCGCGATGGCCACGCGCTGCTGCTGCCCGCCGGAGAGCTGTCGCGGCCGGGTGTCGCCACGGTCGCCGAGTCCGACGCGCTCGAGCAGAGCCGCTGCGCGGTCGCGCGCCACGGCACGGGGGACCCCGGCGGCGATGGGCCCCTCGGCCACGTTCTCGAGCGCGGTCAGGTGCGGGAACAGGTTGAAGTGCTGGAACACGAACCCGATCCGCGACCGCTGCCGCAGGATCAGGCGCTCGGGCAGCTCCTTGTACCGGGGGATGCCGTCGCGCCCGGTCCGGAGCCGGACGCCGATGGTCTCGCCGCCGACCGTGACGACCCCGCGGTCGAGTGGTTCGAGGTGGTTGATCGCGCGCAGCAGCGTGGACTTGCCGGAGCCCGAGGGACCCAGGACCACGGTGACGCTCCCGGACGGCAACGACAGGTCGACGCCGTCGACGACGACCGTGTCGCCGAACGCCTTGACGGCTCCGTGGATGCTGATCGCCGCGCTCATCAGATGGTCCTGTCGTCGATGGTGGAACCGGGGCCGGACGCGACCACGGCCGCGGCGGAGGCGGCCTGCCGGGCGCGATCCGGGCCTCCAGGTCGACCCGGCCCGCGTCCGGAACCGCGACGCACCGCGGCCCGCACCCGCTGGAACGGCGTGGGCGGCAACGCCCGCACCGACCCGCGAGCGGTCCACCGCTCGACGTAGTACTGCACGACCGACACCGCGCTGGTGAGCGCGAGGTACCAGAGCGTCGCGACGACGAGCAGCGGGATGATGTCGGTCGGGTATGTGCTGGACAGGTTCTGGACGACGCCGAACAGGTCGAGCAGCGACACGTAGAACAGCAGCGACGACGCCTTGAGCAGCCCGACGACCTGGTTCACGAACGCCGGCACGATCGACCGCAGTGCTTGCGGCAGGATCACCCGCACGAACTGGCGACGGCGGGGGAGCCCCAGCGCCTGCGCGGCTTCGTGCTGGCCGTGGTCGACGGCGAGCACCCCGGCACGGACGATCTCGGACGCGTAGGCGATCTCGCTGAGGCTCAGCCCGATCACGCCGATCGCCAGGTCGCCGAGGACGTTGGCCGTGGTGACCTCGACCTGCGGCCCGAAGGGGATCCCGATGCCGATGGTCGGGTACAGCGACCCGAGGTTGTACAGGAAGACGAGCACCAGGATGAGCGGCACGGAGCGGAACAGCCAGACGTACCCCCACGCCAGCCCGGACAGCACCGGGTTGCGTGAGAGCCGGGCGATCGCGACGACGATGCCGCCGGTGAAGCTGATGACCGCGCTGAGGGCCGTCGCCACGAGCGTGAGCTGCAGGCCGGTCAGGATCGCCGGGCTGAACAGCCACTTCCCGACGGCTGGCCAGCCCCACGACTCGTTCGTGAACAGGGTCTCGACGAAGTTCAGGAGCACCACCAGCACGACGGCTGCGGCGATCCAGCGCAGCGGGTGCCGCAACGGGACGACGGGTCGGTCGAGCGCGGCGCGTCCGGCCGCGTCGACGGTCGCGTCCGTCGTCCGGGAGGCCCGTGGTGCGCCCCGCGATCCGGCCGCGTCGTCGACGCTGGTCGCGTCGACCGCATCGGTCCCGGCGACGGCGCTGGTCGCGTCCCGGGGCGGTCCCGTTCTGGTGTCGGTCATGTCGCGACCGTAGAAGGGTCGCGGTGCCTGGACAACGCACGGTGCAACACACCGCTACGGGGCGGAACGCGGCGTCACAGTCGCGTCGCGCATGACGTTCCGTGACGCCGTGTGCGCAGTACGGTTCTGCCATGACAGCGCACCGCGTGACCGCTCCCGTGCCCCCGGCGGACGGCAGCAAGCCGAAGGGCCCGGCGTCGTACTTCCCGAGCATCGAGACGACGTACGGCCGCCCCGTCCAGGAGTGGCTCGACCTGGTCGCCGAGCAGCTCGACGACCACCCGCACATGCAGGTCGTCACCTGGCTGAAGACCGAGCACGGGCTCGGGCACGGCCACGCGAACGCGCTCGTGGCGTACGCGAAGCAGGCCCTCGTACGCTGAGCACCCGTCGCCGTCCCGCGGTGTCGACGGCAGTGTCGGTGGCGGTGCCTAGCGTGTGGACGTGGCCGAACCCGTCGACGCGTGGTGGCGCCGCCGACAGTGGTCGCGCGGCGAGGCGGTGCCGTACGCCGTCGGGCAGTTCCGCGCCGACTGGGCGCCGTACCCGGTGCTCATCCGCCAGTACCACCCCGACTGGAACCACGGTGTCGTCCTGACCCAGGTCCCGCCGGCGGCCGAGGTCCTGCTGACCTGGGAGTGCGACGTCGGCCACGTCTTCGTCGCCACCCCCGCCGAGCAGCGGTCCCGACCCGGTCGTGAACGCCGGCGCTCGGTGTGGTGCCCGGAGTGCGCGGTGCAGGCGCAGCCGCAGCGCTGGCCGGTCCTGCCGTCCGACTGGCCGTCGCAGGTGCCGGTCCCGCAGCGGGTGGTCCGTGCCACCGGACGCCAGACCCTGCCGGCGGCGCCCTCCCGCGGCACCCCGGCGGGCGCCGTGGCCTCGAGCCGCACCCGTGCGCGTCGACCGGTGCCGGGGGTACCGCGACGCGCGAACCAGCCGGTGCCCCGCACGATCTGCCCGAAGACCCCGCGGCTGCCGTCGGGTGAGTCGTTCGCGAGCGTCTGCGCACCGGCGACGGCGTCCGCGGTCGAAGCCGAGCTGCGTGCCGCGCTGTCCGACCGGTTCGCGTTCACCTACGACCACTCGGCGATCCGCCTCGACCGGCCGTTCTTCGACCACGTCGAGGTCTGGCCGGACATCATCCTGCCGGAGCTCCGCGTGGCGATCGAGTACGACTCGACCGGTCGGCACGGCCTCGAACACGTCGGGCCGCGACAGGAGACCGACCGCAAGAAGGACCGCGCGGTCCGCGCCGTGGGCTGGGAGGTCGTGCGCATCCGCACCGGGCGACTGCCCGCGCTCGGCCCGTACGACCTGCAGGTGTCCGGCATCTCCGGCCGGACGGTCGATCGGCTCGCCGACACCCTGCGGCAGATCCGTGGCGACCTCTTCGTCGACGCGTATTCACGATGACCGATCGGGGGACAGGATCGGCCGACGGGGTACACGCCGCCTGGGTCCGCCGCGGAGCGACCGGTAGGCAAGAGGGGTGACCCCTGCGTTCTGCCTCCACGCGTTGGGGGCGAGCTCCGAGGAGTTCGCCCTGCTCCGCCGCGCCCTGATCCGTGACGACCTCGAACTCATCGGCATCGACCTGCCCGGCTTCGGCCGCAGCCCTGCGTCGTCCGGCACCACCGTCGAGGAGATGGCCGTGCTCGTGGAGCGCGCGATCGGTGCGAGCGGCGCGAGCGAGTGGGTGCTCATCGGGCACTCCATGGGCGGCAAGGTGGCCACGGTCGTCGCCGACCGCACCATGTCGGGCGCGAACGGCCTGTTCGGCCTGCGCGCCGTCGTGCTGCTGGCGGCCTCCCCGCTGGCGCCGGAACCGATGGACGACGAGCGCCGCGCCGCGATGCTGTCCTGGGCGGCCGACGGCCCGATCGGCGCGACCCACGCCGCCGAGTTCGTCGACGCGAACACCGCGTCCACCCTGGCGCCCGAGCGGCACACGACCGCCGTGCAGGACGTCCAGCGCACCGATCCCGGCGCGTGGACGGCGTGGCTCACGCGCGGCAGCCGCGAGGACTGGTCGGACGCGGCGCCGAACCCCGTGCCGGCGCTCGTGCTCGCCGGTGCCGAGGACGGCGACCTCGACGCCGAGGCGCAGCGTCGCCTCACGCTCCCGCACTGGCCGGACTCGGAGCTCCACGTCGTCGAGGGCGCTGCACACCTGCTGCCGTGGGAACAGCCCGAGGCCGTGGCCGACCGCATCCGCGACTTCTGGACCCGCCGCTTCACCGGGGCTCCCGTCGTGCCCGTCGAGCAGGCACGGGTCATCGCCTCGCCGCGGGTCAGCGCCCGCATGCGCTCCCTGTTGGCGGCACGCGCGCTGCCCGACGACCCGACCGCCGCGCCGCGCGCGCTCACGGCGCTCCAGCTGCAGACCCTCCGCGCCATCGCCCGGATCGTCGTCCCACAGCCCGGCGACGGTCAGGTCGACCTCGCCCTGCGCGTCGACGACCAGCTCGCCGCGGGGCTCGGTGACGGGTGGCGCGTCGACGGCATGCCGGCCGACGTCGAGGCGTACCGGGCGGCGCTCGACGTGCTCGCCGGGCCCGCGCAGGACGGCGTGCTCGACCGCACGCTGCAGGACGTCTCCGCCGGTCGGTACCGTGCCGACGGCGTGCTCGACGCCGAGCAGCTGCGCGCCTGGTTCGAGGACGCCAGCGTCGACCTCGTGAAGCACTGGCTGGCCCACCCCGCGACGATGGCGGCGATCGACTTCGACGGCTTCGCGAACGGCGGCGACGGCGTGCGCAAGCAGGGGTTCCAGCTGCTCGCCGCCGACCAGCGCGAGGCCTGGGAGCCACCGGCACCCCACCGCCGCGACGACACCCACGACGACACCACGACGACGGAAGCAGCACGATGAGACTCGACGGACAGCGCACCTACGGCACGGATGACGTCGTCGACGTGGTGGTCGTCGGGACCGGCGCCGGCGGAGCCCCCCTGCTGGCCTCCCTGGCCCGTCGCGGCCTGCGGGTCGTCGCCCTCGAGGCCGGTCGCAACACCGAGCCGGGCGACCACGTGCCCGACGAGGTCGCCGCACCCGGCGACATCAACTGGATGGACGAGCGGCTGAGCGGCGGCGGAGCACCGACCGCCTTCGGCCCGAACAACAGCGGGACCGGCGTGGGCGGCTCGACGCTGCACTGGGGTGCGTTCACACCGCGCCCGAGCGAGCACGACCTGCGCCTGCGCTCCGAGAGCGGCCAGGGCCAGGACTGGCCGATCAGCCACGCCGAGCTCACCGGCTGGATCGAGCAGGTCGAGCACGACGTCGGGGTGGCCGGTCCCGAGCACTACCCGTGGGACCCGTCGCGTCGCTACCGGATGCGTCCGCCGGCGCGCAACGCCTCGTCGGACATGATGATGCGCGGGGCAGCGGCCGCCGGCATCACCGCGACCGACGCCCCCGTCGGCCTGACCACCGAGGACCGCCACCAGGAGCACCACGGTCTGCGCCACGCCTGCGTGTCCTGCGGCTCGTGCCACCAGGGCTGCCGCAACGGCGCCAAGGTCTCGATGGACACGACGTACCTGCCAGCCGCCGTGGCCTTCGGCGCCGAGATCCGGCCGGACTCGTTCGTGCACGGCATCGAGCTCGACGCCGCGGGCGAGGTCAGCGCCGTGCTGTACACCCACGACGGCCGCGAGCACCGGCAGCGCTGCCGGTCGCTCGTGCTCGCCGCCGGCGGCGTCGAGACCCCGCGCCTGCTGCTCCACACCGGGATCGCGAACGGCAGCGACCAGGTCGGCCGGAACTTCACCGCGCACGGCGCCACCCAGGTCTGGGCCCGCTTCGACCAGTCGATGCGCTCCTACCGCGGCTACCCCTCGTCGATCATCACCGAGGACTTCGTCCGGCCCGCCGACGCGGACTTCGCCGGCGGGTACCTGATCCAGAGCCTCGGGGTGCAGCCGCAGACCTTCGCCAACACGCTCGTCCGGGGCGGCGGCCTGCGCGGCGCCGAACTGGTGCGCGCGCTGCAGGACTACCCGTACTCGGCGGGCGTCGGCATCAACGCCGAGTGCCTGCCGTACGACGACAATCGCCTGGTGCTCGCGGACGAGGTCGACGAGCACGGTGTCCCGCGCGCACGGGTGTCGTTCACGCCCGGGTCCAACGAGGACGCGATCCGCCGTCACGCCGTCCGCACCATGACCACCATCGTCGAGGCCGCCGGCGGCAAGGACGTCCGGGTCCTCGAGCGCACCGCGCACACCATCGGCACGGCCCGCATGGGCGCGGACCGCGAGACCTCGGTCGTCGACCCCGACGGCCGCTCGTGGGACGTCCCGAACCTGTGGATCGCGGACAACTCGGTGTTCCCGAGCGCCGTCATCGCGAACCCGGCGCTGACGATCATGGCGCTGTCGCTCCGCACCGCCGACCGGATGCTCCGGGCCGCCTGACCTGCGCGAGCGGGCCGCCTGACCTGCGCGAGCGGGCCGACGGCGCGATCGTGCCACGGCCCGCTCCGGTCAGCCGCGCAGCGCGAGTGCCTCGCTCGTCCACCGGGCGTGCAGGTCCCACGGGTCCTCCACGCCGGCGGCGACGGCATCGACGTGCGCGAGCAGCTCCGGTGTCGCCCGGAACCACTCGGTGCCGGGGTACCGCGTGGCGGCGAACTGCGTGTGCCGGCGGCGTTCGAGCGACCGGTCGCCCCGCTCGAACGCCAGCAGGTCCTGGTGCGGGATCGCTGCCAGCCGCTGGCGCGGGTTCGTCGTCGTGCCGATCTTCACCCGGTCGCCGAAGTCGTCGCGCATCCGCAGGTAGTACACGACGTCGACCCGCGGGGGAGCGAGGTCGCCGTCGGGCACGTCGCCCCACCGCCACTCGCACCGCGTGCAGACGAAGCCGGACGGGAACCGCACGCCGATGCGCGACCCGCAGACCGCGCAGGGCCCCGGGAGCGCGTCCTCGACGCCGACGTGCTCGGCCGCGAACTCGGTCACCAGCGTGACGTGCGTGGCGCACAGGGGCACGCCCGCGAGCGCGTCCGCAGCGGTGCCTGCGCAACCCGGCACGCAGCACGACGAGGTGACCATGTCCGGAACGCTAGCCGGACCCACCGACGTCCCCCGCGCCTCCCGGAACCGTGCGTACCTGCCGGAACCGGGCGTACCTGGTCCGTTGGAACGACCAGGTACGCCCGTTTCCGCTTCCCATCGCATCCGCTCTGGGAAGAACCAGGCGTACCTGCCGAAACCAGGCGTACCTGCGGGAACCGGTGCGTACCTGCCGGAAACGGGCGTACCTGGTCGGTTGGAACGACCAGGTACGCCCGTTTCCGCTTCCCATCGCATCCGCTCTGGGAAAGACCGCGCGCACGCGCCTGGCCGTCAGTCGGTGAAGATCACGCCGACCGGCTCGCGCTTCTCCTCCTGGAACTGGTCCTCGCCGCGCCCGAGCGCCCAGTATGCGGACAGCGACATCTCGCGCTTCTCGAGCCCCCAGTCGTCCTGCAGCAGCCGACGGATCGCCTTCATCGCGGTCCGCTCGCCGTGCGCGAAGACCTGGACCGGCCGGGAGGCGCGGGGCAGCGCCCGGGCCGCGTCCAGCAGGAGCGTGCCCGGCTGGGCGCCGGTGGCGTCGCGGTGCAGCCACCGCAGGTCGACCCCGGCCGGGTGCGCGATCTGCTGCTCGTCGGCCGGGCCGGCGACCTCGACCAGGGCGACGCCCGTGGCCGTGTCGGCCATGGACTCCAGCGCGGCGCCGACGGCCGGAAGGGCGCTGTCGTCGCCGAGCAGGACGTGCGTCACGTCCGGGTCGTCCACGGGCGCGTAGCCACCGCCGGGACCGGACAGGGCGAGCTTGTCGCCGGGCTGCGCCGCTGCGGCCCAGGGCCCGGCGAGTCCTTCGTCGCCGTGCACGACGAAGTCGACCGCGATCGTCCTCGCGGTGTGGTCGACGGCCCGCACCGTGTAGGTACGGCGGGCCGGCCGGTCCTGCTTCGGCAGGGTGTCGCGGAGCGCCTCGAGGTCGTACGGCGGCTCGAGGCCGAGCGACGGCTTGGCGAGCAGGAGCTTGACGTACTTGTCGGTGGCGGCCAGCTTGTCCGGATCGGCCGTGCCCACGAAGTCGTCGAAGGCCGGTCCGCCGAGGTGGACGCGCACCATGTGCGGCGTCAGCCGCTCGGTGCGGTCGACCACGAAGACGTGCTGGGGGCGTTTGGGCTTGGAGCTCATCGGTACGAGCGTCCTCTCTCCTGCTTGACGTTTGTCGAACTAAGGTTAGCCTTACCTCATGGACACGACCGTCATCCCGTTCTCCGAGCTGCTGCGCAAGCGCACCCGGCGCTCGCACGGATCCTCGGCCGGGAACGGCTTCATGCACGACCTGCTCGGCGGGAGGTGCGACGTCGCCGACTACGCGGCGTTGCTCGGACAGTACTCGTTCGTCTACGACGCCCTCGAGCGTGCCGCCGACCGGATGGCGGACCACCCCGTGGCGGCGCCGTTCGTCACCTCGCAGCTCACGCGGATGCCGGCGATCCGCGCCGACCTCGAGTACCTGATCGGACCGGACTGGTCCGAGCTGGTGTGCCCGCTCCCCGCCACGACGGCGTACGTGCGGCGGCTCAACGAGGTCGCGGCGGAATGGCCCGGCGGCTTCGTCGCCCACCACTACACGCGCTACCTCGGTGACCTGTCCGGTGGGCAGATGATCGGGCGGATGCTGTCCGACCAGTTCGGCTTCGACACGAACGGGGTCCTGTTCTACATCTTCGACCAGGTCGCGGACCCCAGTGCGTTCAAGGACACCTACCGTGCGCAGCTCGACGCGGCACCGTGGTCGGCGGACGAGCAGGAACGGGTCATCGCCGAGGTCGAACTGGCGTACTCGCTCAACAGCGGTCTGCTCGAGGGCCTCGACGCCCGTCGGCGGCCGGTGACGGACGGTGCCGGCGACGCGGCGGTGACCGCGTGACCGAGCCGTTCGACGACGAGGCGCGCCGCGCGATCCTCCGACACATGAACGCCGACCACGCCGGCGACAACCTGGCGATCGTCCGCGCGAACGGTGCCGCGACCGCCGTGGCGGCGACGATGACCGAGATCGACGCCGTCGCCGGGGTCTGGCTCGCCCGCCTCGACGACGGCGGCGAGGAACAGGTCATCGTGCCGTGGACGTCGCCGCTGACCGACCGCCGTTCGGCTCGGGTGCAGATCGTCGAGGTCCACTCTGCCGCGCAGGCCCAGCTCGCCGAACCGAGCTGAGCCGAGCCGAGCCGAGCCGCGCCGACCACAGACCCGCCGGGATCGCGGACCGCGTCGCAACTGCAGGGGTGCTCCCGCCTCGCGTCGCGATCCCGGCGTCCTCCGTGCGTGCCCGCGCGCGGCACGAACGGCCGGCTGGTCCGTCCGGACGGTCGACGTCACGGGCGGCCGTTGGCCGATACGCTGCTCGGAGCCGGGACGGTGTTCCCGGACGACCCCGAAAGGACCCCATGACGGCGATCGACGGATCGGCGCGCCATGAGCGCGCTCGGGACGACGTCAGCGGCGCGGTCGACAGTGACCTGCGCGCCGACGTGCGCTACCTCGGCAACCTGCTCGGCCGGGTGCTGCGCGAGAACGGCGGCGACGAGCTGCTGCGTGACGTGGAGTCGCTGCGCGCAGCCGTGATCGACGCCTACGAGGGCGACCACGCCGAGGGCGCCGCCCGCGCGCAGACCCTCGTGTCCGCGATGTCGGCCGAGCGCGCCGAAGCGGTCGCACAGGCCTTCACGACGTATTTCCACCTCACGAACCTGGCGGAGGAGCACCACCGCGTGCGGGTGCTCCGACAGCGCGGTGACGACGGCGGGCTGGCCGGCGACTCGTTCCCGGCGACCTACGCGGAACTCGTGGCCGAGGTCGGCGAGGCCGAGGCGGCCGAGCGACTCCGGACGCTGCGGTTCCACCCGGTGCTGACCGCGCACCCGACCGAGGCCCGCCGTCGTGCGGTCACCACGGGCGTGCGGCGCATCACGGACCTCATCGACGAGCGCGACCGCGCGAAGAACGCCACGGCACGTGCCGAGAACGAGCGACGGCTGCTCGAGGAGATCACGACCCTCCTCCGCACCTCGCCGCTCCGCACCACCCGCCCGACCCCGCTCGACGAGGTCCGAACCGCGATGAGCGTGTTCGACCAGACCCTGTTCGAGATCGTCCCGCAGGTCTACCGCCTGCTCGACGACCGGCTGCAGGGCGACGACGCCGGTCGCGCACCGGTGACCGCCCCCGCGTTCGTGCGGTTCGGCACCTGGATCGGCGGCGACCGCGACGGCAACCCGCACGTGACCGCCGATATCACGCGCCAGGCCGCCGAGATCGCGGCCGAGCACATCCTGATCGGCCTCACCCGTGCCACGACCCGCATCGGCAGCGCCCTGACGCTCGACGCGAGCGACACCCCGGCCGACGCCGGGCTCACCGCGCTCGTCGCGGCGCAGGAGTCCCTCGACCCGACCATCGCGGAGCGCATCGGCGTCCGTGCCCCGAACGAGACCCACCGTCGTGCCCTGCTGTTCGTCGCGGCGCGCATCGACGCCACCCGCCAGGGCGCCACGCCGCTCGGGTACAGCGGGCCCGACGAGCTGCTCACCGACCTCCGGACGATCCAGGCGTCGCTCGTCGCCGCCGGCGCGATCCGACCGGCGAACGGCGAGCTGCAGAACCTCATCTGGCAGGTCGAGACCTTCGGGTTCCACCTGGCGGAGCTCGAGGTCCGCCAGCACTCCCAGGTGCACCGCACGGCCCTCGCCGAGATCCGTGCCGGCGGCGCCCTGAGCGAGACCACCGAAGAGGTCCTCGCCGTCTTCCGGACCATCGCCGACCTGCAGGAGCGGTACGGCGTCCGTGCCGCCAGCCGGTACATCGTGTCCTTCACCCAGTCGGCGGCGGACCTCGCCAACGTGCACGAGCTCGCCGTCGCCGCACTCGGGTCGCCCGAGGCCGCGCCGGTGCTCGACGTGATCCCGCTGTTCGAGACCTTCGCCGACCTGCACGCCAGCGTCGACATCCTCGACGAGGCCGTCCGCACCGAGACGTTCCAGCGTCGCCTGGCTGCGACCGGCCGTCGACTCGAGGTCATGCTCGGCTACTCGGACTCGTCGAAGGACGTCGGCCCCGTCTCCGCGAACCTGGCGCTCTACGACGCCCAGGCCCGCATCGCCGACTGGGCGCGGGACAACGAGGTCGAGCTGACCCTGTTCCACGGCCGCGGTGGTTCGCTCGGCCGCGGCGGCGGACCGGCCAACGAAGCCGTCCTCGCGCAGCCGCCGGGATCGATCGACGGTCGCCTGAAGCTCACCGAACAGGGCGAGGTCATCTTCGCCCAGTACGGGGACCAGGACATCGCGGCCCGCCACCTCGAGCAGATGGCCTCGGCCACCCTGTTCGCGTCGTCGCCGTCGAACGAGGCACGCACGGCCACGGCGGCGACCCGGTTCGCCGACCTCGCGCAGCAGCTGGACGACGTGTCCCGCGCGGCGTTCTACGAGCTGGTCAAGGCGGACGGCTTCGCCCCGTGGTTCGCGCGGGTCACCCCGATGGAGGAGATCGGTCTGCTCCCGCTCGGCTCTCGCCCGGCCCGCCGCGGGCTGTCGGTCGAGTCGCTCGAGGACCTCCGCGCGATCCCGTGGGTGTTCTCCTGGACCCAGGCGCGGATCAACCTGGCCGGCTGGTACGGGCTCGGCTCCGCGCTCGAGGCCGTCGGTGACGTCGACGTCCTGCGCGCCGCGTCCGCCGAGTGGCCGCTGTTCGGCGCGATGATCAAGAACGTCGAGATGTCGCTCGCCAAGACCGACGAGCACATCGCCCGTCGGTACCTCGAGCTCGCCGACCGCGACGACCTCGCCGCGAAGGTGCTCGACGAGATGGCACGCACCCGCGACTGGGTGCTCCGGATCTCGGGTGGCAGCGACGTGCTCGAGGACCGTCCGGTCCTCGCCCGGGCCGTCCGCCTGCGCAGCCCGTACGTCGACGCCCTGTCGCACCTGCAGCTCCGCGCGCTCCGGTCCATCCGGACGACGGGCAGCACCGACCCGACCGACGCCGACCACCGCCTGCTGCTGCTCACCGTGAACGGGATCGCCGCCGGCCTGCAGAACACCGGCTGATCCGCGGCCGGCGGGGTGCGTCGAATCGATTCGGCTGCGCGTAGCGTGTCGACCGTGACGACGGAGCGCATGCGGAAGCCGACGACGACCACCCTGCCGCCGGTCGTGCCACTGGCCCTGATCGTCGGGGTGTCACCGTTCGCCACGGACATGTACATCCCGGCGTTGCCGCAGATCGCGCGCGACCTCGGGACGACACCCGGTGTCGTCCAGCTGTCGCTCACGGCGTTCCTGGTCGCCTTCGCCGTCGGGCAGCTGCTCGTCGGGCCGGTCAGCGACGGGGTCGGCCGGCGGCCGATGCTCGTCGTCGGCACGGCGGTGTTCGCGCTCGCCTCGGTGGGGTGCGCCCTCGCGCCGGACGTCGGCACGCTCGTCGTCGCCCGCATCGCGCAGGGGCTCGGCGGCGCCGCCGGTGCGGTCGCCGGCCGGGCGATGGTGTCGGACGTGGCGAGCGGGACCCGGATGGCGAAGGTCTTCGGCACGCTCGCGGCGATCAACGCGATCGGCCCCGTCGTGGCACCGCTCGCCGGGGGAGCCGTGCTGACGGTCGGCACGTGGCGGGTCATGTTCGTCGTGCTCGCGGTGCTCGGCGCGCTGTTCTTCGCGATGGTGCTGCTCTGGTTCCGCGAGACCCTGCCACCCGAGCGACGCGGCGGTGTGGGCTTCGCGGCGAACGGGCGACGCATCCGCGAACTGCTCGCCATCCCGCGGTTCCGCGCCTACGTGCTGAGCGGGGTGCTCTCGACGGTGGGCTTCTTCGCCTACATCGCGACGAGCTCGTTCGTGTTCCAGACCCAGTTCGGGTTCTCCGAGGGCATGTACACGCTGGTCTTCGCCACGAACGCCTCGATGATGATCGTCACGACGCTGGTGTTCGGTCGCGTCGTCGGGCGGTTCTCCGAGGACTCCCTGCTCACCGCCGGACTGCTCGTCGGCACCACGGGCGCGGCCGCCGTCCTCGTCGCCGCGCTGCTCGACCTCGGCCCGGTGCCGGTCTGGTGCGCGCTCGCGGTCGTCACGGGCGCGTGGGGCTTCGTGCTGCCCGCGGCGATGACCCGCACGCAGCACGTCGGCGCGGCGCACCCGGGCACCGCAGCGGCCCTGCAGGGTGGTCTCACCTTCGGGATCGGCGGCCTCGGCACACCGCTCGCCGGCGCCCTCGGCGGGACCGCGCTGGCGATGGGCGGCGTCATGGCGGCGCTCATGGCGGCGGCCGTCGTGGTGCAGATCACCGCGACGCGGCGGGACCGCACCGGGACCTGACACGACGGAGCCGGTAGGTTGCTGGTTGCAAGGCGCACCGACCTGAGGAGGCCACCCGGCATGGACATCGTCGTACACGAAGCGCAGCCCGACACCGCGGTACTGGAGTGCAGTGGACGCCTCAACATGGTGTCCGCCCCGGCGTTCCGCGAGACGGTCGCGCAGGTCGTCGGCAACGGACGTGCCCGCGTCGTGGTCGAGCTCTCGGGTGTCGAGTTCATGGACTCGTCCGGACTCGGCGCACTGGTCGGCAGCCTGAAGACCGCGCGGCAGGCGGGTGGCGACCTCCGCATCGCCGCGCCGTCCGAGCAGGTGCAGATGGTCCTGCAGCTCTCCAACATCGACAAGATCCTCCGCACGTACCCCGACGGGGACGCTGCGGTCACCGACTGGTGATGACCGCCTCCGCCGCCGAGCACACGCTCGCCCTGTCCTGCCCGCCGGACGACGTGTCCGCCGTGCACGAGTTCCTGGCCGGTGTGTGGCAGGACGAGCCGTCGGTGTCCGTCGAGGACCGGATGGCCCTCGAACTCGCGATCGTCGAACTGACGTCGAACGTGATCGAGCACGGGACGCGCCCGGACGGCGTGACCTGCCGCCTGCGCCTGGAGATCGGAGCGGACCGGTTCTCCGCACTGCTGTCCGACGACGGCGTCGCCGCGACCGTGGACACCGAGGCGGCCCAGCTGCCGGACGGACTCGCCGAGAGCGGCCGCGGACTCGCCCTGGTCCGGATGGTCGTCGACGACCTGCGGTACGAGCGGATCGCCGACGAGAACCGCTGGACCGTCCTGCGCTCCCGGCACTGACCCCGCCCCACCGCCGTTCGTCCGTCTCGCGCACTCCACGGGCCACAATCCGCAAGGTGTCCCGGCGGATTCCCGGGCGACCTGGCCGCCGTGTCACGATTCGCGCGATGACAGCCGAACCGGATCCCAGGATCAGCTTCGAGACGTCGGGGGTCGATCTCGACGCTGCCGTGCACATGTACGAGGACGCCTACGCCAGTGTGGGCTTCACCGCGACCCGCACGGAGCGGCCGTTCGCGTACCGTTTCCGCGTCGTGGGTGACGACGTGATGTCCTTCCGCTCGACCCGGTTCGACGCCCGGATGCAGGGCGAGCTGGACGTCCGCGACGAGTACGTGGTCATGTGGACCACCGACGGGGGCGGACGCGTCGACGTCGGCCGGCAGGAGGTCGCGTTCACGCCCGCCACCCCGATGATGTTCCCGACCGGGCGGCCGTTCGCCTTCGACCTGCAGGACGTCCGGCAGAGCCTGGTGCAGTTCGACCGGACCGCTCTGGAGCGCGTCGCCGCCGAGGTCCACGGTGCCCAGCCGGGCCCGCTCGTCTTCGACCACACGGCGGCACCCCGGACGGCGGAACTGCGGGGCTGGAACGCGCAGGTCCAGCGTGCCGCGGCGATCGTGCTCGGTCGGGCGTCGGTCAGTCCGCTCGCCCTGGCCGAGGTCGCCCAGGACACCGCCCGGTCACTGCTCCGCACGTTCCCGCACAAGCTGTTGGCTCCTGACGTGCCCCTGCCGCAGGGTGCCACGGGCCGGGTGCGCGAGGCGGTCGAGTACATGCACGCCTTCGCGCACACGCCGATCTCGACCACCGACGTCGCCGAGCACGTGGGGTTGAGCGTCCGCGGTCTGCAGCAGGCGTTCCAACGCCAGGTCGGTACCGCTCCGAACGCGATGCTGCGCGGGATCCGCCTCGACCGCGTGCGCGAAGAACT
The DNA here is from genome assembly GCF_003755065.1 of Curtobacterium sp. JUb34. Taxonomy (NCBI): domain Bacteria; kingdom Bacillati; phylum Actinomycetota; class Actinomycetes; order Micrococcales; family Microbacteriaceae; genus Curtobacterium; species Curtobacterium sp. JUb34. The sequence continues at coordinate 653,206 of NZ_RJVH01000002.1, read as the reverse complement.
CCGCCGCGCGTCGGTGGGCGACCTCACCGTGGCCAGCGTGGCCATGCGGTGGGGCTTCGCGCACCTCGGCCGGTTCTCGGCGGCGTACGCAGCGCGGTTCTCCGAGTACCCGCGCGACACACTGCAGCGCTAGCGCCGGCCGGGTTCGCTACGCTTCCCGGGTGAGCAGACCTCGACCGTGGGTGATCGTCCCCGGGATCTGGAACTCCGACGCGGAGCACTGGCAGTCCGTCTGGCAACGCGAGCGCGGCGACGACGCGGTCCGCATCGCGCCGGCGTCCTGGGGGGAGCCGGACCCGGGGGACTGGCGGGACGCGATCTCCCGCGCCGTCGCGTCGTGCGCGGAGCCGCCGGTGCTCGTGGCGCACAGTCTGGGCGTGCTCGCGGTCGCCGACTGGCTCGCCGCCGACCGAGCGGACCGCGCTGGCCCGGGCGAGACCGCCGTCGCCGGTGCCTTCCTCGTGGCACCACCGGACCCCTCGGCACCGGGCTTCCCTGCGGATGCCTCCGGGTTCACGGCGCCCCGCCCCGTCCCGCTCGGCACCGCGGCGGGCCGCGTTCCGATCCGCATGGTCGTGAGCGACGACGACCCGTACTGCACCGTCGACCGTGCGGTCGCCTTCGCGGACACGATGGGCGCCGCGGTCCTCCGTGTCGGCACCCTCGGCCACGTCAACGTCGCCAGCGGCGTCGGCGGGTGGCCCGCTGGTCGGGAGCTCCTCCGCGCCTTCGAGCAGACCCTCTGACGCGCGCCCCGGCGTGACGGACGACACGCCGTTCACGTTCCGGGCGATATGGCAGGGATTGCTGCGACACACCGCGGATGTCCGCAGTTCCGACGCACGCGATATTTATCCTTCGGACATGGAAACCCAGTCCGGTGCACGCACCCCCCTCGTCGACCCGTTCGGTCGCGAGGTCGAGGAGTGGCTCCGTGACGCCCCGGCGACGCGCACGCCGTACGTGGCGGACCTCGTGGTCCCGCCCGTCACCGGCCCCGTGCAGCGCCCCGGCGTCGCGGGCGAGGCCACCGCCGTCGAGCTGCCGGAAGCCGGCAGCGAGACGGCCGCACCCGGCACCGCGACGCCCGTCGTCGACCAGTCGCCGGCAGCCCCCGCGTTCCGCCGCGACCGCGCTCGGCACGCCGCCGTCTGCGCACCGTCGTTCCCCGAACCCCCGGAGCGCCTGGCCCTGCGCATCGAGGACCTCGCGATCGAGGTCTCCTCGTCCACCGGCCGCAGCACCATCGAGCGCATCGTCCTGCTCGAGACCGAGGTCCGGCGTCGTGACGAGGACCTCGCGCGCCTCGCCGCCTGGGAGGCCACGGTCTCCGACGCCGACGACCCGGAGCTCACCGCCGCTCGCGCCTTCGCCCGGACGGTCTTCGCCGACCTCCTCGAGGACGCCGCCGCCGAGTCGGACCGTCAGGACCGCGCGGCCGCCCGCCGTGCCGCGACCGCCCCGGTCGCCGTCGTGACCGGGCCCGCCCCCGCTCCGGCGGCGGTCGTCCGCCCCGCACCTGCGGCAGTCGCCGCGCCCGCAGCCGACGTCGTCACGGCGACCCCGGCCGTGGCGCTGGTCACCCCGGAACGCGACGCGCCCGTGCGACCGGTGCTGGGCCTCCCGGCCGTGTCGCCGGTGTCCGCGAACACTCGACCGACCCCGCTCGTCCAGCCCGCCACCGGACCCACGGTCATCGACCGTGCCGCGTTCGCGGCGGCCCTCACCGCCCACCAGGGGACGACCGCGAGCACGCCCGTCGTCCTGCCGGACGCGGTCGCCGTGCCCGTCGAGACGGCGGCTCCCACGCACGTCGACACCGACACCGACGAGCCGGCCCGGCCCGGCTGGTGGTCGCGGCTCGTCGCCGGCCTGCTGCGTGCGCTCGGTCGCCGCTGACCGGGAGGCCCGGATCACCCCGCGCGGACCGGCTGCCGGTTCCGACGCGGTCGCCTCGGTAGACTGACCGGATGCCGACGCTCCGCGAACTCCAGGCCGTGATCGAAGACCTGTGGCCCGCCGCAGGAGCCGAGTCGTGGGACGCCGTCGGACTGGTCGCCGGAGACCCTGACGCCACCGTCGAGCACGTGCACCTGGCCGTCGACGCCGTCCCCGCCACCGCACGCGAAACGGTCGAGCTCGGCGCCGGACTCCTCCTCACGCACCACCCGCTGCTGCTGCGCGGCGTCACGACGATCGCCGAGTCGACGTACAAGGGCAGCGTCCTCGCGACCCTCATGCGCGGTGGCAGCGCCCTGGTCGCCGCCCACACCAACGCGGACGTCGTCACCACCGGCACCTCGGCGGTGCTCGCCGACCGCATCGGGCTGACCGACCAGCGCCCCCTCGACCCCGGGTCCGGCCCCGGCTCCGACCCCGCGACGGGCATCGGCCGTGTGGGCGTCCTCGCCGAGGGCACCACGCTCGGCGCCCTGGCGCGGAAGCTCGTCGACCTGCTGCCGCCCACCGCGACCGGCGTGCGGGTCTCCGGCGACTTCGACCAGCCCGTGCGCAGCGTGGCGCTCTGCGCCGGCGCGGGGGACTCGCTGCTCGGGCACCCCGCCGTCCTCGCGGCCGACGTGTACATCACGAGCGACCTCCGCCACCACCCGGCGTCCGAGTTCCGCGAACAGGCCCTGCTCGGCGGCGGCCCCGCCCTCATCGACACCTCGCACTGGGCCACCGAGTGGCTCTGGCTCGACGTCGCGGCCGCGCAACTGCGCGACGCCGCCGGCGTCCGGGTCACCGTGAGCGACCTCCGCACCGACCCGTGGGACTTCGCGGTCCTGCCGGCGGCCGAACCCACCACCCCCACTGAAGGAGTCTGACCATGAAGGCAGCACCCGAGGACCAGGTCATCCTCCTCGACGTCCAACGACTCGACAACGACGTCACCCGCATCGCGCACCGGATCACGTCGCTGCAGAAGGGCGACCAGCTCACCGAACTCGGCACCAAGGCGGCCGGGCTGCGCAGCGAACTCGTCGCCGCGACCGGCCTGGTCGAGGACGCCGAACGCGAACTCGCCCGTCTCGAGTCCGACACCGCCACCGCGCAGGCCCGCGTCGAACGCGACACCACGATGCTGCAGAACGTGTCGAGCTCGAAGGACGCGGCCGGGCTCCAGAACGAGCTCGAGTCGCTCCAGCGCCGCATCGGTGGCCTCGAGACCGCCGAGCTCGAGGTCATGGAGAACCTCGACGGGCTCCGCGCCCGGGTCGGCGACGTCGAGGCCCAGCTCGCCGACGTCGAGGCAGCGCGCTCCGGCCTGGTTGCCGAGCGCGATGCCGAGATCGCACGGCTGTCCTCCGACCGCGCATCCGCCGAGCAGGCCCGCGCCGACGTCGCCGCGAAGGTGCCGGCCGAGCTGCTCGCGCTCTACGACCGGCAGCGCGCCCGCTACGGATTCGGTGCGTCGTTGCTGCAGGGCGGGGTGTCGACGGCGTCGGGCGTCGCGCTGAACAACTCGGACCTGCAGGACATCCGTCGGGCCGCTCCGGACGACGTGGTGCTCTGCCCGGACAGTGACGCGATCCTGGTGCGCACGGCCGAGTCGGGGCTGTAGGCGCTCGCACACTGTCGACGGGAGGCGCGGTGCCGGGCTGGCACCGCGCCTCCCGTCTGTGGTGCGGGGTCTGGCGTGTGGTGCGAGGTTCCGTACTCGGTGAGAGGCGCCCGGCGCCGCACGGAGTACGGAACCCCGCACGGAATCGTCCGCTCCTCGCACGGTGCGAGGGAGCGGACGACGAGCAGTGGGGCGAATGGGCCGGCCGTACGCCGGGTTCTGTCCCGCCGCTTGCACGGCGGTGACGGCCATCTCTCTCGGACCGACGTTGCCGTCGGCCTCCAGCGGTCTACCCGAGGACTCGGCGAGCAGCCTCAGCGTCCTCTGTCTGACCTTGCTCCGGGCGAGGTTTACCGAGCGGATCCGGTCACCCGGACCCCTGGTGGTCTCTTACACCACCGTTTCACCCTTACCGACGTTGCCGCCGGCGGTCTGCTTTCTGTGGCACTGTCTCGCGGATTGCTCCGGGTGGGTGTTACCCACCGCCCTGCTCTGTGGAGCCCGGACGTTCCTCGGCACTCCCGGGGGAGTGACGCGACCGTCTCACCGACCCATTCGCAGTCCGAGTCTACCGGCCCCGCGCCCGAGCCCCGGCCCCGAGGTTCCGTAATCTCGGCATGTCGGCGCGCACGAGGGGCCTCCGTGGAACCTCGGCGCACCGCAGACGGCGAGTCGTGGAACCTCGGTGCGACCAGCCGGGCGCGTCGAACCGCGCCGAACAACTCCCACACCGCACGGTGCGGGCCGGTGTGCGGTCTGGGCGGATCGCCGGGTCAGGCGCTGCGCGCGGCCAGGGTCGCAGCGCCGATGATGCCGGCGTTGTTGCGCAGGGTCGCGGGGATGATCTCCGCCTGCAGGTCGAGCAGCGGCAGGAACTCCTCGTACTGCTTCGACACGCCGCCGCCGACGACGAACAGCTCGGGGGAGAGCAGCGCCTCGAGCGTCGAGTAGTACGTCTGCAGGCGCTTCGCCCAGTGCTTCCACGACAGGTCGTCGCGCTCCTTGGCGGCGAACGAGGCCCGCGACTCGGCGTCGTGCCCGTCGATCTCCAGGTGCCCGAGCTCCGAGTTGACGATGAGCACGCCGTCGTTGATGAGCGCGCTGCCGATCCCGGTGCCGAGGGTGGTCACGATGACCAGGCCGTCCTTGCCCTTCGCCGCACCGAACTGCTGCTCGGCGAACCCGGCGGCGTCGGCGTCGTTCACGAAGTGGATGGCGCGGCCGAGCTCCTTCTCGAACAGCGCCTCGGCCTCGAAGCCGATCCACTTCTTCGAGACGTTCGCGGCGGACATGGTCTTGCCGTCCCGCACGATCGCGGGGAAGCACACGCCCACGGGGACGTCGGCCGCGGGGGCGAGCTCCTCGAGGATCGAGGCGACGACGGCGGTGATGTCGTGGGGCTTCCCGCCTTCGGGGGTGGCCTTCTTGATGCGGTCCGTGGTGAGTTCACCGGACGCGACGTCGACGATCGCGCCCTTGATGCCCGTACCACCGATGTCGACGCCGACTGCGAGGGAGGTCATGAGGTTGTCGTGCCTTTCGGTTGCCTGCCGGAGTGCCCGGTCAGGAAGAGGGTCCCGTCAGGGTGACGGATCCGGTCAGGAGACGGTGAGCAGCTCCGCGCCGCGTTCGGTGACGACGAGGGTGTGCTCGAACTGCGCGGTCCACGACTTGTCGCGCGTCGAGACCGTCCAGTCATCGGACCAGATGTCGGCCTCGATCCCGCCGAGCGTGAGCATGGGCTCGATGGTGAACACCATGCCCGGTTCGATCACCGTGTCGTACTGCGGCGCGTCGTAGTGCGGGATGATCAGCCCGGAGTGGAAGGCCCGACCGACGCCGTGGCCGGTGTAGTCCCGGACGACGCCGTAGCCGAAGCGCTTCGCGTAGGCCTCGATGGCGCGGCCGATGACGTTCACCTGCCGGCCGGGGGCGACGGCCTTGATGCCGCGCTCGAGGGCGAGTCGCGTGCGGGTCACGAGGTCCTCGACCTCCTGCGACGCCTGCCCGACGACGAAGGTGCGGTTCGTGTCCCCGTGCATCCCGTCCTTGTAGGCGGTGATGTCGATGTTGACGAGGTCGCCCTCCTGCAGGACGGTGTCGTCCGGGATGCCGTGGCAGATGACCTCGTTGAGGCTCGAGCACAGCGACTTCGGGTACCCGCGGTACCCGAGCGTCGAGGGGTAGGCGCCGTGCGCCACGACGAACTCGTGGCCGATGCGGTCGAGTTCGTCCGTGGTCACGCCCGGACGGATCGCGGCGCCGACGGCGTCGATGGCCTGCGAGGCGATGCGGCCGGCGGTGCGGATGCGCTCGACCTCGTCCGGCGAGTACGTGTCGCCCAGGCCGTGCTCGTGCGGTTCGACCTTGCCGACGTACTCCGGACGCTCGATGTCCTTCGGGACTGCCCGGTGCGGGGAGATGCGGCCAGCGGTCAGGTGTCCGTGTTCGTCCCGGGGCATGCCGACCACTCTAGCCGCGGCGCGACGCGCCGAGCGCAACCGCGCCACGGTGCGGCCCGACGGGGTGGGCACCGCCCCACGGTGCGGCCCGACCGGGTGGGCGTGACTGCCTGGAGGCCCGGTGCCGGTCCGGCGGACCAGCACCGGGCCTCCAGGCCGTCACCTGGGTACGGTGGGCGACATGAGCGACGAGCGCATCGAGTCCCAGTGGTGGTTCAACGACAAGACCGGTCAGGTCGAGCAGGGGCCGCAGTCCCCGCAGCGCGACCGCATCGGCCCGTTCGACACGCGTGAGGAAGCACAGCACGCCCTCGACCGGATCGCCGCGAACAACGAGAAGTGGGACGCCGAGGACCAGTGAGCCGTTCACGTGCGGCGGCGGCGCGTCGCACGGCCCCGCGCACACCGCCGGACCACTAGCCTGGGACGAGGCCCGCCCGCGGCCACCCGATACACGGAAAGGTCGTGCATGGACAAGCAGACGGACTTCGTGCTCCGCACCATCGAGGAGCGCGGCATCAAGTTCATCCGACTCTGGTTCACGGACGTCATCGGGACCCTCAAGTCGGTGGCGATCGCCCCGGCCGAGGTCGAGGGCGCGTTCGCCGAGGGCATCGGGTTCGACGGCTCCGCGATCGAGGGCCTGTCCCGTTCGTACGAGGCCGACGTGCTCGCGCACCCGGACCCCTCGACGTTCCAGATCCTGCCGTGGCGCGGTGAGATCGACCCGACCGCGCGGATGTTCTGCGACATCACGACGCCGGACGGGCAGCCCGCCGTCGCCGACCCGCGCAACGTGCTGAAGCGCACGCTGGCCCGGGCGAGCGAGCGCGGCTTCACGTTCTACACGCACCCCGAGATCGAGTTCTACCTGCTCAAGAGCCGCGAGTGGAAGGACGGCGGCCCGCAGCCCGTCGACCAGGCCGGCTACTTCGACAACGTCCCCGGCGGCAGCGCGCACGACTTCCGGCGCCGCTCCGTCCGGATGCTCGAGGACCTCGGCATCTCGGTGGAGTTCAGCCACCACGAGGCCGGTCCGGGTCAGAACGAGATCGACCTCCGGTACGCCGACGCGCTGACGATGGCGGACAACATCATGACCTTCCGCACGGTGGTGAAGGAGGTCGCCATCGAGCAGGGCGTCTACGCGACGTTCATGCCGAAGCCGATCTCCGGTCAGCCGGGTTCGGGCATGCACACGCACGTATCGCTGTTCGAGGGCGATCAGAACGCGTTCTACGAGGCCGGCGGCGAGTACCAGCTGTCCCGGACCGCCAAGCACTTCATCGCCGGTGTGCTCAAGCACGCACCGGAGATCACCGCGGTCACGAACCAGTTCGTCAACTCGTACAAGCGCCTCTGGGGTGGTGACGAGGCCCCGTCCTTCGTGACCTGGGGGCACAACAACCGTTCCGCGCTCGTGCGCGTGCCGCTGTACAAGCCGAACAAGGGCCAGTCCTCGCGCATCGAGTACCGCGGCATCGACTCGGCGGCGAACCCGTACCTGGCGTACTCGCTGCTGCTCGCGGCCGGCCTCAAGGGCATCGAGGAAGAGTACGAACTGCCGGCCGAGGCCGAGCACGACGTCTGGAGCCTGACGGACGCCGAGCGCCGTGCCCTCGGGTACAGCCAGCTGCCGTCGAGCCTCGACCACGCCCTCAGCCTGATGGAGGACTCCGAGCTGGTCGCGGAGACGCTCGGCGAGCACGTGTTCAACTTCGTGCTCCTCAACAAGCGGCAGGAGTGGAAGCGGTACCGCGACCAGGTCACGCCGTTCGAGCTCGACACCAACCTCGGCGCCCTCTGAGCGAGCGCACCACATGACCGGTCGGACGACGTCGTCGCGCTCCGAGTTGGCCCGCCTGGGGTTCGCCGAGCTGTCGGAGAGCCTCGAGCGGATCGCCGACCTGGAGGCGCGGTTCGGCTCCGTCGTCCCGCTGCCGGTCAGCGGCACCCCTGCGCTCTGGGGCATCACCGCGGATCCCGACGGTGCGCTGCGGTTGCTGGAACGGCTGCTGGAACGTGCTCCTGACGAGCTGCGCCCCGTCCTGGCGGACGAGGCAGCGACCGAGCGGCTCATCCGACTGCTCGGCGCCTCGGTCGGCCTCGGGGAGTTCCTGCACCGCCGACCGGCCGAGCTCGCGCTGTTGCTCGAGCCCGTCGTCGCACCCTGGTCGCAGGAGCGGTACACGGCGTCCCTGATCGACGCGATCGACGGCGCCACCGGCGAGGAGGCGCGGATGTGCCTGCGGGTGCGGTACCGCCGGCACCTCGCCCAGATCGCCCTCTACGACGTGCTGCACACGTCGCCGACCGAGGCCTTCCCGGCGGTCGCCGCCGGACTGGCCGACCTGGCCGGGGCAGCGCTCGACGCCGCGGTCGACGTGGCCCGGCGCGAGGTCCCGTTCCCGGCGGCCGACGTCGCCGCTACCCCGCTCGCCGTGATCGCGATGGGCAAGGCCGGCGCCCGTGAGCTGAACTACGTCAGCGACGTCGACGTCATCTTCGTCACCGAGTCCACCGACGAGATCAGCACCGACCGCGCCGTCCTCATCTCGACGCGGATCGCGATCGCCGCGACCCACGCGATCACCGACCTGGCCGCCGAGCCCGGTCTGTGGGAGGTCGACGCGAACCTGCGACCGGAGGGCAAGGACGGTGCCCTCGTCCGCACGCTCGACTCGCACGTCGCCTACTACGAGCGGTGGGCGAAGTCGTGGGAGTTCCAGGCGCTGCTGAAGGCGCGGCCGATCGCCGGGTCGGCCGACCTCGGTGCCCGCTACGCCGACGCCGTCGCCCCGTTCGTCTGGAGCTCGTCGGCGCGCCCCGGGTTCGTCGAGTCGGTCCAGCGCATGCGCGAACGCGTCACCGAGCACATCCCCGACGGCGAGGTCGACCGGCAGCTGAAGCTCGGTCCCGGTGGGCTGCGGGACGTCGAGTTCACCGTGCAGCTCCTGCAGCTCGTGCACGGCCGCGACGACGAGTCGGTCCGGGTCCGGTCCACCCTCGAGGCGATGGACGCCCTGACGGCTGCCGGCTACGTCGGGCGGGCCGAGGCCGCACGGTTCGGCCCGGACTACGCCCTGCTCCGCGTCCTCGAGCACCGCATCCAGCTCCGCCGGTTGCAGCGGACGCACCTGATGCCGACGGACGAGGAAGAGCTGCGCGTCCTCGCCCGGTCGAGCGGCGTGGCCACCTCGGCCTCCGCGCTCGAGACCCGCTGGCGTGCCGTCAAGCTCGAGGTCCGTGGCCTGCACGAGCGGCTGTTCTACCGGCCCCTGCTGTCCGCCGTCGCCGCGACCGAGGACGAGATCGTCCTGACCGACGACCAGGTCGTCGACCGTCTCGGCGCGATCGGGTTCGTCGACCCGCCCGGTGCGTTGCGGCACATCCGGGCACTCACGCAGGGGACGAGCCGACGGGCGGCGATCCAGCGGAACCTGCTGCCGGTGCTCCTGCGGTGGATGGCCGAGGGGCCGGCACCCGACCGGGCCCTGCTGGCGTTCCGACGGCTCAGCGACACGCTGGGGGAGTCGAGCTGGTTCCTCCGGATGCTCCGCGACTCGTCCGGGGCCGCGCACTCGCTCACCACGGTCCTGTCCGAGTCGGCGTTCCTGTCCGGACTCCTCGAACGCTTCCCCGAGGCCGTCGCCTGGCTCGACGAACCCGAAACGCTCCTCCGTGCCCGCCCGATGGAGTCGCTGCTCGCCGAGATGACCGCGACGACCGCGCGGCACGGCAACGACGTCGACGGGGCGGCCGGCCTGCTGCGCTCGGCCCGTCGCCGCGAGACCCTGCGCCTCGGCATGGCCGCGGTGCTCGGGCACCTCGACGTGGACGCCCTCGGCGCGGCACTCAGCGACGTGACCGAGGCGACGCTCGCCGGGGCCCTCGCGCTCGCTCGACGGGACGCCCCGGCGGACTTCGAGTTCGGGATCATCGCGATGGGCCGGTACGGCGGCCGTGAGCTCGGCTTCGGCTCCGACGCCGACGTGCTCTACGTCTACCGTGCCCCGGACCTGCCGTCGGAGGTGGCCTCCCGGACGGCGCAGACCATCGTGCGCGAGCTGAACCGGCTCACCGAGGACACCGTGCACCCGCTCGACCTCGACATCGACCTGCGCCCCGAGGGGAAGAACGGCCCCGTGGCCCGCACCCTCGAGTCCTACGGTGCCTACTACGCCCGGTGGTCGCTGACGTGGGAGGCGCAGGCGCTGCTCCGTGCCCGCGGCGCCGTGGGGGATGCGCAGCTGCTCCGCGACTTCGAGCACCTGGCGGACCGCACGCGCTACCCGGAGCGGATCGACGAGCACGAGGTGCGCGAGGTCCGGCGGATCAAGGCGCGCGTCGAGTCCGAGCGGCTGCCGCGCGGTGCCGACCCGGCCCGCCACCTCAAGCTCGGTCGGGGCTCACTGAGCGACGTCGAGTGGTTCGTCCAGCTCCTGCAGCTCCAGCACGCACTCGAGGTCCCGGCGCTCCGCACCACGTCGACGCTCGAGGCGCTCGACGGTGCGGTGTCCGCGGGGTTCGTCAGCGCCGACGACGGCGAGCGGCTGGGTGCGGCCTGGCGCTTCGCCTCGCGGACGCGCAGCGCCCTGGTGCTCTGGTCGGGGAAGACGACGGACGTGCTGCCCGTCGACCGCGTGCAGCTCGAGGGCGTCGCGCGGCTGATGGAGTACCCGCCCGGCTCGGCGAGCCAGCTGGAAGAGGACTACCTCGGCGTCACCCGGCGTGCACGGCAGGTCTTCGAGCGCGAGTTCTACGGCGCCTGACGCGCCACCGACCCGGCCCCACGCGCCACCGACGCAACCGCGACACGCCCGGGCATGCTCCCCGGAGCCGAAGGTGACGGGACGTCGGAGGTTAATTCCCCGTGTCGCGCACCGTCCCCCGTTCGTTTCGGACTGTACCCCGAGCGGCGTCGGGGGGCCGGTCGTTACCGCGTCGTGACCACCCCGCACCGGGCTGCCGGCCGACCTGCCGGAGGTGCGCGCCGACTCGCCCGGTGACCACGCCCTGAACAGGGGTTTCTCGGGGTGGTGATCCGCGCCTCCCGGCATCACGCGTCGCGTACCAGGGTGACCGATCGGGTGGACCCGGTCCGCAGGAGTGCTGTCAGCACGAGGGGGGACCACCGGTCCCGGCGGAGATGGGGACAAGTGTGTACCCCGTAACGCGTTCGAAACGCCCCCGGACGGGGGTCGCGTTGCGCGGGGGTTCAGGTTTCTGCGTCAATGGCATCACCCGAACCGACCCTGATTCCCCAACGTCGCGGAATCTCCACCTCGAACGTTGAAGCAGGGATCAGTGTTCACCTTCATTCTGCAGATCAGGCAGATGGTCGAAGGCCACCCCGAGTTCTACCTGTTCGCCGTGTACTCCGCGGTGATCTGGTTGCTCTGGTTGGTCAAGGTCGTCATCTCCGCCCGCTACCGCCCGTTCACCGGCACCTTCGTCGGTACCACCAGCGTCGTCGTCCCCGTCGTGGACGAACCGCTCGACCTGTTCCGCGACGTCATCGGTCGCATGGTCGAGCAGCGACCCGGCGAGATCATCGTCGTCATCAACGGCGCCCGCAACGAGGCGCTCGAAGCCGTCTGCGACGAGTTCGCCCCGCTCGTCCGCTGGACCCACACGCCCATCCCGGGCAAGCGCAACGCCGTCAAGGTCGGCACCGAGATGTCCAACGGCGACATCACGGTGCTCGTCGACTCGGACACCGTCTGGACCCCCGGCGCGCTCGAGGAACTCCTCAAGCCCTTCGCCGACGAGTCCGTCGGCGGCGTCACGACCCGGCAGCGCATCCTCGAGCCCGAGCGCAGCTGGATCACGCGCTGGGCCGACTGGCTCGAGAACTCCCGAGCGCTGTACTCGATGCCCGCGCAGAGCGTCCTCGGGCAGATCGGCTGCCTGCCCGGGCGCACGATCGCGTTCCGACGGAACATCCTCGTCCGGGTCATGGACAAGTTCATGCACGAGAAGTTCATGGGCGTCTTCCTCGAGGTCTCCGACGACCGCACGCTGACGAACCTCACGCTCAAGGAGGGGTACCGGACCGTCTACCAGTACACCTCGCTGGTCTACACGGACGCCCCGCTGCAGGTGAAGAAGCTGTTCAAGCAGCAGCTCCGCTGGGCCCGCGGCTCGCAGTACAACACGCTCCGCATGCTGCCGTGGATGCTCGGCCACGCCCCGGTGCTGGCGGCGTTCTTCATCACCGACATCATCCTGCCGTTCATGCTCTTCGGCGTCATCGCCGGCTGGGTCTACCGGGCCTTCACCGGGCAGGGCGAGAACCTGTACCAGGGCATCCTGTCGCAGTACGGCTTCTCGACCGGCTTCGTCTACGTCGCCGCGCTGATGGTCGTGTCGTCGGTGCTCAGCATGGCCATCCGGCAGATGCGCCACCTGGCCGAGAAGCCGAGCGACTTCTTCCGCCTGCCGATGTTCATCATCGTGTCGACGTTCTTCCTGATGCCGATCCGGCTCATCGGCTTCTTCCGCCTGGCGCACGCGTCCGGCTGGGGGACCCGGGCCGGCGCCTACGCCGGCGGTCCGATGCAGGAGGACCCCGCAGAGAGCGTCCAGCCGACCACCCCTGGCACGCAGATCCCGTTCAGCCCGATCGACGCGGCGGACCGCGCCCAGGCGCTCGACGGATTCGTCCAGCTGCAGGGCACACCGTCCGGCGCCGCGCACGAGCAGGTGGCCGTGGACCGCGCGTTCGACGAGCTCTTCGGCGCCGACGCCACGACCAACTCCACCGCGACCGTGCTCGCGACCCGGCGCGAGGCAGCAGCGGCGTTCGCCGACCAGCAGCCCGCGGCCCCACGGACCGCCCCCGTGAAGGCCCGCCGGTACAACCCGTACGCCGCGATCCCGTACTGCATCGGCTTCGCGATCTTCGCCCTGGAGGCGTTCCTCATTGTCTGACATCATCCGCTCCTCGAGTACCTGGTGGGCGCAGTCGAGCAAGCACGCCCGCTGGACGGCCGTCGGCACGACCGCCATCGTCCTCGCCCTCGCCCTCATCACCTGGTCGGTCTGGGTCTCCCCGGCCGGCCCCGTCTCCACCGCCGTCCACCAGGCGCTCGGGGTCACCGCCCCGAAGGCCAAGAAGGTGTCCGCCGCCGAGCTGCAGACGCAGCTCGACGCCGCCCAGGACCGCATCTGGGCGCTCGAGGGCAAGCTCGACTCCCGCACGGCCCAGGCCGGGTCGCGCGGCGACCAGATCACGCAGCTCAAGGCGCAGATCGCGTCGCTCCAGTCCCAGCTCGGTTCCGCGAAGGGCTCGGGAGGCTCGTCCTCCGTCAACGCCTCGGGTTCCGGTGCGAACGGGGCCGGCACCTCGGGCTCCGGCTCGGGTTCCGGGACCGGCGGGTCCGGTGGGTCCGGTGGGTCCGGCGGGTCCGGCGGGTCCGGTGTGTCCGACAACGGGTCCGGCTCGGGGAGCGGGAGCGGCTCGGGCGGCGGCTCCGGCGGGTCCGACGGTTCCGGCGGCGGCTCCGGTGGGGTCACCAACCCGAACCCCGGCCCGTCGACCGACCCGGGCACCACGCCCGTGGCGGTCCCGACCAAGGCGGACATCCTCGCGCAGCAGTCCCGCTGGTACGGCCTGTACACGGCGCAGTCCCCGTTCAACTGGTCCGAGTACGACCAGGTCTCGCAAGAGGTCGGGAAGGCGACGAACATGGTCGGCTTCTTCCAGGGCTTCGACCAGGACTTCAACCAGAACGCCGTCCAGCGCTCGTGGGCGAACGGGCGTCTGCCGATGATGACGTGGGAGTCGGTACCCGCCAAGACGGGCAACGACCAGCCGTACGTCGAGGGGTACACCAACGAGGACGTCATCTCCGGCAAGTTCGACGCCTACCTGACGCAGTACGCCAAGGCGCTGGCGGCCAACGGCCAGCCGCTCGTCATCCGGTTCGACCACGAGATGAACGGTCAGTGGTACAACTGGTCCGAATCGGCGAAGCAGCAGAACGCCGCCGGCTCGTACACCGCGATGTGGCAGCACGTCTGGAACGTCTTCCAGGCCAACGGGGCGAACCAGTACGCCATCTGGGACTGGTCGCCGTCACGCATCGACAAGCTCGGCAACGCGAAGTACCAGACGCTCGAGTACATGCAGAACTACTACCCGGGCGCCGAGTACGTCGACTGGGTCGGCATGAGCGGCTACTACCGTGACGCCACCGAGCAGCCGACCTTCGAGAACACGTTCGGCGCGACTCTCGCCCAGATCCGGCAGGTCGCGCCGGGCAAGGGCATCGTGCTCAACGAGATCGGGGCCACCGAGACCGGGGGCAGCGTCTCGAACCCGCAGAAGACCCAGTGGATCGACTCGCTCTTCGACGCCCTGGCCGACCCCGCCAACTCGGACATCATCGGCTTCGCGTACTTCAGCGAGACCGCGACCACGATCGTCGACGGCACACGCACCACGAACGACTGGCGGCTCAACTCACGAGCCGACTCCCTGGCGGCCTTCGCCGAGGGCATCAAGCGCAACGACATCGACTACGACCTGCAGGAGGTCACGCCATGACCGCGTCCAAGAAGTCGCCCGACCAGGCCGACACCCGTCCCGCACCCGTCATCAGCGTCATCGGCACCGGCTACCTCGGTGCCACCCACGCGGCCGCCATGGCCGAGATGGGCTTCGAGACCATCGGCGTGGACGTCGACCCGGCGAAGCTCGCCGCACTGTCCGCCGGCGAGGTCCCGTTCTTCGAACCCGGGCTGCCCGAGCTCATCACGAAGCACGTCGCGAGCGGCAAGCTCCGGTTCACCGCCGACATCGCGTCGGCCGTCGCCGCCGCGGACGTCCACTTCGTCTGCGTCGGCACCCCGCAGAAGGCCGGCTCGCACGCCGCCAACCTGGCGTACGTCGAGAGCGCCACCCGCGGTGTCGCCGAGAACCTGACCCACCCGGGCCTCATCGTCGGCAAGTCGACGGTCCCGGTCGGCACCGCAGCGCGGCTGCGCGGCATCGTCCGCGAGTTCACGCCCTCGGGGATCGACGCCGAGCTCATCTGGAACCCGGAGTTCCTCCGCGAGGGCAAGGCCGTCGAGGATACCCTGCACCCGGACCGCCTGGTCTGGGGCGGCGCGTCCGAGGCCGCCGACGCCGTCATCCGCGAGGTCTACGCCGCACCCATCAGCGAGGGCACCCCGGTCATCACCACCGACCTGGCGACGGCCGAGCTCGTCAAGGTGAGCGCCAACGCGTTCCTCGCCACGAAGATCTCGTTCATCAACGCGATCTCGGAGATGTGCGCGATCACCGGCGCCGACGTGTCGACGCTCGCCGACGCCCTCGGGCACGACGCCCGCATCGGCCGGAAGTTCCTGAACGCCGGCCTCGGCTTCGGCGGCGGCTGCCTGCCGAAGGACATCCGGGCCCTCATGCACCGCGCGAACGAGATCGGCGCGGGCCAGGTCGTCGGGCTCATGCAGCAGGTCGACGAGATCAACATGGGCCAGCGTCAGCGGGTCATCGACATGGCGATCGACTCGGCCGGGGGATCGGTGCTGAACCGTCGCGTGGCCGTGATCGGCGCCGCGTTCAAGCCCCTCACCGACGACGTGCGGGACTCCCCGGCGCTCAACGTCGCCGCTGCGCTGCACCTGCGCGGCGCCCAGGTCACCCTCTGGGACCCCGAGGCGATGGAACCCGCGAAGCGCTCGTTCCCGACGCTGAGCTACGCCGCGTCGATGACGGACGCGATCGAGGGCGCCGACGTCGTCCTGGTGCTCACCGAGTGGGACGAGATCATCACCGCCGACCCGGTCGCCCTCGGTGACCTCGTCGGTCGCCGCGTCGTGATCGACGCGCGCAACTGCCTCCCGGTCCACGACTGGGTCAAAGCGGGGTGGACCGTCCGTTCCCTGGGACGGCCCACGCCGGTCACGGGTGCACCCGTGAGCGTCGCAGCGGGGACGAACGACTCGTTGGCCACGGCTCGGTAGTCACCGTTCGCGAAGCGGGGTCCGCGCCGGGCGGCACGGGCCCCGTTCCCGTGCGTGCTGGCGTGCGGTGCGACGCGCGCTCCAGCCGGCCGAATCGTCTCGCGAAAGCGACAGAATCCCGTGAATGGTTCGCAGCACACTGTCGCTGTCGCGGCACAGACGAAGGGCCCCGCACCTGACGGTGCGGGGCCCTTCGTGCGTGGGGATCAGACGCCGAAGTACAGCTCGTACTCGAACGGGTGCGGGCGCTGGGCCAGCGGGAGGATCTCGTTCTCGCGCTTGTAGTCGATCCAGGTCTGGATGAGGTCCTCGGTGAAGACGTTGCCCTTCGTGAGGAACTCGTGGTCCGCCTCGAGGAAGTCGAGCGCCTCGTCGAGGGAGCCGGGAACCTGGGGGATGCCCTTGGCTTCCTCGGGCGGGAGCTCGTAGAGGTCCTTGTCGACCGGCTCGTGCGGCTCGATGCGGTTCTGGATACCGTCGAGGCCGGCCATCAGCTGCGCGGCGAAGGCGAGGTACGGGTTGCCCGAGGCGTCCGGTGCGCGGAACTCGATGCGCTTGGCCTTCGGGTTGGTGCCCGTGATCGGGATGCGGATCGCAGCCGAACGGTTGCCGGCCGAGTAGACCAGGTTGACCGGCGCCTCGAAGCCCTTGACCAGGCGGTGGTACGAGTTGATCGACGGGTTCGTGAAGGCGAGCAGCGCCGGAGCGTGCTTCAGCAGACCGCCGATGTACCAACGAGCGAGGTCCGACAGGCCGCCGTAGCCGTTCTCGTCGTAGAACAGCGGCTTGCCCTCCGACCAGAGCGACTGGTGGGTGTGCATGCCCGAGCCGTTGTCGCCGAAGAGCGGCTTCGGCATGAACGTCGCGACCTTGCCCCACTGGTCAGCGGTGTTCTTCACGATGTACTTGAACTTCAGGATGTCGTCCGCGGCGTGGACCATCGTGTCGAACTTGTAGTTGATCTCCTGCTGGCCGCCCGTGCCCACCTCGTGGTGCGAGCGCTCGAGCTCGAAGCCGGCGTCGATCAGCTTGAGGGTGATGTCGTCGCGCAGGTCGGCGGTCTTGTCGACCGGCGACACGGGGAAGTAGCCACCCTTGTACGGGGTCTTGTTGGCGAGGTTCCCGCCTTCTTCGTCACGACCGGTGTTCCAGGCGCCCTCTTCGGAGTCGACCGCGTAGAACGACTCGTTCTGGGTGACGGAGTAGCGGACGTCGTCGAAGATGTAGAACTCGGCCTCGGGGGCGAAGAACGCGGTGTCCGCGATGCCCGTCGACGCGAGGTACTTCTCGGCCTTCTTCGCCACCTGGCGCGGGTCGCGGCCGTAGATCTCGCCGTTCCGCGGGTTGTAGATGTCGAAGATCATGATGAGCGTGCGCTCGGCGCGGAACTGGTCCACGTACGCGGTGGTCACATCGGGGATCAGCTGCATGTCGGACTCGTGGATCGACGCGAACCCACGGATCGAGGAGCCGTCGAAGAGCTGGCCGACCGAGAAGAAGTCCTCGTCGACGGTCGAGGCGGGGATGTTGAAGTGCTGCTGCACACCCGGCAGGTCCGTGAATCGGATGTCGAGGAACTTGACGTCGGTGTCCTTGATGAAGGCCAGGACCTCGGAGGAATCGCTGAACATGGGGCCGATCTCCAATGGGTTGGGTGATGTCGGAGGCACCGATCAAGGCACCTCCGACGAGGCTATTGACACGGGGTTTCCCGGACGTGACTGGATTGTTTCGGGCGTGTTACGGGCGGCCGGTCGCCTACGCTTGTCGCATGGCCAGCAGCTCCTCCCGTCCGTCCGCGCCCTCCGAGCACCCGGACGGCTGGCCGGGCAAGGACCTGGGGCTGCCCGAGGACGGTCCCCGCAGCGTCGGGCGGATCGGACGGCGGATCGTCGCCCTGCTGATCGACGGAGCACTCGCCGACCTCATCGCCTACGTGACCGGGGTCTGGTCGCCGGTGAACGGTTCCGGGGACATCGCGCACTCGTGGGTGCAGCTGGCGATCTTCGCCGCGCTCCAGGTGCTCTTCATCTGCCTGCTGTCCGGCTCGTTCGGGCACATCTGCGTCGGCCTTCGCGTCGTTCCGATGCGCGGGGGCTACGTGGGGGTGTGGCGTCCGGTCGTCCGGACCGTCCTGCTCTGCCTGGTGGTGCCGGCGCTCATCATCGACCGGGACAGCCGCGGCGCGCACGACCGCATCGCCGGGACGGTGCTGGTCCGGCGCTGACCGGCGTCCCGTGCGGCTCGCGCGGCGCACCGTGCGAGGTTCGTCGCCGGCGTGCGGCCGGGTCCTGCGGCGCACGGTGCGAGGTTCGTCGGCACGTGGGAGTTTGCCCGCTCGGTGCAGCGCGACAGGCTCGCACCGAGCGGCCAACCCCGCACCGGGTAACCGAAGCCGCACGGTGCGCCCGGCTGGCCCCACCCGCCGCACGCACGCAGAACGCCCCCGACCTGGCACGGTCGGGGGCGTTCTGCAGTGCAGCTTCGGGAGCGGATCAGCGCGGACGGCCGGCGCGGGCCCGCATCGGGTCCATGCCCTTCGGGATCGCGGCCGCGGGGCTCTGCGTCAGGGAGTCGAGGCGGTTCGCGACCGCCAGGACCTCGTTGCGGTTGAGCGACTTCTTGAACTTGTTCATCGCACGGGGGAGCTTGTGCAGGGTGATGGTGTCGTCGCCGTCACCGACGCTGACCACGTGGACCGCGACGTTCGGGACGATGCGCTGCACCTTGCGGCGCTCTTCGTCGAGCTGCCGCTTCAGGTTGCCGCGCTGGCCCTCGGTGATGAGGACGACGCCGGGGCGACCCACCGCGCGGTAGACCGCGGACTGCGACCGGCCGTGCACGGCGACGGGCATCTCGCTCGAGCGCCACTGCCGACGCAGCGAGTTGGAGAGCACCGCACCGACGGCGCCGGGCTGCCCCTCGATCTGGGAGTACGCGGCGCGTTCGGCCAACCGGCCGAGGACGATCAGGAAGAGGAGCACGCCCATCAGGACACCGGCGACGATCCACAGGATCATCGCGAGCCAGTTCTGGCCGGGGAGCACCAGCGCCAGCACGATGCCGAGGACGACCGGGCCGACGAATGCGAGGGCGAACCACCAGACCGACGACGGGTCGGCCCGCCGGGTCATCTGGAAGACCTGGAACATCTGCTTGAGACGCCCCGGCTCCTTCGCCTTCGTGTCTGTGGAAGTGCTGCGTGCCATGCTGACAGGATACGGCCTCCGCGGTCCGGGGGAGACCGCAGCCGGTCCGGCTGTGCGCGAACACGCGTTGTCCACAGGTCGGGCCGGACGGCCAGGAGGCCCGACCCGCGTCCGACACGCTCGTCACCATGGACCCGAGCACCGACCAGGGCACCCACGGCGCCCGGACCGACCGCTGGGTCGCGCAGGCCGACGACGCTGCAGCTGCCTCGTGGGTGGCGGACCGGTGCGCCACCGGGCACCGCCACCTGGTCCCCGTCTCGGCGGTCGGTCGGACCGTTGACGGCGGACTCGTGGTGCTGCTCGACCGCCCGTGCGGGACGCCGCTCCCGGCTGCGCTCGAACGGCTCGGCGCCCCGACGACCGGGGTCGCGGTGACCCTCTGCGTCCCGTTGCTCGAGCTGCTCGTCGCGGCGGTGGACGGTGCGCTGCGGCTCGGCGTCGCCGGGATCGACGACGTCCTGGTGGACGACGCCGGCGCCGTCGTGCTGTGCGACCACCCGGCTGGGGCAGTCCGCGACGGCACGGACCCGGGCAGCACCGACGCCGCACGCGTCCTCGTGCTCGCCGCGCGGGTGGTCTGGGACCGGGTGGACCCGCGCGATCCGTCGCGCGACCAGGTGGACGCCGCACTCGTCGCGGCACTGGACGGTGACCGCACCGCGGCGAGCACGGCCCTCGACACGGTGCGGGGCGCTGCGCCGCCACGGCCGTTCCGGTGGACGCCACCCCCGGCCGACCTGGTGTTCGCGGAGGCCGACCCGCCGCTCGATCCCGGTGGTGTGGCGGCTCGGCTGCGTGCGGTCGTCGAACTCGGCATCCCCGTCGGCGTGGAGCGACGCGTGCCGCTCCGGCGCGCCCTGGTCGGCGTCGTCGTCGCGATCGGCACGGTCGTCGCGGCCGTCTCCGCGCTCGGTGCCGGTGCGCCGGGCGGTGGTGGCTGACGCCTCGGCCACCGACGAACGAGGACCGCTCCGGCTCCCCACGAACGGGAACGGCCCCGGCTCCCCACGAAGGGGAACCGGGGCCGTCGGCCGTGCTGCGGGGTGTCAGTACCCGAGGTTGGGGGCGAAGTTGCCCTCTTCCAGGCGGTTCTTCACCGCGACCAGGTACCGCGATGCATCCGCACCGTCGATGATCCGGTGGTCGTACGACAGCGCGAGGTAGACGAACGAACGGATCGCGATCGCTTCCTGCCCGTCGACCTTCACGACCGCCGGACGCTTCGTGACGATGCCGGTACCGAGGATCGCCGACTGCGGCAGGAACACGACGGGGGTGTCGAACAGCGCGCCACGCGAACCGGTGTTCGTCAGCGTGAACGTGCCGCCGGCGAGCTCGTCGGGCTTGAGCTGGTTGTTCCGGGTGCGCTCCGCCAGGTCCGCGATGGACTTGGAGAACTGCGCCAGGTCGAGCGACGCCGCGTCCTTGATGACCGGGGTCAGCAGGCCACGC
Organism: Curtobacterium sp. JUb34; assembly: GCF_003755065.1. Lineage (NCBI taxonomy): Bacteria > Bacillati > Actinomycetota > Actinomycetes > Micrococcales > Microbacteriaceae > Curtobacterium > Curtobacterium sp. JUb34. The sequence goes on along the minus strand of NZ_RJVH01000002.1, from coordinate 632,540 downwards.
TCGGTGTCCACCGCGATGGAGACGTTCTCGGACTCCGGGTAGACGATCTCGTCACCCTCGACCGTCGAGTTGATCTTCGGGTGGGCCTTGAGCGCCTCGGAGGCAGCCAGGGCGAAGAACGGCATGAAGGAGAGCTTCGAACCGGTCTTCTCGAGGAACTCCGCCTTGTGGGCGTCGCGGAACTGCGCCACCTTCGTGACGTCCACCTCGACGACGCTCGTGAGCTGTGCGGTCGAGGTCATCGACTGCACGGCACGCTCGGCCACGACCTTGCGCAGACGGGTCATCTTCTCGCGGGTGCCGCGCAGCGGCGAGACCTCGGCGACGAACGGGCCGGACGCGGCGGCGGGTGCAGCTGCACCACCGGCGGCCGGGGCCTTCGCGACGGCCGCGAGCACGTCCTCCTTGCGGATGCGCCCGCCGACACCGGAGCCGGTGACGGTGGACAGGTCGACGCCCTGCTCGTTGGCGAGCTTGCGGACGAGCGGCGTGACGTAGCCGGAGGCTGCGCCGTCCTGCGACGGGTTCGGCACCGCGGCGGCGGTCGTCGCGCTGGGCGCTGCGGCCGGTGCTGCGGGGGCGGGGACCGCGGCCGGGGGAGCCGGGGCGGCGGCGGGCGGCGGGACCGGGGCTGCCTGCGGAACCGGGGCGGCGGCCGGTGGCGCGGACGGTGCCTGCGGGGCTGCGGGCTGCGTCTGTCCGGCCGGAGCCGGCTCGGGCTCGGTGGGCTCCGGGGCGGGGGTCTCGGACTCCTGCTCGGTGCTCGGCTCGGCCTCGGGGGCCTCTGCCTCGGCAGCGGCCTCGTTCGAGGACTCGTCGGACGAACCGGCGTCGGAGGAACCGGAGTCGGACGAGCCATCACCGATCTTCACGAGGGCGGTGCCGACCTCGACGGTCTCGTCCTCCTGGACGAGGATCTCCTCGATGACGCCGGCGACGGGCGACGGGATCTCGGTGTCGACCTTGTCGGTCGAGACCTCGAGCAGCGGCTCGTCGACCTCGACCCGGTCACCGACGTTCTTCAGCCATCGGGTCACCGTGCCCTCGGTGACGCTCTCGCCGAGCGCCGGGAGGCTGACGGATTCGCTCATCGGGTGGACTCCTCTTCGCGGGGGGTTGCAGTTGTTGTTGATGTCATTGTCACAGGGCGCGGACTCGTGCGGGTCACAGCGCGTGCAGCGGCTTGCCCGCGAGGTGCATGAACGCCTCGCCCAGGGCCTCGTTCTGCGTCGGGTGGGCGTGCACGAGCGGAGCGATGTCCTCCGGGTACGCCTCCCAGTTCACGGCGAGCTGCGCTTCACCGATGAGCTCGCCGACGCGGGCGCCGATCATGCTGACGCCGACGACGGGGCCGTCGACGACGCGGACGACCTTGACCGAACCGGACGTGCCGATGATGTGGCTCTTGCCGTTGCCGGCCAGGTTGTACTCGTACGAGTCCACCTTGTCGGCGCCGTACTCGGCCTCGGCCTTCGCCTGCGACAGGCCGACGGAGGCGACCTCGGGGTCGGAGTACGTGATCTTCGGGATGTTCTTGTCCTCGATGACCACCGGGTTGAGCCCGGCGATCTCCTCGGCGACGAAGATGCCCTGCTGGAAGCCGCGGTGCGCGAGCTGCAGCCCGGGGACGATGTCGCCGACCGCGTAGACGTTCGGCAGGTTGGTGGCGAGGCGCTCGTTCGTGGTGACGAAGCCGCGGTCCATGGCGACGCCGACCTCGTCGAAGCCGACGTTCTGCGTGACCGGGCCGCGACCGACGGCGACCAGCAGGACGTCGCCGTCGAAGGTCTTGCCGTCCTCGAGCGTGACGACGACGCCGTTCTCGTGCTGCTCGACGCCCTGGAACCGGACACCCAGCGAGAACTCGATGCCGCGCTTGCGGAAGGCGCGCTCGAGCTGCTTCGACATGGACTCGTCCTCGGCGGGGACGAGGTGGGGGAGCGCCTCGACGATCGTGACCTCGGCACCGAAGGACTTCCAGACACTGGCGAACTCGACGCCGATGACGCCACCACCCAGGATGACGACCTTGTTCGGCACGTAGTCCATGCGCAGCGCGGTCTCGGACGTGATGACACGCCCGCCGATCTCGAGTCCGGGCAGGGACTTCGAGTAGGAGCCGGTCGCGAGCACGACGTTCTTGCCGACGATGTTCTGGTCGCCGACCTGCACGGTGTTCTGCGAGGTGAGTCGACCCCAGCCCTCGACGACGGTGATGCCGCGGGCCTTGATGAGGCCCTGCAGGCCCTTGTACTTCGAGGTGATGACGCCCTGCTGGTACTCGATGACCTTCGGGACCTCGACACCGGCGAACTCCGCGATCACGCCGTACTTCTCGGCGTCGCGGGTCGCGTCGGCGACCTCGGCCGCGTGCAGCAGCGCCTTGGTGGGGATGCAGCCACGGTGCAGGCACGTCCCTCCGAGCTTGTCGCCCTCGATGAGCGCGACGCTCATGCCGAGTTCGGCGGCCCGGAGCGCAGCGGCGTAGCCACCGCTCCCGCCACCGAGGACCACGACGTCGTAAGTCTGTTCCGTCACCTGGTGCAACTCCCTCGTGCGTGTCGGGCCGATCGGGCCCTACGTGGACACCGCGGGGGCGGCGTCCGACGGTCGGACCGCGTGGTTCCGGTCCCGTCCCGTGCAGTACCGGTGGGAGGCGCGTCGATGCCCCGTCCCACCGGTACCAAACCTACTACTCGGACTGGAGGTCTTCTGCGAGTGCGATGAGCGTGCGGACCATCACACCCGTCGCGCCCTTCCCGAGCCACCCGTAGCCGCCGCCCTTGTGCTCGGACGGGCCGGCGATGTCGAGGTGCGCCCACGGGGTGCCCTCGCCGACGAAGCGCTCCAGGAACTTGCCGGCGAGCAGCATGCCGCCGGCCGGGTTGCCGACCGTGGCGTTGACCATGTCGGCGACGTCGCTGGCGAGCCGCGCGTCGAGTTCCTCGGGCAGGGGCATCGGCCAGATCGGCTCCGACACGCCCTCGGCCACGGCGCGGACCTTCGCGACGAGGTCGTCGCTGCCCATCAGGCCCGTCGTGCGGTCGCCGAGTGCGACGACCTGCGCGCCGGTCAGGGTGGCCACGTCGACGATCGCGTCGGGCGTCTCGAGCGAGGCGGCGGCCATGCCGTCACCGAGCACCAGGCGGCCCTCGGCGTCCGTGTTCGTGACCTCGACCGTCTTGCCGTTCTTCAGCGTGAGGACGTCTCCCGGGCGGGTCGCCGTGCCCGAGGGCATGTTCTCGGCGAGTGCGAGCCAGGCGGTGACGCGCACGTCGAGGCCGAGGCGCGCGGCGGCGACGGTCGCGGCGAGCACGGTGGCGGCGCCGGTCATGTCGGTCTTCATGCCGAGCATCGACGCCGCCGGCTTGAGCGAGAGCCCGCCCGAGTCGAACGTGATGCCCTTGCCGACGAGGGCGAGGTGCTTCGTGGCGGACTCCGGCGCGTAGCGGACGACGACCAGGCGCGGGGGACGGGCCGAACCGCGGCCGACACCGAGGATGCCGCCGAAGCCCTGCTCCTCGAGCGCCTGCTCGTCGAGGACCTCGACCGTGAGCGGCAGGTCCGCGGCGAGGCCGGTCGCCACGTCGGCGACGTCCTGCGGCCCGAGGTCGCCGGCGGCGGTGTTGACCAGGTCGCGGACGAGCGACGCGGCGTCGGCGACGATCGCGGGCCGGACTGCCGCGTCGGCGGCGACGTCGGCGGGCGCGACGACCTCGATGCGCTGGTCACCCCGCGTCGGCGTGGTCGTGCCGGCGCCCTTGTGGCGGGTGAAGGCGTAGGCGCCCAGCGCGGCACCCTCGAGTGCGGCGTCGACGAGCTCGGCCGAGTCGGTCGGCAGGGCCAGGGTGATCGAGGCGACCTGCGGGAGCTGGCGGACGGCGCTGCCGGCGGCGGCACGGATCGCCGCGACGCCGGTGGCCGACCCGAGACCGATGAGTGCGATCGAGGACGCGGCCACGCCGGTGCCGGGCAGGCGGACGAGCTGGTCCTTGGCGCCCGTGACGCCGATCGCCGCGAGGTCGAGCCCGGCGAGTGCCTCGACGACACCGGCGGCGCTCGGCGCGAGGGACGCGCCGGCAGCGGTGTCGCCGGACGGCGCGGCGTCGGTGGACGACCCGGGGCGGACCCCGACGACGAGCACGTCGACGGTGGTGGTCTCGGGGGCGGAACTGGTGGTGGAGAGCGTCGGTCGGACCATGCGCCAACCCTATCCGCGCGCTGTTCGCTGTCGGCGTGGCCGTCCCGCGCGGGTGCGTCGGTGGCCCCGCCTAGCATGGGGACGGTGAACCACCCCGAGGAGCTCTACACGTTCGACGAGGCCGCCCCGACCGTCCCGGCCGGACTGCACCTGGTCGCCGGGCTCACCGGTTTCGCCGATGCCGGCTCGGCCGTGGCCCAGGTGACGACGTCCGTGCTCGAGGACCTCGACACCCAGCTCGTCGCCGAGTTCGACCCCGACGTCCTGCTCGACTGGCGCGCCCGACGGCCGGTCATCACCTTCGAGCACGACCACATCGCCGCCGTCGAGCCGCCCCGCCTGGCGCTGCACCTGGTGCGCGACGAGATCGGCCAGCCGTTCCTCTTCCTGTCCGGGTACGAGCCGGACTTCCAGTGGAACCGGTTCGTGGACGCCGTCACCGGCCTCGCCGCCCGGCTCCAGGTCGCGGACACCACCTGGGTGCAGTCGATCCCGATGCCCGTTCCGCACACCCGGCCGATCAGCCTGACCGTCTCCGGCACCCGTGCCGACCTCGTCGAGCAGATGAGCGTCTGGAAGCCCGAGACCCAGGCGCCGGCGAACGTCCTGCACCTGGTCGAGCACCGGCTCGCGTCCACCGGCTCGCAGGTCACCGGCCTGGTGCTCCTCGTGCCGCACTACCTGTCGGACACCGAGTTCCCGGACGCGGCCGTCGCCGCACTGTCCGGCATCGCCGCGGCCACCGGTCTCATCTTCCCGACGGACGCCCTGCGCGAAGCGGGTCGCGAGTTCCTCACCCGGGTCGAGGAGCAGGTCGCCGGCAACGCCGAGCTGCAGCGACTCGTCGGTGTGCTCGAGGAGCGGCACGACACGTACATGGAGGGCAACCCGGTCGCGTCGCCGCTCACGGACGTCGACGGCGAGGTGCCGACCGCGGACGCGATCGCGGCCGAGCTCGAGCGCTTCCTGGCGGATCGTCGCACCCAGGGTGACGGCGGCGAGTAGCCGGGTCGGGCACTGGACGGTCCGGAACGGCGGCCGGGAGGCCCGTGGCGGGCCCGCACCGCGCCTCCCGTCCGTCGTCCGGTCGTGACCAGAGCGTCGCGAGCCTCGACGACAGCCGTCGCGTATCCGGCTCCGCCGGATCGGTACCCTGTCGGGGTGAACTCCCGTCGCGCCTTCCTGGTCTGGGGCATCGCGGTGCTCGCCTACGTCCTCGCGGTCGTCCAGCGGTCCTCGCTCGGGGTGTCCGGCGTCGACGCGCAGGACCGGTTCGCCGTGTCGGCGGCGGTGCTCTCCACACTCGCGGTCGTGCAGATCGCCGTGTACGCCGGACTCCAGATCCCGGTGGGTGTCGCGCTCGACCGGGTGGGGCCGCGCAAGCTCGTCCTGCTCGGCGCCGCGTTGCTCGTGGTCGGGCAGGCCGTGGTGGCCTTCTCGCCGACGATCGGCCCGGCGATCGCGGGACGCGTGCTCGTGGGTGCCGGCGACGCGATGACCTTCATCTCGGTGATCCGTCTGGTGCCGATGTGGTTCAGCGGCCGGATCCTGCCGCAGATCTCGCAGTGGACGGGCAACCTCGGGCAGATCGGCCAGATCCTGTCGGCGTTCCCGTTCGCGGTGCTCCTGCACGCCGCAGGGTGGACTCCCGCGTTCGGGGTCGCCGCCGCGGTGAGCGCCGTCGGGCTCGTCCTGGCCTTCGTCTTCGTCCGGAACGGCCCGGTCGTCGTCCGGACCGGCACGATCCCGCTGCCGCACTCGTGGGGCGCCGCCTTCCGGACCTTCGGGCACGCGCTGCGGCGTCCTGGCACGCAGCTCGGCTTCTGGTCGCACTACGTGACGCAGTCCTCCGGCACGGTGTTCTCGCTGCTGTGGGGGGTCCCGATGCTCCGTGGGCTCGGATACAGCCCGGCCGAGGCCGCCGGCTTCCTGACGATCATCGTCGCCGTGGGCTTCGTCGCCGGACCGGTGCTGGGCCTGTTGTGCGCGCGGTTCCCGATGCGCCGCTCGAACCTCGTGCTCGGGGTCGTCGTGCTGCTCGCCGTGGTGTGGACCGCCATCCTGCTCTGGCCCGGCCACCCGCCCACCTGGCTGCTCGTGCTGCTCGTCGTCGCGATGGGGATCGGCGGCCCCGGTTCGCTGATCGGGTTCGACTTCGCCCGGACGTTCAACCCGGTCGGTTCCCTGGGGTCCGCGAACGGTGTCGTCAACGTCGGCGGCTTCCTGGCGGCGTTCGTGATGATGTACCTGATCGGGCTGCTGCTCGACGTGATGTCCCGCGTCACCGGCGAGACCGTCTTCGCCTGGGACAACTTCCGGGTGGCCCTCACGGTGCAGTACCTGGTGGTCGGGTTCGGCGTCGCGATGCTCCTGCACGCTCGGCGCCGGACACGGCGAGTGCTCCACGCGGAGGAGGGAATACGCGTCGGACCGCTCTGGGTTGCACTCGTTGCGCGCCTGCGGAAGCGGCACGTGCAATAATGATCACGGACCCACTCAGGACCCCCTTCCTGTCGGAGCACTTCGGAGCGCCGATCGACACGGGGGACTTGACATGGGTCTTAGTGCTGCCCGGAACGGTAGGACTCGACGACGCGGGGGACTGCGGCTCGGGCCCTGGGCGGCGAGGGAGGCCACGACCCCACGAACGTGGCACGACGAGAGAGGTGATCGCATGGCTGCCCGGAGCACGACGATCGATCCCACGAAGGACACTCAGCCCGAAGGTGCTGTGGCAGAGGACGCCACGGACACCGAGGGAACCGACGCGCCGAAGAAGCGCGCCACCAAGGCCCCCGCCAAGAAGGCCCCGGCCAAGAAGGCCGCCCCGAAGGCGAAGAAGGTCGACCCCGTCGACGAGGCGAACGAAGCCACCGACGAGCCGACCGAGGACGTCGAGGAAACCGACGACAAGGCGATCAAGCCCGACGCCGCCGCTGCGGTCGCTGCCGGCGCGCTCGTCATCTCGCAGACCGACGACGACGAGGCGCCGGTCTACTCCACGACCATCACGGGCGCGACCGCCGACCCGGTGAAGGACTACCTCAAGCAGATCGGCAAGGTCGCCCTGCTCAACGCCGAGCAGGAGGTCGAGCTCGCGATGCGCATCGAGGCCGGCCTGTTCGCCGAGGACAAGCTGCAGCACTCGACCGGCCTCACCAAGCCGGCCGAGCGCGAGCTGCGCTGGGTCGCCCGCGACGGTCAGCGTGCGAAGTCGCACCTGCTGGGCGCGAACCTCCGCCTCGTGGTCTCGCTCGCCAAGCGCTACACCGGCCGTGGCATGCAGTTCCTGGACCTCATCCAGGAGGGCAACCTGGGCCTCATCCGTGCGGTCGAGAAGTTCGACTACACCAAGGGCTTCAAGTTCTCGACCTACGCGACGTGGTGGATCCGCCAGGCGATCACCCGCGCCATGGCCGACCAGGCCCGGACCATCCGCATCCCGGTGCACATGGTCGAGGTCATCAACAAGCTCGCCCGCGTCCAGCGCCAGATGCTGCAGGACCTCGGTCGCGAACCCACTCCGGAAGAGCTGGCCCGCGAGCTCGACATGACCCCGGAGAAGGTCGTCGAGGTACAGAAGTACGGCCGCGAGCCGATCTCCCTGCACACGCCCCTGGGCGAGGACGGCGACTCCGAGTTCGGTGACCTCATCGAGGACACCGAGGCGGTCGTGCCGGCCGACGCCGTGGGCTTCACGATGCTGCAGAAGCAGCTCGAGAGCCTGCTCGACTCCCTGTCCGAGCGCGAGGCGGGCGTCATCCGCATGCGCTTCGGCCTCGGTGACGGCCAGCCGAAGACCCTCGACCAGATCGGTGACACGTTCGGTGTGACGCGTGAGCGCATCCGCCAGATCGAGTCCAAGACGATGGCGAAGCTCCGCCACCCGTCGCGGTCGCAGTCGCTGCGCGACTACCTCGAGTAGGCCGATGCGGTTCTTCATCCCGATCCTGATCGGGCGGATTCTCCGTGCCCTCGCGCGAGCGCGGGGCGGGGGATCCGCGTACCCCGGCTTCATCGTGCTCAAGCTCGTGCCCGACTTCCTGCAGCACGTGACGAAGCAGTTCCCCAACGGTGTCGTCTTCGTGCTCGGGTCGAACGGCAAGTCGACGACGACGCACATGATCTCGGACATCGTCCGGGCGCACGGGCTCCGTGTCTTCACCAACCCCTCGGGCGCGAACCTGCCGCAGGGCATCGCGTCGGCGCTGCTGTCCGAGGTCTCGCTGACCGGTCGCCTGAAGGCGGACATCGGCATCCTCGAGGTCGACGAGGCCTTCGCGGTCGAACTCGCCGGGATCCTGTCGCCGTCCACGGTGACGATGCTCAACGTGCAGGTCGACCAGCTGTACCGGTTCTTCGAGACCGAACGCGTCGCCGACATGATGCTCGACACCGCGGCACTGTCGACGGCGAGCGTCATCACGAACCGCGACGACCAGTTCCTCGACGCCTACGTGGCGCGGACCGGTCAGCGCGTCCTGCGTTTCGGTGCGAGCGCCGAGGTCGTCGCCGCGGCGCCGAACGGCCTGCAGAACGCCGACGACTTCGACCGGCAGGACGCCCAGCCGAACGCCGCCGAATCAGAGGTCGTCGTGAACACCGGTGACGGTGCGACGATCCGCTTCGACGGCACCGAGATCCCGGTCCGGTTGCCGGCCCGCGGCCTGCACTACGCGGTCGACGCCGCCGCAGCCACGGCCACTGCCAGCGCGGCACTCGGCACGCAGTTCCGCGCCGACGCCGTCACGAAGGCCTTCGGCACGATGAAGCCCGCCTACGGCCGTGGGGAACGTCTCCCGATCGCAGGCGAGTCCGCCGAGTTCACGATGTTCAAGAACGCCGCGAGCCTCCAGCTCAACCTCGACGCGCTGCCGGACCGCCCCGAGCAGGTCCTCATGGCGATCGACGAGGGCACGCCGGACATCTCCTGGATCTACGACATCGACTTCTCGAAGCTCGACCACGTCGACGTCGTCTCCGGTGACAAGGCCTGGCAGATCGCGATCGCCCTCGAGCACGCCGGTGTCCGCATCGGTCGGGTCGAACCCGACGTCGAGGCCGCGATCAAGCACATGGAGCAGCTCGGTTCGACGACCAGCGGGACGAAGAACTTCATCGTCAACTACGAGATCATGATGATCGCCCGCAAGGCCCTCGGCCACCCGGACATGGAGAAGACCGCATGACGGCCGACCGGCTGACCATCCTGCACGTCTACCCCCGGCAGATGGGCGTCTCGGGCGACCGTGGCAACGTCGCGGCCCTCGTGCGCCGTGCCGCTGCAGCCGGCCTCGACACCGAGGTGCTCGAGTACGCGCCCGGCGACGAGCTCCCCACCGCGGCCGACGTCGTCGTGATCGGCAACGGACCGCTCAGCGCGATGCGGTCACTCGGCGCCGACGTCACGCGCATCGGTGCCCCGCTCCGTGCGTTCGTCAGCGACGGGGTGCCGGTGATCGCGGTCGGCGGCGGGTTCGACCTGTCGACGAACGAGGTCGTCCCCACCGAGGGCGCACCGGTCGCCGGGTTCGGCGTGTTCGACGCCCGCGCCGTCCGCGGTGCCGAGCGGCGCGTGAACTACTTCGTGCTCGAGACCCGGTACCCACTGCTCCCGGGAGCGCCGAAGCGTCTCGCCGGCTTCGAGGACCACGCCACCAGCATCGAGCTCGCGGCCGCGGTCGCTCCCTTCGCCGACGTCGTGTCCGGCGGCGGCAACCAGGCGGGCGCCCCGGTCGAGGGTGCGATCGTCGGCACGTCCTTCGGCACGCACACCCAGGGCCCGATCCTGCCGCTCAACCCGCAGCTGACCGACGGTGTCCTCGCCGCAGCCGTGGCACGGCTGGGCCGCGAGTACACGCCGGACCCGGAGCAGACGGCGACCATCGACCGCTACGCACGCGAAGCGCGCGCCACCGTCGACCGCTACGTCGACAAGGCGTTCAAGCGCATCGCGTGACGCTCACGAAGGCCGGGTCCCGACGGGACCCGGCCTTCATCGTCTCTGAAAAGTGGCAACAATTGCCAACCCCGTCCGCTCGTGTGCAGGATGTGAAATGTTGGGAGCCGACAAAGGAGGCTTCATGCTCAACAACAAATCCGTCCTCGCCGTGGTCGGCGCCCTCGTCGTGACACTGACCACTGCCGGGGCCGTCGTCCAGACAGCTCCTGCTGATGCCGCGACGCCCCGCATCAGTTCGACCTGCAGTTCGGTGCCGACGACCACGACCGAGTTCGACGGGGTTCCGGGAACGATCTTCTACAAGCGGCTCCAGTGCCTCGGCAGCATGGCCGGGTACTCAGGTGATATCGACGGTCGCATGACTTCGCCCGCCTGGTTCTTCGTCGCGAAGCGACTTGCGGTCGGTGGGTACTACCAGTCGGGGAATTTCTACGGAACTGAGCACCCCCTGACCATCGCAGCGCTGCAGCGATGGGCGGCCGCCCACGGCCGCTACAGCGGCCCCATCGACGGTGTCTGGGGGCCGAACAGCTACCGCGGCGCCGCCTGGGCGCTGAACCGCGCGTTCTGAGACGGGCAACAGACAGACGGGAGGCCCGGTGCCAGCTGGCACCGGGCCTCCCGTCTTGCTGTGCTCGCGCCTTCGCGCGCTACTTCGACTCGTAGAGTCGGCTGCTCTCGTCGTGCCACTCGATGGCGGTCGCCGCGAGCTTGTCCTTGAACTCGGCGCCGTGGTGGGCGCAGAAGAACAGTTCGCCGCTCGACATGGTGGCTCGGATGTAGGCCTGCGCCCCGCAGCTGTCGCAACGGTCGGCGGCGGTCAGCTGGTGGTTGCTGACTTCGTCGATGGAGGGGTCCTGCACGGTCTGGGTCATTGCTGTGCTCCTCACGGATCGCAGGTGGTGCCGGGTGGTTGCACCATTTCAACACGTGATGCCTGAGAACGATGCATTGTGCAGCGCTGTTTCGCTGAGCGCGGATCGGTTGTCCCCAGTGCGAGTGTCCACGACGAGGGTGTCGGTGCCGCTCGGTAGCATCGGACGGTGAGCTCCGACTACTCCGCACGCCATCTCTCCGTCCTCGAAGGGCTCGAGGCGGTCCGGAAGCGTCCGGGGATGTACATCGGCTCGACCGACTCCCGGGGGCTCATGCACTGCCTGTGGGAGATCATCGACAACTCCGTCGACGAAGCCCTCGCGGGGCACGGCGACGAGATCGGCGTCGTGCTGCACGCCGACGGCTCGGTCGAGGTCCGCGACACCGCTCGTGGCATCCCGGTGGACGTCGAACCGAAGACCGGCCTGACCGGGGTCGAGGTCGTCTTCACCAAGCTGCACGCCGGTGGCAAGTTCGGCTCCGGGTCGTACGCGGCCTCGGGTGGGCTGCACGGCGTCGGTGCCTCGGTGGTCAACGCCCTGTCCGAGCGCCTCGACGTCGAGGTCGACCGCGGCGGCAAGACCTACGCCATGTCCTTCCACCGCGGCGAGCCCGGCACGTTCGACGACGCCAAGGGCATCGGTCCGGACGCCCCGTTCAGCCCCTTCACCTCGGGCAGCGAGCTGCGGGTCGTCGGCAAGGTGAAGAAGGGCGTCACCGGTTCCCGCATCCGCTACTGGGCGGACCGGCAGATCTTCACGGCCGACGCGCGGTTCAGCACCGACGACCTGGTCACCCGCGCACGGCAGACGGCGTTCCTCGTCCCCGGACTCGGCATCACGATCACCGACGAGCGCGTGTCCTCGATCGAGGCCGCCGCCGCGCGTGCCGAGGCGACGGGCACCGCCGTCGAGGCCGGTCCGGTCGTCGAGCGCTTCCGCTACGAGGGCGGCATCGGCGAGTTCGTCGAGCACCTCGCCACCGACACCGCCGTCACCGACGTCTGGCGCGTGCAGGGCACCGGGACCTTCACCGAGACCGTCCCGATGCTCGACGACAAGGGCCACATGGTCTCCACCGCGGTCGAGCGCTCCTGCGAAGTGGACCTCGCCCTCCGGTGGGGCGACGGCTACGAGGCCGTGTTCCGCAGCTTCGTCAACATCATCGCCACGCCGAAGGGCGGCACGCACCAGGCCGGCTTCGAGTCCGGGTTGGTCAAGGCCGTCCGCGCGCAGGTCGAGGCGAACGCCCGCAAGCTCAAGGTCGGGCAGGACAAGCTCGACAAGGACGACGTGCTCGCCGGCATGACCGCCGTCCTGACCGTCCGACTGCCCGAGCCGCAGTTCGAGGGGCAGACGAAGGAGATCCTCGGCACACCGGCGGTCCGGAAGATCGTCGACCAGGTCGTGTCGAAGCGCATCACCGAGATCCTGACGTCGACGCAGCGCACCGAGAAGGCCCAGGCAGCGACCCTGCTCGAGAAGGTCGTCGCCGAGATGAAGACCCGCATCTCCGCCCGCGCCCACAAGGAGACGCAGCGCCGGAAGAACGCGCTCGAGAACTCGTCGTTGCCGACGAAGCTCGCGGACTGCCGGTCGCAGGAGACCGAGGGCACCGAGCTCTTCATCGTCGAGGGTGACTCGGCCCTCGGGACCGCGAAGCTCGCACGCAACAGCGAGTACCAGGCGCTGCTGCCGATCCGCGGCAAGATCCTCAACGTGCAGAAGGCGTCCGTCTCGGACATGCTGTCGAACGTCGAGTGCGCGTCCATCATCCAGGTCATCGGCGCCGGCTCCGGTCGCACGTTCGAGATCGACCAGGCGCGGTACGGCAAGGTCATCATCATGTCGGACGCCGACGTCGACGGCGCCCACATCCGGACGCTGCTGCTGACGCTGTTCTTCCGGTACATGCGACCGATGATCGAGGAAGGCCGGGTCTTCGCTGCCGTTCCGCCGCTGCACCGGGTCGTCGTGGTGAACCGCGGCAAGCCCAACGACACGCTCTACACGTACTCCGAGCAGGAACTGCAGACCGTGCTGAAGAAGCTCGAGAAGACCGGCAAGAAGTACCAGGAGCCGATCCAGCGGTACAAGGGCCTGGGGGAGATGGACGCCGACCAGCTCGCCGAGACCACGATGGACCGAGCGCACCGCACCCTGCGGCGGGTGAACATCACGCACGCCGAGAGCGCGGCGAAGGTGTTCGAGCTGCTCATGGGCAACGACGTCGCCCCGCGCAAGGAGTTCATCCTGGCCGGCGAGGGCCTCGACCGCGACCGCATCGACGCGTAGCGCGCCGGACTGCCGCGCTGCTGGCCCGAGTCTCGGCGAAGCCGGCTCGAGTCGCGGCGAAGCCGGCTCGAGTCTCGCGGTGGGCGACTCGTCTCGGTCTGCGGGCTCCGAGTCCGGTCGCTCAGGCCGAGTCTCGGTGCCGCCGAAGCGACACCGTGACGCCACCCTGCGCCGACCGTGCCGCCAACGCGACAGTGTCCCGCGAACTGTCGGCGGGCTTCTGTCGCTTTCGCGCCGGTGGGGCGGGACGTCCAGACGGGACCGGCCCGCGCCTCCCGGCCAGCGAGTCTCGCGGTGGGCGACCGAACTCGGGTGCCGGACCGCGAACGATGTCGCTCAGGCCGAGTCTCGGTGCCGCCAAAGCGACACCGTGACGCCACCCTGCGCCGTCCGTGCCGCCAACGCGACAGTGTCCCGCGAACTGTTCGCGGGACACTGTCGCTTTCGCGGAGGGTGGGCGCAGCGCAGCGCAGCGGAGGGTGGGCGCAGCGCAGCGCCCCGCCCGCCTACGCGTCGCCGGCGGTGCCGTCGAGCGCAGCGGCACTGCCACCGATCGAGCCGATGACGGCCTCGAGCGGCGCACCGGACCCGTCACGCTTCGACAGCCAGTCCGGCAGGGTGCGCGCCGCGCCGTCCGTGCCGACCGCGTGCGGGGGAGCGATGCCCGCCCAGCCCACGGTGAGCCCGTCCTCGCCCTTCAGGAACGCGTGCGCCCGGACGCCCTGGGTCGCACGGCCCTTGGCGGGGAACTCGGACAGCGCGGAGACCTTGGCGCGCCCGGAGTCCGTGCCGGGCAGCGCCGTCGACGTCGTGGACACGGTGGCGACCACGGCGTCGTCGGAGCGGGCGACGGACCCGAACCAGATCACCGAGGCGCCGGAGGCCAGCGCCATGCCCGCGACACCGCCGGCGGGGAGCCCCTGGGCGCGGACGCCTGCCGCGGGGAACCGCAGGAGCTGGGCGTTCGAGCTGATGAACACCAGGTCGTCGGACTCGGGTGCCTGAGCGGCGCCGATCACCGTGTCGCCGGGCTTCAGGCCGATGGCGACGAACTCCGGCTTGTCCGGCCAGTTGCCGGGCACGACGCGCTTGACCACACCCTGTGCCGTACCGATGGCGAGTGCGTCCGACGACGCGCCGGACAGGTCGACGAGTGCGACGACCGTCTCGCCCTTGGTGAGCGCCAGGAAGTCGGTGACCCGCACGCCGGCGTCGAGCCGGACGGCTGCGGGCGGCACCGCCGGGACGTCGACGGGGGAGAGCCGCAGCACCCGACCGGTGGAGGTCAGCGCGCCGACCTGGCCCCGGACGGTGCTCACCACGGCGGACCGGACGGCGTCGTGCTTGGAGCGCTTCGGCACGCGGACGATGCTGAGCTCCGACGTCGGGATGTCGACGCGGATGAGCCGTCCGGTGGTCGAGAGCAGCACACGGCACGGCGAGTCGGCGACCTGGAGCGACTCCGGGTCGACAGCTGCCTTGCGCCCGCCCTTGACGGGTGCGTCGGCCTCGGTGAGCAGTGTGCGGCGCGGGGTGGCGAACCTGTCGGACACCTCGGTGAGCTCGAGCGCGACCTGGGCCCGCAGTCGTTCGTCGGACGCCAGCAGTTCCTCGAGCGCGGCGATGTCGGCGAGCAGCTGGTCGCGCTCGGCCTCGAGCTCCATGCGCGAGAACTTCGTCAGGCGCCGGAGCCGCAGCTCGAGGATGTACTCCGCCTGTACCTCGGACAGGTCGAAGACGTCGCGGAGTCGGCTGCGTGCCGCCTCGGAGTCGTCCGAGGTGCGGATGACCTGGATGACCTCGTCGATGTCGAGGATCGCGATGAGCAGTCCCTCGACCAGGTGCAACCGCTCGCGACGACGCGCGAGCCGGTACTCGGACCGCCGGGTGACGACCGACAGCCGGTGCTGCACGTAGACGTCGAGCAGCTCGCGCAGCCCGAGCGTGCGGGGCGACCCGCCGACGAGCGCGACGTTGTTGATGCCGAAGCCGTCCTCGAGCGGAGTGTGCTTGTACAGCTGCTCGAGCACCGCGGTGGGGTTGAAGCCGCTCTTGATGCCGATGACGAGCCGGAGCCCGTGGTTGCGGTCGGTCAGGTCGTTGACGTCCGAGATGCCGACGAGCTTCTTGGACTGGACGCCGTCCTTGATCTTCTCGATGACGCGCTCGGGGCCCACCAGGTAGGGCAGCTCGGTGACGACGAGTCCGACCTTGCGCGGCGTGAGGTTCTCGACGCTCACCTTCGAGCGTGTGCGGAACGTGCCGCGCCCGGTGGCGTAGGCGTCGCGGACCCCGGAGAGTCCGACGATCGTGCCGCCCGAGGGCAGGTCCGGGCCGGGCACGAACTCCATCAGCTCTTCGAGGGTGGCCTGGGGGTTCATGAGCAGGTGCTTCGCGGCCTCGACCACCTCGCCCAGGTTGTGCGGCGCCATGTTCGTCGCCATGCCGACCGCGATGCCCGAGGCGCCGTTGACGAGCAGGTTCGGGAACGCCGCCGGCAGCACGCCGGGCTGCATGATCTGGTTGTCGTAGTTCGGGACGAAGTCGACGACGTCCTCGCCGAGGCCCTCGGTCATGGCCATCGACGGTTCGGCCAGGCGTGCCTCGGTGTACCGGGCGGCAGCGGGACCGTCGTCGAGCGAGCCGAAGTTGCCGTGGCCGTCGATCAGCGGCACCCGCATGGTGAACGGCTGCGCCATCCGCACCAGGGCGTCGTAGATCGCGCCGTCGCCGTGCGGGTGCAGCTTGCCCATCACCTCGCCGGTGACGCGCGCGCTCTTGACGTGCCCGCGGTCGGGCCGCAGACCCATCTCGGCCATCTGGTACAGGATGCGCCGCTGGACGGGCTTCAGGCCGTCACGCGCATCGGGCAGCGCCCGCGAGTAGATGACGGAGTACGCGTACTCGAGGAAGGAGCCCTGCATCTCCTCGGAGACGTCGACGTCCTCGATGCGCTCACCGTCGGGCAGACCGACTGCGTCCGTGCGTGCCATGGCACCTTTCTGGGAGACCGGAGTCGTCTGGAAGACCGGGGTCGTCTGGAAGACTCTGTGGAATGGGAACAAGCGTACCGACGGCCCCCGACGCCGCCGCGAACCTCGCCGACGTCTTCCCGAGTTGCCTCGTGGCGCTCGGGGCTGCGGACGACGCGTGGTCGCGTGCCAACGGCCTGGAGGCCCGGATCGCCCTCCGTCCCGCCCGTTCCGCGATCGTCGTCCTGGTCGACGGCCTCGGTTCGGTCGCGCTGTCGGCTCGCGCCGGCCACGCCCGCTGGCTGACCGCGGCGAAGGGCACCGGCACCGCGAAGAAGCTCCGCAGCGGGTTCCCGACCACGACGGCCGCGGCACTGAGCACGCTGACGACCGGACGGTCGCCCGGCACGCACGGTGTCGTCGGCTACAGCGGCTGGAACCCGGACACCGGCGCGGTGATGAACCTGCTCGGCGGGTGGGACACCGAGGTGCCGGCGGACTGGTTCCTCGTCGAGACGCTGTTCACCCGGGCCGCGGAGCTCGGCGTCGACCCCGTCGTGGTCGGTCCGGAGCGCTACCGGGCGTCCGGCATGACCGCGAACGTCCTCGGTGGCGCGCGGTACGTGGGCGCGGACACGATCCCGGAGCGCATCGACGCCGCCCTGGCCGAGACCGCCACCGGCCGGTCGCTCGTCTACCTGTACGTGCCGGAGCTCGACTCGATCGGTCACAAGTCCGGGTGGCAGTCCGACCGGTGGACGGCGACGCTCGAGCTGCTCGACGGCGAACTCGCCCGCCTCGACGCCCGTGGTGCACGCGACGTCGGCATCCTGGTCACCGCGGACCACGGTGTGCTCGACGTGCCGGACCACGCGAACATCGCTGTCGACCCGCTGCTGCTGACGGACGTCGTCGGGGTGGCGGGCGACCCCCGGTGCCGCCAGTTCACGGTGGCGCCGGGCACCGACGTGCGCGGGCTCGTCGGGGCCTTCCGTGCGCGCTACGGCAAGAAGGCGTACGTCGCGAGCCGTGACGAGGCGATCATCGCCGGCTGGTTCGGTGCGGTCTCGCCAGAGGTGGTCCCGCGCATCGGTGACGTGATCGTCGTGGCACGCGGCTCGTGGGCGTTCAACGACGACCGGGCGCTGCGCGACGGCGAGGTCCCCAAGCGCATGATCGGACAGCACGGTGCGATGACCGACGAGGAGACCCTCGTGCCGCTCCGGCTCGCCGGGGCGTTCGCGCAGTAGCCGGTCGCGGGCTGCCGCGGATCAGTCCGAGCGGATCAGGCCGGGTCCTCCGGGCGGGTGCCGAAGACGATCTCGTCCCAGCTCGGCATCGACCGGCGGTTGCGCTTCTTGCGCTCGGCACGTCCCTCGGCCTCGGGCGCCGATGTCGGGCGGCCGTCGGTCGACGACGGGGCGGTGTCGCTCTCGGGCTGGTCCTCGAACCCCTGCAGCGGGATGTCGACGACGCTGATCGAGGTGCCGCGGGCGGGCTCGTCGCGCTGCTCACCGAACGAGGCGGCTTCGCGCTCGCCCCGGCGTCGGCGGAGGGCCTCGAGCAGGTCGGCGGTCTCGTTGCCGGGTGCGCGCTCCTCGACGGCCGCCTGTCCGATGCGGGGCAGCGGCGCACGGAGCGGCGCGCGGTCGGGGACGTCGGGGTTCGTGACGGCCTCGTCCTCTTCCTCGACGCGGAAGGCGCCGGAGTCGAAGCGGGTGCCGTCGTCGTCCTGCTGCTCGTACTCCACGGCGCGCAGGCGGGGCGCGATGCCCTCGTCGTCGGTGTGCGAGAGCCGGTGCGCGTCGCCGTTGTCCGGCACGAGCGTCGAGGTCTTCGGGTCGAAGCGCCACTGGGCGTCGTGCTCGACCTCGGCCGCGGTGTAGCGGACCCGGACCTGCCAGCCGCTCTCCGGGTGCTTCCAGGAGCCCCAGCTGATCGCGGTGGCCTCGCCGGCCTCGAGCTTCGCGGTGATCGCCGCGCCGAAGGTGTCGGGGGCCTCGTCGTCCACCGGGGTCACCGGGACGCGGTGCGAGGCGTCGAGCACGAACGCGCGCTCGGCCAGCACCGGACCCTCGAAGCGTCGGACGTACTCGACGTCGACGTCGAGCGCGGCGGCGACGTCGGCGGCGTCGGCACCACCGCGGATGCGTGCCTGGACGTCCTTCGGGGAGACCCGCTTCTGCGGCCCGGCGTCGGGGTTGGCCTGACGGACCTGCCCCGGCAGCGAGGACGTGACGGGCAACCGGAACTCGGTACCGCCGTCGGTCGCCAGGAGGAGTGCGCCTGCCTCGACTCCGATGACTCTCACGTCTTGCATGGTCCAGCCTTCCCAGCGTCGCGTACGGTCGTGCGTCGTACCTCGTGAGTATGCAGTGGTCGTCGGCGGTTTCCACGGAGGCGCACGGGCGTGCCGCGGAGTCTGCGGCGAGCGTCGACGGGTGTCGGGAATGTCCGGAACGGGGTACGGGTTGCAGGGCCGTGACGACGCGCCGCAGATCTCGGTTTGCACTCTGGCGGGACGTCGTGCAAACTGTCGCCGCCGATCACCCGGCGACGACCTCTCGATACGAGAAATGGATGGGCATGGCCACCGATTACGACGCCCCCCGGAAGACCGATGACAACTCCGATTCGGAGTCGATCGAGGCCCTCAAGGAGCGCGTTCCCGACAAGATGTCGGGGGTCGTCGACGATGATTCGGACAACCCCGGCAGCTTCGAACTCGCCGGGCAGGACCTGAGCGACGTCGACCTCGACGTCGTGGTGCTGCCCCCGCAGGTCGATGAGTTCACCTGCGTCGAGTGCTTCCTCGTGAAGCACCGCTCCCAGCTCGACCACGAGTCGAAGCTCGGGCCGGTCTGCGCGGAATGCGCAGCGCTCTAGGCGCAACGATCACCGAAGGCCCCGCATCCTCCCGGATGCGGGGCCTTCTTCGTGCGGTGCGGGGCGGACGCGCGCCGGGCCTCCCAGTCGCCCGCTGCGGACGGTCAGGACCGCAGCGCCTCGACCACCTTGCCGGGCTGCCGGACGCTGACCAGCCAGTAGGGCGTCGGGTCGGCGTCGTCGCGCACCTCGACCTTGACGACCCCGCGCACGTAGCCGCGGAACAGCGTCCACGCCCGGGCGTCGAGCTTCGGACCGCGCTGCGTGGTCGCCTCGGCGCCCTCGAACGCCTCGACCGTGCCGACGAGCGTGCGCGGCAGGTGCGCCTTGCCGGCGCGGAACTCGCTGTCCGTGACCTCGATGGTGGGTGCGAGTGCCCACAGGAGCACGAGCACGCCGAGTTCCATGCCGATCGCCACGAGCACACCGGCGAGCACGCTGATGGGCAGGAACACGAGCAGGGTGGCGGGGATGACGAGCGCCGTCGCCAAGTACAGGGCGGGCGGGGCCCAGAGTCGTTCGCGGTACAGGGTCACGAGTCCATTCGACCACGACTCGGGCCAGGTCACGGTCGGGTCACGTCTCTGCACTACCCTCGACACGTGACCGAACCAGTCGACGTCCTCTGGACCGGGGAGAACCGCCCCGGACACGCCCACCCCGGCGACGCGGGTGCCGACCTCGTCTCGGCCGAGTCCTTCGTGCTGCGGCCGGGTGAGCGACACCTCGCAGCGACGGGGCTGCGGATCGCGCTCCCCGAGGGGTACGCCGCGTTCGTGGTCCCGCGCAGCGGCCTCGCCGCGAAGCACGGCATCAGCATCGTCAACAGCCCGGGCACGGTCGACTCCGGGTACCGCGGCGAGATCAAGGTCGCACTGCTCAACACCGACCGGTCCGAGCCGTACGAGGTGCACGTCGGTGACCGCATCGCGCAGCTGATCGTGATGCCCGTCCCGCGGGTGACGTACACGCACGTCGAGGAGCTGCCCGACAGTGTCCGGGGCCAGGGTGGCTTCGGCTCGTCGGGCTACGGTGACCGGAGCGGCGCCGTGACCGGTACCGCCGACGATGTTCAGGAAGGAACGCGCGCATGAAGTTCGGTCGACGCAAGCGTGACGAGGGCGAGGTGGCCGAGGTCGAGGTGGCCGAGGCCGTCGCCGACGAGGTCGAGATCGCGGACACGACCCCCGAGGTCGACATCGCGACGGACGCCGACGCGGACCTCGACGAGGTCGACGCGGTGGCCCCCACGGACAAGTCCGCGCCCGAGGACCGCGCCGAGAACGGTCCGCACGACGAGACCGAGGCGAACCTGGTCCGTCCGTACGTCGACCTGGGTGGCGTGAAGGTCCTGCCGCGCGAGGGGCTGCACCTGCGCCTCGAGGTGGAGGAGGGCTCGCAGCGCGTCGTCGCGGTCGGGCTCGACTACGACGACTCGACGCTCCAGGTCCAGCCGTTCGCCGCACCCCGCTCGACGGGCCTGTGGCACGAGATCCGCGCGCAGATCGCCGAGCAGATCGAGCGCCAGGGCGGTGTCGTGACCGAGGTCGACGGCCCGTTCGGCCCCGAGCTCCGTGCATCCGTGCCCGTCGCGGTCGACGGCGACGGCGGCGCGGCCGGCGTCCGGCCGGCCCGCTTCGTCGGCGTCGACGGTCCCCGCTGGTTCCTGCGCGGCGTGATCGCCGGCAAGGCCGCCGAGCAGCCCGACGACGCGAGCGAGATCGAGGAGCTGTTCCGCAGCGTCGTCGTCGTGCGCGGCACGACGCCGATGCCGCCGCGCGACCTCATCCCGCTGCACATGCCGAAGTCGACGCAGACCGCGATCTGACGCTGCGGCCGGCCGACGACCTGACGACGAACCCGCCTGGAGGCACGGTGCCGGAACACGACGACACCCCACGACCCGAGACGGCCGGGTCCGAGCCCGTCGCGCCGTCGTTCTCCTCCCAGTTCCGCGACGCGGTCCAGAACGCCGGCATCGCCCGGGTCGCTCCCGGCGAGGCGCCGTCCGGCCGTGCGCTGCTCGGTGCGGTCGGCGGGATCCGTGGGCTGGCCGAGTCGGTGCTGCCCGGGTTCGCGTTCCTCGTCGTCTACGCGATCACGAAGGAGCTCGTGCCGAGCGTCGTGATCCCCGTGGTGGTCGGTCTGGTGTTCGTCGCACTGCGCCTGGCGCAGCGGCAGTCGCTGACGATGTCCTTCGCCGGCATCCTCGGCGTCGCGGTGTCGGCCGGGCTCGCGCTCATCACGGGGCGTGCCGAGAGCAACTTCATCCCGGGGATCGTCATCAACTCGGTGTGGCTGGTCGGGCTCCTGGTCTCGCTGGCCGTGCGGTGGCCGCTGATCGGTCTGGTCGTCGGGTTCCTGCTGCCGGCGAACGAGGACGGCTCGCACGTCGACTGGCGCGCCGACCCGGTCAAGCGCCGCGTGCTGACGGTCGCCACCTGGATCTGGGTCGGGCTGTTCGCGCTCCGCCTGGCCGTCGAGGTGCCGCTGTACCTCACCGCCCAGGTCGAGCTGCTGGCGGGCCTCAAGCTCATCCTCGGCGTGCCGCTCTACGCTGCCGTGCTCTGGGTCACGTGGTTGCTGGTCCGGACCGTGTTCGTGCGAGGGGACGCCGCCACCACGGTGTAGCGTTGTCTCGACATCGAGATAGTTCTCGCAGGGCGCGCACGCGTTCTCGGGATTAGGTTTGCCTTGCTGGTGGGACGGTCCACGGCCCGCGAGGATGAGGGCAAACCGATCAGTAGGGAGGCGGCACGGTGGCTGCAGTCAATAGCTTCGGCTCGAAGGACACACTGTCGGTTGGGGGTGTCGACTACGCGATCCACCGGATCGACACGGTGCCCGGGCACGAGAAGCTCCCGTACAGCCTCAAGGTGCTGCTCGAGAACCTCCTCCGCACCGAGGACGGCAAGAACGTCACCGAGGCGCAGATCCGCGCGCTCGGCTCCTGGCGCCCCGACGCCGACCCGGACACCGAGATCCAGTTCTCGCCGGCGCGCGTCGTGATGCAGGACTTCACGGGTGTGCCGTGCATCGTCGACCTCGCCACCATGCGCGAGGCCATGGCGGACATCGGCGGCGACCCGAACAAGATCAACCCGCTGTCCCCGGCCGAGATGGTCATCGACCACTCGGTCATCGCCGACCTCTTCGGCAGCACGGACGCACTCCAGCGCAACACCGACCTCGAGTACGAGCGGAACGGTGAGCGCTACCAGTTCCTCCGCTGGGGCCAGACCGCGTTCGAGGACTTCAAGGTCGTCCCGCCGGGCACCGGCATCGTGCACCAGGTGAACATCGAGTACCTGGCGAAGGTCACCTACACCCGCGACTTCGACGGGGAGACGTACGCCTACCCGGACACCCTCGTCGGCACCGACTCGCACACCACGATGGTGAACGGGCTCGGTGTGCTCGGCTGGGGCGTCGGCGGCATCGAGGCCGAGGCCGCGATGCTCGGCCAGCCCGTGTCGATGCTCATCCCGAAGGTCGTCGGCTTCAAGCTCTCCGGCGAGATCCCGGCCGGCGTGACCGCGACCGACGTGGTGCTCACCATCACGCAGGAGCTCCGCAAGCACGGCGTCGTCGGCAAGTTCGTCGAGTTCTACGGCGAGGGCGTCAGTGCCGTCCCGCTCGCGAACCGCGCCACCATCGGCAACATGTCGCCCGAGTTCGGTTCGACGGCGGCGATCTTCCCGGTCGACGACGTCACGCTCGACTACCTGCGCCTGACCGGTCGCGACGAGGCGCAGATCGCCCTGGTCGAGGCGTACTCCAAGGCCCAGGGCCTCTGGCACGACGCCTCGGTGGAGCCGAACTACTCCGAGTACATGGAGCTCGACCTCTCCACGGTCGTGCCGTCGATCTCCGGTCCGAAGCGCCCCCAGGACCGCATCGAGCTGACGAACGCGAAGAGCCAGTTCGAGGTCGACCTGAACAACTACACGACCCCGAGCGAGCAGACCGACCTCGACGACGCGGTGGAGGAGACCTTCCCGGCCTCCGACCCGATCGCCGCGGGCTCCACCAACGAGGACACCGACCTGCACGAGCACGTCTACGTGTCGAGCGCCCCGTCGACGGCCTCGGCCCCGACGAAGGTCGCGATGGACGGGGCCGACCCGTTCACGATCGACCACGGCGCCGTCGCGATCGCCGCGATCACGTCGTGCACGAACACGTCGAACCCGTCCGTCATGATGGCGGCCGGCATCCTCGCGCGGAACGCCGCCGCCAAGGGCCTCACCTCGAAGCCCTGGGTCAAGACGACGCTCGCGCCCGGTTCCAAGGTCGTCACCGACTACTACGAGAAGGCCGGTCTCACGACCTACCTCGAGCAGCTCGGCTTCTACACGGTGGGCTACGGCTGCACCACGTGCATCGGCAACTCGGGCCCGCTGCCGGACGAGATCTCGCAGGCCGTGCAGGACAACGACCTCGCCGTCACCGCGGTGCTCTCCGGCAACCGCAACTTCGAGGGTCGGATCAACCCCGACGTCAAGATGAACTACCTGGCGTCCCCGCCGCTGGTCATCGCCTACGCCCTCGCCGGGTCGATGCACTTCGACTTCGACAAGGACGCCCTCGGGCAGGACCAGGACGGCAACGACGTCTACCTGCAGGACATCTGGCCCGACGCGGCCGAGGTGCAGCAGGTCATCGACGAGTCGATCGACACCGAGATGTTCACCCACGAGTACGGCTCCGTGTTCGAGGGCGACGACCGCTGGAAGAACCTGCCGACCCCCACGGGCGACACCTTCGAGTGGGACCAGGAGTCGACCTACGTGCGGAAGCCCCCGTACTTCGAGGGCATGACCATGCAGCCCGACGCGGTGTCGGACATCTCCGGCGCCCGCGTGCTGGCGAAGCTCGGTGACTCGGTCACGACCGACCACATCTCGCCCGCAGGTTCGATCAAGGCGGACAGCCCGGCCGGCAAGTACCTGGCGGAGCACGGCGTGGACCGCAAGGACTTCAACTCCTACGGTTCCCGTCGTGGCAACCACGAGGTGATGATCCGCGGCACGTTCGCGAACATCCGCCTGCGCAACCAGCTGCTGGACGGTGTCGAGGGCGGTTACACCCGCGACTTCACCACCGCCGACGGCGAGCAGTCGTTCATCTACGACGCCTCGCAGCACTACCAGGAGCAGGGCATCCCGCTCGTCATCTTCGGTGGCAAGGAGTACGGCTCGGGCTCGTCGCGCGACTGGGCGGCCAAGGGCACGAACCTGCTCGGCGTCCGCGCCGTCATCACCGAGAGCTTCGAGCGGATCCACCGCTCGAACCTGATCGGCATGGGTGTCGTCCCGCTGCAGTTCCCGGCGGGCGAGACCGTCGAGTCCCTCGGACTCGACGGCACCGAGGTCGTCTCGATCTCCGGCCTGACCGAGCTGAACGAGGGCCGCACCCCGAAGACCGTGCACGTCACCGCGACGCCGAGCGAGCACTCGCCCGCCGGCAAGCAGCCGGTCGAGTTCGACGCGGTCGTCCGCATCGACACCCCGGGTGAGGCCGACTACTACCGCAACGGCGGCATCCTGCAGTACGTGCTCCGCTCGCTCGTCTGAACGACGTGAGCACGGGTCGCTGACGCGACCACACGACGGACTGGAGGCCCGTGGCGAACCCGCCACGGGCCTCCAGTCCGTCTGCCGGTTGCGCGCATAGAGTGGGCCGACAGCCCCACGAAAGGAGCGCCCGTGAGCCTGCTCAGCAGCATCACGTCGCCGCGCGACCTGAAGCGTCTCTCCGACGCGCAGATGACCGACCTCGCCGCCGAGATCCGCCGGTTCCTGGTGGCCGAGGTCGCGAAGACCGGCGGGCACCTCGGACCGAACCTCGGCGTCGTCGAGCTGACGCTCGCGATGCACCGGGTCTTCGACTCGCCGAACGACCCGTTCGTGTTCGACACCGGACACCAGTCGTACGTGCACAAGCTCGTCACCGGGCGGCAGGACTTCTCGAAGCTGCGCGAGCGGGGCGGCATCGCCGGCTACCCGCAGCGGAGCGAGTCGGAGCACGACATCGTCGAGTCCTCGCACGCGTCGTCGTCGCTGTCCTGGGCCGACGGGATCTCCCGTGCCTTCGGGCAGACCGGCCAGACCGACCGTACCGTCGTCGCGGTCGTCGGTGACGGTGCCCTCACCGGTGGGATGACGTGGGAGGCGCTCAACAACATCTCGGACGACAACGACCGCCGGCTGGTCATCGTGGTCAACGACAACGGCCGGTCCTACGCCCCGACGATCGGTGGCATGGCGCGGTTCCTCAGCTCGATGCGGACGCGGCGCGAGTACCGGGCGCTGTACGAGACCTCGCGGGCGGTGGCGGACCGGTTCGGTGCCCCCGGACGTGCAGTCTACCGGGGGATGCGTGGGGGCCTGCACGGGTTCCTGTCGCGGTTCACGAACAACGAGGCGCTGTACTCGAACCTCGACATCAAGTACATCGGCCCGGTCAACGGCCACGACCAGCGGGCGATGGAAGCGGCGCTCCGCCAGGCGAAGGCCTACGGTGCCCCGACGATCGTGCACGCGATCACCGAGAAGGGGCACGGGTTCGAACCCGCCCTGCGCGACCAGGCCGACCAGTTCCACGCCGTCGGACACATCGACCCGGAGACGGGGGAGTCGCTCGACGCCGCGTCGGGGCCGTCGTGGACCTCGGTGTTCGCGTCGGCGCTGGCGTCGGCCGGTGACTCGGACCCCCGGATCGTCGCGATCACGGCGGCGATGCTCCGGCCGACCGGGCTGCACCTGTTCCAGGAGCAGCACCCCGACCGCGTGTACGACGTCGGCATCGCCGAGCAGCACGCCGTCACCACGGCAGCTGGTCTGGCCTACGGCGGCCTGCACCCGGTCGTGGCGCTCTACGCGACGTTCCTGAACCGTGCGTTCGACCAGGTGCTGATGGACGTCGCCCTGCACAAGGCCGGCGTGACCTTCGTGCTCGACCGCGCCGGGATCACCGGGCCGGACGGCCCCTCGCACCACGGCATGTGGGACCTTGCCCTGCTGCAGGTCGTGCCGGGGATCCGGATCGCGGCTCCACGCGACGCCGCGACCCTGCGTGAGGAGTTCCGCGAGGCGATCGCGGTCGACGACGCCCCCACCGTGCTGCGCTGGTCGAAGGGGCAGGTCGGGCCGGACATCCCCGCGCTGCGCCGGATGGACGACGGGGTCGACGTGCTGCACGCCGCCGCGGACGGCGTCGAGGACGTGCTCTTCGTGGCCGTCGGCTCGATGGTGCCGACCGCACTCGAGGCTGCCGGGCTGCTCGAGGCGCAGGGCATCGGCGTCACCGTGGTCGACCCGCGCTGGGTGGTGCCGATCCCGTCGTCGCTCATCGAGCTGTCGCGCACGCATCGGCTCGTCATCACGATCGAGGACGGCGTGCGCGTGGGCGGCGTCGGCACACGACTGCGGCAGGACCTGCGGGCTGCCGGGGTCGATACGGGTGTCAACGAGTTGGGCCTGCCGGACGCGTTCATCGACCACGCGACCCGGTCGCAGATCCTCGCCGACGTCGGGTTGACGGCGCAGGCGATCGCCCGCGACGTCATCGACCAGGTCGTCGGGACGAAGGTGCCGCAGGCGAAGCCCGCACGGTCGAGGGAGTCCGCCGACCGCTAGACGGGGCGTGCGGAACCAGGTTCCGGACATGGCACCACGTACTTCCGCGGTGCTGTGTCCGGAACCTGGTTCCGCCGGAAGGTCACCCATGCCGTCAGGGGCATGTCCCTCGGGGACGTCTGGCAGGATCGCTGCATGCGACGGGGGTTCAGGACGACGGCGGTGGCGATCGGTCTCGCCGTGGTGGCGCTGTCCTCAGGGTGCGCAGCGATGAACGACGGTTCGGTCGCGCCGGAGCTCGGTGCAGATGCCCGAATCAGCGCCAGACAGACGATGCACCGTGTGGTCGACTGGAAGGGCACCGCCGCAGTCCACCGGGTCGATGCCACCTGGACGGACACGTGCGGCCACGCGAGCAACTCCGGGTTCTTCCAGCCCGCTTCGGGCACGACGTGTCGGATCGACGCCGGAGCGGTGTACACGATCGACGGTGCGGACACACCGGTCGACGCGGTGCGCATCGTCGGTCCGGCACTGCGGGCGGGCGGCCTGACCGACGAAGACCTCGTGGCACAGGCGATCCAGCCGGACGGATCGACACCGTCCCTGGTCGACATCGGTGGGCGGCAGTCGATCGCACTCGGCAGCGACCTCGGGCAGGACCGGTTCGCGGTCGTGCGGGTCCGCGGTTGGGACGGGTCACTCGGACTGTGGCAGTCGGAGGGATCGTCCGTCGTGCAGTCCGCACCGGGTCTCGGCGTCGACCGACGCGATGAGGCCGTCCGGGCGAGCGGGGCGGACTACGTGCTCGTCGTGACGCACAGCGCCGCGTACTTCACGTCGTACGACAACGAGCCGCCCGAGCCGTCGGCACCACGGCCGTCGGTCCCGCCGTGCTTCAGCGGCAGCAACGACTGCGTCGGCGGTTGACGGCGGCGGTGGACGACACCGCAGCGGGCCGGCCACGCACAACAAAAGTCACCCCGAACCACGGCGATCCGCGGTTCGGGGTGACTTCGGTTGTGCGGGACGGACTCGCGCCGGCTAGCGCGAAGCCGGGCCGACGATCAGCGGGTCGTGGAAGCTCCCACCGAAGACGCGCTCGGACGCCCCACTGCGGTCGAGGTACGGGCTGATCCCACCGGCCTGGAACGGGTAGCCCGCACCGAGGATCAGGCCGAGGTCGATCTCCTCGACGTGCTGGACGACCTCGTCCTCGAGCATGCGGTGCAGCTCGTCGGCCAGGGCGTCCTCGAAGCGCTGCTGCATCGCTGCGGCGTCGACGGGCTCCGCGTCCTTCTTGGACGGCGCGACGAGCTTGACGGCGGCAGGGTCGTACCCGGTCGCGTTGCCCTTCTTGTCGCGGGTGAGGATCTTCCCGTGCTCGGCGATCTTCTTCAGCCCGTCACCGGGGTAGAAACGCTCCGGCCACGCGGCGTGGTGCGAGTCGAGCACGTGCGCCCCGACCGGCAGTCCGACGAGCTCGAGCAGCTCGAACGGCGACATCGGCAGTCCCAGCGGCGCGGCACCGGCCGCCACGACGTCGAACGAGGTGCCCTGCTCGACGCCACGCATCGCCTCACCGAGGACCCGTGCGAGCACGCGGTTCACGACGAAGCCCGGCTGGTCGGCCGTGATGATCGCCGTCTTCTTGAGGGTCTTCGCGACGGCGAGGGCCGTGACGAGTGTCTCGTCGGAGGTCTCGGCGGTGCGGACGACCTCGAGCAGGGGCATCACGGCGACGGGGTTGAAGAAGTGGAACCCGACCAGGCGCGACGGGTCGGACAGCACCGAACCCATCTCGGAGACCGACAACGACGAGGTGTTCGTGGCGAGGATGGCGTCCGGGGCGATGACCTGCTCGATCTTCCGGAAGACCTCCTGCTTGACGGTCATCTCCTCGAAGACGGCCTCGATCACCCAGTCGGCGTCGGCGAAGGCGTCGTAGGACACCGAGCCGCTGACGAGGGCCGTGATGCGGTTGGCGTCGTCCGGGGAGATCCGCCCCTTGTCGAGCAGCTTCGCGACCTCGCCACGGATGCGCTCCACGCCGGCGTCGACGCGGGACTGGTCGACGTCGGTGATCACCACGGGGACGCCGAGGCGTCGGGCGAAGAGCAGCGCGAACTGCGACGCCATCAGCCCGGCGCCGAGGACACCGACCTTCGTGATCTTCTTCGGCTCGACGCCCTCCGGAGCGCCGACGGGCTTCTTCGCACGCTTCTGCACCAGGTCGAACGCGTACATCGACGCGGCGAACTGGTCGCCGGAGAGCAGGTCCGCGAGGGCGTCGTCCTCGTCGGCGAACCGCTCGTCCAACGAGCCGCCGCGAGCCGCGGCGACGAGGTCGAGCGCTCGGAACGGCGACTTCGGCACGGTGCCGATCTTCGACGCCACCTGCCCCCTCGCGACCTTGACGACGGTGCCCCAGGCAGCCTTCTCGAGCATGCCCGGCTCGTTCTTGCGCACCACCTTGGTCGCGCCGGTGATGACGCCGTCGGCCCAGGCCACCGCTGCGGGCAGGAACGTCACCGACGGGATGAGCACGTCGCCGATGCCGATCTCGACCGCAGCCGGGCCGTCCATCAGGCGGTTGTTCTTGAGCGGGTTCTCGACGATGACGCGGAGTGCTCGTTCGGGGCCGATCAGGCGGGGGAGGAGCGTCGCGCCACCCCAGCCGGGGATGATGCCGAGGAAGACCTCGGGCAGGCCGATGCCCTGCGCGGCGGACGAGAACGCCCGGTACGTGCAGTGCAGGGCGATCTCGAGCCCACCGCCGAGGGCCAGGGTGTTCACGAAGGCGAACGACGGCACCCCGAGGTCGGAGAACTTGCGGAGCGTGGCGTGCCCGAGGGCGGCCAGGTCGTGGGCGGCCTCGCGCGAGGGCACCGCCGCGGCCTGGGACAGGTCGGCCCCGGCGGCGAAGCAGTACTCCTTGCCGGTGATCGCGACGCCCTGGATCGTCCCGGCGGCCGCCTCGGTCTTCAGGGTGTCTAGCACCCCGGAGAGTTCGTGGAGGGTACGCGGCCCGAGGGTGTTCGGACGCTTGTAGTCCTTGCCGTTGTCGAGCGTGATGAGCGCCAGTGTGCCGCCGGAGGGCATCGTGACGTGCTTGACGAACGAGTGCG
The DNA here is from genome assembly GCF_003755065.1 of Curtobacterium sp. JUb34. Lineage (NCBI taxonomy): Bacteria > Bacillati > Actinomycetota > Actinomycetes > Micrococcales > Microbacteriaceae > Curtobacterium > Curtobacterium sp. JUb34. The sequence continues at coordinate 602,641 of NZ_RJVH01000002.1, read as the reverse complement.
TGACGACCTCGTCCTCGCTGAGTTCGGACAGGCGGTCGGTGTCGACGGTGGTCATGCTCAAGCCCCCTTCCGAGCCGAACGTGCTGCGGACTTGCTGAAACCGGGGTTCTCCCAGATGACGGTGCCGCCCTGCCCGAGCCCGATGCACATCGTGGTGATGCCGTACTGGACGTCCGGACGCTCGGCGAACTGCGCCGCGAGCTGCGTCATCAGGCGGACACCGCTCGATGCCAGCGGGTGGCCGACGGCGATCGCGCCGCCCCACGCGTTGACGTTCGCGGAGTCCTGGGCGATGCCGTAGTTGTCGAGGAACGCGAGCACCTGCACGGCGAACGCCTCGTTGATCTCGAACAGGCCGATGTCGTCGATGGACAGGCCGGCCTTCGACAGCGCCTTGTCGGTGGCGGGGACCGGGCCGACGCCCATGACCTCGGGCTCGACGCCGGCGAAGGCGAACGAGACCATCCGCATCTTCGTGGGCAGGCCGTGCTCCTTGGCGCCCTCGGCCGAGGCGAGCAGGCTCATCGTCGCGCCGTCGTTGAGGCCGGCGGCGTTGCCGGCGGTGACGCGCCCGTGCGGACGGAACGGGGTCTTCAGCGCGGCCAGGGCCTCGAGCGTGGTGCCCGGACGCGGCGGCTCGTCGGTGCTGACGACGTCCCAGCCGTCGCCCTTGTTCACCTCGACCGGGATGATGTCCGGCTGCAGCTTGCCAGCTGCCCAGGCGGCGGCGTAGCGCTGCTGCGACTGGACGGCGTAGGCGTCCGTGCGGTCCTTCGTGATCGCCGGGAAGCGATCGTGCAGGCGCTCGGCGGTGGAGCCCATCACCAGTGCATCGCTGGACACCATGCGCTCGGCGATGAACCGCGGGTTCGGGTCGGAGTTGAAGCCCATCGGGTGGCGTCCCATGTGCTCGACGCCGCCGGCGATCGCGAGGTCCGCGGCACCGAAGGCGATGGCTCCCGCGAGCGTCGTGACACTCGTCATGGCACCGGCGCACATGCGGTCGATCGCGTACCCCGGAACCGACTTCGGCAGGCCGGCCAGCATGCCGACGGTGCGGCCGAGGGTCAGCCCCTGGTCACCCTGTTGCGTGGTCGCCGCGACGGCGACGTCGTCCACCGCTGCGGTGTCGAGCGAGGCGTTCCGGTCGAGCAGTCCGCGCATCGCGTGCACCGCGAGGTCGTCGGACCGGGTCTTCCAGAACACCCCCTTCTCGCCGGCTCGTCCGAACGGCGTCCGTACTCCGTCCACGAACACGACGTCTGATGCCTTTGGCAATCCGGGCCTCCCAGATCCTCTTCGATCGGGCCGGAACGCTCATCGCTCCGGCCGGCCGGGCCTCGCCCGGCGACGCTCCCGACGCTATGCCCCCAGGCTGGGCGGCCGCATGCCGGTTGGGCGGTTCCTACGACTCGACGTCATCCGTCGCCGCGGGCTGCTGTGCAGCAGCGACAAAGGCCGAGGCGATGACCGAGGCCAGTTCCTCCACCTGCCACGGACGGGCCTCGTGCGAGGCGAGGGCAGCCCCGACCAGCTCGGTCGACGGTGGCGACGGCGGTGCCCACGACACCACCCGGAGGGTCTCCGGGGTGAGCAGGTTCTCGAGCGGGATGTCGAGCTCCTCGGACCGCTTCGTCACCGCAGCACGGGCGGCCTTGTACCGGCGGTCGGCCGCGGGATTGCGGTCGGCCCAGGCGCGGGGCGGCGGGAGCGTGGCCTCGCCGGATCCGCGGAGCTTCGGCAGGTCCTCGGTCGTCCGGCCCTCGTCCACCGCGGCCCACCAGCGGTCGAGCTCGGACCGGCTGGCCCGGCCGGTGAAGGCCTTCAGCCCGCCGAGCTCGGCGCGCGACGCGGGTGCGGCCGCCGCCGCTGCGACGATGGCGGCGTCGGGGATGGTGCGCCCGGGAGCGATGTCGGCCGCGCGGGCGTACTCGTCGCGGGCGAGCCAGAGCGACCGGGCGATCGCGAGCGCGCGGGCACCACGGAGGGCGTGCATGCCGGACAGCCGGCGCCACGGCTCGGCGCGGACGGGCTTCGGGGCGCGGTGCAGCACCGCGTCGAACTCCTCCTCCGCGATGCGGGACTTGCCGGCCTCGTCGAGGTTCGCGGCGAGGGCGTCGCGCAGGTCCGGCAGGAGTTCGACGTCGAGCGATGCGTACACGAGCCACGACTGCGGCAGCGGTCGGGTCGACCAGTCGGCCGCCGAGTGCGCCTTGGCGAGCGTGATCCCGAGCAGCTGCTCGACGACGGCACCGAGCCCGACCCGGGGGAACCCGGCGATGCGTGCGCCGAGTTCGGTGTCGAAGATGCGGGTCGGGACGAGGCCGACCTCCTGCAGGCACGGCAGGTCCTGCGACGCGGCGTGGAAGAGCCACTCCTCGTCGACGATGGCCGCCTGCAGCTCGGAGAAGTCGCCGATCGGGATCGGGTCGAACAGGAACGCGCCGGCACCGCGGCGGAACACCTGGATCAGGTAGGCGCGCTGCGAGTAGCGGTAGCCGCTGGCGCGCTCGGCGTCGACGGCGACGGGGCCGTGACCCGCAGCGATCGCGGCGACGGCGGCCAGGTAGTCGTCGCGCGACTCGATGACCTTGACGGCCTCGTGCGAGTCCTCGAACGCGGGGTCCGGTGCACCGGGGGTCGAACTGACGGGGTCGGTCACTTGGCGAGCCTCCTCGGGGCCAACAGGGTCACGCCGTCCGAGGCAGGAGGCAGACCGGCGAGCATGGCGACGATGTCCTGCCATGCCCGGACGTGCGCGGTGAGGTCGTCACCGCGCGGCGTCCACGATGCGCGGAGTTCCAGCTGGGCGCCGTCACCCTGTGCGGCGAGGTCGCCGTACCCGCGCGAGATGATCTTGGTGGCCGTGCCCGAGGCGTGGTCGTACTCGGCGCCGTGCGTCTCGAGCGCGTCGACGAGCCAGCTCCACGTGACATCGGCGACGAACTCGTCGACGCCGATCTCCGGTTCGAGTGGTGCTTGCGCGAACGAGACGACCCGGAAGGCACCGCCCCAGCCCTCGGGTTCTTCGGGGTCGTACAGGGCGATGAAGCGCCCGGTGCCGAGGTCCGACTCGACGCCGTGCGCGGTGCCGGACACGTCCGCCGCCAGGGCGATCGAGAACGGTGCGATCCGCGTGGGCGAGGGGATCTCGGTGACGGTGGTCTCGGAACGGCTGCTGCCGGAGGACACGAACGCGCGGAGCCGCGCGAAGGCGTCGGGCTCTCGGGTTTCGGACACACATGCAGACTAGGCTCCGGGCCATGTCCCGATCCGCGCGACCCGCCGAGGACGCCGTCCAGGAGACCGCACGATCGGCCGGGTTCATCGCACTCGGCGCCGGTCTGGCCGCCGCCGCCGTGGGAACGGCCGTCATCGGTGGCTTCGTCGCCGCCGTCGCCCGCGCCGTCGTCACCCCGGACCGCAAACGCACCGAACGCGTCCCGATCCACGCCGTCGACCCGGTCCGGATGACCGTGACCATCGAGCGGACCGCCGACACCGAGCTGCAGGGCCGGTACTCGCTCTGGTTCGGTGCCGGCACCGGCCACATGCGCGTCGGCGAGGTCCTCGGCACCACCGACACCACGGTCACGCGTCGCATCATCGCGATCGACGCCGGCGACCCGACCGCTGCACGCCGCGGTCGCTGGGGTGGCTGGTTCTACCTGACCCCCGGCGAGCTCGACGTGCCGGTCGAGGACATCGACATCCCCACACCGAACGGCCCCGCACCCGCCTGGGTCGTCCGCGCCGACGACCCGGACGCCCCGTGGGCCGTCCTGGTGCACGGGCGCGGCGTCACCCGCGCCGAGACCATCCGCGCCGTCCCGGTCTTCCGCGCCGCCGGCTACTCGGTCGTGCTCGCGTCGTGGCGCAATGACGGAGTCGCACCGCCGAGCGTCGACGGCCGCTACGGCCTCGGCAGCACCGAGTGGGAGGACATCGACTCCGTCCTCCGGTGGCTCAGTGCCCAGAACGCGCGGAGCGTCGTGCTCATGGGCTGGTCGATGGGCGGTGCCGTCGTGCTGCAGACCCTGCTGCGCTCGCGCTTCGCCGGGCTCGTCGACGGCGTGGTGCTCGAGTCACCCGTGGTCGACTGGCACGCGGTGCTCAAGTCGCAGAGCCAGTTGATGGGGTTGCCGCGGCCGGTCCGCAAGGTCGCCCAGCGTCTGCTCCGCACCCCGGTGCTGCACCGGCTCGCTGGCCTGCAGCAGCCGGTGGACCTGCGGGAACTCGACATGGTCACCCGGTCCGCCGAGCTGACGGTGCCGATCCTCCTGCTGCACAGCGACGACGACGGGTTCGTGCCGTCCTCGGCCTCGCACGACCTGGCACGCGCACGGCCCGACCTGGTGCGGCTCGAGGTGCAGACCACGGCCCGGCACACCAAGCTCTGGAACCACGACGCCGACTGGTTCGACGCCCGCATCCTCGCGTGGCTCACCGAGGTGGTCCAGCGGCGCGGGGCGGCCAGCGCGCGGTAGACGCGACCGAAGGGCGGACGGGAGGCCCGTGGCGACCCCGCCACGGGCCTCCCGTCCGACGTTGCGTGCGTTCGATCGCATCGTGAGCAGAAATGGTCGGGTCACCGTCGCGCACTCGACCCTTTCTGCTCACGAAGCGGGTGGTGCGGCAATCGTTCCGTTCGTCGTCTGCTGTCGCGGCCCGAAGTCTTCGAGACGAGTCGCCGGTCGGCCCGGCCGCGCTGGGCCGTGCGTCCGGTCGGAGGTCATCCGGTCTCCTCTGTCGTCTCGCTGTGCAGGGAGAGGCCGCCGATGCCCATGGCAGCGACGACGTCGGCGTTCCCGGGCGTGAACGCCGTGATTCCGACCGAGGTGTCAGCCTGCACGATGCAGAACCCCGGCTGCTCGTCGCCGAGCGGCACGAGCGCACCTGCGAACCCGTCGAGTCCGCGGACGTCGAAGCCCTTCTCGGCGGCCATCGTGTACTTCGTCAGGACGGTCCGTGCCGTCGACAGCGCGCCCTGTTCGAAGATGCGGACCCGGTCATCGGCCAGACACTGCGATGCCACCTCGAGCGCCAGTTCCACCCCCGGGGCGTTCGACGCACGGAGGCGCGCGCACAGCTCCTGGACGGTGATGTGGACGATTCCGACGGATCGGTCGATCGCCGTGGCCGCCACGAGCGAGCGGTCCGTCGCGCGCACCACCGCGGTCACCAGTTCATCGCCGTGCTCGACCTGGCAGATCAGGACAAGCTCGTCCCCGAGGGCTTGGAGCGAGTTGATGAACGGTACGAGGTTCGGCTCCTGCTTCGAGTAGCTCCGCCGGGTGGCCGCTGCGAACGACCTCGCGGACACGTCGGAGACGAGCACATCCGTGTCCGGCCCGACAGCGGCGAGGATCTCGACGACACGGTCCGGGAGCTCCACGGTCGATTCATTGGTGATCGCTCGGAGATGGTGGATCGAGACGTCCGGGGGCGCGCCCGTCACCGTCGGATCTCCGCGGACGACGGGCTGTGCCGGTACCGGACCTCGTCGTCGGGCAGGGCAACGATGTCGACCCGTGCGCGCCCCGGTTCGCTGTAGTGCCAGGACGGACCTCGGCGATTCGACCAGCCCTCCAGCAACGCACCCGAGGCGAACCGGATGGCGATCCGCCCGCCCTCGATTGCACCGTCCGACACGACCTCGGTGTGCAGCGCGAGGAGGCCGAGCAGGGACGGTTTGTCACCGGGATCGAGGAACGCGTGCTCCCCGTCAGAGCCGGTCAGCGCGAAGTCGGTCTCGAACCGGAGCGACGCACCGCTCGAGAACCGGATCGTCACGTCGGATTCGATGCCGATGCAGTCGACGGCGTCGCCGGCGATGTCCAGCGCGAAGGGTCGACCCGGAACCCGCACCCTCAGGGCTTCTTCCGCACCGGGGCTCGTACTGCCCTCAAGCGGATCGACACGAACCGGGCGACCCTTCGGCCCAGAGACGTGCCAGGACTCGAACCCAGCGTCCGGACCGGCGACGAGGGTCGCTCCGTCAGCGAAGACCAGCGTGAGCGTGTCGCCCTCCACCGATCGTCCAACGAGTTCTGTGCCGAACAGCCGCAGGATCGGGAGCAGCGAGTCCTTGCGCTCCGGATCGACGACCACGCTGCGGCCGGATCGGTCCGTGGCGGTGAACGCAGCTTCGAGCTGCACGCTGGACCCCTCGGTGAAGCGCAGGTCGAGCCGGAAGTCGACGCCGATGAAGTGGAGCGTGCCCGCGACGGGGACGGGCACCGCCGCCCGACCTGGCTCCGATGTGTCAGTGGCCATGACCGTCCCCTCGTGCGGATTGCTGTTCAGGAGCTGCCTTCGCTGAGTCTGCTCGAGCAGATCGTGGTTCTCCGAAGAGTTCCCATGACGTCGGAGTGGGGCGGGGAGTCGACCCACTCGCCACCGTCATCCCCCCCTGGTGCCGACCGCACCATCCTGGCACGGGTCCGGACTGGTATTCCAGAGGACGGCATGCGTGCCGAGGCGAGATGGACGGGAGGCCCGTGGCGGATCCGCCACGGGCCTCCCGTCCGCCTTCCGGTTGCGTCTACGACACCGCAGCCTGCACCTGCCGCTGCACGCGACCGAGCATGCCCACCATGCCGCGGATCCGCAGCGGGCTGACCGCCTCGGACAGCCCGATCGTCAACGGGTAGTCCGCGGGCACGGCGAGCACCTGCGCTGCCGTCAGGCCGCTCAGGCCCTGCGCGAGTATCGATGCGAAGCCGCGCGTGGTCGGCGCCTCGCGCGGAGCGGTCGCGTGCATGCGGACGACGTCGGGTGCGTCGCCGTCCTCGCCCACGGTCACCGTGATGAACACGGGGGACTGGCACTCCTCGACCCGTTCGAGTTCGTCCTCGTGCCCCTGCAGCCGTTCGGGCAGCGCGGGCAGCTCGTTCGAGAACTCGAGGAGGAGCTGCAGGCGGTCCTTCTGGCCCAGGGCGAGGAAGTCGTCGCGGATCTCGGCGAGGGTGGCGGGGAGTGTGGCGTCGTTCATCGGTTCGGAACTGTACCCGGCTCCGCGCCCTGCACGATCGGGACGCGGACGGCGCTGCCCCACTCGGTCCACGAACCGTCGTAGTTGCGGACGCTGTCGTAGCCGAGCAGGTGCTGCAGGACGAACCAGGTGTGGCTCGACCGCTCACCGATGCGGCAGTAGGCGATGACCTCGTCCGCGTCGCCGATGCCGGCGCCCTCGCGGTAGATCGCGTCGAGTTCCGCGCGCGGCTTGAAGGTGCCGTCCGGTGCGGCGGCCGTGGCCCACGGGATGTTCACCGCGGTGGGGACGTGGCCGCCGCGCAGCGCTCCTTCTTCCGGGTAGTCGGGGGCGGTGGTGCGGGAACCGTCGTACTCGCCTGGGCTGCGCACGTCGATGAGGGGCTTGCCGAGGTGGGCGAGCACGTCGTCCTTGTAGGCACGGATCTCGGTGTCGATCCGGTCGACGACCGGGTACTCGGCCGGCGTCACGACGGTCTCGTCGGTGGTGAGGGCGCGGTCCTCGGCGATCCACTTCGCACGGCCGCCGTCGAGCAGGCGGACGTCCTCGTGGCCGAACAGCGAGAACACCCAGAGGGCGTAGGCGGCCCACCAGTTGTTCTTGTCGCCGTAGACCACGACGGTGGTCTCGCGGCCGATGCCCTTGCTGCCGAGCAGTTCGGCGAACGCCTCGCCGTCGATGTAGTCGCGCTGGACCGGGTCGTTGAGGTCGGTGTGCCAGTCGATCTTGACGGCACCGGGGATGTGGCCCGTCTCGTAGAGCAGGACGTCCTCGTCGGACTCGACGACGACCAGGTCGGGGGTGCGGGCGTCCAGTTGCTCCTGCAGCCACTCGGTGGAGACGAGACGCTCCGGGTGGGCGTAGGCGGTGAACTTCTCGGACGGGTCGACCGGTGCGGTCATGGTGGGCTACCTCCAGGTGGTCATCCGGCACCGGACTAGGATCGGTCGTCGGTGCCTGTGGGCAACGGTACGCGGACGTACCGTGCCCCAGCCGCAACGTGACACCGCACGACTTGCTTCCCGGAAGGCCCACTCGATTGCCAGCGCACCTCGTCGACCGTGACCCCCAGGTGACCCCGCAGCAGATGGCCGCGGCCCTCGTGCCACCGCCCCAGTTCGCGGCCGCCTCGTTCGACTCGTACCGGCCGGACCCGGACTACGCCTCGCAGGCCGACGTGCGCGACGCCGTCGCCGCGTTCGTCGCGGCGGGTCCGACCGAGGCACCCCGTCGCGGGCTGTTCGGCCGCCGGAAGCAGTCGGTCGAGCCCGCCGCGAAGTCCGGCGTCTACCTGGACGGCGGGTTCGGTGTCGGCAAGACCCACCTGCTCGCCGCGGCGTACCACGCGGCCTCGGGGCGGAAGACGTTCGGCACGTTCATCGAGTACACCGCCCTGGTCGGCGCGCTCGGGTTCCGGGGCACGGTGGACCTGCTGCGGGGGACCGCGTTGGTCTGCATCGACGAGTTCGAGCTCGACGACCCGGGCGACACGATGGTCATGACGCGCCTGATCAAGGAGCTCACCGAGACCGGCACCCGGTTCGCCGCCACCTCGAACACGCCTCCGGGCGCGCTCGGCGAGGGGCGGTTCGCGGCGCAGGACTTCCTGCGCGAGATCCAGGCGATGTCCGACCGGTTCGACACCATGCGGATCGACGGGCTCGACTACCGCCGCCGCGCGGTGGACGAGTCGGCGGGTGTGGTGTCCGACGTGGCCGCGGCCCTGCCGTCCGGGGATGCCACCCTCGACGACTTCTCGGCCGTGGTCGCGCACCTCGGGTCGGTCCACCCCTCGAAGTACGTCGCGCTGGTCGAGGGTCTCGACGCCGTCGGGCTCACCGACGTCCGCGCGTTCTCAGACCAGACCGACGCGCTGCGCTGGGTCGCCCTGGTCGACCGGCTGTACGACGCCCAGGTCCGGATCGTCGCCTCTGGTACCCCGCTCGACCAGGTGTACCCCGACGCGATGCTCGACGGCGGGTACCGGAAGAAGTACCTGCGTGCTGCCAGCCGTGTCGTGGCGCTGACGCGCGCCCACGACTGACGCTCGCCCTCGCCGTCCGCTGACCGGTCGGTGCACCCCCTTTCCAGGGGGCTTCGGGCCGTGCGAAACACGACGTTTACAAACCGCGCCGTCGCGTTACATCCGCGAAACACATCATGCTCCCTCGCGAAACCTCGCATCGCCAGACTCGGTGACACCCGAGGCGGTCCAAGAGCCGTTCGTGCAATCGAGAGGTGAACAGATGCTTGATCAGGGCAACACGACGTTCGTGTTGGTCATGGCGGCGCTGGTGTTGTTCATGACACCCGGCCTGGCCTTCTTCTACGGCGGCTTGGTGAAGGCCAAGTCCGTCATCAGCATGATGATGATGTCGTTCGGTGCGATCGCACTCGTGAGCGTCCTGTGGGTGCTCTACGGCTACGCGATCGCCTTCGCCAACCACGGTGACGGCACGGCGGTCTCCGGTGTGGTCGGGTTCTTCAGCATCGACTGGAACCAGATCGGTCTCGGCCAGGCCTTCGAGGAGGCGCAGTCCTCGAACATCCAGGCGGCGTACCCGTCGATGGCGTTCGTCGGCTTCCAGGCCACGTTCGCGATCATCACGGTCGCCCTCATCTCCGGTGCGATCGCCGACCGCGCCAAGTTCGGCGCGTGGATGGTCTTCGCCGGCATCTGGGTCACCGTCGTCTACTTCCCGGTCGCCTCGTGGGTCTTCAACCTGACCTCGGGCTGGGCCGCCACGTGGGGCGTCATCGACTTCGCCGGTGGCACCGCGGTGCACATCAACGCCGGTGCAGCGGGTCTCGCCCTGGCGCTCGTCCTCGGCAAGCGCGTCGGCTTCGCCAAGGGTGCGCACAAGCCGCACAACCCGCCCTTCGTCCTGCTCGGTGCCGCCATCCTGTGGTTCGGCTGGTTCGGCTTCAACGCCGGCTCCGAGGGCGCTGCTGACGGCATCGCTGCGATCGCCTGGGTCAACACCCTCGCCGCTCCGGCCGCCGCCATCCTCGGCTGGCTGCTCGTCGAGAAGCTCAAGGACGGCAAGGCCACCTCGGTCGGCGCCGCCTCGGGTGCCGTCACCGGTCTCGTCGCGATCACCCCGGCATGTGCCAACCTGACCCCGGGCTGGGGCATCCTCCTCGGCTTCGTCGCCGGCATCATCTGTTGCTTCGCGATCGACTGGAAGTACCGTCTCGGCTTCGACGACTCGCTCGACGTCGTCGGTGTCCACCTGGTCGGCGGCATCGTCGGCACGCTGTACCTGGGCTTCTTCGCCAACGACACCGGCCTGATCTACTCCGGTTCGTTCGAGCAGCTCGGCAAGCAGGCCACCGCGGCCCTGGCCGTCGGCATCTACTCCTTCGTCCTGGCGTTCGTCATCGGCTTCCTCATCGAGAAGACGATCGGCTTCCGCGTCAAGACCGAGGACGAGGTCGCCGGTATCGACACCGCGGTCCACGGCGAAGAGGGCTACGTCCTCTACGAGCAGACCGACGACTCGCCGGTCTCGGTCCGCTAGCCAGCAGACACCAGCACCACCCGCACGACGACGGGCCCCGCGCACACAGCAAGCGCGGGGCCCTTCGTCGTGCGGTCCGTCGTCCGTCGTCCGGCATCCGGCGTCCGTCGTCTGACAGGCTGGGCGCATGACGACGACGTCGACCCTCACCAACCTGCGCGAGGTCGGGGGACCGGGCCTGCAGGACGCCCGAGCCCACACCGTGTACCGCGCGAACACCGAGCGCGTCGGTGCCGACGCGTACCCGACGGGCCTCAGCGCCGTGGTCGACCTCCGCCGCGACGACGAGGTCGCCCGCGTCCCGCACCCGCTCGCCACCACCGACGGCTACCGGCTCGTCCCGCTGTTCGACCCGTCGACCGTCGAGTCCGGCGCCCGGGCCGTGCAGCTCGAGGAGCAGTACGTCGACTGGCTCGAACGGCACCGCACCGGGATCGCCGCGGCGTTCCGCGCCATCGCCCGGGCCGACGGCGACGTACTCGTCTGCTGCTCGGCCGGCAAGGACCGCACCGGCGTCGTCAGCGGGTTGCTCGCCCGACTCTGGGGCGCGTCGCTCGAGACCGTCGGCGTCGACTACGCCGCCAGTGCTGTCGGGCTCGCCGATCGGTTCGCCGCGGAACGTGCGGTCAGCACCGACCCCGAGGCCACCGCGGTCGCCCAGCGGTGCGTGCCGGAGACGATGACCACCGTCGTCCGGCACGTCGAGTCGCGCTGGGGGAGCGTCGGCGCGTACCTGCGCTGGACCGGACTGACGGACGCGGAGATCGCGTCCCTCTGACGCGCGTGCGTGGCCCCTGCGGCTCGCCACGTGCAGTGGCCGCAACGGCGGACGGGAGGCACGGTGCGCGTCCGACGCGCACCGTGCCTCCCGTCCTTGGTCCTGATCGCGGGCCGTGGTCCCGGCCCGTTCCGTCAGCTCACCAGGCGTAGTCCTCCGGCGAGGTCTCGTGCCCCGGGAAGATCTCGTCGAGCCGGTCCAGCGCACGCTGGTCCAGGCGGATGTCGACGGCGCGGACCGCGGACTCCCACTGCTCCATCGTGCGGGGGCCGGTGATCGGCGCGGTCACGCCAGGCTGGTGGAGGAGCCACGCGAGGGCGAGCTCACCCGGGGTGTGGCCGAGCTCCTTCGCGAACGACTCGTAGGCCGTGAGCTGGTCACGGTGCCCCTCGACGTACTCGGCGCTGCGACCCGACAGGCGGCGGGAACCGTTCTCGGTCTTCTCGATGACACCACCGAGCAGGCCGCCCTGCAGGGGCGACCACGGGATGACGCCGAGGCCGTACTCGCGGGCGGCGGGCAGGACCTCGCGCTCGATGTCACGGACGACGAGGTTGTAGATCGACTGCTCGCTCACCAGGCCGAAGGTGTGGCGGCGCTTCGCGGCCTCCTGCGCCTGGGCGATGTGCCAGCCCGCGAAGTTCGACGACCCGACGTACAGGACCTTGCCCTGCTGCACGGCGACGTCGATCGCCTGCCAGATCTCGTCCCACGGCGTCGCGCGGTCGACGTGGTGGAACTGGTACAGGTCGATGTGGTCCGTCTGCAGCCGCTGCAGGCTGGCGTCGAGCGACTGGCGGATGTTGAACGCGCTGAGCTTGCCGCCGTTCGGCCAGTCGATCATCTCGCCGTAGACCTTGGTCGCCAGGACCGTCTTCTCGCGGCGGCCGCCGCCCTTCGCGAACCAGCGGCCGATGATCTCCTCGGTGGCGCCCTTGCCCACCGAGCCGCCGTAGCCGTTGGCGGTGTCGAAGAAGTTGACGCCGAGCTCGTGGGCCCGGTCCATGATGGCGTGCGAGTCGTCCTCTGTGGTCTCCGGGCCGAAGTTCATCGTGCCGAGCACTGCTCGTGAAACCGACAGCCCTGTCCGTCCGAGGTGTGTGTAGTCCATGACTCCGGTCTACGCGCTCCGAGGGGCACCGTGCCAGGCCCTGGGAGTACCGGTTCTGCACGGTGCGGCGTCGTGGTCGTGCGTCGTGTGGTCCTGCATGCCGTCGGGGGCATGTCGGTGCTCCGGGGAGGAGTACCGTGACGTCGGTGAACACCCCAGCACTCCGTGGCAGCCGGATCCTCGGGTTCGGTCACCACCAGCCCGAACGCATCCTGACCAACGACGAGCTCTCGACCATGGTCGACACCAACGACGAGTGGATCCGCACCCGGACCGGCATCCAGACCCGGCACATCGCCGGACCGGACGACAGCGTCACGTCGATGGCGATCGAAGCGGGCCGCAACGCCCTCGCCGACGCCGGGGTCTCGCCCTCGGCCGTCGGACTCGTCATCGTCGCGTCCACCACGCACCAGGACCGTGCGCCGTACACCGCCGGCCGGGTCGCCGCGGCGCTCGGGATGACGAACGGTCCCGCGCCCATCGACATCAACACCGCCTGCAGCGGGTTCGAGTACGCACTCGCCCTCGCCGACCAGTCGATCCGCGTCGGTTCCGCCGACGTCGCGCTCGTCGTCGGGTCCGAGACCCTGTCCGCCATCGCCGACTGGACCGACCGCTCGACGTGCGTGCTCGTCGGCGACGGAGCCGGGGCCGCCGTGCTCGGCGCCACCGACACCCCCGAGATCGGACCCGTGTCGTGGGGCAGCGTGCCGCACCTGCTCGACGCGGTGCGGGTCGAGGGGTCGCCCGGCCGCTTCAACCAGGAGGGCCGCTCCATCTACCGCTGGGCGATCACCGAGGCCGAGGGACACGCCCGCAAGGTCGTCGAGGCCGCCGGACTCACGATGGACGACATCGAGGTCTTCGCGTTCCACCAGGCGAACCTGCGGATCATCGAGCCGCTCGTCACCGCGCTCGGCGGGGAGTCGAAGTTCGTCATCCGCGACGTCGTCGAGTCCGGGAACACCTCAGCCGCCAGTGTGCCGCTCGGGTTGTCGAAGGCCTGGGCGCGCGGCGACCTGCCCGAGGGCGTCCCCGCACTGCTGTTCGGGTTCGGCGGCGGGTTCGCGCACGCCGGGCAGGTGGTCCGGACGCCGGTTCGGTCGTTCTGACCGGGCCGTGCCGGTTCCCGAGCCGAGCGGTTCAGCGTTCGGGGGTCTCCGACCAGAGGTCCTCGTCCTTCGCGGATCCTCGGCGCCAGCCCAGGCCCTTCGGCTTGGGCTGGTTCTCCGTCTTCAGGTGCTTGTCGGCCTTGGGCTGCTTGTCGGCCCTGGACTCCTTGTCCGACTTCGGCTGCTTGCCCGACTTCGGCTGCTTGCCCGATTTCGGCTCGAGCACGATCGGGAAGTGCGTCGCCGGCGGCCCGAAGCCGGTCCGCGAGGCCTGGATGACCTTCCGCCCGAGCGCGTGGTTGCCGAGCCCACCCACCGCAGCGCCGATCCCGAACGGGAGGGCACGGCCGAGCACCGACGTCCCCTGACGGACCGCGAACCGCTTGATGAACTGGTCGCGGACCTGTCCGCCGAGGCCGTTCACGACCTGCTTCGGCAACGACGAGGTCACCATCTCGCCCCAGAACGCGGTGCGAGCCTGGCCGCCGGCGATCTGCCCGCCGAGCTGCTTGATCAGCTGCGTGCCCGGCGCGCCGAGGATCATCGCCATCACGAGGGTCCGTGCCCGCTCAGGGTCGTCCAGCGCGATGCCGTGGACCTCGGTGACCGACTGGGCGAACAGTGCCGTCGTCTCGAGGAACCCGATCGTCTCTGCGCCGCTCAGGCCGAGGGCGGCCACCATCCCGACGCCGGGGATCACCGCACTCGCACCGACCGCTGCGCCACCGGTGGTGACCGCGGTGAGGTACTGCCGCTCGAGGATCTGGATGACCTCGGCGGGGGTGGCGTCCGGCTTGCGTCGGCGGATCGCGTTGACGTGCGCCACGACCACCGGGCGCTGGACGCTGATGGCACGGTCAAGCAACTTGACCCACCCGGCGGGTTGTTGCACCTGTGGGGTCCGGGAGTCGTCGGGCATGGGGGAGACCTGGGCGTTCGGCAGCGGCACGATCGCCTGGTCCTTCGGGGAGCGGGCCATGCGCTCACCGTACGCCGGGCATGTGGGAGGCTCGCTGGATGGACATCGACGGCGCGCCGGATCCGGCGGACGACGCTCGGCGGGACGCCGGGTTCTTGACGGTCGCCGAGGTGCTCGGTCTGCTGCCCGAGGTCCGTGTGCTCGATCCCGGCTCGGTGCTCATCGGTACGGACGTGGCCCTGGCAGCCGGGACGGTGCTCTACCCGGGAACCGTGCTCGAGACCCGCGCCGGCGGCTCGATCACCGTGGGGTCCGGCGTGCGGCTCGGTCCGGGGTGCGTCACGGTCGTCGCGACCACGGCCCGGGTGACCATCGGGTCCGGTGCCGAACTGGGGCCCGGTCCCGTCACGATCACGGCGACGGGGTCGGACGTGCGCGTCGGCGACAGCGCTCGACTGTCCGGCGGGTGCCTCGTCGAAGGGCCCGCCGTCCTCGGTGCCGGGGCGCAGGTGCTGGGCGCGGTCGCCGTTCGGGACGCCGTGCTCGCAGCCGGCGGCGACCACCGCGAGGCCGACCCGGACCGGCGTGCCGGGGTGGTCAAGGGGATCGGACGGGTGCACGGAGCGCGGGTCGGCGTCGGCGAGGTGGTCGTCGGCGGCGGCGTGCCGAGTGCGCCGCTCGTCGTCGAACGGCAGCGTGCACACCACCCGGAGGCGCCGAGCCGCTGACGCCGGCGGAGGACCGGGTGTCGGTCGTCGCCTCGTCACCGGCACGGGACCCCTGCCCGGCGGAGCGCGGCGCGCACGCGGTCGGGCTGCATCAGGTCGGCCCACGACAGCCGGACCACGAACCGCACCTCGGGGAACGACCGGACGAAGTCCTCGCGCCGTTTCTCCTGCCAGTGCGCGTCGGCAGTGGTGCGCCCGTCGAGCATCGTCGGGTCCTCGTACTTCGCGCGGCCGTCGACCTCGACCACGACGCCCTGATCCGGGAACCAGAAGTCGACGACGGCCGTCCCGCCACCGGCGCGTCGGAACTCGTGCTGCTGCACCGGTTCCGGCGTCCCGACCTGCCGGAAGCGCACCCGGCACACAGACTCTGCCGGCGACCCCGAGAGTGCCGATCCCATCCCGATCGCCGTCCCTGCCTTGTCGTACCCCTTGCGCTCGTGAGCAGCGAGTTCGTCGAGGAGCATCTCCGGGAGCACCCGCCGATCGTGGAGCGCCTGATCGATCATCGGGACGACGTCGTCCAACGGTGCGGTGGCCGAGAGATCGACGAGCGTCCGCACCAACGACGTCACCGGCGCCCCGTCGATCTCGGTCGGCAGGGTCGGAGGCGTCCCTGCCCACCGGCCGTGCGTGTCGTCGATCTCGGGCCCTGGCCTGACCCGGCCGAGCGCCGTGGTCTCCGGCCGGGTCAGACGGGGGTCGAGGACGTCGACCCTTGTGGGGGCCGGCGCGACGAAGGGCAGTCCGTGCACGGCTGCTGCGGACGAGTGCGAGAACGCTCGGGGCAGCTCGACGGAAGGAGTCGTCGCTCGGACGAGCAGGAGCAGACGGTCCTCGCTCCGCAGACCCTGGAGGTGCGACGGATCGACGAGGACGCCGGGCCGCACCGGAGCGAGCGAACCGCGGTGCACGCGACGCTGCAGGGCGCGCCGTTCAGCGCTCGGATGGTCACCGGTGCGGACGAGGGGGATTGCGAGGACTCGGTCGTGCATGTCCCAACGATCGGCGGTGCGAGCCGACCACGTCGATTCGGAGCGACGATCTGTGGGAAACGAGCCGGGCCTCCAGTCTGTGGAGGGGTGAGGCGGACGCACGGTGCGACACCGTTGATGTCGTACGACGTCGATGTTGTCGCCGGGCCGCGCGTGCAACTGTTGCGCGCGCGTTGGTGCGACGAACTCGATGTCGTGCGACGTCGAGGATGTCGTTCCGCGTCGACCGGCGCCCCGCCCGCCCCGCCCTGACCCCCCGCAGCCCCTACGCCCGCGCGAGCTCCGCCCGCAGCGGCAGGTCCTGGTCCTCCAGGATGAGCTGCGCGCCCACCGCGGTCCGGGCGTTCACGACGATGGGCGCGAGCAGGTTGACGGTCGTGCCGGACGCCCCGGGGTTCGCCACCACGAGCAGCATGGCGTCGGCGGCATCGGTGAGCTCGAGCCCGGCGGCCTGCTCGTCGGTGAGCTCGGGGGAGTACGACGGCAGGTGCACCGCGGCGTCGAGCACGAACAGGCGCGAGGAACCCCCGACGAGGGTGAACAGGCCCTCGGCGCCGTCCACCGGGGCCAGCGTGAACACGGGCGCGGGGGACAGGCCGAACGGCGGGACGGCGAAGGTCAGGGAGATGCTCATCGGAGGTAGTCCATCAGGGTCGGCTGCAGGACCTTCGCGGTGACGGCGAGGGCTGCCTGGTAGTTGGTCTGCTGCACCTGCAGGTCGAGGACGGCCTTGGCGAGGTCGACGTCCTCGATGCCGGCGCGGCGGTTCTCGAGCGCGACGGACGCGGTCTTCAGCGAGTCCTGGGCGGCGAGGGCGGTGGCGTGCCGGACACCGACGTCGGCCTGGGCGCCGCGGACGGCCCCGAGGGCACCGTCCACGTCGTTGATCCGCGCGTTCACGTTCACCCCGTTCTGCAGGTCGCTGACGATGGAGTCGAGCACGCCGAACACCGACGACGCCCCGGTGCCGAACACGTCGGTCCCTGCGGTGTCGACGCGCACGGTCGTACCGTCGCCGATCCGGCGGGTGACGTCCGTGCCGGACGCTGCCCACCCGGTCGCCGGGTCGTACGCGGCCGCAGCGGTCGAGGCGCCGGCGAAGACCGAGCGGGTGCCGTAGGTCGTGTTGGCCCGTGCCTCGAGGTCGGACTTCAGCGACCGGAACTGGGTGATGAAGGCGTCGCGGTCGGTGTCGCTCATGGTGCCGGAGTTCGCCGCCTGCACGGTCAGGTCGCGCACGCTGTTGAGCACGGAGTAGACGCTCGACAGGGCGCTGTCGGTGGTCGCCAGCCAGGCCACGGCGTCGTTCGCGTTGCGCGTGTACTGCGCCGCGGCGGCCTGCTCCTTGCGCACCTGCATCGACGACGCGGTGCCGACCGGGTCGTCGGACGGCTTCTGGATCGCCTGCAGCGTGGTGGCCTGCTCGGTGAGCTGCGCCACGCGCGCCGCACCGGTCTGCAGGCGGGCCGAGGCCGCGGCCATCGACATCTGGGTGGTCACCCGGGTGATCACGATCAGCCCCTCCCGACGAGTCCGACTCGGTTGATGATGGTGTCGAGCATCTCGTCGACGGCGGTCAGGACGCGTGCCGCGCCCTGGTACGCGTGCTGGTAGCTCAGCAGGTTCACGTTCTCCTCGTCGAGGTCGACGCCCGCGCTCGACTGCTGCTGGGTGCGCGCGTTGGTCAGGGCGAGTCCGGTGAGCGTCGACTCCGTCGCGGCCGACCGGGAGGCGGTGCCCACCCCCGCCACGAACGTCGCCCAGGTCGTGTCGGCAGCACCAGGGCCCGTGCCGAGTCGCGAGAGCGCGTCGGCGAACGAGTCGTCGAGCTGCCCCGCCGCGTTCCGCGTCGCGAGACCGCTGCCGTCCGTCGGGATGACCGACAGGCCCTGTGCCGCGGGGACGCCCGCCGCGAGGGCGAAGAAGGCGGTACCGGTGGTGCCGGCCGGGGTGGTGCCGGTGGCGTGCACGGCGTTGACCGTGGTCGCGAGCTGGGTCGCGACGGCGTCGTACGACGCGGCCGCCTGGGCGAGCGCACCGCCCGTGCCGTTCCCGTTCGCCGGGGCGAGGACGGCGAGGGCGCCGCCGATCGACCCACCGCTGAGGGACACCGCGCCGGCGCTGCCGGAGGTCCAGGTGAGGGTGACCGCCGCGCCGTCGGCGAGCCGTTCGCCCCCGCCGAGGGCGACGGCGCGGGCGTCGGTGCCCTGCACGAGCGGGTTCCCGCCGAGCAGCACGTCGACCGTGCCGTCCGCGTTGGTGCGGGTCGTCCCGCCGGCGAGCGTCGCGATCTGCTCGGTGAGCTGGTCGCGCTGGTCGAGGAGTTCGTTGGCGGTGCCGCCGGAGGCCAGCGCGGTGCGGATCCGCCCGTTGAGGTCGGCCACCTGCTTCGCGGCGTCGTTCAGCTGCGTCACCTGGCCGGCCACGGTGCCCCGGACCGAGGACCACTGCGCGTCGACCGCCTTCGAGCCGGAGTCCAGGGCCGCGGCGACGGTGCCGGCGGCTCCGAGGACGGCACTGGCGGCACCCGGGTCGTCCGGGTGGCTGGCGAGTTCGCTCCACGACGACCAGAAGGCGTCGAGCTTGGCGCTCAGGCCGTCCTTGCCGGGCTCGTGCAGGCCGGTCTCGAGGGCGGACAGCGCCGTCGCGCGGGCGTCGGCGTAGGCGGAGGAACCTGCGGCGACCCGGACGCCGACGTCGAGCGTCAGCGAGGCCAGCCGGGCGATGCCGTCGACCGAGACGCCCTGTCCGGCGAGGGCGGCGGTGCCCCGCATGAAGCCGGTCTGGGTCGCCGGGACCGAGTTCTGCGTGACGCGCTGCCGCGTGTACCCGGCGGTGCCGGCGTTCGCGATGTTCTGGCCGGTGACGTCGATGCCGGCGCGGGCCGCGGCGAGTCCGGAGTACGCGGTGGCGAGGGAGCCGAAGGTGCTGACCACGGGGTTACAGGGTCCCCTCGAACAGGCGGGCGCCGTCGGAGCCGGCGCCGGAAGTGCCCGAGGCGTCGTAGGTCGCGGCGTTCGTCACGGTGCCGGCGAGGGTCTCCTCGGTGGCCTGGGCGGCGGTGCGCAGGAAGCGGTCGTTCTCGTCGCGCAGGGCGCCGATCTGGGTTGTCAGTTCGACCATCGCGGTCAGGTGCGCGGCGAGGATCTCACCCCACGGTCCGTTCGGTGCGGCGGCGACGACCTCGCGCAGGGGTGCGTCGGCGGGGACGCCCCACTCCTCGGCGACCTCGGCACTCGACGCGGCGCGTTCGAGTCCGGTGCTGCGGAGTCGTTCGAGGACCTGCTCGACCTCGCGGCTGGCGTGCGACACCCATCGGGAGCGGCCCGCGGTGAGCAGCAGCTGCTCCTCCTCGAGCTTGAAGGTGAGCAGCTCGAGCAGTTCGCGTTCGCGCCAGAGCACGGCGGACAGGTCGTTCACGCTCATCAGCTCCTCCCGTGTGGGTCGTCGTCGGGTGTTCGGGTCTTCCGGTCCACCTTCCGGCGGACACCGAGACCTATCGACGCTGTGGCGGTGGTCGTAAGCGGCCGGGGACGTGACCTGCGAGGCGGACGTCCCCCGGGCCTCCTGGATCCACCCCGTCCGGGGGACAGGAACGGGCGTTCTACCGGGTGGGTCCCCCCAAATGTGGACCGGGAAACACCGCGAATGCCCCCGCACTGGGGACGGATGAACCCCCGTACAGCGCATTGCCAGCCGATACATTCGGAACGCACCACGAGGGCGACCTCGAACCGCGCGAACGAGGCGCGGGGTGCGCCGCTCGGAGGGAACCGGGCGGGTCTTCGGCGTACGCACCGGCCATCCGAGGCCGGCGTTCGCCGTGCCCACGGACGGGTGAGTCAGGACAGTCACCTCAGGTCGATCAGGGGATCAGCATGGACCGCACCGCACGCAACGCGATGATCGTGGAGCACCTCCCGCTCGTGGGCTACATCGTCGCCGACGTCCGCTCCCGTGCCACGCACCTGGACCGCGACGACCTCGCCGCCGTCGGCTCGCTCGCACTCGTCGCCGCTGCCGACGCGTTCGACGCCACCCTCGGCGTCCCCTTCGGCGCCTACGCCCGGACCCGGATCGCCGGTGCCCTCGCCGACGACATGCGCTCCGCCGACTGGGCGTCGCGCGGCACCCGGAAGCGCATCCGCGAGACCCTCGCCACGCAGGAGGCCCTGTCCGCCCGACTCGGCCGGAGCGTCGGCGTGCAGGAGATCGCGGACGCGATGGGCGTGGACCGGCAGACCGCCTCGGACGCCATGAGCGACGCGGCCCGCATCGTCGCGCCCCTCGACGAGACCGTGCACGACCTCGTCGCCGCCGACCTGCCGTTGCCGGGTGACGACCTGCTCGAGACCGAGAAGCGCCGCTACCTGCGTGCAGCGGTCGAGGCACTGCCCGAGCGGATGCGCTTCGTCGTCGAGGCCGTCTACTTCGGGGACCGCTCCGTGACCGACGTCGCCGCGGAGCTCGGCATCACGCACTCCGCCGTGTCGCAGCAGCGCTCGGAGGCGATGCGCCTGCTCCGCGACGGCCTGGCCGCGCACTACGGGGACGGCGGCGCGGTCGCCGAGCCCGCCTCGCGCACCACGGCGGCCCGCCGGAGCGCCTACCTCGCACGTGTCGCGTCGAACGCCACCGCCGGCGTCGCGCGTGCCGTCCACGACGCGACCGCGCCGGTCGTCGTGGCGGCGAGCTGAACCGTCGACGGTCATTTCCGTCGATTCCCTAACGACTCCCGGCAACCGGTCGAGAGTGATCCACGTCAGCCCACGGATGGGCTGTAGTACGACCCAGAATTCACGGAGGAAACCACCATGGGTATGTCCATCAACACCAACCTCTCGGCACTCAACACGTACCGGAACCTCAACGCGACGCAGAACGACCTGTCGAAGTCCCTCGAGAAGCTCTCGACCGGCCTCCGCATCAACCGTGCTGCCGACGACGCTGCCGGTCTGTCGATCTCCGAGGGGCTGAAGTCCCAGGTCGGTGGCCTCACGGTCGCCGCCCGCAACGCGCAGGACGGCATCTCCGTCGTGCAGACCGCTGAAGGTGGCCTCACCGAGACCCACTCGATCCTCCAGCGCATGCGCGACCTGGCCGTCCAGGCCGGCAACGACTCGAACAACGAGGACTCGCGGAAGGCGATCACGACCGAGGTCGGTCAGCTCCAGGAGGAGCTGCAGCGCATCTCGGACTCGACCAACTTCAACGGGATCAAGCTGCTCGACGGCAAGGCCTCCACCACGGCTGCCGGTCCGGGTACCGGCAAGCTGACCTTCCAGGTCGGCGCGGACGGCTCCGACGCCAGCAAGATCGACGTCGACCTCACGGGTGCGGATGTCTCGAAGGTCGCCACGGCGGTCAAGGCGCTCGACTTCACCACGGGCGACAACGCTCGCCTCGCGGTGACCGAGCTCGACGCGCAGATCAAGTCGGTCTCGGAGGCTCGTTCCAACCTCGGTGCAGTCCAGAACCGCTTCGACCACGCCATCAACGTGACGAACGTGGCCAAGGAGAACCTCACCGCTGCCGGTTCGCGCATCACCGACGTCGACATGGCGCAGGAGATGGTCAAGTACACGCGCGACAACATCCTGAGCCAGGCCGGCACGTCGATGCTCGCGCAGGCGAACCAGAGCACGCAGGGCGTGCTCTCGCTCCTGCGCTAGCACCCACGACGCCGCCTTCCGGGATCGTTCAGGCTTCCCGGGAGGCGGCGTCGCCCTCCTGACCATCCCCACGACGCCAGGGAGTGTCGACGATGTCATCGTCCGTGTCCTCGAGCACCAGCCTCGCGATCGACGGGCTCGTCAGCGGGCTCAAGACGACCGACCTCATCAACTCGTTGATGAGCGTCGAGGGCGTGCCGCAGACCCTGCTCAAGAACAAGCTCACGAGCACCAACTCGTTCATCTCGTCACTGCAGACGATCAACGGGTTGGTGCAGGCCCTCGCGACGAAGGCGAAGGACGCCGCGAAGGCGACCTCGCTCGACCTGTTCACCGCCACGAGTTCGTCGTCGGGCGTCACCGCCGTGACCGGCACGAACGCGAGCGCCGGGTCGCTGACGTTCACCGTCGGTGCGACCGCTTCCGCGCAGGTCGGGGTCACCGCCGCGATGTCGACGTGGTCGGCCGCCGCCGAGCCGATCACCCTGGTGGGCGCGGACGGCACGAAGACCACCGTCACGCCGTCGTCGGGCTCCCTCGACGACACCGTCTCGGCGATCAACAAGTCCGGGGCGGGCGTCACCGCCACGAAGGTCGCCGCGGGCGCCGCTGCCGACGGCACCAAGCTCTACCGGCTGCAGCTCACGTCCGCCAAGACCGGCGCCGCTGGCGGCTTCGAGGTGTACCGGGGGACCGCCGACCAGCTCGCCGCCGGCACCGCGACGAACGTGCTGACCGAGGTCGGCGCCGCGGTCGTCGCCCAGGCGAAGGACGCCAGCGTCACGCTGTGGGCCGGCACCGCCGCCGAGCAGACGATCACGAGCGCGACGAACACCTTCACCGACCTGGTGCCTGGGCTCAGCGTCACCGTGTCGAAGGCGTCGACGGACCCGGTCACGGTCGGCGTCGCGCAGGACACCACGAAGGCCCAGGCCGTGGCCTCCGGACTCGTCGACGCGATGAACGCGATCACGTCCTACTACAAGACGAACACGGCGGTCACGAGCACCACGAGCGCGACCAGCGGCGCCACGACCACCACCGCCGGCGTCCTGATGGGCGACGGGACCTCACGCGACGCCGTGCAGCGCCTGGGCAGCACCATGTCGGCGCCCGTCGGCGGCAAGTCGCCGTCGTCGATCGGCATCACGATCACCAAGGACGGCAGCTTCACCTTCGACGCCGACGTCTTCCAGAAGGCCCTCGCCACCGACCCGGAGGGCACGCAGGCGATGCTGTCCGGCGTCGCCACGAACGTCGGTGCCGCCGCGACGGCGGCGTCCGACAAGTACGACGGGTCCCTCACCACGGCGATCACCGGCCAGCAGGCGGTCGCCAAGGACCTCAACACCCAGATCGACAGCTGGACTGACCGACTCACGATGCGCCGCGCATCGCTCCAGACGCTGTACTCGTCGCTCGAGACCAGCCTCAGCAAGCTCCAGTCCCAGTCGAGCTGGCTCGCCAGCCAGCTCGCGTCGACGACGAGCTGACGGGATCACCATGACCTTCGACTTCCAGGCCGCCGCCTTCCGGCAGGCTGCGCAGCCCCGCACCGTGACCGACCAGCGTCGCGCCCAGTACACGAACGAAGCCGTCCTGTCGGCCACCCCGGCGCAGCTCGTCACGATGCTCTACGACCGGCTGCTGCTCGACCTGCACCGTGCCGAGGCCGCGCAGACCGGCGCCGACTGGGACACCGCGCGCGAACAGCTCCTGCACGCCCAGGCGATCGTCGGCGAGCTGTCGTCGACGCTCCGGATCGACGTCTGGGACGGTGGTGAGGGTCTGCTCGCCGTCTACAACTACGCGTCGACGTCCCTCATCACCGCGAACGTGCACCGTGACGTGCAGGCCACGCGGGACTGCATCCGGATCCTCGAACCGCTGCGGCAGTCGTGGCACGACGCCGCGGCGTCGCTCCCGGCGACGCCGGCACGCCAGCAGGCGACGGGCGGAGCCCTCGGTGTCGCCTGAGCCGACACCGTCGCCTGAGCCGGTCGACCACCGCCCCGCCTGGGAGGCCCTGCTCGACTCCCTGGAGCACGACGCTGCCCGGCATGCGGCCGACCCCACGGCCGTGGTGGGGTGGTCGGAGCCGGCCGGGCTGGGTCCGGTGCCGCGCGACCTGGTGGGGCGTGCCTCCCGGCTGCTCGCCGCGCAGCGGGACCGCATCGCGGAGCTGGAGTCGGACCGAAGGGCGACGCTCGAGCACCTCGGTGCCCTGCGGGCCGTCGACGCGACGCGCGAGCCGCGCGGCGCGGTGTACCTCGACGCCTCCGCCTGACCCGTCCGCCCCGCTCGACCCGGTACGACATGCTCGACGTCGTACGACATCGAGCGTGTCGCTCGCCCGCGTCTGCAACACCGGGCGAGCGCAGGCTGCGACGAGCTCGACGTCGTTCGACATCGACGGTGTCGACGTCCAGCGAGCGCAACCGTTCCCAGCGTGAACGGACAGCGCTGGCACCGTGCGACGAGGTGGTCGTCGTACGACCTCGACGATGTCGTCCGACCCCCGACGCAACTGTCTGCGCGTGCAAGGTGCGTCATCGTCGACGTCGTACGACAACGAGAGTGTCGTCGACCCGCGCGTGCAACGTGACGCGTGTGCACGGTGCGACGTGATCGATGTCGTACGACAACGGGGATGTCGTTCTGCATCGGACGGACGCGCACCGGCCACCCCCGTTCGGGGCGAGGGCTAACGCGGCGCGCGACGGGCACCGATAGCGCCACACGAGCACGGATCGCTCACCAGTTCGGCCACGGATCGGCCACCACCGCACGGCGACGTCCACCGACGACGCCTGACGAGGGGACCACCGTGTTCGATTCCGTGACGAGCGTCGCGCTGCAGAGCGCTCTCGACGGCCTGTCGATGCGCCAGAAGGTGATCGCGAACAACATCGCGAACATCAACACGCCGAACTACCACGCCGAGAAGGTCCAGTTCGAGGACGCCCTGGCGAAGTCGATCACCGACGGCAGCGGCGACACCGCGCCGACGGTCGCCCGCAGCCTCGAGCCGACGAACACGAACGGCAACAACGTCAACCTCGACGAGGAGACGCTCTCCAACGTCGACACCGTGCTCCGGTACCAGTTCGCCACCCAGGCGATGAACTCCGAGCTCACCAGCGTCCGTGCGGCGATGCGGACGAACTCGTGACGACCTTCGACGCGATCGGCATCGCGAGCACCGGCATGACCGTGCACCGGAAGTGGCTCGACGCCGTCGCGGACAACATGGCGAACGCGAACACCGTGAAGTCGATGGACGACACCGCGTTCCAGGCCCGCTACGTCGAGGTGCAGGAGGGCAACGGCGTGTCCGGCGCCTACGTCAAGGGCGCCGCGTTCGGCAGCGCCGCCGGCCGCGTGACCTACGACCCGGACAACCCGCTCGCGAACGACGAGGGCTACGTCCGCATGCCGGACATCGACCTCGGCACGCAGATGGCGGACCTCATCATGGCCCAGCGCGGCTACCAGGCGAACGCCGCCGTGGTCGACCGCGCCAAGACCGCCTACGAGGCGGCACTGCAGATCGGGAAGAACTGATGCCCATCGACGCCGTCAACGGTGTGACCACCAACGCGATGACGAACGCGCTGACGAGCGTGTCCGGCACGTCCAGCGACGTCGCCGGGACCGCCGGCGCGACCAGCACCGACGGCAGCGGGTTCGCCGCCAGCCTCGGGAACGCCGTCGACGGGTTGCAGGCGCTGCAGAGCGACTCGAAGACCCTCGCGCTCAAGGCCGTCACCGGCAACCTCGACGACATCCACGACGCGACCATCGCCGCCACCCGCGCGCAGGTCACGCTCGAGCTCGTCTCCGCCGTCCGCAACAAGGGCGTCGACGCCTTCAACGAGATCATGAGGATGCAGGCCTGATGCCCGTCGCCGTCAAGAACGTCTTCGCGCGCCTGTCCGCGTACGTCAAGGGCTTCTCCGCCGCGCAGCGCACCATCGCGATCCTGGTGATCGCCGCGCTCGTGCTCGGTGGGATCGCCCTGGCGTCGTGGCTCGGCAAGGCCTCCTACGCGCCGCTCTTCACCGGGCTGGCCGCCGCCGACGCGAGCTCCATCACCGACCAGCTGCAGACCGACGGTGTGCCGTACCAGCTCACCGACGGCGGCGCGACGATCCTCGTGCCGCAGGCGCAGGTCTACTCGGAGCGCCTCAAGGCCGCGTCGAACGGGCTGCCGTCGTCGAACGAGGGCGGGTACTCGCTGCTCGACCAGATGGGCGTGACGAGCTCGGAGTTCCAGCAGGACGTCACCTACAAGCGGGCGATGGAGGGCGAACTCGCCAAGACCATCGGCGCGATGGACGGCGTGCAGACCGCGACCGTGCAGCTCGCGATCCCGGAGAAGTCCGTGTTCGTGTCCGAGGAGAAGGACCCGACGGCGTCGGTGTTCATCGCCACCGACAACGGCACGCAGCTGAGCACCGACCAGGTGCAGGCGATCGTGCACCTGACCAGCGCGTCGGTCGAGGGCATGCAGACCACCGACGTCTCGGTCGTCGACGCCAAGGGACAGACCCTGTCCGCCGTCGGCACCGGCGCCACCGGCAGCGGCGCCGACCAGGCAGCCGACTACGACGCCGCGACGAGCAAGAAGATCCAGGACCTGCTCGACACCACCCTCGGCGTCGGCAACGCGACCGTCGTGGTCTCCGGCACGATGAACCAGGAGTCCGGCACCCGCACGTCGGAGAGCTACACGACCCCGACCTCCGGACCGGTCGCGCTCAACGAGTCGAGCACCACCGAGCAGTACGGCGCCGGATCCGGTGCGTCGAAGGGTGCGACCGGGGTCCTCGGCCCGGACAACATCGCCGTGCCCAACGGGACGGCGACGAGCGGCACGGGCGACGACGGGTACACCAACGAGTCGGCGACGAAGAACAACGCCGTCGACCACACCACCGAGACCACGCAGATCCCCTCGGGGTCCCTCGACCGGCAGACCATCTCGGTCGCGCTGAACTCGAAGGCCGACGCGGTGCAGAACGCGAACCTGCAGAGCATCAACGACCTGGTCTCCGCCGCAGCCGGCGTCGACCAGGACCGCGGCGACCAGGTCAAGGTCGCGATGATGGACTTCGACACCAGCGGCGCCGACCAGGCCGCGAAGGCCCTCGAAGCGCAGCAGAAGGCCGACCAGCAGGAGGCCCTGTGGTCGTCGATCCGCACCGCCGGCATCGTCATCGGCATCCTGCTCGCGCTCATCGCCGTCATGTTCGTCATCGCCCGCCGCAGCCGGAAGCAGGAGCGCGAGGCGGTCGACCTCGGCGAGCTCGACGCCTTCGCCGGCGAGACGTTCCAGCTGCCCCTCGCGATGGACGGCGCCGCCGACCGCGCGACCCTCGGTGCCGGTGACGCCCCGACCGCCGTGCTGTCGACGATGCCCGCCGGTGACCCGCCGACCGAGGTGCTGACGACCGACGAGATCACGGCCGAGCGTCGCCGCCAGGACATCTCCGCGCTGGCCGAGCGCGACCCGAAGCGCACGGCCGAGCTGCTGCGCGGGCTCCTCGACGACCGGGCGCCGGTGTGAGCGCCCTGATGCCGAGCGCCGGCGGCCCGGGCAACGGCACCGGCAAGAACTCGAGCGACCGCACGCTGACCGGCGCGCAGAAGGTCGCGCTCATCCTCATGCAGATGGAGACCGACCGCGCCGCCGAGGTGATGAAGCAGTTCACCGAGATGGAGGCCGAGGAGATCTCGGCCGAGATCGTCCGGATGCGCCGCGTCGAGGACACCGTCGTCGACCAGACCATGTCGGAGTTCCACCGGATCACGATGAGCGGTCGGCTGCAGAAGCGCGGCGGCAAGGAGACCGCGCTCGGGCTGCTCGAGGCGTCCTTCGGCGCCGAGCGGGCCGCCGGCGTGATGGACCGCCTGGCCTCGAACCTGGCGGGCCAGTCCTTCGACTTCCTCGACGACGCCGAGCCCGGTCAGGTGATCACCCTGCTCGAGGGCGAGCTGCCGCAGACCATCGCCCTCGTCCTCGCACACCTCAAGCCGGGGCAGGCGAGCGCCGTCCTCGCGGGTGTCGACGAGCGCGTCCGCACCGACGTCGCGCAGGCGTTCGCGACGATGGGCAGCGCGACCCCGGAAGCCGTCGGCATCGTCGCGGGTGTCCTGCGGCAGCGCGCCGGCGCCGTCGTGTCGCCGCGCGAGAGCGTCGAGGTCGTCGGGGGCATCGCGCCCCTGGTCGACATCATCAACCGCTCCGACGTCGCCACCGAGAAGGCCGTCCTCGACGGGCTGGAGGCCCGCGACCCGGAGCTCGCCGAGGACATCCGCTCGCGCATGCTCACCTTCGAGGACATCGTCAAGCTCGAGTCCCGCGACATCCAGCAGGTGCTGCGCGGCATCGACTCGAAGCTGCTGGCGACCGCCATGAAGGGTGCGGCCGGACCCGTCGTCGAGACGATCCGCGCGAACGTGTCCGAGCGCAACCGTTCGCTGCTCGACGACGAACTGCAGGCCATGGGTCCGGTCCGGGTCTCGCAGGTCGAGGAGGCGCGCGCCGAGGTCGTCCGTTCCGTGCGCGAGCTCGAGGCGCAGGGCGTCATCACCGTGCACCGCGCCGAGGAGGACGAGCTCGTTGACTGACACCACGACCGCCGGCACCGTGCAGCGCATCGCGTTCCCCGTCATCGGCGACGCCGCCGGGCGCGAGCGTGCGTCCGGTGCGGACGTCCGCGGCCACGCCGCCGGCTACACCGCCGGGCTCCGCGCCGCGCAGGCCGAGACGGACGCCCTGCGCGCCCGCCTGCAGGCCGAGCACGCCGCGCTGACCGCGTCGCTGCGCGCGGACACAGTCCGCCGCATCGCGGTCCTCGACGCGGCGACGAACGCGATGCTGTCCACGGTCGCACCCGTCCTCAGCGACGCGGAGGCGTCGGTCGCCAGCGCGGCCACCGACCTGGCCGAGGCGATCGTCGGGTACGAGATCCGGGCCTCCCGTCCGACGGTCGGTCCCGATGACGGACGGGAGGCCCGGATCACGTCCGGCGCCGAGACCGCCGTCCGGCGGGCGCTCGCGTCCATCGACCGCAGCGTCCCGGTGGCCGTCCGGCTCAGCCCGGCGGACGCGGCCCGCGTCGCGGACGTCGACCTGCCGGTCCCGGTGGTCGCGGACCCCGCGCTGCGGGACGGCGACGCCGTCGTCGACCTGCCCGACGGCATCCTCGACGCCCGGATCGCGACCGCGCTCGACCGCGCCCGTACGGCGCTCGGTGTCGAGCTGCAGGGGGCGTCGGCATGAGCGCCACGCTGCTCCGGCCCCGGGGGCTCGACGACGCCCTGCGGCGGGCCGCACCCCAGCGGGTCGGCGTCGTCACGAGCGCCGTCGGCCTCGGTCTGACGATCGCCGGGCTCGATGCCCACGTCGGCGAGGTCGTCACGGTCGGGGCAGAGGACGGCGTGCAGACCGCCGTCGAGGTCGTCGCCACCGATGCCTCCGGCGTTCGCTGCATGCCGCTCGGCCGCCTGACCGGTGTCACCGCCGGCACCCCCGCACGCCCCACCGGCCGTCCGGTGCTCGTGCCGACGGGGGCCGGGCTGTTCGGCCGTGTGCTCGACGGGCTCGGCCGGCCGATCGACGACCGCGGCCCGCTCGTCGGCGCCGGTGGCGAGCCGGTCGACCTGGTGCCGCTCGACCACGCGACGCCGAACGCGATGGCGCGCACCCGCATCGACACCCCGATGCAGCTCGGCGTGCGGGTGCTCGACACCCTCACCACCGTCGGCCGTGGCCAGCGCATGGGGCTCTTCGCGGGCTCCGGCGTCGGCAAGTCGTCGCTGCTGTCGATGATCGCGCGGGGGAGCGACGCCGCCGTCAACGTCATCGCGCTGGTCGGGGAGCGTGGCCGCGAGGTGCGCGAGTTCCTCGAGGACGACCTGGGGCCCGAGGGTCTCGCCCGCTCGATCGTCGTCGTGTCGACCTCCGACGAGCCCGCGCTCATGCGGTTGCGTGCCGCGTTCGTCGCCACCCGCATCGCCGAGTCGTTCCGCGACGCCGGCCAGGACGTCGTGCTCATGATGGACTCGCTCACCCGCGTCGCGATGGCGCAGCGCGAGATCGGGCTGTCCGTGGGGGAGCCGCCGGCGACCCGGGGCTACCCGCCGTCGACGTTCTCGGTGCTCGCCGGGCTGCTCGAGCGCGCCGGCACCGACCGGGTCGGCAGCATCACCGGCATGTACACCGTGCTGGTCGACGGCGACGACCACAACGAACCGATCGCCGACGCCGCCCGCAGCATCCTGGACGGGCACGTCGTGCTCGACCGGAAGCTCGCGATCACCGGGCACTTCCCGTCGGTGGACGCCCTCGGCTCGGTGTCGCGTGTGGCCTCGAAGGTCACCCGACCCGAGCAGCGTGCCGCCGCCACCGTGCTGCGGAAGGTGATGGCCGCGCGCGCCGGCGCCCAGGACCTGCTCGACGTCGGCGCGTACCAGCGCGGCTCGAACCCGCTCGTCGACGCCGCCGTGGATCACCAGGGCGCCATCGACGCGTTCCTGCGCCAGGGGATGGACGAGCGGGCGACCGCCGACGCCTCCTGGCAGCGCCTCGGCGGCCTCGTGCAGCAGCTGGGGGTGTCGTGATGGCCCGCCGGTTCCCGCTCGCCGGACTCCTGCGCCTGCGCCACACCGAACAGGACCGCGCCGCCGCCTCGCTCGCCACCGCGAACGAGCGGGTCCGTGACGCTGCCGACGCCCGGATCGCCGCGCGCCGGAGCCTCGCCGACACCGAGGGCGCGCAGCCGATCGAGGACGCCGCCACCCTGAGCGCCGTCGCCGCCGCGCGCGCTGCGACCCGCGGGATGCTCGAGGAGCTCGACGCCGTCGTGCGGACCCGCCGCGCGGACGCCGACCGTGCGCAGGACGAGTACACCGCCGCTCGACGTGCCGCGGTCGGCCTGGAGAAGCTCGAGGGCAAGCACGCCGCCGAGCAGGCCGCCGAGGAACTCCGCACCGAACAGAACGCCCTCGACGAGATCGCGGCACGACGCCGCACGGAAGGTGGTGCCCGATGAGCGTCGAAGCGGTGCTCTCCCGGATCTCCGAGATCCGGTCCCAGATCGACACCCTGCGCGGGGGCTCGGCCGCGGCGGCCAGCTCGTCGTCGTCCGCTGCCGCGACCAGTGCGTCGTCGAGCGCGTTCGCCGATGCACTGGCGACCGCCACGGGCTCCACCGGCACCGGCACCACGACCACCACTGCCGCAGCCGCCGCCACGACCGGCAGCGCGCCCGCCACCTCGGTCGACGCGGGCGCCGGGACGCTCGCCACGGGCAGCGGCGCCACCGGCTCGGACGTCGTCGCGGACGCGAAGAAGTACCTCGGCGTGCCCTACGTGTTCGGCGGCACCACGACCGCCGGTATGGACTGCTCGGGCCTGGTGCAGACCGTGTTCAAGGACCTCGGTGTGACCATGCCCCGGGTCGTGCCGGACCAGGCGAAGATGGGCGTCGAGGTCGGCTCCCTGAAGGACGCACAGCCCGGCGACCTGATCGTCCCGAAGGGCGAGGGCCACGTCGTCATCTACGTCGGCGACGGCAAGGTGCTGCACGCGCCGCGCCCCGGGAAGGACGTCCGCATCGTCGACAACTGGTACTCCGACGCCGACATCGCCACCATCCGCCGCATCGTGCCGGCCCAGGCGTCCGCCACCCCGGCGCCGACCGCGACCACGGCCGCGAGCAGTGCCACCGACCTGCAGACCGCCGCGCTGCTGTCCATGATGCAGACCGGGAGCGCCGCATGAGCCTGACCATCGCCACCCAGCCCGCGCCCGCTCCGGCGAGCACCGCTGCGCCATCCCGCCCGAGCTCCGACCCTGCAGGGCCCGGATCGTTCGACGCTGCCCTGACCGCTGCCGCCGCGACCGGTCGTCGTGCCGCCGACCGGGCAGCGGCGCGCGACGACGGTGCCGACACCGCGACCGACGACGGCACCACCCCCGCGACGCCGCCCACGCCGGACACGACGCCGCCCACGCCGGACACGGCCACGGCCGACACGGTTGCGGCTGCCGACGCGCAGGCGCTGCTGCTCCCCGGACTGGTGCCCACACCCACCGCCGCCCCGGTTCCGGCGACCGCCGCCACCGCTGCTCCGGAGGCCGCCACGCTCGAAGCGGGGTCCGCCGCGGATGCCGCGACGACGGCTCCGGCGGTCCCGCGGTCGGCCGTGACCGAGACCCCGGTGGCCGGTGCGGTCGCGGTTCCGGCCCCGGCCGAGCTGTCCGCGACTCCCGTGGTCCCCGCGCAGTCGGCACGCTCCGACGCAGTCGCCGGTGCGGACGCAGGGGAAGCGGCGGGCGAGTCCACCCCGGCGCCGGCACGCTCGACCGCTGCGCCGACCGCGTCAGCGCAGCTCCCGGCGGCCACCGCCCAGCAGGGGAGCGTTCCGCCCACCCCGACCGACGCCGGCTCGGCCGGAGCCGCCGTCCGCACGGCCGCCGCACCTACGGCCTTTGCATCTACGGCCGCCGCAGCGACCGCATCCGCCGCACCGCTCACGTCGGCGGTCCCCGCGCAGGCCGCGCCCACGAACCCGACCCCCGCGGACGGCACCGCGACCGCGACCCCCGTCGTCGTCACCGCCGTCGCGTCGACCGCTGCACGCGGTGCCCAGACCGGCCACGGGACGGAGCAGCAGGGGTCGACGGCGGGTGATCCGGGCCTCCCGGCAGTCACCACCGCCCGCGGTGGCGAGACGCCCTTCGTCCTGCCCACGACGCCGACCGCCGCGTCCACCCCGGCCACCGCGGCTCCGTCTGCGTCGGCGACGCCGGCACCGCTCGGGCAGCAGCTCGCGCGCCCGGTGTTCTCGCTCGCGCAGGCCGGCCCCGGTGAGCACGTCGTCACCGTGCAGGTCGTGCCGGACAGCCTCGGACCGGTCACGGTCCGCGCACACGTCACGGCGCACGGCATGCACGTCGAGCTGTTCGCAGCGTCCGAGGCGGGCCGCGACGCGGTCCGCCAGGTGCTGCCCGACCTGCGGCGCGACGCCGCCGGCACCGGGCTGAGCACGACGCTCGACCTGTCCTCCCAGAACCACCCGGACACGGCGCCGGGTCGCGACCAGCGACCGGCCGACGGCCGCCTGCGTGCCGACACCGGCCTGGAGGCACGGCGCACGTCCGCCACGCAGTCAGCGTCCGCCGCCACCACCTCCACCGTCCGCACCGCGGGACTCGACGTCCTCGCCTGACCGGCTCACGAACAGGAACCAGACCATGCCCATCGACGGCATCACCGGCAGCGTGGACCAGGCTGCCCAGGCCGCGGCCCTCGCCGCGAACTCGACCGCGAAGAAGTCCCAGACGATGGACTCCGAGGTGTTCATGAAGCTGCTCGTCACGCAGCTGCAGAACCAGGACCCGTCGTCGCCGATGGACACCAACCAGATGATCAGCCAGCAGACGCAGCTCGCGATGATGGAGCAGATCACCAACCAGACCACGACGGGGAACGAGAACTTCTCGCTCCAGATGCGCATCGCCGCAGCCAACCTCGTCGGCAAGCAGGTCAGCTACACCGACGCTGCGACCGGCACCGCCGTCGCCGGGACCGCCTCGGCCGTGTCGTACGCGAACAGCGTTCCCACGGTCACCGTGAACGGGAAGGAGGTCGCTCTCGACGTGATCTCCGGCATCACCACCACCGCACCGGCTTCCTGACCGTTCTTCCCCTCTTCCTCCCTGCTCTTCCTGCCTCTCCGAAAGGACGCACCATGCTCCGCTCGCTCTACTCCGGGATCTCCGGCCTCCGCTCGCACCAGCAGATGCTCGACGTCACCGGCAACAACATCGCCAACGTCAACACCGTCGGCTTCAAGGCCTCGTCGACGGTCTTCCAGGACACCCTGTCGCAGATGACCCAGGGTGCCGGCGGACCGCAGACCGGTGTCGGCGGCACCAACCCGGCGCAGATCGGCCTCGGCGTCCAGGTCGCCGGCGTCTCCACCAACTTCGCGCAGGGCTCGGCCCAGGCCACCGGCAAGGCCACCGACCTGATGATCTCGGGCGACGGCTTCTTCGTCACCCGCCTCGGCAACGACACCGTGTACACCCGCGCCGGCGCGTTCGACTTCGACGCCGACGGTCGTCTCGTCACCGCCGACGGCAAGATCGTGCAGGGCTACCCGGCCACGAACGGCGTCGTCAACGACAACGGGGGCCTCGCCGACATCACGCTGCCGCTCGACGCCGCGGCACCGGCCGTCCGCACCACCTCGGCCTCGGTCGCCGGCAACCTGCCGTCCGAGACCGCGGCGGGCGCGACCATCACCCGCGAGGCCACCGTCTACGACGCCTCCGGTGCCAAGCACACGATGTCCCTCGCCTACACGCGCACCGCGAACGGCTGGGACGTCACCGCCCGGAACGGGCAGGGCACCACCGCGAACGGGTCCCTCACGTTCGGCACCGACGGCAAGCTGACGTCCGGCGGCACGCTGACGGTCGGCGGCATCGCCGTCGACATGGGGGAGCTGACCGGCTTCGCGTCGCTCAACACCGCGTCGATCGGGTCGCAGAACGGCCGCGAGGCCGGCGCGCTGCAG
The DNA here is from genome assembly GCF_003755065.1 of Curtobacterium sp. JUb34. Classification (NCBI taxonomy): domain Bacteria; kingdom Bacillati; phylum Actinomycetota; class Actinomycetes; order Micrococcales; family Microbacteriaceae; genus Curtobacterium; species Curtobacterium sp. JUb34. The sequence continues at coordinate 568,214 of NZ_RJVH01000002.1, read as the reverse complement.
GGCTACGCCATCTCGAAGGACGGCACCGTCACGGGTACGTTCTCGAACGGTGCGTCGCTCGCCCTCGGCCGCATCGCCCTCGCGACGTTCGCCAACCCGGCCGGCCTCGAGAAGACCGGCGCCTCGGGCTACCGTGCGACCGGCAACTCGGGCACCGCGACCGTCGGCGGCCCCGGCTCGGCCGGCGTCGGGTCGCTCGCGGCGGGCACCCTGGAGATGTCGAACGTCGACCTGTCGCAGGAGTTCACGAACCTGATCGTGGCGCAGCGCGGGTTCCAGGCGAACGCGCGCATCATCACGACCTCGGACGAGGTGCTGCAGGAGCTGACGAACCTGAAGCGCTAGCGGGCGAAGTCCCCCGGGCGCGGGACGTTCGGCTCTGGGGGTCCGACCCGGCGGGTACGGACGATTGATGCTCCGACACCACGGGGAGGATCGATCATGACCACACACACCACCCGCGCTCAGCGCGCCCGGCCCGACGACGACCCGCGAGCGTTGGTCTTGCCACGCTCCGCAGCGTTCCGGTGGTCCGCGATCATCACCACCGCGTTCGTCGGCCTGACGGCCGTGGCCGGGGGCATCGCGCTCGTGGTCGGGGTCGACGCCGAGCTGTTCGCCCCCGCCACGAGCGTCCTGGCCGACACGGTCTTCCGTTCGTTCGTCGTGCCCGGGCTGCTCCTGGCGGTCATCGTCGGCGGCACGCACCTGCTGGCAGCGATCCTGGCGGTCCGCCGGTCCCGGTGGACCGTGCTCGCCGTGGCGGCCGCAGCCTTCGTCCTGCTCGTGTGGATCTTCGTCGAGACCGCGATGATCCCGTGGAGCCTGCTCCAGGCGGTCTACTTCGCCGTCGGACTCCTCGAGGTCGGAGTCGTGCTCACGGGGCTCGGGCTCCTGTCGGACGGAGGCCGCCGATGAGTGCGGATGGTCGTGCTCCGGCACCGGCGTCGCCGTCGCGCGCCGGGGCGGGTACGAGCAGCCAGCAGTCAGCTGATGCCGCGCGGTCCGCGGACGTCTCGCACCGGATCGCACAGGCAATGTCCGACGAAGCGTCGCGACGAGCTCGGGACCTGCTCGTGATCGTCAGCGGAGACGAGATCGTCGTGCGGGGACACGTGCGGTCCTGGTCGGAGCGGGACCACATCGGAGCCGTCGCTCGCGACACCCCCGGCGTCCGGGTGGTCTGCAACGACCTGGTCCTCTTCGACGACGCAGCGGTGCACGGGCACCTCCACCACGGTGGCGACGGCCACGATCTCGGGGCCGGAGGCTGCGATGTCTGACGCGGGCCGCGAACCCTACGGATGGTGTCCGCTGAGCGAGACCGCGCAGCGGATGGCCACCGTGCTGGAGTTCCAGCAGCGCGCACACGACCGGTGGTGGCGGTTCCTCCCGGGACGTCACGCCTCGGACGACGCTCGGGAGCGTGAAGCTGTTCGTCGACTCCGATGCATCGTGACGGAGGTGGCCGCACGGGTGCTCGCGGTGACGGTCCCGGGCATCCTGAGCACCCGCGACGCCGTTGCCTACCTCGGTCGGGAACCAGTTGCCACCGAGACGTGGCGCATCGTGGCCGACCCGTCCGCGGCGTGGTCAGCGGAGCGATTCGGCTGAGCGCCGAGCCGAACCGGCTCCGCAGTGGGACGTGGTCCGCGCACGGGACGTTCGGCCTGGTGAGCCGCCGGTGCTCCTCGTACCGTCGAGCAACGGAGTTCGCCGCACCGGTGTGCTCGTCGGACTCGGAGGCCGCCATGAGCCGGTACATCGTCGCTGTCGATGGTTCGGGCGCGGCGCAGTCCGCGGTCAGGTGGATCGCCGACGTGACGGATCCCTCGACGGACACGGTCTGGCTGGTCACCGTGGCCGAGTTGCTCGGAGACCTCCCGTCGACAGCCGAGGCGCGGCTGCTCGAGGCGCGGTCCCTGCTGCTCCGGCGCCATCCGACGCTGGAGGTCACGACAGACCTCGTCGGCGGCGGGACCGTCCACGGCATCGTGCTCGAGGGCACGGCGGGTGACGTACTGGTGCTCGGGGGGCGCCAACGCCATCGGTTCATCGGGGCGCTGCGCGGCCGGGTCGCCGAACGGGTCGTCGCCGAGGCGAGGACTCCGGTGATGGTGGTGCCGGAGGAGCGCGTCGACGAGGTCGGCCCCGTCGTGGTCGGAGTCGACGGGCAGTCCGGTGTGGCAGCGCTGGCCTACGCGGCCGCGTTCGCTGCTCGGTGGCGTCGAGAACTCGTGCTCGTGCGGGCGTGGCAGTCGCCGTCGACGACGACACCGTTCGGCAACGTCTACTTCGAGGGCGACCTGTCGTCGTGGGAGCACGCCGCTGACCTTCAGGTCGAAGCCGCGTTGCACGCGGTCGATGCCGCCCATCCGGATGTGCCGGTGCTCGGTCGAGCACGCCGTGGCTCCCCGGGGCGCGTGCTGCTGCGCGAAGCGGCATCTGCGTCGGCCGTCGTCGTCGGCCGACGTCACCGGAGCTCGCTGACCGGCCTGATCGCCGGCAGCGTCGGGGAGACACTGATGCACGAAACGCACGTGCCCGCGCTGATCGTCCCCCCGAACGCAGTCCTGCCAGCTGCCCTGGATCGTCCGACGCACTGATCACCGAGGAAGGAACGACCACCATGACCGATCGATCTCGCCCCACCGTCGTCCGCGACGGACCCTGGGGTTTCGTGTTCCTCTGCGCGTTCGTCGGCGCCGCGGTCTCCTTCACCTCAGTGTCGGACGGGAGCTTCGGCGGCCTTCGTCGGGTGGCGAAGCCACAGCCGCGTCATGTGGTCGCATCGGTCCCGGACTCGCCAGCACGTGTCGTCGCCACAGGGATCCTGGTCGCACCGGTGAGCGGCGCGCCGTCCCCTGTGGACGACTCCGGTGGTCCGCCGGTCGCCGGCGCACGCCACGGTCGCCTCCGCGCGAACGCGAGCAGCTGTGCGCCGGTCCCGAGCAGGACCACGAGCACCCAGACCGCGATGTTCAGGAACGGGACGTGCAGGGCCACGACGAGGATCGCGCCGCCGACGAGCGAGGTCACGACCGCACCACGCCGGTCGCGGAACACGACGCGACCGACGTAGTGGGCGCCGTACGGGAACGAGGCAATGCACAGGACCGACCAGACGACCAGCACAGCGAGCGCCAACGGCGCACCGACGAGCGTCACGAGGAGGACGAGGATCCCGGCAGGTACGGCCAGGGACGCGACGAAGCCGACCAGCAGCGCTCTCCACGGGGTCGGGTACAGCTGATCCGTGACCTCTCGGAGGACGCGGGGCACGAGGAGTGCCGTCGCCGACGTGATGAGGCTGAGCGCGACAAGTGCGGCGAGCAGACCCACCAGCCAGGCGAGGAACGTCGCTGCCGGCCGTGCCGGAGTGTCGTCCGAGCTCGACGGCTCGCTCCGCTCGACCGTCCCTGCGACGGCTCCCGTGCGGATCGAAGCCTCCTGGTCGCTGACGTACGAGACGTCACCGCCGACGTTCCCGCTGATGGACAGGCCACCGACGTTCAACCGCAGGTGGCGCCCGACGTCCCCGGCGATGCGCACGGCGCCGGCAGAGGCGACCACGTCGTCGCCGAACGACCCGGCTGCGGGAACGGTCAACTCCGCCGCGGCGATCGTCCCGCTGCGACTCACGTCGCCGCTCACGGAGACGTCCTGTCCGGCCAGCCGGACGTCGCCGTCCACGGAACCGCTCACCACGATGGTCTGGGCCGCGACGATCACATCGCCTCGGACGTCCCCACGGATCGTGACGACCCTGCCCGTGGCGTACACGTCGCCGTCGACGTCCGTTGTGATGTCGATGTCGGATCCGCTGTAGAAGCGAGGACCGGGATCGGACCCCGCGAAGGATGCGCCGTCGCTTCCCGTCATCGCGAGTGCCACACCGCCGGAACCTGCCACGAGGAGGCCGGCGGCCGTGAGCGTGACGAGTACCCGTGCCGTGGTCGACCGCGTGGTCACGGCGCTGGGATGGTGATCGAAGGAGTCATACCTGACTGTCCAGCGTCTCCCGGGCGACGGACAGGGCCTGAGGTCCCTCCGACGTGACCGGCCGGACGTTCACTCGTGGAGTGCGCGGCCCTTGAGGACGTCGAACTCCTCCGGCGTGATCGTTCCCTCGTCCAGCAGCGATCTCGCCGTGGCGATCTCATCGGCCGGGCTGCGACCGCGCGCCGCTCGTCCTCGAGCCGGTTCGTCCGACGAGGTGGACCGACCCGCGTCGCGCGCCGCACGGTCCTGCATCCCCTTGCCGCGAGCGACGAGGTAGACCAGGACGGTGAGGAACGGCACGAAGATCAAGAACGCGACCCACACCGCCTTCCACCAACCGTTCAGGGTGTGGTCACGGAACAGGTCAGCGATGACCGCGAACAGGGCCACGAGGTAGGCGACGAACGCGACGATCCAGAAGAAGGACCAGATGACGGCTGCGACACCGCCCCAGGGTCCGTCCCACGGACTGTTCCAGCTGAACATCATGAGTTCGCTCCGTTCGGTCGATCCTGCGCGCACGGACGACCGGGCCGGCCCGCGCTGACGACCTTCGGGTCTCGAGTCCGACGCGCACAGGGGCGAACGTCCCGCCGTGCCGCCTCCTGCTGGACGCGAGGGACCGAGGCCTGGCGGACGTCGTGGAGCTGGTCATCGACGCGGTCAAGCAGGCTGAACACGTCGTCGGCGCGGCCCCGCACCTTCGCAGCGAGCAGGAGCGGTGACGGGCGCGCACGACCGCGACCACCCGCACCCGCACGGCGGGTCGCGGGGCTTGCTCCAGCGGTCCGTGACGTCCGCCTCCGCTGGACCGGACACAGGCTGACGGGGTCCGCGACGATCGAGGTCGCGACCGCTGACCTGCACGGCGCCACCCACCTCACGGCGCACGCCGAGGAACACCTCCGCCACGCGATGCGGAACATCGACGTCTTCACGGTCACGCCCGCGGTTCCCCCGGCCGGCTGACGGAGGACCTTCGACCCTCGATGCAGCGCCGGTGACCGCCGACACTCGTCACGACGCCCACCGGCGTCGTTGCTCGACGTCGGAGGCTCCGTGGCACGGTCGTCGCAGGGAACGCTCGTCCGCACACGACTCGTCGTGGTGTCCGCGGTGGGGACCGCGGCACTCGTCGCGGCCTGGTCCGGCGCCGGCGAGGTCGTGCCGCCGTTGCTCACCCTGACGGCCCTGGCGGCCGCGGTCGTCGCCGCGGTCTCGATGGTCCGGGAGATGGTGCACGGACGCTTCGGGGTCGACCTCTTGGCGGTGACGGCGATCGTCGCGACCGTCGCGGTCGGCGAATGGTTGGCGGCGTACGTCATCGTGCTCATGCTCGTCGGGGGAGAGGCGCTCGAGGCGCATGCGCAGCGCAGGGCCACGAGTCAGCTGTCACGGCTGCTCTCCGATGCTCCGAAGACCGCGCACCAGACGAGGGACGGGGTCGTCGTGGACGTCCCCGTCGCCGACGTGGCGGTCGGGGACGTGCTCGTCGTCCGACCGTACGAGGTGGTGCCCGTCGACGGCGTGCTGGTGTCGGGCACAGCGACGTTCGACGAGTCGAGGCTGACCGGGGAGAGCGTGCCGGTCGGCGCGGCGGAGGGGGACGCGGTCCCGAGCGGCGCGGTCAACGGCACGGCCGCGGTGCTGCTGCGGGCGAGCCGACCAGCGGCGGCCAGCGAGTACCAGCAGATCGTCGCCCTCGTCTCCGGAGCGATGTCCTCGCGGTCGCCGATGGTCCGTCTCGCGGACCGGTACGCGCCGTGGTTCACCGCCTTCGCCGTCGTCCTCGGCGCCGTGGCCTGGTGGCTCTCCGGGGATCCGCGACGATTCGCCGAGGTCCTGGTCCTCGCCACTCCGTGCCCGATGCTGATCGCAGCGCCGGTGGCGTTCCTCGGCGGAATCGGGCGCGCTGCCCGGGCGGACGTCGTGGTCAAGGACGCGTCGGTGCTGGAACGGCTCGCGGCGGTCCGCACCGTCGTGTTCGACAAGACCGGCACCCTCACGCTCGGTCGCCCGACACTCGAGCACGTCGTGACCACCGCTGACGGACCGGACCGCGTCCGGCTCCTGCAGCTCGCGGCCAGCGCGGAGCAGTACTCCTCCCACACGCTCGCGGCCTCCGTCGTCGCGGCGGCGCGGGCCGAGGGCATCGGGCTGTGCGGGGCCAGGAACGCCGTCGAATCCGAGTCGGACGGCGTCGTGGCCGAGGTCGACGCGCACGAGGTCGCCGTCGGGACACTCGCCTTCGCTCGGCGACGTGCTCCGGAGGCAGACCCGCTCGACGTCCCCGGAGGTCGGGTCGTGTCCTACGTCCTCGTGGACGGACGCCCCGCCGGCGCGCTCGTCCTCCGTGACCCGATCCGGTCCGAGGCCCGGGCGACGATCGCGGAGCTCCGGCAGCTGGGGATCGCCGACGTCGTGATGCTCACGGGCGACGCGCTCGCGACGGCCGACGCGGTGGCCGCGGACGTCGGCGTTGCCGTGCTCCGAGCCGAGTGCCGCCCGGGCGACAAGGTCTCCTCGGTGCGGGCGCTCACCGCTCGGCCCGTCCTGATGATCGGCGACGGGGTCAACGACGCCCCGGTGCTCGCCGTCGCCGACGTCGGGGTGGCGATGGGAGCGCGCGGTGCGTCGGCCGCGAGTGACACCGCCGATGCCGTCGTCCTGGTCGAGTCGGTCGAACGGGTCGCGGTCGCCGTCCGGATCGGCCGTGAGACGGTCCGGATCGCGCGCCAGGGCATCTGGATCGGGATGGGCGCCTCGATCGGACTCATGCTTGTGGCATCGACGGGTGTCGTGCCCGCCGTCGCCGGAGCGTTGCTGCAGGAGGCGGTCGACGTCGTGACGATCGTCGCATCGCTCCGGGCGACCGCCGGTCCGGCCGCTGCCACGGGCCGTGGCGACCCGGTCAGTCGACCGGCACCGGCACGATGACGACCGGCGTCTTCGACCGGTGCATCGTCTCGCGGGCAACGGAGCCGAACAGCTCGCCGCCGATCGTGGTGCGGTGGCGTCGACCGACGACGATGAGCGAGGCCTCGACACCGGCCTTCGCGAGTGCTTCTCCTGCGTCGCCCTCCCAGAGCGTGGCCCGGACGGAGACGGCCGGTTCCCGGTGCGCGGCTTCGCGTTCCGCCGTGCCGAGCACGAGGCGCGCGGATTGCTCGTCGGCGCTCGACGCGTCCTCGAGCAGTGCGATCGGTCGCGCTGCGACGGGTGCCGTCACCCGCCATGCGTGCACGAGCCGGACCGAGCGCCCGGTGCGTCGCGCTTCGTGCAGCCCGAAGGCGAGCGCGGCCTCAGCGGTGCCGGCGTCGATCCCGACGACGATCGGTCCGCTCCCGAAGGTCCAGTCGTCGGGGACGACGACGGTGGGCACCGGTGCCCGTGTCGCGATGCGGTCGGGGAACGAGCCCGTCAGCGCTGAGCGGACCCTGCGGTTCCGGTGCGCCCCGATGACCACGAGATCGGCCTCGGCCGTGTCGTCCACGAGCGCATCAGCGGCGAAGCCGCGTTCGACGGACGTCTCGACGACGGTCCCCGGGGCGGTCCCGCGGACGAACGCCGCGGCCTCCGCGAGGCGCTCGCGCACGACGAACACGCCGGTGTCGGCCACCTCGAGCGCGTGCACGATCCGAACGCGTGCCGCACCGTCGGCAGCACGGTTCGCCACCCACCGCAGGGCCGTCCAGCTGGCCTGGGACGCGTCGAGGCCGACGAGGATCCGCTCAACGGACATGGTGCGCTCCTGCTCTTCGGTTGACCGCGCGCGTGCAGCACGCGCGGCGACGATAACCGGTCGGCTCGTCACCGAGGCGGGCCGAACGTCCCGCGGAACGGAGCGCCGCCGGGGCGAAGGACCCTGGCGCGGACGGGCAGCCGGCGCTGAGGTGGACACGAGCCGGGCGCACCGGCCGAGCGGGCCGTCGGGCTGCGCCGGGCACACCGGCCGAGGCGACGGACCCGCACCACCCACGAGCGACGGGAACGACCATGGACGAGACGACGACAGGGACGACGGCGACGCCGACGGCGGGGCGCTTCACCGGGCGGACCGTGATCGTCACGGGTGCCGGGGCAGGCATCGGCAGGGCGACGACCGAGCGGCTGATCGCCGAGGGGGCCCGGGTGGTCGGGGTCGACCTGCTCGCCGATCGGCTGGACGACCTCGTCGCCGCGCTCCGTTCGGATCGTCTGGTCACCGTCTCAGGCGACCTCGCCGACCGCCCGGTGGTCGACCGGGTCGTCGCAGCCGCGGGTGGGCAGGTCGACGGGCTCGCCAACGTCGCCGGCATCATGGACGGGTTCGTCCCGACTGCCGAGCTCGACGACGACGTATGGGACCGTGTCCTCGCCGTCAACCTGACCGCGGTCATGCGACTCACCCGGGCGGTCCTGCCGACGATGATCCGGGCAGGGAGGGGGAGCATCGTCACGGTGTCCTCCGAAGCCGGCTTGCGGGGCTCCGCAGCGGGCACTGCCTACACCACGTCGAAGCACGCGGTGCACGGCTTCACGCTGAGCACGGCGTTCTTCTACGCCCCGGCGGGGGTCCGGTGCAACGCGGTCGCGCCCGGCGCGGTGGCCACGAGCATCGAGGCGCCGTTCCGGTCGCAGTACGCCGGAGAGCGGCTCGGGCCGTACCTGCAGACGAACGTGCCGCCGATCGCCACTGCGCAGCAGCTCGCGGCCGCGATCACGTGGCTGCTGAGCGACGACTCGGCGAACGTGACGGGCGCGGTGGTGCCGTCCGACGGCGGGTGGTCGGCGATCTGATGCGCCGTGCGGTGCGACTAGCCCTTCCAGACGGACTCGGCACCCGCGTGACCGATGACCACGACCTCGATCATCGAGACGACGCCGACGGCGATCAGGGCGACCGGGACGACGATCGCGACTGCGCGAAGGGTGCCGCCGCTCGTCACCCGAGCTGTTCCGAACCGGTGCCATCCCCACCACAGCACCAGGAGCACGAAGACCGCGATCGACCACGGCAGCAGCCCGTCGGCGAGCTCGGTGTGTCGCTCGAGGAGCGCCGTCTCCTGCTCACGGTGTTCGAGCCACTCGCCCGACGACGTCGCCAGGGGGACCGAGACGAGGGCGACCAGGCCGATGATCGGCGCTCCGACCGCGAGCCACCGTCGCGCTGCGGGCCACACCGCCACCACGATCGCGGTCAGTGCCGCGACCGGAACCGCGACGGAGGTCAGGTGGACGAAGAGGGGGTGGAGCGGGATCCCGCCGAACTGCCAGTCCATGACGGCCTTTCACGTCGTGCGCCGATCAGTCACGGCGCTGTGCGACCACACAACACGATCCGCGCGTTCGCATCGTTCGAAACCTCACACGAACGGGACGACCCGGACATGGTTCGCTGAGACCATGACCACCTCGGAGCCGCACGCAGGCGAAGCACACACGGGCGACCTCGCGGCGCGCCTGAACTGGCTCCGCGCCGGAGTCCTCGGGGCGAACGACGGGATCGTGTCGACGGCGTCGATCGTCGTGGGTGTCGCAGGCGCCTCGTCGTCCGTCCCGGCGATCGCGACGGCCGGCATCGCGGCCCTCGTCGGCGGTGCGGTGTCGATGGCGCTGGGCGAGTACGTCTCGGTGAGCAGTCAGAAGGACAGCCAGCAGTCCCTCATCGAGAAGGAGCGCCGAGAGTTGGCGGACGACCCCGTCGCCGAGCTCGAGGAGCTCACCCAGCTGTGGCAGGGCCGTGGTCTCCGCCGGTCCACGGCCGAGCGAGTGGCGTCCGAACTGACCGAGCGCGACGCCCTCGCCGCACACCTGACCACCGAGCTCGGCATCGACGAGGACGAGGTCGTCAGCCCGTGGCACGCTGCGTTCGCGTCGGCGGCTGCGTTCTCGATCGGGGCGATCCTTCCGCTGCTGGCGATCCTGCTGCCGCCGGAGGGAGTGCGCGTGCCGGTCACGTTCGTGGTCGTGCTCGTCGCGCTCGCACTGACCGGCGCCACGGGGGCGCGGATCGGAGGGGGGTCGATGGTCCGTGCCACCGTGCGTGTGGTGGTCGGCGGAGCACTGGCCCTTGCGGCCACCTTCCTCATCGGCTCACTGCTCGGCACGAGCGGGGCGGTGTGACGTGGCGAACATCCTGGTGGTGGAGGACGATCCGGAGATGGGTGCCCTCGTCGACCGCGGTCTGGCAGGCGAAGGGCACGCGGTCACGGTCGTGACGGACGGCATCGCCGCCCTCGTGCAGGCCCGGTCGCAGGCGTTCGACGCCGCGGCCATCGACGTCATGCTGCCGGAGATGACGGGGTTCGAGGTCTGTCGTCGACTCCGCGAGATGGGATTCGACTTCCCCGTCATCCTGGTGACCGCACGTGACGCGGTCGACGACCGCGTGTTCGGGCTGGACTCCGGGGCGGACGACTACCTGACCAAGCCGTTCGCGATCGCCGAGCTCAACGCCCGGATCCGGGCGCACCTGCGACGTCGTGCCGCCGGTACCTCGACCGTCGTGGAGGCCGGCGCGGTGCGGCTCGACCTCGTGGCCGTGCGTGCGTCGGTGCACGGGCGGGACCTGCCACTGAGCGTCAAGGAGTTCTCGCTCCTGCGGTTCCTCATGCAGGGAGCACCCGACACGCGTACCCGGACCGAAGTGCTCGAGGAGGTCTGGGGGAGTGCCGAGCACTTCGACCCGACCATCGTCGACCAGTACGTCAGCTACGTGCGCAAGAAGCTGCAGGCCTCGGACGCCGACGTCGTCATCCGGACGGTGCGCGGCGTGGGGTACGCCCTCGAGGTCGTGCCGCCCGCATGAAGTCCCTGCGCCACCTGTCGATCCGTGCCCGGATCACCCTCGGGAGCCTGGTCGTCGGCGCCGTCGTGCTCTCCGGGGTCGCGGTCGCACTGCACGTGCAGATCGAACGCGCGACGGTCGCGACCGACCGGTCCCTCGCCTCCGGGGACGCCGCACCCTTCGTGTCCGACCTGCGGAACAACCCGGACGAGGCGCCGGACCGTCCAGCAGAGGACGTCCTCGTCGGGATCCGGTCGGCCTCCGGCGACTGGGTGGTCGATTCCCTGCCCCGCGACGTCCGTGCCGTGCTGCCCCCGTCGGTGCCTGACGACGACGTCGCGTTGCGGCTGCACACCGGTCACCGCGTCGTGACGGTCGTCGGGGTCCCGGTGCGGAACGACGTCGGGTCGTTCATCGTGTGGGCGGCGCACGACGGCCGCGCGGGGCAGGAGACGGTGGAGCGGGTCGACCGGTCCCTCGTCGTCGGCACGGTCCTGGCGCTGTTCGCCTTCTCGGCGACGGCCTGGCTGCTGTCCACCCTCGCCCTCCGTCCGGTGGGGCGGATGCGCCGCATCGCCGAGCACCTCAGTGCGGGGAACGGTGGCGGTCACCTCCCCGTCGGGGCGTCCGACGACGAACTCGCGGCGCTCGCGCGGACGCTCAACGCGTTCATCGACCGCCAACGCGAGAACACCGAGCGCGAGCGGCGGATGGTCTCCGACGCGAGCCACGAGCTCCGCACGCCGCTCGCCGCCCTGACCGCCCGGCTCGAACTCGCGCACCGGTCGTCGGGCGATGCCGTCGCACTCGAGCGCGAGCTGCGCGCCGCTGAAGGCGATGCCGCACGGCTCGTCGCGCTGGCGAACACCCTCCTCGAACTCAGCCGACTCGACGAGGCGGGAGTCGTCCCTTCGACGTCGGGCGCTGAGCTCGTCACCGAACTCATGGGGTCCATCGACCGTGCTCGCGCCATGTCGCACGCCGGTGGACGCGACATCGACTTCACCGTTGCCTTGACGGTCCCGGACGAGCGGTACGGACTCGAGCCCGCGGCGTTCGCGCGGGTCGTCGACAACCTCGTCGCGAACGCGATCGCGGCGGGAGAGGACCGCGGCGAGATCCGGGTCACCCTCGAGCAATCCGCCGACGGCCGACTCGATCTGCGTGTCGTCGACGACGGGCCCGGTGTCCCGGACGACTTCCTCCCGCAGGCCTTCGACCGCTTCACCCGGGCGGACAGCGCTCGACGCGCGGTCCTCGGTGGGAGCGGCCTCGGGCTCGCCCTCGTCCGCGGCATCGCCGAACGCGCGGGCGGGACGGCGGACCTCCGCAACGCGGCGTCCGGAGGTGCCGTCGCGACGGTCAGCCTCCCCGCGCACTGACCGGGACCGCCGCCGGGACCGATCACTCGAGGTCTCGAACGAAGGGCACGCTCCGTTCGGGGTCCGTCCACAGGACCGGTCCTGATGCTGTGAGTCTCCCGATCGCATCCTGGAGAGGACCGAGACGATGATCGACACCGCTCACCGCGCACCGAGGGCCACCCCGAGCACGACCGGACACGGGGGTCTCCGAGGTGCCGTGCCGCCGGCCGAGTCCCTCGACGTGGCCGCACGACGCCGCCGACGAGCCGGCCGCCGTCGTGGTGCCGTGACCGATCTGCTCGGGATCCTCGCCTGGGTCTCCGCTGCCGTCGCCGTGACGCTCTGGCTCGCCACGCCCGGCTCGCACACGATCGTGGGGATCGGCGGCTGGCTGACCGACGCCGGGATCGTGGCAGGCCTCGTCGCCACGGACCTCGTCCTCGTCATGGTGGTGCTCGCCGCCCGCGTCCCCCTGATCGACCGGACGTTCGGCCAGGACAACGCCATCGCGGTCCACCGTTCGCTCGGGAAGCCGGTTCTGTACCTGCTGCTCGCGCACGGCGCTCTGCTCACGCTGGGCTACGGCGCTTCCGCAGGGACCGGTCCGATCGCCGAGACCATCGCACTGTTCTCGACACCGGACATGCCGCTCGCCTACCTCGGCCTCGGGCTGTTCGTCGCCGTGGTGGTCTCGTCCCTGGTCGCGGTGCGGCGCCGGATGCCGTACGAGGCGTGGCACCTCATCCACCTGCTCAGCTACGCCGCGGTGCTCGTCGCGCTGCCCCACATGCTCAGCGCCGGCGGTGTCCTCGCGCAGGGGACCTGGCAGCGCGGTTACTGGATCGCCCTGTACGTCGTGTCGCTCGGGCTGATCGCGGTCCACCGCTTCGCGATGCCGCTCGTGGTGACCTTCCGGCATCGCATCCGTGTGGTCGGCGTCGAGACCATCGCCCCGGGGGTCGTGTCGATCCACCTCGCCGGACGGGACCTCGACGGCCTCGGTGCTCGCGGCGGGCAGTACGGTGTCTGGCGGTTCTGGACCCCGAAGACCTGGTGGCACGCCCACCCGGTGTCGTTCTCCGCGGTACCCGGTCGCGGTCGTGCACGGATCACCGTCCGTGACCTCGGTGCAGGGTCCGCTCGACTCGGACGCATCACGCCCGGAGCGTTCGTGTCCCTCGAGGGCCCGTACGGCCTGTTCACCAGCCGGGCCCGGACAGCCCCGTACCTCTCACTCGTCGCCTCCGGGGTCGGGATCACTCCCGTTCGTGCGCTGCTCGAGGACACCGACCTGCGGCCGGGCGAGGCGACCGTGCTCCTGCGCGGAACCGGCGTCGACCAGCAGTACCTGTGGCACGAGACGGCCGAGCTCGCCGAGGCGACCGGCAGCCGGCTGTACACGATGGTCGGCCACCGAGCGCGGTCCCGGGAGAGCTGGATGACCGAGGAGGACGTCCGGCGCGGTGTCACCCTCCGGTCCGTGTTCCCACGGTTGCTCGAATCGGACCTGTACGTCTGCGGCCCCCGTGCGTGGTCCGACCTCGTCGTCAGCGAAGCACGGCTGGCAGGAGTACCGGAACACCGGATCCACCAGGAACGGTTCGAGTCATGAGGACACGCGTGATCACCGGCGGCGTCGTGTCGTCGCTCGCAGTACTCGTGATCGGGTGGCAGCTCGGGGGCCAGCCCGCAGTCACGGCTCCGGCAGAGCACGCCACGACCTCGGGCAGTGGCACCGACTCCGGCGGTACGAGCAGCAGCGGGAGCACGGGCGCGAGCAGTGGACCGACCGGGTCGGCTGCCTCCGGCACCTTCGCCGGCGAAACCGTGCAGACCCGCTACGGACCGGTCCAGGTGCAGATCACCGTGGCGAGCGGGAAGCTCACCGACGTCACCGCCCTCCAGCTCACGAACAGCGACGGCCGGTCGGTGCAGATCAGTCAGCAGGCGGCACCGATCCTGCGCCAGGAGGCCCTGCAGGCGCAGTCCGCGCAGATCCAGTCGGTGAGTGGCGCGACCTTCACAAGTCAGGGCTACACGACGTCGCTCCAGTCCGCGATCGACGCGGCCGGGCTGTGAGCGTCCAGACCTTCGACACGATGGGAACCGTCGTCAGCCTCCGGGGAGCGACCCCGGAGGCTGCCGCCGAGGTCCGCGCCGTCTTCGCCGGCTACGACCACCGGTACAGCCTGTACGACCCGGCGTCGGTGCTGAGCCGCGTCGCCGAGGGATCGCTCCGGCTGTCCGACACCCCGGCATCGGTCCGCGACGTGTACGCGCTCGCGCTCCACTGGCGGGAACGGACCGGCGGTGCGTTCACTCCGCACCGCCCGGACGGCGTCGTCGACCTGTCCGGTGTCGTGAAGGCCCTGGCCATCCGTGACGCCGGAACGGTCCTCGACGGTGTCGCCGACGACTGGATGATCAGCGCCGGAGGAGACGTGCTCGTCCGGGGACACCACGGCGACGACGAGCCGTGGAGCGTCGGCGTGGTGGACCCGACCCGTCGGGACACGGTCGTCGGTGTCGTCCACCTCGATGCGCCGGGCCGTGCCGTCGCGACCTCGGGGACCACCGAACGCGGCGAACACATCTGGCGGCGAGCGGCCCCGACCTTCGTGCAGGCAACCGTCGTCGCCGACGACATCGTCACCGCGGACGTCCTCGCAACGGCGGTCGTCGCGGGCGATGCCGACGATCTCCGCAGGCTCACGAGCGACGCCGGCGTCGACGTGCTCGCGTTCGCGGCGGACGGCACGGTGTGGGCGACCCCCGAAGCGTCGGCCTGGATCCGGCCCATGGGTGCGCCCCCGGCGAGCTGATCCGGCGTCGACCGGTCGATCAGGCGTTCTCCACCACGACGCGGTCCTCGACCTCGGTCACGTGCGGTGAACGCCAGGCTGCGATCTCCGCTTGACGACGTTCGGCCCAGGTCCGTGCCGACCCGGAGAGGGTCACTGTCGTGCCGACCACGCCGACCTGGATCCGGTCCGCGTCCAGCTCAGCGTTCCGGACGAGCGCCTGCCGGATCCGCTGCGCGGTGTCCGGAGCGCTCGGGCGCGGCGTGAGCTCCAGCCGGTCGAGGACGAACTGCACTCCATCGACGCGCTCCGCGTCGCGCACGGCCGCGAGTCGCTGGAAGTACCAGTGGGTCGAACCGGTGAGCGTGACGATCTGGTCACGGGCCTGCACGTCGACGGTCTCCGACGGCACCGTGGCGTCGGAGTCGAGCGCAGCACGGACGGCGGAGGTCGGCGTCGGCGTCGGTGCGGACGTTCGGTCCCCGGACGCCGAGCTCCTCCGCGAGGCCGCGCACTCCGGTCACACGGAGCGCGGCCCTGCCGGCCTGCACGCGCTCGGCGTGGCTCCCGACCTGGCCGGTGAGGGTCCCCACGCCGTGCTCGACAGCGACGCCGATCCCTGCTGCCTCGAGTCCCGGTGTCCAGTCGAGCTCTTCTTCCACATCGCTCTTCACGTCGGCGTCCGGACGGTGGTGCACGGTGTCGTCAGTCATGGCGCCAGGTTCGCGAGAACGACACGTGACCACCACGGTCCAACGTCCCGCAGTCGGGGATCGCTCACGGTGGGACCTTCGTCTCTCGGCGATCCGGTGGCCGGCGTCGTACGGTCACCGGCACGGGCCAGCGCCCGAGCAACCGGACGGAGTGGGCGATGCACGAGCAGGTCGAACGGATCACGATCGGCATCGACGACACGGAGGCCAGCTGGTCCGCTCTCCGCTGGGTGGCAGAACGTGCGGCGCGGCACCCGTGTCGGGTCCGGATCGTGCGTGCCGTCGACCCGCTCGAGCCCGAGGAGACCTGGACCCACCACCGTCTCGTCGCCGGGCGGTCCCTGATCGTGGTGTCCGCGCCGGGCACCGAGGTGGAGCTCGCGGCACCACCGGAACCGATCCTGGACGCACTCGTCGCCCACGCCCGCGCGGAGGACCTGCTCGTGGTCGGCAGCCATCGACGTCGGCGGCTGCAGTCAGCGCTGACCGGGCTCCTGCCCGACCGGATCGCCGGCGCGTCGCCCGTGCCGACCGTCATCGTCCCGGACGACTGGCCGGCCGGACTGCTCGACGCTGACGTCGTGCTCGCGGTGGACGCCGACACCGCTCCGCAGGTCGTCGACTTCGCGATCGGCGAGGCCCGGCGCCACGGCGCGGTCCTGCGAGTGGTGCACACGTGGCTGGAGCCTGCCCCGGTCGGGCAACCGGTGCTCGCCTCGGCCTCGGAGTCCCCGATCGCCGAACGCACGAGCGCCGAACACGTCCTGGACGACGTGGTCAGGCGCATCACCGCGGTCGCACCGGAGCTGGCCGTCCGCTCGGAGGTCCTCCACGGCACCGCCGGGTCCACCGTCGCGTCCGCCGCGGAGCACCACGGGCTGGTCGTCGTCGGGCGTCGGCACCGCTCCGTCTTCGGCGGTGCGGTGCTCGGCTCCGTGGCGCAGGACCTGATGGCCGAGTCGAGCACCGCGCTGTGCGTCGTCCCGGTCCCGCCCGTCTGACCGGGCAGCACCCGCTGGCACCGTCAGGTGACGACGAGCAGGTCCACGACGAAGTGCACGCCGGGACACCTCGCGGCGGCGGCGTGCACCGAGCGGCGATCCGCGTCCGACCCGACCGCACCGGAGAGTGTGACGACGTGGTCGAGCACCCGCGGTGCGACGGCGGCCGTCGGCACAGCGAGGGTGATCCCGTTCGTCACCCGTGCGGTGACGGCTGCGTCCGTCTCGTCCGGGTCGCAGTCGTACCCGCGCACGACGATCCGGTTCTCCACCGCGAGTCCGGGCGCGGCCTGTTCGGCCAGCCCGACCGCGGTGACCCGGTCGCTGTGGCAGCCGACGTCACCGGTCAGCACGACGCGACCGTCGCGGACCGTGGCGTCGAGGGTGCTCGCGTCGAGGGAACGCTCCGCGGACCAGGCCTGCAGGAGCCGACCTCGGACGGTCGACGGTGCTTCGTGGTGCGGAGCCCGGGTGTCCATGCAGCCATCGTCGGGGGCGCCGGTGCCGGCGCCGAGTGTCCAAGGTCCCGCCACCACGAGCGCCCGACTCGGTCGTGACGGACGGGAGGCGCGGTGCGGGCCCGCACCGCGCCTCCCGTCCGTCACGCTGGTCACGTCCACGACGCGACTCACGGCGCCGCCTGGTCGAACAGCCGTCCGGTGATCGACGTGGGTTCGAGGACGACCGTGGCCCGCTTCGGGGTCGGGAGCATGGACCGGAGGCGCTGCGCGGTGACGTGACGGGTGTCCGGCTGGTGCCCCGTCCCCTTCGCGACGACGCTCCAGGCAGTCCAGCCGTCGTGTTCGTCGACCTCCATCACCAGCTCGCGACCGTCGTGCACCGCTCCGAGGATGCTCGCGCTGGAGGTGGCGAACACCAGTCGGCGTACCTCGGCGACGTAGTTCACCGGGATGACCTCGAGCGAGTCCTCGGTCCGGAACGCCACGCGTGCGGTGCGCGACCGGTGCAGCCGTTCCCAGCACTGGTCGGGATCGAGGGCGACGACGAGCTCGTCGACCGTGGGGACGTCCGGCGTCGCCATCGCGGGCAGGGGCAGTTCGTCACGGGTCGGTACCCCGTCCGGCGTACCCGCCGCGTCCGAGGGGGTCATGCCGCCACCACCCCTCGCTCGGCGCTGCGTCGCGCGTCCGACGTGAAGACGAGGCCACCGACCTCGAGGAGCGTGTCCGTGCGTCGGCACACGGTGGTGCCGAGTTCGACCGTGATCCGCTTGCCCCGCCGGTCCACGGCGATCACCGACACGGTCGACGGGGTGTGGTGCACCAGACGAGCGGACGACGTTCTCGCCAGGAGCGCCCAGCACTCGGCCGGATCGAGCGAACGATCCGCCGTGCCGACCGGCTGCGCCGTCATGGTCGGGCCTGTTCCGCCGGCCCGGCGACGAGCGGTTCCCGGTCGATCGTCGGCAGCTCGAAGACGATCCGTGCGGGAACCCGCCCGGCGAGGACGTCCGCCATCGACTCGTTCACGTCGCCCAACGGACGGCGGACCGACACGACACGGGTCCGCCCGGCAGCGTGCAGGGCGAACACCTCGGCGAGGTCCTGCCGCGTGCCGACGATGGACCCGATGATCGAGATGCCCTTGAGCACCGTGTCGAAGATCGGGATCGACATCGTGCCGTCCGCCGGCAGTGCGACGCACACCAGCCGCCCCCCGCGCTTCAGGGATGCGAAGGCCTGCTCGAACACCGACGCGGACGCGGCGAGCACGACCGCGACGTCGGCACCGCCGAGCTCCTGGACCTGTGCCGCGGCGTCGCCGGACGACGCGTCGACGGTGTGGTCGGCGCCGAGGTCGCGAGCGAGCTGCAGTTTCTCCGGCTCGACGTCGACGCCGATCACCTGGGCACCGAACACCCGTGCGTACTGCACGGCCAGGTGTCCCAGACCACCGACACCGAACACGGCGACGGTCTCGGCCGGCGCGACGTGTGCGACCTTGAGGGCCTTGTAGGTGGTGACGCCCGCGCAGGTGAGTGGCGCGGCGTCCCAGGGGTCGACGCCGGCGGGCACGGGGACGGCGTAGCGGGCGTCTGCGACCGCGAACTGGGCGAAGGCTCCGTCGACCGAGTAGCCGGTGTTCTGCTGGTGCTCGCAGAGGGTCTCGCGGCCGTCGATGCAGTACCGACAGGCGCCACATGCGTGTCCGAGCCAGGGGAGCGCCACGCGGTCGCCGATCCGCAGCTCGGTGACGCCTGCGCCCAGCTCCTCGACGACGCCGACCCCCTCGTGTCCCGGGACGAAGGGGGGCGTCGGACGGACCGGCCAGTCGCCGCGCGCCGCGTGGATGTCGGTGTGGCACAGTCCCGATGCCTCGATGCGGACGAGTACCTGCCCGGGTCCTGGATCGGGGATCGGGCGTTCCTCGACGACGAGTGGCTGCCCGAGAGCGTGGACGACTGCTGCCTGCATGGTCGGCCTTTCCGGTGGACGCGGGACGGGACGCCGTGCCCCTCGCCGTGTCGGCGCTCGCACGGTCACGATGACCGAGGCACCGCCGGCGGCGCAGGGTCGGAGGTCCCGTCATCGGCTCCACGGGACACCGCCATGGACACGATCGCGCTCGCGAGTCCCAGGGCAACGGGCGAGCGGTCCGTGATGCAGGTCGGTGAGAGCCACACGCTGCGGTCGGTCCCGCCCTGGACCAAGCGCTCCCCGAGGGTGACGTGGAGCATCCCACCGGGCAGCAGCGTCGCGAGGCCACGGAAGTACCGGAGCGCGCCGACGTCGACGTGTCGGGTGAGTCCCAGGACGACGGCCTCGCCGCCGATGAGGGCCGCGCCGAGGTGCACGGTGGCCAGGTCGAGCGGGAAGCCGTCGTCGACGACCAGCTCGGTCCGGAGCCCACCGACGTGCGTGTGCTCCTCGGCACGCCGCCCGAGGTGGACGGCGATGTCCTGCAGCATCTGGTCGCACCGTCCTGGGACGTCCGCCGTGTCGTTCGCGTCGCCAGGCGGAACGAACCCGTCACGCATCGGGGTGATCGTCCTGGCGACCGCGATGCCGCTGCACCGGGCGAGGAGGTCAGCCCGCTCGTGGTCGGTGCACGACGCCCAGGCTGCGCGCGCTGCGGTGCGTTGCCGTCGGGACCGAGCCGGGTGCGCGCCCGGAACGGTCGCTTGGAGCGTCGTGGTCATGGGTCGGGTCCCCTCGGACGATCAGCGGAAGGGCAACGATGACCGATGCGAAGGTGCTCCGTCAGGGCCGATGGTCCTGCGACCGGGCCCGTAGGGCCGGCCGCGCAGGAACCGCGCGAGACGGGCGCGCGGCCCACCCTCAGGGGCGCCGGTGATTCCGGACGCCGTGGTCGGCGCCGTAGACGGCGGCCTGCGTCCGTCGTTCGAGTCCGAGCTTCGCCAGCAGTCCGGACACGTAGTTCTTGACGGTCTTCTCGGCGAGTCCGAGGCGGTCGCCGATCTGGCGGTTCGTCAGGCCACCGGCGATGAGTTCGAGGACCTGCCGTTCGCGCAGGGTGAGGTCGGGCACGTCGTCGCGGACGTCCTTCGTCAGTCGCTCGACCGTCGCCGGCACGCTCGCGGCCGGCAGCAGCCGCCGTCCTGCCGCGACCCGTCGGATGTCCTCGAGCAACGTCTGTCCGCGGATGTCCTTCACGACGTACCCCGCCGCACCCGCGAGGATCGCGGCCTGCATCGCGCGGTCGTCGTCGTACGCCGTCAGCATCAGACAGGCGATGTCGGGGAACGCCGAGCGGACCGACCGGCAGGCGTCGATGCCGCTGCCGTCCGGGAGGCGGACGTCGAGCACGACCACGTCGGGTAGCGTCGCAGCGACCCGACCGACGGTGTCGCGGACGGTGCCGGCCTCGCCCACGACCTCGAGGTCCGGTTCAGCGTCGATGAGGTCCGCGACGCCACGACGCACGATCTCGTGGTCGTCGACGAGGAACACGCGTGTCGTCATGGTCGGTCCGTTCCCTGGGGATCGATCGGCACCGTCCATGCGACGTGTGTGCCGCCGGAAGGGGGCCCTTCCAGGTCGTACGCACCGCCGCGGAGGCGTGCTCGGGCGGCCAGGTTGGCCGTCCCGCTGCGCCGTTCGCGGGTGCCCGGCCCGAGACCGTCGTCGTCGACCTCGACCCGGACCGTACCGTCCGAGACGCCGACGCTGATGCGACAACTCGCCTCCGCGGCGTGGCGTGCGACGTTCGCGAGCGACTCGCGGACGACCGCGACCACGTCGTGCGCCAGCTCGCCGACGAGGACGGTGTCGACGGGGCCGGAGAAGCTGATCCGCGGTGCGGTCGTCAGTGCGGGACCGAGTTCCGCGACGACGTCGAGCAAGCGGTCGCGCGTCGAGCGCGGCTGGTGGCGCTCAGGCGTCTCGAGGGCGAACACCGCGGTGCGGATCTCACCGATCGCCTCGTCGATGATCGTGATCTGGTCGTCGATGTGCTCACGCAGCTCGTCCGGGGCGCGCTGAGCGGTCGCCTGCAGCGAGAGCCCCGCGGCGAACAGCCGTTGGATGACGTGGTCGTGCAGGTCACGCGCGATGCGGCCGCGGTCCTCGGCACGTTCGAGGAGGCGACGGACCTTCCGGCCGCGTGCCACGGCGAGGGCGACGCTCGTCTGCCGCCCGAACTCGTCCGCCATCGCGACCTCGTTCACCGAGAACGGCCGCGCTCCCGGGCCGCGGGAGATGATGAGCGCTCCGAGGGCGGCGCCTCCGTCGCGCAGGGGCACGGCGAGCGTGGGGCCGAGCGGCGGTGCCCAGTCGTACCGGGGCAGTTCGGCGCCGGTCGGGTCCGCGATGACGGTCCCGGAGGCCATGGCACGGCCGCCCAACGAGCCGGCCGCGGCGTACTCGCGACCCTGCACGTCGGCCGCCCCGGTGCCGACGGCGACCGCGACGTGGATCGTGGTCGGGTCGCTGCGGGGTTCGACGACGCTGACGAGGACCGCGTCGACGAAGGCGATGACCCGGTCGGCGATCAGGGTCAGGACGTCCTCGAGCGTCTCGTCACCCACGAGGGCTGCCGAGACCTCGGCCGCGGCGGTGGTCCATCGCTCGCGTTGCCGCGCCTCGTCGAACAACCGAGCGTTGTCGATCGCCACCCCGGCCGTGGCCGCCAGCGCCTCGACGAGCTCTTCGTCCTCGGCGGTGAACCGACCGCGGGCGGGGTTCGCGAGGTAGAGGTTGCCGTAGACGGTGTCGCGGACACGGACCGGCACCCCGAGGAAGCCCCGCATCGGCGGGTGCCCGTGCGGGAAGCCGGTGGACCGGGGGTCCGCCGCGATCGAGTCGATCCGGATCGCCGTGTGCTCGCGGACGACCACCCCGAGGAGTCCGTCGCCGTGCGGTGGGTGGCCGATGCGGGCGACGTGCTCGGCGTCCATGCCGACGTGGATGAACCGTTCGAGTGCGGTGCCGTCGGGGGCGATCACCCCGAGTGCACCGTACTGTGCGCCGACGAGTTCGACTCCGGCTCGGACGACGGCACGCAGGGTGTCCTCGAGGTCGAGGTGCTCGACGATGCGGCGGTTCGCGGCGAGCAGGTCGCGCAGGCGGCCCTGGGTCCGGAGCACCGCCTGCGCGCGGTCGACGAGTTCCTCGATCGTGCTCTCGAGGGCGGATCGGGGGCCGTCGGGAAAGACGAGGTCATCGGCCATCGGCGTGCACCCCTTCCCTGCGGAGTCGCTGCCGAACCTACTCTGTTCGTGACGTGCCGCTCCCGACCGGTTCGGGTCCTGGGCGGGAGCGGCTCCGCTCCGAACGGCACCGACGGTAGCGGGCGCCGTGTGCGGGCACGTAGGGACCAAGGTCCCATCGGTCCCGGTCGCGTGGGCGCTGTCATCGACCGTCGAGTGTGGGCGTCCGCAGCGGCGCGACGCACACCGGGGTGCGCGACCGGGTGATGAGGTCGTGCGCGGTGGAACCGAAGAACAGTCCGCCGAGCGTGGAGCGGTGGTGCCGGCCGAGGACGATGAGGGACGCGTCGGCGGCGTGGCGTTCGAGCACCTCGGCGGGGTCGCCTTCCTCGAGCACCGGGCGGTGCTGCAGGCCCGGGAACCGGATGTGGAGCAGGCGCTCCGCGTCGACGAGGACGGACCGTGCGTGTTCCTCGAGCAGTCTCGGGTCCTCGAGGACGCTCAGGCCACCGACCCGGGCCGGAACCGGGGCCTTCCACGCCCGGACCAGGCTGATCCGACGATGGTCGCGGACCGCTTGGGCCCCGGCGAACCGGAGCGCGCTGTCGCCGTTCTCGTCATCGACCCCGAGGAGGACGTCGCCGTTCGTCGGCCGCCAGTCCTCGGGCACGACCACGGTCGGTCCGGTGGCGATGGTGGGCACCCGTTCCGGCATCCAGCCGTCGAGCGCGGTGCGCACACGGTGCTGGCGCCGGGAGCCGACGACGAGCAGGTCGGCTGTCGCAGCGGTCTCGACGAGCATGCGGTCGGGTGCACCGAACAGCGTCGCCGTCGTGACGTCGATCCGGGGGTGCGCCGCGGTGACCCGATCCGCGGCTCGGCGGAGCCGGTCGTCGAGCCCCGTCACGTCGCCGCCGTACCCGTTCGAGACCGTGACGATCTCGACGGTGCTGCCCGGGATCACCCGGCGCACCGCGACCCAGTCGACCGCGCGGTCGCTGGCGTCGTGGTCGTCGACGCCGACGACGATGCGCTCGGTCGTGACCACGTTCCCGTCGTGCATCAGCCGACCTCGGCGTGTGCGGGTTCAGCCACCCGGTCCGAGTCCTCCGCGCGGCGCCGCGGTTGCGGGACGACGCACACCGGGGCGTGCCCGTGGTGCATGAGGTGCTCGCCGACGGAGCCGGCCAGGAATCCACCCATGGCGGTCCGGTGCCGACGGCCGACGACGACGAGGGACGCTCCCCGCGACGATTGCAGCATGACCTCGCGCGGCTGCCCCTCGACCGAGGACCCGTCCACCCGCAAGCCGGGATGGGCGTTCCCGACGGCTCGGATCGCAGCGCGGAGCTCGATGTCGGCCTCGTTCGACCAGAGCGCACGGTCCTCCTCGAGGTAGATGTTCGCGTAGGGGGCCATCGCGATCGGCACCGCCCAGGCCCGGACGAGGTCGAGTTCCCGCCCGCGACGCTGCGCGGCGTCCGCGGCCCAGGCGAGCGCCGATGCCGCCGATCGCCCGTCCACACCGACGACGACGGGGCCGTCGGCACGCTCCCACTGCTCGGGGACCACGATCACGGGGGTCGTCGCGTGCGCGACCACCCGCTCCGCGACACGACCCGTGATCGCGGCCGCGATCGTGTGCGCCTGTCGTGCACCGATCACCAGCACGTCCCCGAGGACCGCGTCCGCGACCAGGCGATCGGCCGTCGGACCGCCGGTGACGTCGTGGGTGACCGCCAGTCCGGGATGCGTGGTGCGCAGTCGCTCCGCGGCTGCCGCCAGACGGTTCTCCGACCGCGTCAGGGCCTCGCCGTAGAACTCGCTGACGGTGAGCAGTCGCACGCTGTCGGTCGCCGGGTCGACGGTGTCCCCGGTCCAGTCGACGGTCTTCCAACCGGCGACCGTGTTGTCGATGGCGACGGTGTAGGCGGTCATGATCGCTCCCTCTCGCGGCGGCGCACCGTGCGTCGCCTGCGGCTCGCGCCGCATCGGATGACCGGACGCTACGGCGCTCCGCCGCCTCGCCGGCAGGGCCCTAGGTCCCGCACCCGGCCGGATCCGGAGAGCGCCGACGCACGCAGGACCAAGGCCACTGTGCCGGTCGTGCGCTTCGTCGCAAGGTGCCTGCGGCGGCACACTGCGGCTTCCGGAGAGGCGGTCGACCATGACCACGAGGATCGTGCTGGGTTGGGACGGCTCGGCTGGCTCGCGCGCCGCGTTGCGTTGGGCGGCGACCCGGGTGGGCGGGACCGTCGAGCGGCTCGTCGTCGTGCACGCGGTCCCGGACGACCGCTCAGCGCCGGCACTCAGCGATGCCGACGGCAGCGTCCGTACCGGTGTCACGAACAGCGCACACGCTCCCGGCGTCGACGTCGCCGTCGAGGTGCACCGCGGAGGTCCGGTCGCCGTGCTGCTCGGTGCCGTCGACGCGGGCTGTCTCCTGGTCGTCGGGCACGACGTGGTCCCGGCTGCCGCCGGCGCGCGTCCGTCCGTCGCCGCGCAGCTGGTGGATGCCGCGCCCTGCACCGTCGTCGCCGTCCCGGCGGACGCCCCGGCCGGACACGGGGTCGTCGTCGGCGTGGCACCCGGGTCCGACGCACAGGCGGCACTGCGCTTCGCCGGCCAGGAGGCACGACGCACCGGGTCGACGCTGCGCACGGTCACCGTGTGGTCACCTCCAGGGCATCCGGCCGACGTCGATCGAGCACGCCACCGCCGACTCCAGGAACTCGAGGAGCACGTCGAGGACGCGCTGCTCGGCCTGGTGGACCTCGACGTGCACCGCGAGCTCGTCGAGGGGCCGGTGGCCCGTCGACTCGTCGAGGCGGCGGACGGTGCCGGCCTGCTGGTCCTGGGGGCCGGCGCGCACCGCGGGCGGACCGGGCCCGTCGTCGACCAGGTGATCCGCGCCTCCCGGACCGCCGTCGCGGTCGTCCGCTGACCGGGCCGGTGCGCGTCACCCGTCCCAGCGCCACCCGGCGACGGCGGGGAGGTCCTCACCGTGGCTCCTCGTCCAGGCGCGCGCCTCGAGCCGGGCGTCCTGCATCCGCTGGCGGAGTCCGGCGTGGCGGACCGCGAGCCCCGGGACGCGGTCCAGGACGTCGAGGACGAGGTGGAAGCGATCCAGGTCGTTGAGCATGAGCATGTCGAAGGGGGTCGTCGTCGTGCCCTGCTCGGTGTAGCCGCGGACGTGCATGTCGGCGTTCGCCGCGCGGCGGTAGGTGAGCCGGTGGATGAGCCACGGGTAGCCGTGGAACGCGAACACGACCGGACGGTCCCGGGTGAACAGGGCGTCGAACGCTTGGTCCGGCATGCCGTGCGGGTGCTGCTCGGGCGAGGTGAGTCGCATGAGGTCGACGACGTTCACCACCCGTACCCGCAGCGCCGACACCTCGCGCCGCAGGATGGACGCCGCGGCGAGGACCTCGAGCGTGGGGACGTCGCCGGCACACGCCAGGACCACGTCCGGCTCCTCGCCCGCGACCTCGGTGCCGGCCCACGGCAGGATCCCCAGGCCCCGGGTGCAGTGCGCGACCGCTTCGTCCGGAGTCAGCAGGTCGGGTGTCGGTTGCTTCCCCGCCACGACGACGTTGACCTGGTCGACGGATCGCAGGCAGTGGTCGAACGTCGAGAGCAGCGTGTTGGTGTCGAACGGCAGGTAGACCCGGACGACCTCCGGACGCTTGTTCATGACGTGGTCGATGAACCCCGGATCCTGGTGCGAGAGCCCGTTGTGGTCCTGGCGCCAGACGTGCGACGACAGCAGGTAGTTGAGCGACGCGACGGGGCGTCGCCACGGGATCCGTCGGCTCTCGGCGAGCCACTTCGCGTGCTGGTTGAGCATGGAGTCGACGACGTGCGCGAACGCCTCGTACGTGGCGAACACCCCGTGGCGCCCGGTCAGCAGGTAGCCCTCCAGCCAGCCCTGGCACTGGTGCTCGCTGAGCATCTCCATGACCCGGCCGTGCGGGGCGAGGTGCTCGTCCGTCGGACGCACCTCGGCGTCCCACTGCTTGTCGGTCACATCGTACAGGGCGTCCAGCCGGTTCGACGCGGTTTCGTCGGGCCCGAACACCCGGAACGTCGACGGGTTCGTGCGGACGACGTCGGCGAACCAGCGCCCGAGCACGCGGGTGGGCTCGGTCGAGGTGGCACCGGGGGTCTCCACCGGGATCGCATGGTCACGGAAGTCCTGCATCCGCAGGTCCGTGCGGACGAGACCACCGTTCGCGACGGGGTTCGCGCTCATCCGGAGATCGCCGTCGGGTGCGAGCGCCCGGATGTCACGCGCGGGGGAGCCGTCGGCCTCGAACAGCTCCTCGGGACGGTACGAGCGCATCCACTCCTCGAGGACGGCGAGGTGCTCGGGCGAGTGCCGGGGATCCGACAGCGGGACCTGGTGTGACCGCCAACTGTCCTCGGCCGGCTCGCCGTCGACGACCGGGGGACAGGTCCAGCCCTTCGGTGTGCGCAGGATGATCATCGGCCAGCGCGGGCGCCCCTGCAGGGTCCCGGTTCGCGCGGCCTCACGGATCCGCGCGATCTCGTCGAGCACGACGTCCAGGGTCTCGGCCATCCGGCGGTGCACCGCGTGCGGGTCCTCACCGTCGAACCCGCCGGAGACGGTGAACGGCTGGTGTCCGTACCCGCGCATCAGGGAGACGAGTTCGTCCTCGGGGATCCGGGCGAGGACCGTCGGGTTCGCGATCTTGTAGCCGTTCAGGTGGAGGATCGGCAGCACCACCCCGTCGCACAGCGGGTCGACGAACTTGTTCGAGTGCCAGCTCGTCGCGAGCGGGCCGGTCTCGGCCTCGCCGTCACCGACGACCGCCGCCACCAGGAGGGTCGGGTCGTCGAACGCCGCGCCGTAGGCGTGCGACAGGGAGTACCCGAGTTCGCCGCCCTCGTGCATCGATCCCGGGGTCTGTGGTGCCGCGTGGCTCGGGATGCCGCCGGGGAACGAGAACTGCCGGAAGAGCCGCCGCATGCCGTCCTCGTCGGCGGACACCGCTGGGTAGAGCTCGCTGTACGTGCCGTCGAGCCAGGCGTTCGCGACCACCGCCGGTCCGCCGTGTCCCGGGCCGCAGACGAACAGCGTGCGGACGGCCCGTTCCCGGATGACCCGGTTCAGGTGCGCGTGGACGAAGTTCAGGCCAGGTGTCGTGCCCCAGTGCCCGAGCAGCCGCGGCTTCACGTCGTCGGGGGTCAGCGGGCGCCGGAGCAGCGGGTCGTCGAGCAGGTAGATCTGCCCGACGGCGAGGTAGTTCGCGGCACGCCACCACCGGTGGACCTGTTCGATCGTCGTGTCGTCCATGCAGGCGCTCCTCGTCCTCGCCGGGCGGCGTGCCCGCACCGGTCGACGCGACCGTGGCACGGCGAGCGCCGACCGGACAGGGCCTTCCGTCCTGCTGGTCACCGGGGGACCAAAGCCCTGCGGTCCCGAGTGCGATCGCGCGCACGGTCGTCACATCGTGCGACGAGAGGACCGACCGTGCCCGACCCGATTCGCTGGACCGTTGCCGTCGATGAGTCCGAGGCCGCGTGGAACATGCTCGACTGGGTCGACGGGAACGTCGGCGACGGCGATGCCGTCCGGCTCCTCACGGTGCACGAACTGTTCGGCGAGTCACCGGAGCGATCGACCGGCCGGCTGGCGATCGCCGAGCGCCGCCTCCGGAGCCGGCACCCGGGCCTGCGCGTCGAGCGCCACGTCGTGAGCGGGCCGACCCTCGCCCGGCTGCTGGTCGACGCGACGGTGTCCGACGTCCTGGTGCTCGGCGGGCGACGGACCGACCGGCTGTGGGCGGCGATCACGGGTCGGATGGCGGAACGTGTGGTCGCGCACGCGACCACACCCGTCGTGGTCGTCCCGGAACGGCCGTCGTCCTCGGCGGACCGTGACGCCGTCGTCGTGGGCGTCGACAGCCGGACCGCCGCGGGCGCGCTGGCGTTCGCCGCCGGCAGGGCCGAGGGGCGTCGAGACGGACTCGTCCTCGTCCGCGCGTGGGAGCCGCCGACGAGTGTCTCGCCGTTCGGTCGCGTCTACCTCGCGCGTGACCGGCCGCTGTGGGAGCACGAGGGACAGCTCGAGCTCGATGCCGCGATCCGTGCGGTGAGCCGTTCGCGCCCGGATCTGCGGATGCGTGGCGAACTGCGGCAGGGCACGGCATCCGACGTGCTGCTGCGCGCTGCCACCACGGCCTCGCTCGTCGTGGTCGGTCGACGGCACCGTTCAGCACTGGGAGCCTTCCTCGCCGGGTCCGTCGGCGAGGCACTGCTGCACCGGGCGTCGGTCCCGGTCTGCGTGGTACCGCCGGACGGTGACACGCCGCGAGCGTGAACCCGGCGGCGGTACGGGCCCCGATGGCGGCAGGGTCGAGGTCCGCTTCCGCCGCTGCTTCAGACGGTCTGGGCCGCGGGACCGAGCGTGTCGGATCCCGAGCCGCTCTCGGGCAGGTCCTTGAGTTCGACCAGGATCGTGTGCGTCGGTGTCGTCCCGCTGTTCCGCCCGGAGTGGCGTTGGGCTCCGAGCCACACGGCCGTGCCGGCGGGGAGCGTCACGTCACGACTGCGGTCGTCGATGGTGAGACGGCGGTCGAAGGCCGTCAACGTCACCATCACGCTGTCCGGGTGGTGGTGCACCTGCGTCTCGTCGCCCGGCGCGTCGGTGTAGTCGAGCACACGCACGTGCTGGTTCTCCCACAGCAGCCGGTAGTGCTGAGGGTCCGTCTCCAGGGGATCGTCCGTGTCCATGGTCGCGCTCGCTTCCGTCCGTGTGTGTCCGCCCGTGGGCGGCTTCCGACCATGGTGCGCTGTTCTCGCCAGGACGGCACGCCTGCTCCACGTCGCTCCGGCTCCCGGCTCCCGGCTGATCAACCCTGCGTACGAGGCGTACGGTCTGCCGCATGAGCTCGCACACCACCAGCACCGCTTCGGTCACCGCCAAGACGCTGCTCCGCATCGCCCTCGGAGCCGTCCTCGTCTCGCACGGCTCCCAGAAGCTCTTCGGCGCCTTCGGCGGCGGGGGCATCGAGGGCACCGCGCAGGGCATGCACGCGATGGGGTTCCGCCCCGCCAAACGGAACGCCGTCCTGGCCGGGATCGGGGAGGCCGGCTCCGGCGCCGCACTGGCACTCGGACTCGCCACCCCGATCGCCGGCGCGGGAGCTGCGACGACGATGGGCGTCGCGTCGAGCGTGCACACCCCGAACGGCTTCTTCAACGCCGACGGCGGGTTCGAGTTCCCGGCGTTCCTCGGCTTCTCGGCGGCGATGTTCGCGCTCGGCGGCCCCGGTCCGGTGTCGCTGGACCACGCCACGCGGCACGTGTTCGACCGCCCGTGGTTGCGGGCGGTCGCCCTCGCCGCGATCCCGGTCGCGATCGCGGTCCAGGTCGCGCAGCGTCGGAAGGCGCTCGCGTCCGACGCTGCGGCCGCCGACGACGCGGACGGTGGCGTCACGCCGGCGTGATGCCGCCCAACCGTGCCTCTTCCGCGTCGTAGCCGGCGCGGACCTGCCGGAGCACCAGGTCGTCGATCTCGTCCGAGTCGCGGAGCCGCAGCAGGGTCGCGGCCTTGTGCTGCACCAGGGCGAGTTCGAGCGCGACGGCGGAGTCGTGCCGCTGCAGTGCCGGGTGCTCGTCGTCGTCCTCTTCGCGTGCCTGGATGACGTCGAGGTGCGCCTCGTAGTCCTTGCGGACGCGTTCGACGGTCGCCCGGTCGGCGCCCGTGGACCGTGCGAGCCGGGGGAGTGCGTCGAGCGCCTCCTCGATCGCGGTCCGCTCCGCGAAGCGGCGCTCCTCGCCGACCGACTCGTCCTCGGGCAGCGCTGCCCGCCGCAGGACCGCCGGCAGCACGAGGGCCTGCCCGACGATCGTGACGACGACGACGCCCGCCGTCACGAAGACGATGAGGTCGCGGTCCGGGAAGTCCGCGCCGGACTCGAGCATGCGCGGCACGGCGACGGCCATCGCGAGCGACACCGCACCGCGGAAGCCCGCGAAGCCGCTGACGAGCCGGTCGCGGTGCCCTTCGCGCGGTGCGCCGCCGGTGCGTCGCGTGACGAGCCAGACGGTGCCGCCTGCGGCGTTGAGGAAGGCGAACCGCACGACGACGAGCACCACCGCGACGGCGAGCACGATCCCGGCGGCGCGGAGCAGCTCGGGTGGAGTGAGGGCCCGGGCCGCGACCATCGCCTCGATGCCGACCAGGACGAACAACGCGCCGTTGAGCAGGAACGTCAGGAACGACCAGAACGCCCGGACCTGCTGCCGGGTCTCGGCCCGGTCGAGTTTCGGGCCGACCTGGCTGACGACGATGCCGGCCGCCACGACGGCGAGTACGCCGGACGCGCCGATGGCCTCGGCCGCGAGGAACGCGCCGAAGGGCACGAGCAACGTGACGAGGTTCTCGAGCACCACGGTGTCGACCCGGCGCAGCACAAGCGTCCCGACCCACGCGGCGGCGAGGCCAGCGGCGACCCCGCCAACGTAGGACAGGACGAGCATCCCCGACACGCCCCAGAAGGTGAGCTCCTGCGTCCCCACCGTGACGGCGACCGCGATGCCGTAGACGACGAGGGTCGTACCGTCGTTCACCAGGCTCTCGGCCCGCAGGACGGTGACGTTGCGGCGGGGCAGCATCTTCGTGAGCACGCCGACCGCGGTCGCGTCGGTCGGGGCGACCGCCGCGCCGAGCACCCATGCTGGTCCCCAGGGCAGGCCGAGCAGGTGGAGGAGCACCGCGACCGCTCCGGCGGTGACCACCACGAGCAGCGTGCCCATCAGGACGATGCCGCGCAGGTTCTTCCGGATCTCGCGCAGCGACGTGGTCAGGCTCTCCCAGTACAGGAGTGCCGGCAGGAACAGCAGCAGGACGGCGTCGGCTGGCAGCTCGACGTCGGCGAACTGCGGCACGAACGCCAACGCGGCGCCGAACACGAGCAGCAACACCGGCGGGGCCACCCGGATCCGGTCCGCGATCCCCGCCGTCAGCGCGATGGCCAGGCCGAGGACGACCACCAGTTCAGGACCCAGCACGTGCACTCCGATCGTCGTCCGACTCGCAAGTCAACGCCGATCCCCGGTGGATCCTTCCAGGCGCGTGATCAGACGGGGTGCGGGCGCCGGGACAGCCGGCGCCACCACGCCCGCCACGGCAGGGAGCTCGCGAGCGCCGAGCCGATCACCACGCTGCCGAACCACCCGACGACGACACCCGGGATCGGCACGAGCAGGCTCGCCCAGAGCAGCACCGCGAGCACGCCCAGCACGTACGCCGCCCCGGCCTTCAGGTAGCGCAACCGCTTCAGCCCGGCGGCCTCGTCCAACCGTGAGGTCAGGCGCGCCAGGAACACCGCGCCGACGCCGATCGCCGCCACCGCGACCGCGGCCTGTTCGAGCGCTCCGAGCCCGTCGGCGCCGAGCGTGCCCGAGCCCGACAGGCTGTACACCCCGTCCAGGATCTCGAACAGCATGAACACGACGAGCCCCCGCTCGAACACGACCGTCGACGCGTAGGCGTGGATCCGCCAGACGCCCCGCCCGACCCCGATCGACGCGGTGTCCGACCCGACCCCGTCGAGCGCCCAGGCGGCGACGCGCTTCGACCCGAGGTACGCGGCGACGCCCGCCGCACCACCGAGCACGACCGGCAGCACGGCCCCCGGCGACCACGCGCGGTCGACGCCGACGAGCGCAGCCGTCACGGCGACCCCCGTCGCAGCGGTGACCAGCGACCAGACGCGAGGCCGCGCGACGGCGGCGAGCCGGGCCTCCAGGCGGCCGAGCCAGGACCTGCGCGACGCACGGTCCGTGTTGAACAGGTACTCGGCGAACACGAGCCAAATGAAGGCGGCGCCGAAGGCGGCGAGGCCGGGGCGGACCTCGGCGAGGTGCGCCGAGAACGACCCGGGGGCGAAGACGGCCTCCTGCACGGAGCTCGCCGGGTCGGTCGCGTCCCCGACGGCGACCGCCGCCGGCGGGAGGAGCAGGCGCATCGCGAGGACGCCCGCGACGATGCCGAGCGACAGGAACAGTCGGCGGGCGGGGGAGTGCAGTCGTCCGGCGATGCCGGCCATCGGCACCGACGAGTCGGCGGCCATCGCGATCTCGAGGAGCGCGAGCGCGACGAACGCGAGGGCGGCGGCGGGGCCGAGGACGAACCAGGCCGCGGCGGCGGCCGCGACCGTGGTGAGCAGGGGGACGGTCAAGAGCGATCTCGTGGCCATCACCCCATCCAGCACCGGTCGCCTGGGTGGGTGGTGGAGCGCTCCTGCGCATCAGCCTGGAGGCACGGGTCGATCCGCGCAGAACGGGTGACGGCCCGTCCCCACTTGCGGGGACGGGCCGTCAGGTCACGCGGGTGGGCGGTCGCCTCAGTCGTGGAACGTCTCGATGGACGCGCCGAGCGAGTTCAGGCGCTCCTGCAGCTGCTCGTAGCCGCGGGCGATGATGCCCACGTTGCGCAGGACGCTCTCGCCCTTCGCCGCGAGCATCGCCAGCAGGATGACCACCGCGGGGCGGAGGGCCGGCGGGCAGCTGATCTCGGCGCCGGAGAAGTGCGTCGGACCGGTGACGTCGAGGCGGTGCGGGTCGCGGAGGGTGACGCTCGCGCCGAGGCGGGTCAGGTCGAGCAGGTGGATCGCCCGGCCCTCGTACACCCAGTCGTGCACGAGCGTGGTGCCCTCGGCCATGGCCGCGATGACGACGAAGAACGGCAGGTTGTCGATGTTCAGACCGGGGAACGGCATCGCGTGGATCTTGTCGATCGGTGCGTGCAGCTCGGACGGGTACACCGTGATGTCGACGAGGCGGGTGCGGCCGTTGGCGGCGGCGTACTCCTCGGTGACGTCGAAGCGCAGGCCCATCTCGGCCAGGGTCGCGAGTTCGATCTCGAGGAACTCGATCGGCGCACGCGTGACGGTCAGCGTCGAGTCGGTGACGATGCCCGCGGTCAGCAGGCTCATCGCCTCGACCGGGTCCTCGCTCGGCCAGTAGTCCACGACCTCGTCGATGCGGCTCTTGCCGGTGATGCGGAGCGTCGTCGTGCCGATGCCCTCGATCTGCACCCCGAGCAGCTCGAGGAAGAAGCAGAGGTCCTGCACCATGTAGTTGGGGCTGGCGTTGCGGATGACGGTCTCGCCGTCGCGGGCTGCCGCGGCGAGGATCGCGTTCTCGGTCACCGTGTCGCCGCGCTCGGTGAGGACGACCGACTTGGTGGGGACGTCCTGGTTCGCGACGCCGACCTCGTACCAGCCGGAGGTCGCCTCGACGTCGACGCCGAACGGACGCAGGGCGATGAGGTGCGGCTCGACCGTGCGGGTGCCGAGGTCGCAGCCGCCGGCGTACGGCAGCCGGAAGGACTCGTACCGGCCACTGAGCGGGCCGAGGAACATCAGGACGCTGCGGGTGCGGCGGGCGGCGTCGGCGTCGATCGCGTCGAGGCGCAGGTCGGACGGGGCGACGATCTCGAGGGTCTCGCCGTCTTCGGACCAGGTGACGCTCGCGCCGAGGCTGCGGAGCACGTCGATGATGCGGTCGACCTCGACGATCCGGGCGACCTTGTGCAGCCGGGTCACGCCGCGGTTGAGCAGCGACGCGCAGAGCAGTGCGACGGCCGCGTTCTTGCTCGAGTTCACGGCGATGGAGCCGCTGAGCTTCCGGCCGCCCTGCACGCGCAGGTGTGCACGCTGCGGGGCGCCGCCGATCGAGACGATCTGCTGGTCGAGGGCGTCGCTGATGCGCGTGAGCATCTCGAGGGACAGGTTCTGCCCACCCTGTTCGATGCGGTTGATCGCGCTCTGGCTGGTGCCGACGCGTTCGGCGAGCTGCGCCTGGGTCATGCTGCGGCCCTTGCGGGCGCCCCGGATGAGGGCGCCGACCTCGCGGAGTGGTGCTGCGGTCGCCGGAGATGCCGGCGAGACGACGGTGGTGGTGTCGGTCATGCGCGCCACGCTAACACGCTCATGAGATAAAACGGGTGCACATCGACACCTGTCGCGCACCTGGTGGTCTCGAATACGTCACAGCTGAGAATTCGGGGGACGAACACGCTCAGGGATTGGTCAGCGTTCCCCGCACGATCGAGTCGCCGGAGTGTGCCGGGTCGCCGTCGTCCGCCTCGGCCGAGACGTCCACCACCGGGAACCGCGCGGTGTCCAGGTCGGCGGGCACGGTGAAGGTGCCGCGGTCGCCGTCCAGGTACCCGACGCTCACCAGGCCGGCGAGGTCCGATCGCATCATCCAGACCTCGCGGAGCGGTCCGGTGCCGGAGCGACCGCGTTCACCGTGCAGGTCGACCACGAGCGTCACCCGGCCGTCCCGGTCGCGTTCGAGTTCAGCGGTGCCGGACGTGCCGGACCACCCGGGCAGGGGCGCGAGCTCGGTGTCCGCGAGCACGGTCTCGGTGCTGCCGCGGGGCAGCCCGGGGACGACGCCGGTCGCCACACCGATGCCCAGGACGACCGCGAGGACGCCGGCACCCGCGACGACGACCGTCACGAGGCGACGACGACGCGCGCCCGACCGGGGTCGACGGGACACGACGTGGGGCTGCGGGTCGACGGGCGCGGTCACCTGCTGCGGCGTCTGCGCGATCTCGGCAGCGATCCGGTCCCAGACGTGGTCCGGGGGCGCGATCAGCTCGAGGTCGTCGGACGCCCGCGTGACGGCGGCGACCCGCTGCAGCACGGCGACCTCGTCGCGGCACCGGGCGCAGGACGCCAGGTGTTCGGCGACGTCGTCCGCAGCCACCTGGTCGGAGACCGCGAGCATCGCCAGCGTCTCGTCGTCGACGTGCTTCATTCGATCACCTCCAGACGTGTTCGGAGCCGAGCCAGACTTCGGTGGATGTGGCTCTTCACGGTGCCCAGCGGCAGGTCGAGCCGTTCGGCGATCTCACGATGGCTGAGGTCGTCGTAGAACGCCAGCCGCATCACCCGTCTCGGTGTCTCGTCGAGTCGGTCGAGCTCACCCGCGACCAGTGCGCGCTCGGCCAGGTCGAACGCCGGCTCCGGAGCCGGGGTGGTCTCCTCGACCACGTCCGGGTCGGCGGCGCTGGCGTGCCGCCGGCGATCGTTCAGGGCGTCGGCGATGCAGTTGCGGGTGATGCCGACCAGCCAGGCGCCGAGCGGGCCCCTGGTGGGGTCGTAGCTGGTGCTCCGCTGCCAGGCCTTCACGAAGACCTGCTGCGTGACGTCCTCCGCGGCGGCCGGGTCCGCCAGGGCGCGCAGGGCCAACGAGTACACCAGCGACGACCAGCGTTCGTAGACGGCGCGCAGGGCGTGCTCGCCCCCGGCGCGGAACGCGTCCGAGAGTTCGCCGTCGTCCGGGAGGATGGTCGTCACGTCTTCCTGTCGCTGGTGCGGTCGTCGTCGACCACGACCTGATCGTAGGCGGACGTCGGTCGCCACGGTCAGATCGGTGCCGCGGTGACGACGAGGTTGCTCTCGTAGTGTCCGGTGCCCGTGTCGAACCGGCCGCCGCACGTGACCAGGACCAGTCGGCGCGGTCCGTCGCCGCGGAACACGTCGCCCCAGGGGAGTCCCTGCTTCTCGAGCATGCTGACGGAGTCGATCCGCCACCGGGTGTCGGTACCGGCAGCGTCGGTGAGGGTGACCGTCGTCCCGCGGGGGACGTCCCGGAGCCGGGCGAAGGGTCCGATGCCGTACCCGACGGCGTCGACGTGGGCGGCGAGCACCACGCTGCCCTCCGACGACGAGGGAGCTGCGCCGAACCGGTACCAGCCGGCCGTCGCGGGATCGGGCGGCAGCCCCATGGCCCCGGTGCGGTCGACGCCCTCGGGCCGGACGGGGGCGCTGATGCCGTCGTGGTCGACGACGATGCGCGTCGGAGCCGGTGCACGCCGGACCGGGGGGATGGTGGCTGCCTGCTGCGGCACCTCGGTCGAGAACGCCGTCGGGACCGGGGTGGGGGTGCTCGTCGGCAGGGCGGGCGGCTGCCCGTCGGGGGCGGATCCGGCCGACGAGCACCCGGTCAGGGATGCGACCGCCACGGCGACGGCGATGGCCGTCACCGCGGCGGACCGCACGGGGAACCGCACGTTCAGCGGCGGACCGCTGCGTGACGGCGACGGAGCACGACCGCTCCGACCACGGCAGCGGCGGCCAGGGCTGCTGCTGCACCACCGACGAGCGGCAGGGCGTCCTGACCGTTCGTGGCCACCAGACCGGCGTTGCCGGCGGGGACACCGTTCGGCGTCCCACCGAGGTCCGAGATCGTCTGCGTGGCGAGGGCGAGGTTCGAGTCGTCCAGGCTGCCCCAGGCGTACACGATGGTGTCGGCGCCGGCCGTGACCTCGACGTCCGCCGGGCCGATCACCGGATCGGTCGTGCCGGTCGCGGCGACGCTGGCCGAGACGGTGCCGGCCGGGAGTTCCAGCGCCTGCTCGTCCGGGTTCGACAGGTTCGTGACGACGGCCTCCCCGCCGGCGAGGACGTCGACCGCGGGTGCGGCCGCGACGTGCCGGACGACGAGACGCCCCTGGCCGGCGGGGACGGCGGAGGTGTCGTTGGTGAACACCGTGGCGGTCGGCGAACCGTCCGCCGCGTCGTGTGCGACGGCGGTGTAGTCACCGCCCGCGTCGAACGACACGTCGGCCGGGCCGATGATCGGCTTCGACGCGTCGGTGGCGTCCGATGCGGTGATCGCGAGCTGGTGGGCACCGGCGGGCACCATCATCGGGCCGGCGAGCGTCCCGGGGGTGAAGTCGTCGATGGCGCGCTCCCCGTCGAGGTAGACGTCCACGGTGACGTCCGGGACGGCGTGCAGGACCGAGAGCGTCGCCTCACCAGTGGCGGCGGTGGCGGCGGTCGCCGGTAGTACGACCGCGGCGGCGGCGAACAGCACACCGGCGCTCAGGCCGGTGACGAGTGTCTTGCGCATGGCGTTCTCCTTCGGGCCGGTCCGGGCCGGAGCGGACGACGTCGTCGTCGACGTCGTACCCCCACTACCTGCCGTGGGCCCCGATCGGATGCACCGGTTCCCTGCGGATCAGCCGAGACGCCGTCAGACCCCTGCTAACGCCCCGGCCCCACCCGCCGATAGACCTCCGTGCAGGCCCACGGACGGGCAGCATCCCGCCCCACGGACGGCGGCGGGACGATCGAGAACCAGGACGGGCCATGATCGTCGTCACACGACTCAACGGCAGCGCATTCGCTGTCAACCCCGACCTCGTGGAGCGCATCCACGAGACGCCGGACACGACGCTCATCATGGTCGACGGGGCGAAGTACATCGTCCGCGAGTCCATGGCCGACGTCATCGACCTGATCGCCGCGTACCGCGCCCGCATCGTCGGGATGGCGTACGGCACCGACCTGCCGACCAGGAACGTCACCGGCCCGCAGCCGACGCTCACCGCGGTCGCACCCCTCCGCACGCAGGACGGGGGTCGCTGACGTGGACATCGCGACGATCATCGGGATCCTCCTCGCCT
Organism: Curtobacterium sp. JUb34; assembly: GCF_003755065.1. Taxonomy (NCBI): domain Bacteria; kingdom Bacillati; phylum Actinomycetota; class Actinomycetes; order Micrococcales; family Microbacteriaceae; genus Curtobacterium; species Curtobacterium sp. JUb34. Next base: position 530,475 of record NZ_RJVH01000002.1, on the reverse strand, counting down.
TCGGCGCCCTGTTCGGCATGGTGGAGATGGAGCACGTGGAGCTCGCCGGACTGTTCCTGCCCGCGCCGATGCTGCTCGTGTTCGGTGCGACCATCGGGTGCGGCATCGCGAGCACGACGCTGAAGGACGCCATCGCGAGCTTCAAGGCCGTGCCGAAGGCGTTCACGGGCAAGGTCACCCCGCCGCAGTCGGTCATCGACGACGTGGTGGGCCTGGCCGAGACGGCGCGGTCGAACGGTCTGCTCGCGCTCGAGCAGGAGGCCGACAAGCACGACGACCCGTTCATGAAGAAGGCGCTGCAGAACATCGCGGACGGCACCGACGGCGACGAGCTGCGGATCCTGCTCGAGGACGAGATCGAGTCGAACGCGGCGCCGACCCGGAGCGCGAGTGCGTTCTTCATGGGCCTCGGCGGGTTCGCCCCGACGGTCGGCATCATCGGCACCGTCGTGTCCCTGACCCACGTGCTCGCGAACCTCGGCAAGCCCGACGAGCTCGGCCCGCTCATCGCGAGTGCGTTCGTCGCGACCCTGTGGGGCCTGCTGACGGCGAACTTCATGTGGCTGCCGATCGGCGGCAAGCTCCGCAAGCTCGCGCAGCTCGAGTCGGACCGGCAGACGCTCCTGATGGAGGGCCTGCTCGCCGTCCAGGCCGGCAGCCAGCCCCGGTTGCTCGGTGAACGCCTGAAGGCGATGGTGCCGCCGGCCGCACGCGCCGACACCACGAAGCGCAAGGCCGGCAAGACCGACCAGGACGTCGACGACCAGCAGCTGGCGGCCTGACGATGAGCGCCAACCCCCGGGGCCGCGGCCGCGGTCGTGCGAAGAAGGGCCACGACGAGGCCGAGCACCCCGACGAGCGCTGGATGGCGTCCTACATGGACATGATCACGGTGCTGATGTGCATGTTCCTGGTGCTCTTCGCGATGTCGACGGTCGACCAGGAGAAGTACATCGCCCTGAAGAACTCCCTGGCGACCGGCTTCGGCGAGGTGAAGTCGCAGAAGGTCGACACCGCCAGCGGCACGGTGGTGACGAAGGACCAGGTCGAGGACGGATCCGGGTACTCCAGCGACAAGTCGCAGGCCGACCACTCGACGGCGTCGTCCGGCGCGGAGGACACCAACGTCGACCCCGCGTCGACCGTCGTGCCGGTGACCGCGACGAAGCAGGACGTCGCCGCCGCGAAGCAGGAGCTGGACGACCTCACCGCGATCGAGACGGCGATCAAGCGGAACCTCGCGAAGGCCGGGCAGACCGCCAACGTGCAGTTCACCGTCGATGCCCGTGGCCTGATCGTCCGGCTCATCGGCAGCGAGACGTACTTCGGCACGAACAGCGCGGACCTGTCCGACCAGGCGAAGTCGATCATGGACGCGATCGCCCCGGTGCTGCAGGGCAGCCACCACGACGTCAGCGTCGAGGGGCACGCCGACCAGCGGAACTCGACGGCGCCGTACGCCACGAACTGGGAACTCAGTGCGGCCCGGGCGACGGGGGTCCTCCGCGACCTGGTCGAGCGCGGCGGGATGCCGGGCGACCACGTGCAGAGCGTCGGCTTCGGGTCGAGCCGGCCGCTCGCGAAGGGCGGCACGGACCAGGACCTCGCGCTCAACCGACGGGTCGACATCGTGGTGCTGTCGAACGCCGACCAGGACGTCAGCGCGCTGATGCCGGCGCTCGCGAAGGCGCAGGACGGAGCGCGCCAGGGCTGACACGCGATCGGCGGCCCGACCGGACCCCGCCTCCCCAGTACGGGGTACAGCACTGACGGGTGCCACACAGGCGACCGATAGACGCACCCGTGACCGAGACCCTGCCCGCGCCCGAGGTGTACGACTTCGCGCGCCCGTCGACGCTCGCCCGCGAGCACGCCAGGGTCCTCGAGCTCGCGTTCGAGACGTTCGCGCGCCAGTGGGGCACGCAGCTCACCGCGAAGGTCCGCGCCGTCAGCCAGGTCACCTGCGAGCAGGTGCAGATGGTGACGTACGACGAGTACGCCGCCTCGCTGCCCGCGCTCACCGGCATGGTGCTGCTGCCGATCGCCGACGTCGTCCCGAAGGGCGTCCTGCAGGTCCCGCTCGACGCCGCCCTGACCTGGGTCTCGCACGCCCTCGGCGCCTCGAAGCCCCTGCCGACCCCGGAGCGCACCTTCACGCCCATCGAGCAGGCCCTCGTGCGCAAGATCGTCGAGGACGCCCTCGACGACCTCCGGTACTCGTTCGGCGGGCTGCTCGCGCACGACGTCACGGCCGGCGGCTTCCAGTTCAACTCGCAGTTCGCCCAGGCCGCCCAGAAGGGCGACCTGATGATCGTCGCGGCGTTCTCGATCCGCGTCGGCGACCGCGTCGCCCCCGGCACCCTCGCCCTGCCGGCCGAGGCCGTGCTGCCGCAGCTCGGCGAGGCCGCCGCCAACGTGTCGCCCGCCGACGCCCAGGCCCTGCTCGACGCGCAGCTCGCGGGCGTGCCCGTCGGGGTCAGCCTGCGCTTCGCCCCGGCGACGGTCCTGCCGACGCAGGTGCTCCGGCTCGCCGTCGGTGACGTCCTGCCGTTGCCGCACCCGCAGCACCGTCCCCTCACCATCGCGGTCGACGGGGAACCCGTCGGCACCGCCGCGGTCGGCGCGAACGGCTCGCGCCTCGCCGGCATCGTCGTCACCACCACCTCGGCTTCCGCCGGCACGTCGTCCGCAACCAGCACGGAGCTCGCATGAACGCCACGACCACCCTCCAGACCACCGCGGCCGAGTCGCTCGCGGCGCAGCTCCCGACGGCCGTCCCGCTGGGTGCACAGCTGCTGCCGGGAGGCGCGACCCCCGTCGTGCTCGAAGCGGCGACCGACGCCGTGGTCGCCTCGTTCGTCGGCGGCCTGTCGGCCGATCTGGCCCTCGTGCTCACCGACCTCGAGGCCGTGATCGCGGCCGGCGGCACCGACCACGGGATCGTCGCCGTCACCGACGTGCTGCGACCGTCGCTCGAGGCCGCCGCGTCCGTGCTCGGCGTCGGGGTCCTCGGTGAGGCGAGCCGCGAGTCGGCCGCCGCGCTGCTGGCCGACCCCGACACGGTGGTGTTCGAGCTGGCCGCCGGTGGTGTGCCGAGCGGCTGGTTCGGCATCCGCGTGCGCGAGCACGGCACGGTCTCGGCCGCCGCGCCGGTCGGTGTGCCCGCCGGCAACCTCGGCCGCATCAACAACGTCGAGATGACCCTGACCGTCGAGATCGGGCGCACCCGCATGTCGGTCCGCGACGTGCTCGGCATGGAACCCGGAGCGGTCGTGGAACTCGACCGCAGCGCCGGTGCCCCCGCCGACGTCCTGCTGAACGGGCGCCTGATCGCGCACGGCGAGGTCGTCGTGGTCGACCAGGACTACGCGGTCCGGATCACCCGCATCCTCGACGTCGCCGAATCCCTCTGAGCCTGCCCGTGGACACCCTCCTCGTCACCCTCCGCGTCGCGCTGTCGCTCGGCGTCGTGCTCGCCCTCATGTGGGTGCTGCACCGCGCCAGCAAGAAGCGCTTCGCGGGCAGGACCTCCGGGCGCCGTGCGGCGACCGTCGAGGTCGTCGGTCGCCAGGGCCTGGGCGGCAAGGCGAGCGTCGTCGTGGTCGACGTCGAGGGGGAGCGCCTCGTGCTCGGGGTCTCCGAGCAGGGCGTCAGCCTGTTGACGAGCGGGCAGGCGCCCGCTCCCGAACTCACCATCGTGACCGGACCCGTGCAGCTGCCCGTGCGTCCCGCCCCGTCGGCCGACGCGTTCGGTCAGGAACTGGCGCTGCAGGCGGACGCCCCCACGGGCCTCCCGGAGGCCCTGCCGATGCGCCCGCGCAACCGTCGTCCGCAGCGCACCACGCTGCCGACCGCGCAGCAGCTGCAGGGGTCGATCCTGTCGGTCGACACGTGGCGGCAGGCGGCCGCGGCGCTCCGGAACCGGCGGGTCGGGTGACCGCCGCAGGGTCGCACCGGCTGGCGCTGTCCGGACGCGTCGTCGCCCTCGTCCTGCTCGGGCTGGCCGTCGTCGCCGGCTTCCTCATGCTCACCGCGACCGGTGCCCACGCCGCCGGGGTCGTGGAGCCGACCGCTCCCGCCACCCCGACCGCTCCCGCGGACGGCGACTTCAGCGTCAGCGTGAACGGTCCGGACGGCACCCCGTCGTCGGCGGTCGTGACGCTCATCGGCATCACGCTGCTCAGCGTCGCCCCGGCGCTCATGCTGATGATGACGTCGTTCACGAAGATCTTCGTCGTCCTGGCGATGACCCGGAACGCGCTCGGACTGCAGTCGATCCCGCCGAACCAGGTGATCGCGGGCCTGGCGCTGTTCCTGTCGCTGTTCGTGATGGCGCCGGTGCTCGGGCACATCAACGACGACGCGCTGCAGCCCTACCTCGCCGGCCACCTGGACTTCGACCAGGCCGTCGAGATCGGCACGAAGCCCCTGCGGACGTTCATGCTGCACCAGACCCGCGACGAGGACGTCGCCCTGATCACCCGCGCCGCCGGCCTCGACAACCCGAAGTCGATGGCGGACGTGCCGATGACGACGGTCATCCCGGCGTTCATCATCTCGGAGCTCCGCAGCGCCTTCATCATCGGGTTCGTCATCTTCATCCCGTTCCTGGTGATCGACCTCGTCGTCTCGGCGGCGCTCATGTCGATGGGCATGATGATGCTCCCGCCGGTCATGATCTCGCTGCCCTTCAAGATCCTGCTCTTCGTCCTGGTCGACGGCTGGGGCCTCATCATCACGTCGCTCATCGAGAGCTACCACGTTGTCTAGGGGGCGCGCATGAACCAGCAGGCCGTCATCGACCTGGTCCTCCAGGCACTCCTCGTGTCGGCGAAGCTCGCGGCGCCGGTGCTCATCACGTCGCTCGTCGTCGGCTTCGCGATCTCGCTGTTCCAGTCCGTGACCCAGATCCAGGAGGTCACGCTCTCGTTCGTGCCGAAGGCCGTCGCGGTCGCGATCGCCCTGGTGATCTGCGGCAACTGGATGATCTCGGAGATGGTGGCTTTCACCCACGTCGCCTTCGACATGATCCCGAAGCTGCTCGGGAGCGGTTGATGGAGCTCAGCGTCGACGCCGACCGTCTGGAGGCGACCATGCTCGCGGGCGTCCGGCTCGTCGCGTTCTTCGTCATCGCGCCGCCGTTCTCGTACCGGGCGTTCCCCGGCACCGTGAAGGTGATCCTCGGGCTCGGCCTGGCGATCGGCGTCGCCCCGCGCGTCGCCGTCGGGTACGAGTCGCTCGCCACCGGGCCGTTCCTGCTCGCACTGCTCACCCAGCTCGTCGTCGGGTTGTCGCTCGGCTTCCTCGTGTTCCTGGTGTTCGCCGCGGTGCAGTCCGCCGGTGCGCTCATCGACCTGTTCGGCGGGTTCACGCTGGCACAGGCGTTCGACCCGCAGTCGCAGGTCAACGGCGCCCAGTTCACCCGGCTGTTCCAGATGGCGGCGCTCGCGCTCCTGTTCACCTCGGGCGGGTACCAGCTCATCGTCGGTGGGCTCGTGCGGTCCTTCGACGCCGTGCCGCTGACCGGGGCGTTCGCCGTCGACGGTCTGGCGCACGCCCTCGTGGCGGCGATGTCGCAGATGTTCCTCGCGACGTTGCAGATCGCCGGGCCCCTGGTGGTCGTGCTGTTCCTGGCGGACGTCGGCCTCGGTCTGCTCACCCGCGTCGCGCCGGCCCTCAACGCGTTCCAGATGGGGTTCCCGATCAAGATCGGGCTGACCGTCCTGTTCGCCGGTGCGCTCTTCATGGCGCTGCCCTCGGTGGTGTCGTCGTTGACCGGCGACGCCGTGCAGGCGATCACGGGACGGGGGTGAGGCGCCGTGTCCGACAGTGGTGAGAAGTCCGAGAAGGCCACCCAGAAGCGCATGCAGGAGGTCCACCGGAAGGGCCAGCTCGGCCGGTCCCAGGACCTCGGTGCGTGGATCGGCATCGCCGTCGTCGCGCTCATGGTGCCGTCGATGATCGGCAACGCGGCAGCCGCAGGCACCGCGCAGCTCGTCGCCGTGCAGTCCGTCATCGCGAACCCGACCATCGGCACCATGAACCACGTGTTCGGCGAGGCGATGGCGAGCGTCGGCGCGACCCTCGGACCGATGCTCGCGGTGGTCCTCGTCGCGGTCACCGCGGCCGCCGTCGCGCAGGGCGGGGTGCACATCCGGAAGCTCGCACCGGAGGCGTCGCACTTCGACCCCATCGCGGGCCTGAAGCGCGTGTTCGGCGTCCAGGCGCTCTGGAACGGGGCGAAGGCCCTGCTGAAGACCGCCGTCGTCGGGCTCGTGCTCTGGTTCGCCGTGCAGGGCCTGATGCCCGTGCTCATGACGAGCGGCTCGCTGCCGTTGTCCGCCGTGCTCGAGGCGGCAGCGGACGGCGCCGGCACCCTGCTCCGCGCCGCGATCGCCGCCGGGCTCGTCCTCGCGGCGATCGACGTGCTCGTCGTCATCCGCCGCAACCGCAAGCGCACCATGATGACCAAGCGCGAGGTCAAGGACGAGCACAAGAAGAGCGACGGTGACCCGCTCGTCAAGGGCCAGCGCCGCTCCCGTCAGCTCGCGATGAGCCGCAACCGGATGATCGCGTCCGTGGGCACCGCGGACGTCGTCATGACGAACCCGACCCACTACGCCGTCGCGCTCAAGTACGAGCCGGGCAAGGCCGCACCGCGGGTGGTCGCGAAGGGCGCCGGCCCGGTCGCCGACGTCATCCGCGCCCGTGCCGAGGAGGAACGCGTGCCGATCGTCCGCGACGTCCCGCTCACCCGTGCCCTGCACGCCGCGTGCGAGCTCGGGCACGAGATCCCCGTCGACCTGTACACGCCGGTGGCCCGGGTGCTGTCGTTCGTGATGGCGCTCAAGGCCCGCGGTGCAGCGGCCGGCACCCACGCACCACCGCGGCCGACCACGCCCGACGAGGTCGCGAGCGTCATCGACCCGGCGACGCTCACCGGCGACCTCCGCCCCCGCAGGCTCCGCACACCGCGCACCGCAGCGAACCAGACCGAAGGACTCCCCGCATGAACCGCAAGGACCTGCCGAAGCTCGTCGTCCCGGTGTTCATCGTCGGCATCATCCTGCTGCTGATCCTGCCGGTGCCGTCGTTCCTGCTCGACTTCCTGATCATCTGCAACATCCTGCTGGCGCTGGTGATCCTGCTCACGACGCTGTTCGTGAAGAAGCCGCTCGACTTCTCGGTGTTCCCGTCGCTGCTGCTCGTCGCGACGCTGTTCCGCCTCGGCCTGAACGTCGCGTCCACCCGCCTCGTGCTCGGCGAGGGCTTCGCCGGCGACGTCATCCAGGCGTTCGGCCACGTCGCCGTGTCCGGGTCGATCATCATCGGCGCGGTGATCTTCCTGATCCTCATCGTCATCCAGTTCGTCGTCGTCACGAAGGGCGCCGAGCGCGTCGCCGAGGTCGGGGCACGGTTCACCCTCGACGCCATGCCCGGCAAGCAGATGGCGATCGACGCCGACCTGAACGCCGGGCTCATCACCGACCAGCAGGCGAAGGACCGCCGGGCCGCGGTCTCCGCCGAGGCCGACTTCTACGGCGCGATGGACGGCGCCTCGAAGTTCGTCAAGGGCGACGCGATCGCCGGCATCCTGATCATCATCATCAACCTGGTCGGCGGCATCGCGATCGGCATGCTGCAGAACGGGCTCTCCGCCACCGACGCCCTGTCGAAGTACGGCATCCTGACCATCGGCGACGGCCTCGTCACGCAGATCCCGGCGCTGCTCATGGCGGTGTCCACCGGCATGATCGTCACCCGCTCCGGCGCGGAGTCCGAGATGGGCGCCTCGGCCGCGACGCAGCTGTCGCAGTCACGCAACGCGCTGATGATCGCCGGCGTCGCCGCCATCGCGATGGGGTTCATCCCCGGCATGCCGATCCTGCCGTTCCTGCTCGTCGGTGCGACGCTGCTGTTCACGGCCTGGCGCATCGGCCGGAACGCCGCGAACGCCGAGTCGGCCGCCGCCGAGCAGCAGGCCCTCGAGGCCGCAGCGCCCACCGGCGACACCCCCGAGGACCTCATCGAGCAGATGCGGGTGCACGCCCTCGAGATCCTCCTCGCGCCCGACCTGGTCGACATGGTGTCCGGCGCCTCCGACGACCTGCTCGGCCGCGTCCGTGCGCTCCGCCGGAAGATCGCCGTCGACATGGGCATCGTCGTGCCACCGGTCCGCACCCGCGACAGCATCGACCTGCCACCGTCCACCTACGCCATCCGGATCGCCGGCGTCGAGGCCGGCCGCGGCACCGCTCCGGCCCGCAGCGTGCTCGCGCTCGGCGACCACCTGGACGGACTGCCGGGCGCCTCGACGGTCGAGCCGGTGTTCGGTCTGACCGGCAAGTGGGTGCCCGCCGAACTCCGGCACGCCGCCGAGATGACCGGCGCCACCGTGATCGACCGCGTGTCCGTCCTGGTGACGCACCTGCAGGCCGTCATCGGCGACAACGCCGCCCGCCTGCTCACCCGCGAGGACGTCAAGGTCCTGACCGAGGGCGTCAAGCAGGTCAACCCCGCCGCGGTCGAGGAGCTCGTGCCGGGCATGCTCTCGATGGCCGAACTCCAGCGCGTGCTGCAGGGCCTGCTCGCCGAGCGGGTCCCGATCAACGACCTCGGCCGGATCTGCGAGGCCCTCACCCTGCGGGCCAAGGCGTCCACCGAACCCGAGGGGCTCGTCGAGGCCGCACGCGCCGCGCTCGGTCCCGCCCTCGCCGCCCGCTACACCGACCAGGGCACGCTCCGCGTCATCATGATCGACCCGCTGCTCGAGCAGTCGATGCTCGAGGGCCTGCGCCCGTCCGAGCAGGGCAGCCAGATCGTCCTCGACGCCCACCGCATCGAGCAGGTCCTCGGGTCCGTCCGCGACGCCGTGCGCAGCGTCGAGGACCAGGGCCTGTCCGCCGCCCTGGTCTGCGCCCCGCAGCTCCGACCGGCCGTGCACCGCATGGTCGCCGCGCAGTCGAACGGGCTCCCGGTGCTGTCGTACCAGGAGGCCACCGCCGCGGGTTCCACCATCGAGACCGTGGGAGTGGTCCGTGCCGCCGACCCGATTGCAGCGTAGCGGCGCCACGCTCGACGAGGTCCGCGACGCCGTCCGGACCGAGTTCGGCGCGGGCGCACGGATCGTCTCCGCCGAGCGGGTCACCACGCCGGGCATCGGCGGGCTGTTCCGCAGGGCGCACGTCGAGGCCACCGTCGAGGTGCCGGAGCCGGGGGAGACCCCGACCGCACGCGTGGTCATCGCCGACTCGCCCGTCCAGCGGATCGGGATCGCGGCGCTGCTCGCGGACGCCGAGGAGGCCGAGGCCCGCATCGCGGGTGGTGACGGCACCGCGACCACGCGCGCCGACGCGTTCGCGTCGGTGCTCGACGGCTTCGTGGCGGACGGGATCACGGGGAGCGCCCCGCGCCCGACGCGCGTCCTGCCGGAGCCGGACGGGTCTGCGGACGTCGACCCGCGCCTCCAGGCCGTTGCCGACACCCTGCCAGGAGGCCCGGCCACCGTCCCCGACGCCACACCCGCCGTGCGCGTGGCCCGGCCCACGGCCCCTGCCGCGCGATCTGCTGTTCCTGCCGCGCGGTCTGCTGTTCCGGCAGTGCGGTCTGCTGATGGTGACCTGGTGCTGCTGGTCGGTCGACCGAACGACGTCGACGCCGCCGCCGGCCTGTTCGCCGTCCGGCACGCACTGCGCCCGACCGACGCCGCCGACCGACGGTCCGCGATCCTCGCCCGCGCCGACGGCGTGCGCGACGGCCACGCCGTGCTCGCCGTGGCGGCCTGGGACGACCGCGCCACGGGCGACCGGATCGAGGCGGACCAGGTCTGGGTCGTCGTCGACGTCGGCCGGAAGCCGGAGGACTCGGCGGCCATGGTCTCCGCGGTGGCCGCGTGGTTGCCGGTGGCCGGCGTCGTCGCGATCGGCGCCGGAGAGACCGCCACGCCGGAGTCCGTCGACCTGCTGGGGGTCCCCGTCCTGTCGCTAGGCTGAGCGGGTGCTGGTACTCACGCGGAAGGTCGGCGAGCGGATCCTCGTCGGTGACGACATCGTCATCACGGTCCTCGACGCCCGGGGGGACGGCGTGCGGATCGGCATCGACGCGCCACGCGGGGTGAAGATCCAGCGCGAAGAGGTCGTGCGCGCGGTCGCCGAGGCGAACGCCGAGGCCGCTGCGGCTGCCGGTACGTCCGGTGCCTCCGGAGACGACGCCGAGGCGCGGCTGCGCGCGGCGCTCGGCGACCGCGGCGGGGCCGACCGGGCGTAGTCCGGGCCGTCGCGCGCCGTGGTGCGCGTCGCGCCCCGTGGCGGGCCGCGCGCCCCGTGGCGGGCGTCGCGCCCCGTGGTGGGCGTCGCGCCCCGTGGTGGGCGTCGCGCCCCGACTCTTCGGGGCGCGACGACGCTGGCGGGGCGCGGACCGGACGGAACGACGGGCGGCTACGCGCGGGGCTTCTTCTCCTGTTCGGGGAGCCGTCCGGCTGCCGCCTCGGCGGCGAACCACGCACGGGCCTCGTCCTGGCGCGCCTGCTCCTCGCCGAGCGCGATCGGCGCCCGCACGTGGCCGGGCTCGTAGCCGAAGGTCTCGATGAGCTGCGGGACGACCGGACGGAGCCGCGCGACGAGCCGGTCGATCGACGCCGAGACCGCACGGGCTCGCTGTGCGCTCAGGCGGCCGTGCACCAGGTGCCAGTCGAGGTGCTGCTCGAGCAGTCCGAGCGCGAACAGGTCGCGCAGCCACACGAGCACCCGGCGGGTGTCGCCCTCGGGGACCGCGTCGAGCGCCTCGGTGAAGGCATCCCACTGCATGAGCTCGGCGTGGGCTCGCGCGGCCTCGATGAGCTCGTGCTGCGACCGGTTCAGGAGCACGGCCTGACGGACGCGGTCCTTGCCGGCGGTGTTCAGCCGGAGCCCGATCTCGGTGACCATGGTGTCCACTCGGCCGGCGAGCAGCGCCCGCTGGGTGGCGGGGTCGTGCAGGTCGGTGACGCTCGCCGCGAGTGACCCGCGGTCGGCGACCGTCTGCCCGAGGCGGCGGATCCCGGAGGCGTCCGCGAGCTTCACGCCGACCTGGGCGGCGACGAACTTCGCGGTCGATGCGGCATCGCGCGGCGCCCGCTTCCGGAAGTCGGTGAGCAGCCGCTTGCCGACGAGCTGCAGCAGGACGGTGTTGTCGCCCTCGAACGTGACGTAGACGTCGAGGTCGGCACGCAGGCTCGTCAGGCGGTTCTCGGCGAGGAAGCCCGCGCCGCCGCAGGCCTCGCGGCACTCCTGCAGGGTGTCGAGGGCGGACCACGTCGACAGCGACTTGAACGCGGCGGCCTGGGTCTCCAGGTCCTCGCGGCGCTCCGGGGTGTCGGCACGCCCGCTGAACACGTCGTCGAAGGTGCGGAGCAGCTGCTCGTGCGCGAAGGACTGCGCGAACACCGTCGCCAGGCGGGGGATGAGCCGGCGCTGGTGCCGCCCGTAGTCGAGCAGGACGCCCTCGACACCGCCTGCGGTCGGGAACTGCCGACGCTGCATGGCGTAGGTGAGCGCGATCTGCAGCCCGATCTTCTGCGCGACGACCGCGGCGCCGTCGAGCGACACGCGGCCCTGCACCAGGGTGCCGAGCATCGTGAAGAAGCGGCGACCGGGGGAGTCGATCGGCGAGCTGTAGGTGCCGTCCTCGGCGACGTCGCCGTAACGGTTCAACAGGTTCGTGCGGGGGATTCGGACGTGGTCGAAGTGCAGCCGACCGTTGTCGATCCCGTTCAGACCGCCCTTGACGCCGTCGTCCTCGCCGCCGACGCCGGGCAGGAACGCGCCGTCGTCGTCGCGGAGCGGCACGTAGAAGGCGTGGACGCCGTGGTCGACGCCCTGGGTGACGAGCTTCGCGAAGACGACGGCCGCCTTGCCGTGCAGGGCCGCGTTGCCGATGTAGTCCTTCCACGCCCCACGGAACGGGGTGTGGACCACGAACTCCTGCGTCGCCGGGTCGTAGGTGGCCGACGTGGCGATGTTCTGCACGTCCGAACCGTGGCCGGTCTCGGTCATCGCGAAGCAGCCGGGCACGTCGAACCCGATGATGCCGGGCAGGAACTCCTCGTGGTTCCGCGCGGTGCCGAGGTGGTGCACCGCGGAGCCGAACAGGCCCCACTGCACGCCGGCCTTGATCTGCAGCGACGGGTCGGCGGTGGTGATCTCCTCGAACGCCGCCAGGTTGCCGCCGTGGTTGTCCTGGCCGCCGAGCTCGCGCGGGTACGGGCGCTGGATCGCGCCGGCGTCCACCAGGATCTGCAGCTGCTCGAACGCGCGGGCGCGGTGCTCGATGGTGCCGAGGCCCTCGGTCTTGTGCAGTGCGGGGTCGAGCACGAGGCGGCGCGAGATGCGGCGGTCCTCGGCCCAGCGGCCGAGCAGGAGGGTCTCGACCATGTCGACGTCGATGCGGATGTCGGTGTTCGTGCTCGTTCTCGCGCTGGTGTTCGTGCTCGCGCTGTTGTTCGTGCTCGCGGTGTTGCTCGTGTCCTCGCCGGCGTCGCGCTTCGTCTTCGGGGTGCCGGTGTGCTGCGCGGATGCGGTGTCGACCATGGTCGGAGTCCTCCTGAACTGCGGTGTCCGGTGTTGCACGACCCACGCTAGACACCGCGCCCGACAGCCGGCGGAACGCGGTGCGGGGCGTACAACCCTGGTCCACGCGGACCGGCCGCGTTGGTGGGAACCCTCCAAGCGCCCCGGCGGCCGGATTTGTTGAGCACCCATCGACGATTGGGCGTGCCACCAGCCCGCGGGGCAGACTGGCCGACATGTCAGGCTCCACCACGGGACACGATCCCAAGCCCAAACGCACCTTCTTCGGACAGCCGTTCGAGCTGTCGACACCGTTCGCGGTGGAGCTCTGGGAGCGGTTCTCGTTCTACGGGATGCAGGGCATCGTCCTCATCTACATGTACTACACCGTCACGCAGGGCGGCCTCGGGATCGACAAGGGTGTCGCGAGCGGGATCATGGGCGCCTACGGCGGCGCCGTCTACCTGTTCACCATCATCGGTGCGTGGATCGCGGACCGGCTGCTCGGTGCCGACCGCACGCTCTTCGGCAGCGCGGTCGTCGTCATGCTCGGGCACATCGCCCTGGCGCTCATCCCCGGGGTCGCAGGCGTCGGCGTCGGCCTCGTGCTCATCGCGCTCGGGTCCGGCGGGCTCAAGGCGACCGCCACGACGATCGTCGGTGGGCTCTACAGCCGCGACGACCCCCGTCGTGACGCCGGCTTCTCGCTGTACTACCTGGGCGTGAACCTCGGAGCGTTCTTCGGACCGCTCCTGACCGGCCTGCTGCAGAGCTCGCTCGGCTTCCACTACGGCTTCGGGCTCGCCGCCGTCGGCATGGCCGCGGGGCTGGTGCAGTACGCGATCCGGCGCAAGAACCTGCCCGACACCGTCCGCCACGTCACGAACCCGGTCGACCGCCGTCGCCTGCCGCTGATCGGTGTCGGCGTCGTCGTCGCCCTCGGTGTGGTCGTGGTCGCCGTGCTCACCGGGCTGCTGAACGTCGGCAACCTGCCCACCGTGGTCGTCGCGATCGTGATCCTCGCCACGATCGGCTACTTCGTCGTCATCCTGACGAGCGGCATCACCGCGCAGGAGCGCTCGCGAGTGTTCGCGTTCATCCCCCTCTTCATCGGCAGCGCGGTGTTCTGGTCGCTCTACCAGCAGCAGTTCACCGTCGTCACCGTCTACTCCGACGAGCGACTGGACCGCTCGCTGTTCGGGTGGGAGATGCCGGTGTCGTGGGTGCAGTCGATCAACCCGGTCTTCATCATCGTGCTGTCCGGGGTCTTCGCGGCGCTCTGGACCAAGCTCGGCGACCGCCAGCCGTCCACGCCGACGAAGTTCGCCCTCGGCACCGGGATCATGGGTGTCGCGTTCCTGCTGTTCCTGCCGTTCGTCAACTCGGGCCAGAACGGCACGCCCCTGCTCGCCCTGGTCGGGATCCTGCTGGTCTTCACGCTCGCCGAGCTGCTGCTGTCACCCGTCGGGCAGTCGGTCGCCACGAAGCTCGCGCCGCCGAAGTTCCAGACGCAGATGGTCGCGCTCTTCTTCCTGTCGGTGTCGCTCGGGACCGCCGTCACCGGGGTGCTGTCGCGCTACTACGACCCGGCGGACGAGGCCCCGTACTTCACGATCCTCGGTCTCGTCGCCGTGGCGGTCGGCGTGGTCTTGCTCGTCCTGGCGAAGCCGGTCCTGAAGCTCATGCGCGGTATCCGCTGATCCGTCGCGCATCCGCTAACCTGAGGGAAGCCACACGGCCGAAGCAACCAAGGAGTCACCCCATGCTCGAACTCATCGCCGGCATCATCATCGGCATCGGCGTCCTCGGTGGTGTGGGCTGCTGCATGGCGGTCGCCGCCATGATGAAGAGCGGCTCCGAGGAGTACTGAGCCCGCTGGGCTACTCGCCGCTGCCGGTCGTGATCGGCACCAACTGACGACTCAGGACGGTCGCGCGCTCGAAGGGGCCGCGGCCGTCCTTCGTGTACACGGGCTCCTCGAACGCGACCGTCCACGACAACGGTTCGCCGACACCGGGGTACCCGACGATCTGGTTGCCGCCGGGAGCCACGATGACGCCGATCGGCTCGTCGGCCCACCGCTCGCCGCCCTGCGCGGAGTCGATGACCTGCACGAGCGCGCCGATGCCGAGGCCGGGGGCGTCGTCGGGGCGGGGCTTGGGGGAACGTCGTCCGAACACGCCATCACCGTAGCGTGCTCGCCGATCTGCCACCTCCGTTCTGCGGGCCGAGGCTCGACGACCTGCGGACGGGGTACCGCCGAGGGCGCCGCCGAGGTTCGACGACACGCGGCCGGGGCATCGCCGAGGTTCCACGACATGCCGCGCGCGTTCCGTCCGGGTTCCACGGATGCCCGCTGGGGCGCCCGAGGTTCCGAGATTTTGGAACCTGACGAGTCGGACGCGGAGGTTCTGCGACACGCCGCCGGGGCATCGCCGAGGTTCCACGACATGCCGCGTGCGTGCCGTCCGGGTTCCACGGATGCCCGTTGGGGCGCCCGAAGTTCCGAGATTTTGGAACCTCGGGGACGGCACCGGGCACCCGGCACCCGGCACCCGGCGACCGCGCCCCAGGTCAGGCGTCGGCGGGGACGCGGGCGATCTCGGTGATGGACGAGTGGCCGGTCTCGGGGTGCTTGCGCATCGAGAGCAGCCGTTCCATCGACGGCTCGAGCGCCGTGACCTTGTCGAGCGGCGCACTCACCACCAGCTGGAACCCGAGCCGGAGCCACGCGGTGACCGCACGGCCGGCGAACTCCGAGTCCGCCTTGATGAACGCCTCGTCGAGGAACACCGGGGCGAACCGGGGACGGGGACGGGTCTCGTCGCCGAGCTGGTACCGGAGCGCCGCACCGACGATGAACGCCACGAGCTCCTGCGTCTCACCACCGGACTTGTCGCCGAGCGACGAGTACACGCCGAGGTCGACGCCCGACGTGTCGTAGCGCACGGCCGTGATCTCCATGTGCCGTCGGACGTCGAGCACGGCGTCGCGCTGCGTGGTGCGACCACGGGCGGCGTCGGGGTCGGGGCGGATGACGGCCATGAAGCGCCGGAGCCGGCGGAACCGGGTCTCGAGCACGTCGTCGGTCAGCTCGGAGTCGACCGAGGCGGACAGGGCGCGGAGCTCGCGGCGGAACGCGGTGACGTCCTCGCGCGTCACCCGGCGGATCTGGATCTTCAGGCGGTCGCGGTTCGCGCCGAACGGCAGGTCCCGCAGGATCTCGTTGACCGGCTCGAGACGCTCCTCGATCTCGACGACGGCACGGTCGAACGCGCCGGCGAGCGGGACGAGGTCCTCGCCGCTCCACTGCGACAGCCGCCGACGCCACTCGGTGCGGCGGGCGTGCAGTCCGGTCGCGACGATCTGGTCGAGGATGGCGTGGTAGTCCGGGTAGGACGCGACGCCGGTGCCGAGGTTCGGGTCCGGCCAGGCGTCCTGGTACCGCTGGAACGTGAGCGTCAGCGACGTCGAGGCCGCTGCGGCACCGTCGAGCGCCTGCGACAGCCGTTCCTCCAGGCGGCGCCGGAGCCGTCGGGTGGCGTCGTCGAAGCCGTCCACGCCGTCCGGGGCGCCGACCTCGGCGAACGTCTCGGCGAGCAGTCGCGACTGCTCGTCGTCGGGCAACGACTCGGGGGTGTCGTCGAAGCGCGACAGGATCTCGGCGGCGGCGTCCTGGCCGTCGACGAGCACGGCGTGCCGCTCCTCGAGCCGCTGCACGGAGAGCCGTGCGGCGGAGCGTCGGTCGGCGGTCTCGTCGAGCGACTTCCGCAGGCGGGCGACCGAGGCGCGCAGGGTCCGCAGACCGTCGTCGGCGGCGAGCAGCGCCTGGCGTTCCTCGTCGAGTCGGGCCAACGAGGTCTCGACCCCCTCGACGTCGATGGCGTCCCATGTCACGTCGACGACGTGCTGGTGGGCGGCGCGCAGGACGTCGAGCGCGGTGAGGTCCTGTGCGACGTCGGTGCGACGGGCCTCGAGCGTGGCGAGGTCCTGCGCGATCGACGCGAGCTCCTGCTCGACGGCGGCGACGCGGGCCTCGTTCGTGAAGCCGATGACGTTGGCCTGGCGCCGGTCGCCGTGCGCACCACGACGGCCGTCGCGGAGCTGGCCGGACTCGGTGACGCGCCGGCCACCGCCGCCGAGCTCGGAGGCGTCGGTCACGCATCGGGCGTCGGTGCGCTCGGACTCGATCCGCTCGCGCACCCAGGTGCTGAACGGCGAGTGCTTGATCGCGAGCTTGCCGGAGACCATCGCGGGGTCGCCGTCGAGGTCCAGGTGCGGACCGGTCGGCACACCCTCGAACTGCACGCGGACCGGCAGGCGGAGCGCGTCGATCGCCTCGCTGAACGCGCCCAGCCGGTCCTGGTCGACCAGCAGGGTGCGGGCGACGGGAGCCAGCACGGACTCGATCGCCGTGCGCCAGCGTTCCTCGCCGGGCTGCACGTCGAGCAGTTCCGCGACGAAGGGCAGGTCTGCGGGGTCGATGCCGGCCGCCCGGGCCATCGCGAGCCGGGCCTCGTGCATCGGCAGCGGCATCGCGCCCTGGCGGTGCTCGAGCGACTGCCGCTCCTGCCGGAGCGAGCGCTCCCGGTCGAGGAGCGGGTACTCCTCGCGCGTCAGGGCGTCACGGCGGTCGTCCAACGACGAGCGCGAAGCAGCGTAGGAACCGAGGAACTCGTGCGAGCTGCGCTGCGCGGAAGTGAAGTCGGCCTCGGTCGCGACGGACGTGCCGAGCACCGCGGTCCGCTCGTCGAACGTCGCCCGGGTGCGGACGACGGCGTCGCGTTCGCGCGTGCGGCGGTCGATGCGGTCCTCGAGCTGGGCGAGCGCGTTGCCGCCCTGGTCGCGCAGCCGCGCCTCGGCGTCGCGCAGCTCGATCTCCACGGCGGCGTGCCGGGCCTCGGCAGCGGCGACCTCGGCGCGCGATGCCGTGCGCTCCCGTGCGTTCCGCGAGACCTCGGCGTCGAGCAGATCGCGCTTCCGCGAGGCCGTCCAGTGCGCGAACGGGGAGACCTCGGCACCGGTGGCGATGCCGTCCAGCGCCTCGGCCGCGGCCTTCGAGCGTTCGATCTCGTCGTGCAGGTCGGTGATGGGGGAGAGGATGCGGACCTTGCGTTCCTCGGTGTCCATCGCCTCGTATGCCTCGTCGAGCGCGGAGAAGTGCGCGAGGGCACGGTCGGCCGCCTCGTAGGTGCCGGGGGTCTCGAGCACGAGCGACTTGTACAGCGCGTCGACCGTCGGCAGGTGCTGCCCGGCCTGGATGCGCGCGAGCAGGCGCATCGCCCGGTTGCCGCCACCGGAGTCGCCGATGCCGAGGCGCGTCTGCAGCGTGTACGCGAGCTCCTGGTAGGTGTCGCGGATGACGAGGCCGGGAACACGACCGGTCAGTTCGAGGTGGTGGAACCGCGTCGGCACGAACTCCTCGAGGCGACGCAGGTCGAAGGTGTCGTCGACCGTGGCCATGGTCATCTGGATGTCGCCGACGCCCCGCGCGCGCTTCGGCACGATGTACGCCCGCAACACCGTGAAGCGGCGCTCGTCGTCGTTCCGGAACGTGACCGCGGCCGCACCCCAGGTGGTCTGGTCGTCGCCGCGCAGGTTCACGTCGCGCAGGGCGCCGGACTCGGGGTCGCGGCGGGTGTCGACCTTGCCGCGCAGGTACGTGAGCAGGTTGCGCTGGTCGGCGCTGCGGGCACGCCCGGTCGTGGCGTCGTTCGAGGCGCCGTTGAACGGCACGTCGGACGGCATCATCACGGCCAGGTACGCGTCCATGAGCGTGGACTTGCCGGTGCCGGACGCGCCGGAGATGAGCGTCGCGGTGCCGGACAGCTCGACCTGGCGGTGACCGTGGAACCCGCCCCAGTTGACGACCTGCATCGACTCGGCGCGCCACTGCGCGACCGTGTCGAAGAGCGCCGGGATCTCGAACGTGTCGGTCACGCTTCCGTCTCGCCTTCGTCGTCGGTGTCGGTGTCGTCAGTCGGGAGGCCCGGGTCGGCTCCGTCGGTCGGCTCGCCGCCCGGGGCGGTCGCCACTTCCTGCGCGGTGGTGGTCCGCAACCACGTGTCCAGTTCCAGCAGGCGCTCCAGGGGCAGCAGCACCTCGACGACGCTCGCCACCCGGAAGCGGTCCGGGTCGGACGTGCGGATCAGGATGCGCGCCGTGACGAGGCGCTCGACGGCCTTCGCCACACGGCCCTCGTCACGGGTGCGGTCGGTCGCGGTGGCCGGTCGGAACCCGGCGACGTGCCCGAGGATCTCAGAGCGGTCGACGACGACCTGGTCCGGCCCCGGTCGGGCATCGGCTCGCAGCCGCATCCGCAGGTAGACGAGGACGATCGTCTCCTCGCGGGTGTACGGCAGGTCGCGCAGCAGCGTGGGGAACGTCCGGCGCTGGCTCTCCGAGCGGGCCTGGCGCTTCCAGGCGACCTCGCGGTCACGGTCGACGTGCAGCTCGAGGAACAGGTCGTTCAGGCGCGACCGCAGTTGGTACTCGCCGTCGAGCACCGCACGCCACTCGTCGGGGTGCGTGCGGGAGCTGACGTACGAGTGGCGGAGCAGCGCCACCAGGGCGCGGCGCTGGTGCTCGTCGAGCCGACCCTCGTCGCCCTCGAAGAGGGCGAAGCTGGACTCGTCGCGTTCGTCGTCCTGCAGGACCGTTGCGGGGTCGTCGTAGGGGACCGTCTCGTCGACCGGTGTCGGCGTCGTGTCGCTCACCGTGCCTCCTGTGCGTTCTGTGTGTCGTCGTGGGGTTCGCCGGCCGGCGTGCGCTCCGCAGCGAGCGCCGCGGTGGGCATGTGGAAGGTCACCGGGCTGCCGTCCGGGCGCACCGTGCGGTGTTCGGCGAGGTGCGCGGCGGACTCGAAGTCGTCGCGCCCCGTCAGCAGGTGGGCGAGGCCGAACAACTCGACCGGTCGGCGCTGCTCGGGCGGCAGCCCGTGGAAGGCGTCGACGCTCGAGTCGGCCTCGGCGAACCGGAGTGCGGCGCGCAGCTCGGTCAGGAGCGGACCGCCGTGCTTGCGGAGCATCTCGACGTCGAGGTCCTCGAAGACGTCGTCGTCGGGTTCCTCGATGGGCGGCGGCACCGACTCGGCGTCCGGGTCGTAGAAGCGTTCGCGCAGGGTGCCGACCTCGGCCGATGCCGGCAGCAGCGGGAGCGGGATGCGGTCGCGCGCCCCGCCCTGGTCCATCAGCGTCGCCAGGCCGCGGTTGATCGAACGGATGACGGCGTCGAGCTCGCGGTCGCGGACCACGTCGTGGGCGACGATCTGGTCGCGGAGCGTGGCGGTGAGCTGGCGGCGCTGGGCGAGGACGTCCTCGATGCCCTGGCGGAGGATCGTCACCGTGTTGCGGAACGCGCGACGCTCACCGGCGCCGAGGCCCTCGGCGAAGGGGTGGGACAGGATCGTCGCGATGTCGTCCCGCAGGCGGAGCAGCAGCGCGTCGTCGCGCAGGAGCTCGAAGGCGCCCTCGAACGCGCGGCCCTCCGGTGTGGCCTGCATCAGGTTGTCGGTGCGTGCGAGGTAGTCGTCGAGGATCTCGCCGATCGGACGGACCTCTTGCCGGAAGTCCTCGACGATCGAGCGGTGCATCGTCGCGACGGCCTCTTCCACGCGCTTGAAGTCGCTCGGGAGCTGCCGGATGAGGTCGGAGATGTTCGTGTAGCCGTCGCGCATCCGGTCGTCCTCGACGGTGACGACGTCGTCACCGTGCTCGAGGCGTTCGCGTTCGGCCTGCAGCTCGGCGATCTGGGCGTCGATGCGGCGGATCTGCACGTCGGGGTCGGGCTCGGCGCGTGCGGCCCAGCGGTGCACGGCGTCCACGATCATGGCCAGGCGGCTCTCGCTGATCAGGGCACGGTCGGCGGACAGTGCGTCGACGAGGCTCAGGGCCTCGAGCGCGTGGCTCGTCAGGGAGTACTGCTCGTCGCCGTCCGGGGAGTTGGAGCGCACGAGCCACTGGGCCGCCACCCACTCACGACAGAGGGCACGGCCGTTCGGTCGGGGGTCCTGCTCGGCCTGCTCGTGCTGGTCGCTCGCGGGCACGCGCGCGCCCGAGGCCTGCAGGCGGGCGACGTGCTCCTCGACCTGCAGGTGCATGCGGTCGGCGGGGACGTACTGGACGTCGCGGTCGAAGACCGTGCGGAACACGGCGAGGACTGTCGCGCTCGTCGGGCGGGACATGAGCCGCAGGGTCGGACGGTCGAGGACCGCTCGGACCCGGGCGAACTCGAGGTCGACGTCGGTCATGCGCCCCTTCGTCCGATCGTGCTGATGGTGCGTCCCGCGTGCTGCGGGCCGGTGAGATGACAAGAGCCCGACGCTGCTGCGTCGGGCTCTGTCTCAAGGGTGGGCGATACCAGACTCGAACTGATGACCTCTTCGGTGTGAACGAAGCGCGCTACCAACTGCGCCAATCGCCCCCTGCACTGTTCGTGCGAGTCGATAGTAGCGGATGTCCGGCGGTGCTCCGAACACGACGCGTTCCCCGGGTGTGGCGCGCTGTGCGTGTGCAGCGGCGCACCGTGCAGCGGCGCACCGTGCGGCGTTGGGGCGCGTTCGCACGGTGCGGCATTGGCACCTCGGTGCGAGCTTGACCGCATAGTGCGGGGCTGACAGCAGGCACGGAGCACACAACCGCGCACCACATGGCAAAGACTGCGCCGTGCGAGGAGGCTCGAACCGGCCGGATCCGCATGAACTCGGGGGACACGCCCGGTGAACGGGAAGGATTTTGGTGGAAGCGCCCGGGTTCGTATAGAGTTTACGTCGTCGCCGCGACAGCGGAAAGACAAGTGCGGATGTGGCGCAGTGGTAGCGCATCACCTTGCCAAGGTGAGGGTCGCGAGTTCGAATCTCGTCATCCGCTCGAGTGTGGGGCTTCTCGAAGCCCTGCGACTCACCAGAGGGTATCCCACCGTTCGGGTACTCACGGAGACGTGAACCTCGATGGTGGGGTGGCCGAGAGGCTAGGCAGCGGCCTGCAAAGCCGTCCACGCGGGTTCGAATCCCGTCCCCACCTCCAGCAACACCCTCCAGATCCTGTACGAACCCCGGTTCAGACAGGGAATCTGGGCGATTGGCGCAGCGGTAGCGCGCTTCCCTGACACGGAAGAGGTCACTGGTTCGATCCCAGTATCGCCCACCACGAGAAAGCCCCGGTAGGACCATCAGGTCCCGCCGGGGCTTTCGTCGTTTCGGACGACCGCGGCGCTCGGCTGGCACGATGGCGAGATGGATTCGATGCGTGGGTGGCCGCTGTGGGCCGTGATGATCGTCCTCGCAGTCGCGTTCGGCGGGTTCTGGTACCTGTCGACGTTCGTCACCATGCCCGCCGACGTCCCCGTCGGGATCCGAGTCGCCGCGAGTGTGGTCACGGGCGCGGTGTTCGGCGTGCTCTTCGGGCTCTGGATCGGTCGGCAACGTCGCAGTGTCGGCCCGGCCGCGCGTGATCGTGCTCTCGGTCGAGCGGTGCGACGCGGCGAGCTGCCCGCTGATGCCGACCCGGCGCAGTGGCGTCAGGCGCTCGAGCACTACCACGAGCAGTACCGCCGGCAACGGTGGTTTGGACCCGTCGTGTTCGTGTCGGCGATGGCGCTCGGGGTGTCCCTCGCCGTCACCGGGCGGCCGGTCTTCTGGTTCGCGGCGGCGATGTTCCTCGTGATCCTGGTCGTCACCCTCGTGCAGACACCGAAGGTGCTGCGGAACACCGCCGCGATGCTCGCCGAGCTCGACCGGCGGACCGCGACCGACCTGCACTGAGCGACCGGACGCGGTGGTCGTGAGCACAGCCGTGGGCGCGGTGCGGGGCGGACGCACGCCGCGCCTCCCGGCCGGGGGCGTGTACGCAGGGCGGTACCTCGTCGACGCGGTGCACGGCGTCGGCCCCCTCAGGAAGGCGCCCACACCATGACCTCACCCTTCGACCTGACCGGCAGGACCGCCCTCGTCACCGGCGGCAACCAGGGGCTCGGACGGGCGTTCGCGTTCGGCCTCGCCGAGGCCGGTGCCCGCGTCGCGATCGTCGGGCGGTCCGCGGAGCGGAACGCCCGGGTCGCCGCCGAGGCCGCGGATGCCGGCCACGACTTCGTCACCATCACGGCGGACATCACCGACGGCGCGCAGGTGACGCGCATGACCGAGGAGGCGATGACCGCCCTCGGTCGGATCGACGTGCTCGTGAACAACGCCGGCACGTGCCACCACCGGGACGCGTTCGACGTCCCCGACAGCGAGTGGGACGACGTGTTCGACCTGAACGTCCGTGCGCTCTGGAAGACGTCGACCGCCGTCGGCGCGCACATGCGCGACGCCGGGTCGGGCTCGATCGTGAACATCGGCAGCATGTCGGGCCTCATCGTGAACCGGCCGCAGTGGCAGCCGGCGTACAACGCGTCGAAGGCCGCCGTGCACCACCTGACGAAGTCGCTCGCGGTCGAGTGGGCGCAGTACGGGATCCGCGTGAACGCCGTCGCCCCGGGGTACGTGAAGACCGAGATGGCTCCGGTGGACTCCCCGGAGTTCCGGCGGTACTGGATCGAGGACGCGCCGCAGCAACGGTTCGCCCTGCCCGAGGAGATCGCCCCGAGCGTCGTGTTCCTGGCGAGCGACGCGGCGTCGTTCATCACCGGGTCGGTCCTCGTCGCGGACGGCGGCTACAGCGCGGTCTGAGCCGGTTCGGCCACCGGCGTGCCCGCGCGGGTCGTCGCGCGTGCCATGCCGAAGCCGACCAGCAGGGCGGCGACGACCGTCAGGACGGCGCCCGCGACGGTGATGCCGCCCTCGAAGGCGGCCAGCCGGGCCGCCGTCCACGACGTCGAGGCGATGCTGCCGGGCACGAGCAGCGCCAGGACCGTCCCGGTCGCCGTGATCCCCACCGCGGTCGCGAGCTCGCTCGAGGTGTCGACGAGCGCCGCCCCGACCGACGTCCGGTTCGACGGCAGGCCCTGGAGCACGTTGTTGCCCGCGACGACCCCGACGACCCGCATGCCCGCGGCGACCAGGACGAGTGCCGCGGCGACCCAGCCGTACCCGGCACGCCCGCCGACGGTGAAGAGCGCGAGTCCGGCCACGACGGCACCGGCGCTCAGCCAGGCCGCGCGACCGAGGCCCACCCGCTGCACGAAGGGGCCGACGAACCGTCCGGAGGCCAGGAGCACCACAACCTGCGGCAGCGTCGCCGCCGCGGCCAGCGCCGGCGACCAGCCCCAGGCGAACTGCAGCTGCAGCGTCACCAGGTACGACAGCCCGGAGACCGCGAGTCCGGAGGCCGCCTTGTACGCCAGACCGCTCGCGACGAGCGGACGGGCGAGCAGGCGCAGGTCGAGCAGCGGCTGTGCCGCGGTGCGCTCCCGCTGCACGAAGGCCGCCACCGCTGCGACCGTCACGACGACCCCGGTCCACCCCGGCCAGGAGGCGCTGCCCGCCTCCGCGAAGAGGGTGGGCGTCCCGAGTGCACCGACCAGGGCCGTGGTGCCGAACAGCGCGCCGGTCACGTCGATCCGGTCGGGGTGCAGGTCCTCCGGTCGGTCAGCGGGGACGCCGGTCCGGATGCCGATGAACGCGAGCGCCGCGATCGGGACGTTCACGAGGAGCAGGGCCTGCCACGGCGCCACCGCGAGGGCGAAGCCGCCCGCCGTCGGTCCGACCGCGAGCCCGACGAGGCCGGCGGTGGAGATGACCGTCAAGGCGCGGACGCGCAGGGCCTCGGTGTCGAAGAGCCGGAAGGCCAGGGCCATCGACCCGGGCGTCGTCATGGCCGCGGCGAGCCCCATGAGCGCGCGGACCGCGACGAGTTCGCCGGTCGTGGTGACGAGGGCGGTCGCCAGGGCGGAGAGCGCGAGCAGCACCAGACCGACGAGCATGACCCGACGTCGGCCGAACCGGTCGGCGACCGCGCCGAACAGGAGCATGAGGGCGCCGAAGACGACCGAGTAGGCACCGGTGACCCACTGCAGGCCGGTCGTCGACGCGTGGAGTTCGCGGCCGACGGTGGGGAGGGCGACGTTCAGCACCGAGTTGTCGAGCATCTCGAACAGGAAGACGGCGGACAGGCCGGTGAGGGCGATCCCGGCGTCGCGGAGCCGGGCGGGGGAACGGGTGGACACGTGCACTCCTTCGACGAAGAAGTGGCGACTCGTCCGAGACCGCGTGTGGGTGCCTGGCCGCCGGGGCGACGAGGCATTTTGCCCTCTGCCGCCAGAGTAGGTCGCCGGCACGACCGGTGCAAGTCCGCGTCCGCTACGGTGCTCGTGAGCGGCACCGGCGCCGCCCGGGAGGCAGGACCGATGACGGACCACGCGGCCACGGCGGCCCAGGAGTTCCTCCGCACGCACGACGAACGGCTCCGCGCCCTGGTCGACCGGGTGGTGCCGGCGGACGAGTACCCGTCGGCGTCCGAGGCCGGCGCGCTCGACTTCCTGGCCGGGATCCTGGTCGACCGGCCGGACTGGCTGGACCGCCTCCGGGCCGTCCTCGAGCACGCGGACGACCACGACGGCGTCGACGACGTCGACGAGCAGGATCCGGTCTGGACCTGGTTCGCCGAGCTCGTCGCCGCGGGCTACTACGCCGACGCAGGCAACGGCGGCAACGCGGGGGAGCGGTCCTGGGAGATGGTGGGGTGGCAGCCCGGTCCGCCGGACGGCTGGAGCGTGCCGGTACCGGTACCGACCGCCGTCCCCTCGGTCGTGCACCCGTCGCAGCTGGCCGACCGGTACGACGCGGTCGTCGTCGGGTCGGGCGCCGGCGGGGGTGTCGCCGCGTGCGGGCTCGCCGAGTCCGGGCGGCGCGTGCTCGTCATCGAGGCCGGTGGGTGGCCCGGCACCACGGACCTCAGCCGAGACCACATCCGGAACCCGCGGTCCAGCTGGGGCGTCGCACCGCTGTCCGGGCCGTCGGACGTCGGGAACCCGCGCACGGTGGCGGACGGGCGGGAGCTGCTGGTGCTCCGGCCGTCGTCGCCGGGATGGCACAACAACGCGGCCACGGCTGGTGGCGGCACCCGGGTCTACGGCGCACAGGCATGGCGGTTCGGACCGCGGGACTTCACGATGGCGTCGACGTACGGGGTGCCGGACGGCAGCAGCCTGGCCGACTGGCCGTTCGGCTACGACGAACTCGAGCCCTGGTACGAGCGCGCCGAGTGGGAGGTCGGGGTCAGCGGGGGCGACGTCGACGGTCCGTGGTCCGGGGAGCGCTCGCGTGCGCGACCGATGCCACCGCTGCCGTCCGGCGCCGCTCGGGACCGGCTCGCCGGCGCCGCGAACGCGCTCGGCATCTCGACGGTGCACGTCCCGCTCCTCGTCAACTCGACACCGTACCTGGGCCGCCGGGCCTGTGAGCAGTGCGGCATGTGCGTGGGGTTCGCGTGCCCCGTCGACGCCAAGAACGGCAGCCAGAACACCATGCTGAGCCGCGCGTTCACCACCGGGAACGCGTCGATCGTGCTCGAGGCCCGCGTCGCCCGGCTGCGGACGGACGGCGCGGGTCGTGTGGTCGGCGTCACGATCGTCGGCACGGTCGACGGCCACGACTGGCGGACCGACGTGGACGCGGGCGAGGTCGTGGTCGCGGCCGGGGCGGTGGAGTCGGCACGACTCCTGCTGAACAGCCGGAGCGACCAGGAACCCGACGGCATCGGCAACGGCACGGACCAGGTCGGTCGGCACCTGCAGGGTCACGTCTACGGCGGCGCGATGGGGGTCTTCGACGACGTGGTGGACGACGGCCTCGGACCGGGACCGTCGATCGCCACCACCGACTACCGGCACGGCGTGCCCGGGCAGATCGGTGGCGGGATCCTGGCGAACGAGTTCATCGCGACGCCGTCGAACACCTACCAGTACCTCGTCGGCACGGGGCTCGTCCCACGCTCCGGGCTCGACGGCAAGCACGCGATGCGGGACCTGGCGCGGCGCAGCATGCGGATCATGGGGCCGATCCAGGAGGTCACCACGGCCGACGCCCGCGTCCGGGTGGACCCGGCCGTGACGGACCGGAACGGCATCCCGGTGGCGTCGTTCAGCGGTGGTGTCCACCCCGAGGACGTCCGCGCACGCGACCACACCAGCGCTCGCAGCGGCGACTGGCTGCGAGCCGCCGGCGCCACCCGCGTCGCCGAGCTGCACGGCCCGGTCCACGGCACGAGCGGCGGACAGCACCAGGCCGGCACGCTCCGGACGGGGGCGGACCCGGCGACGTCGGTGGTCGATCCGTCCGGCCGGGTGTGGGGGCACGACAACCTGCGCGTCGCCGACGGCTCGGTGCACGTCACGAACGGCGGCGTCAACCCGGTCCTGACCATCCTGGCGACCGCGATGCGGACGGTCGACGCGATGGTCGCGGACCGTCCGTGACCACACGACCGCGCCCCCACCGATACGGTGGCGTCCGTGACCGACGACCCTGAAGCCGCCATCGCCCAGCACGTCCACGATGCCTGGGACGGTTCCCTGCGGCTCGTGCACATCACGATCTCCGACGAGGACGGCGACGCCTACCCCGGGCAGGACGTCGACCGGTGGGTGATCGACGTCCGGGTGCCGATCACCGACGACGAGGCAGAGGCGGTGTCGGTCGCCGAGGTCACCGCCTACACGAGCCGGTCGCCGGAGTCGGTCGAGGCGCTGGTGCTCGGCTACCAGGTGTCCGACGTCGACGGGGACTTCGCCGCCGCGATCGTCGTCCCCGACGCCACCGGCGAGACCTTCCTGTCGCTGCAGACGCACGCAGCCGAGATGCTCGGCAAGCCGGACCTGCTCGCGCTGGACCGGGTCACCGTGCGTCCGGCCTACCGCGGGCTGCCCGGGCTCGTCCCCGCCCTGGTCGACGCCGTGCGGCGTGGTCCCGCCGGTCGCTCGGCATCGTGGGTGCTGGCGGACCCCTCGGTCTGGAACGTGCCGTTCGGTGACCAGGACCGTGCGGCCGGCGAGTTCGTCCAGTGGGCGGACACGACCGTGCTCGCATCGATGAACGCGGACCACGAGGACCTGGAGCGGTTGGCCGCCGTGCCCCCGGCCGGCGGCGTCGTCATGGGTTCCCGATCGGACGAGGTGCACCTCGGCGACGCGCTGGACGAGGCGTTGGCGCGCCCGGCGATCGCGGTGGCGTTCGACCTGCCGCCGAAGCTGCCGGCGAGCATCTGGGCAGCCGCCCCCGAGGACGTGCACGGCGTGCACCCCGACGAGACCACGGGCTCCATCACCGTCGAGACGCACGACGAGCAGCTCGAGGTCGTCGGGTCGCCGGGCACGGCGCCGCAGCTGGTCGGTACCTCGGCCTCGGCCGACGCCGCGACGCAGGACTGGCTCCGCGCCGTGCACCAGCGGTGGTGGCAGTACGAGCCCGGACTGCACGACCGCATCCACGAGGTCGTCGACGAGTACCTGACGTCCGGCGAGATCGAGTCCGTCACCGACGAACGCGCCCCGCACCTGCACGCACCGGACCTGCCCGTGTTCCGCACCGAGTGGCCCGGCATCGGCGAGGTGCACCTGGAGCCCCTCGGCGAGGACACCGAGCCCGTCGTGTACGACGCCGTGCTCGAGGTCGGCGACAGCCACGACCACATCGGCGCCGTCATCGTGCACGAGTCCGGACACGTCCGTGCGTCCCTGCACGACGAGTGGAACCCCGGCCTGGCGGACGTGGGTGGCGCGCTCACCCACCTGATCAGCCTCGGGGCGGGGGAGTTCTTCGCGGACGCGCTGCACGACGAACTGTCGGCCGGTGCCGAGCACGCGATCCTGACGGGTGACGTGCGCGGACACTGAACCGATCGGGTGTGCCGGGCTGGACGGCCCGGCAGACGGTCACCCGAGCCGGGCCGTCAGGCTGCGCAGGTGCGCCCGCGTCCGAGCTGCCGCAGCGGCGGGATCCCGGTCGGCGATGGCGTCGACGATGTCGTCGTGCACGTCGCGGTCGGCCTCGCTGCCGTACGCACCGTCGATGCGGAGCAGCTCGATCATCGCTTGACGGCTGCGCGGCGTGAAGCCGTCGAAGAGCTCGGTGAGCAGCGGGCTGTGCGCGGCGACCACGATCGCGCGGTGCAGCGCCGTGTCCGCGTCGACGTGCTGCTCGATCGAGGCGCGTCGTTCCTGGCGGTGGTCGACCGCGCGCCGCATCGCGCGGAGTTCGGCCGGGGTCCGCCGTTCCGCGGCCAGGGACGACGCCTCGACCTCGATCGCGATGCGAGCCTCGACCACGGCGGTGATGTCCGCGTGGCGGAGCACGTCGTCGAGACCGTCCTGGACGTCGAGTGCGGTGACGAACACCCCGGCACCCTGCCGCGAGGCCAGCACGCCCCGGCCGGCGAGGTGCCGGATGGCTTCGCGCACCGTCGAGCGACCGACGCCGAGCTGCGGTGCCAGCGTCGTCTCGCCGGGGAGCTTCGCTCCGAGGACCCACTCGCCGTCACGGATGCGGGCGAGCAGGGCGTCGGCCGCCTGTTCGGCGAGTGGTTCGCGGCGGACCGGTGTCATGTGCCCATCCTGCCGCATCGTGCGGAACACCTCCACTTGTCTGAGTAGTGGTGCTACGGTCGTCACGACAGCAGCACGAGGAGCCCCATGACCACCACCACTCCCACCGTCGCGACCCAGCCGTGGAACCGACAGCGTTCGTCCCCGATGCCGTCGCACCGGTACCGTGACGTCTCCGAGCGGGTCGCCGTCCCGCTCACCGACCGCACCTGGCCGACGCGGTCGCTCACCACCGCGCCGCTCTGGGTGCCCGTCGACCTGCGCGACGGCAACCAGGCACTCGCGGAGCCGATGGACCCCGAGCGCAAACGGCGCTTCTTCGAACTCATGGTGCGGATGGGCTACAAGGAGATCGAGGTCGGCTACCCGTCGGCGTCCGAGACCGACCACGCGTTCGTCCGGCTGCTCGCCGAGACCGACCTCGCGCCGGAGGACGTCACGATCGTCGTGTTCACCCCGGCCAGGCGTGACCTGATCGAGCGGACGGTGGAGTCGATCCGCGGCATCACCAACGACGTCGTCGTCCACATGTACACCGCGACGGCCCCGATGTGGCGGGACGTCGTGCTCGGCAAGGACCGGGACGAGGTGCGCGAGATGATCCTCGCCGGCGGCCGCGATGTGCTCGAGTTCGCGGGGCACCTGCCGAACGTCCGGTTCGAGTTCTCACCGGAGGTCTTCAACCTGACCGAGCCGGACTTCGTCCTGGAGGTCTGCGACGCGATGACCGAGCTCTGGGACGCCAGACCAGAGCGTCCGGTGGTCATCAACCTGCCGGCGACGGTCGAGATCGCGACGCCGAACGTGTACGCCGACCAGATCGAGTGGATGCACCGCAACCTGGCCCGGCGCGACGGGGTGATCCTGTCGGTGCACCCGCACAACGACCGGGGGACCGGCATCGCGTGCGCCGAGCTCGCGGTGCTCGCGGGGGCGCAACGCGTCGAGGGCTGCATCTTCGGCAACGGCGAACGGACCGGCAACGTGGACATCGCCACCCTCGCGCTCAACCTGCACGCGCAGGGCATCGACCCGATGATCGACTTCTCCGACATCGACGACGTCCGACGGACGGTCGAACACGCCACCCGCATCGAGCTGCACCCGCGACACCCCTACGTCGGCGATCTGGTGCACACCGCGTTCAGCGGCACGCACCAGGACGCCATCCGGAAGGGGTTCGCCGAACACCGGGCCCGCGCTGCCGTCGAGGGCCGCCCCGAGTCGGAGACGGCGTGGCGCGTGCCGTACCTGCCGATCGACCCGGCGGACCTCGGCAGGGACTACGACGCGGTCATCCGGGTGAACTCGCAGTCCGGCAAGGGCGGGATCGCACACCTGCTCGAGACGGCATCGGGCATCGAGCTCCCGCGCCGGCTGCAGATCGACTTCGCACGACGTGTCCAGCGCCACGTCGACGGATCGGGGGCCGAGGTCGACGGCCCGGAGCTCCTCGAGCTGTTCGAGCGGAGCTACGAGCGGACGCCCGACGGTTCGGCGGACATCGACCTGGTGGCGATCGAGACGGCGCACGGCGCCGACACCCACACCGAGCTCACCCTGCGGGTCGACGGAACCGAACACCACGGGACCGCCGTCGATGTCGGCCCGGTCGAGGCGGTCGTCGACCTGCTCGCTGCGTGCGGCATCGTGGTCGACATCGTCTCGCTGCACCAGACCTCACGGACGACGGGCAGCGCCAGTGCGGCACTGACCCTGCTCGAGTACCGCGACGGGACCGGGGTGCACTGGGCAGCGGGTCGAGACCGGTCGGTGCTCACCGCGAGCGTGGAAGCGGTGCTCCAGGCCGCGCGAGCGATCCGTTCGGCTCAGACCGGCCGGTAGATCGCGATCGGCGGAGCCTGGTCGTCCCCGTCGTCGTGCGCGCCCCCGGTGGCGAGCCAGGTCCGCCCCTCGTGCTCGATCGTGGTCGGCAGGTCGCCGTGCACCAGGATGCGGATGGCGGGGGCGTCGCCGTCGATCAGGTCGACGCCGTGGGCCTCGGTCCCGCCCGGGTTGTCGTGCACGTAGCTCATGCACCGATCGAACTCCTCCCCGCCTGATGACCGCCATCGCCGCCCAGCGCGGCGCCTCGTGACGACCGGACACGCCCGGATCTGGCGAAGAACACGTCCCGGTGCCCGGGATCGGGTACAGTCGACTCCGCACGGCCGACACGGCGTGCGAATGCGGATGTGGCGCAGTGGTAGCGCATCACCTTGCCAAGGTGAGGGTCGCGAGTTCGAATCTCGTCATCCGCTCGGACAGGACACGACCCCCGGGGTTGCTCGACGGAGCAGCACCGGGGGTTTCGTCGTCTCCGGGCACCGCACGCGGTGCTTCCGGGGGCGCAGGCTTCGGGTACCCGCGCCCACCGGACGCAGAGGCCACGCTGCCCCGAGTGGAGACGCCGGGTGGGTGGCCCAGCGATGTCCCGAAGAGTGATCCGGAGCATCGCCGTCCACGGATTGGGCCCCAGTTCGGGTCGTGCGGAAAGCCGCAAGAACTCCGCAGGACACGCCACTGTGGGTTGCTCTAGCCGAGCCCCTCGGGTAAAGAAGCCGCCGCGGCCCGGGTGCCCGGCAGCCCGACCCACCGGGTCACCCCGGCATCCACGACCGTCACGAGCACGGTGTCGCAGTCGCGACAGCGGGCGACGGAGCCCATCGCCGTGCGGTGGACCGCGGTGCGCGCGACCGAGCCGACCGAGCCGCAGCCCGCACAGCAGAGCACCGTCACGGTCGGCTCCGGACCGAGCACCTCGGACAGGACGCCCGCGAGCGCGTTGCCGTCGACGACCGTCATCAGCTGCCCCCGAAGCGTTCGGCACGGACGTCGGTGGTGTCGTGCCCGAGCTCGGCGAGCCAGCGGAGCACCTGCTCGACGAAGGGCGTCGACCCGCACACGTAGACGAGGGCTCCGACGTCCGGTGGGAAGACCGCGGCGGCGAGGGCGTCGCGGGTCAGCCGCCCCGCGGGCACGTCGGACCCGGGGGGAGCGGTCCGGCTGTACACGGTGGTGACCTCGAGTGGGGCCTGGGAGCCGACGGCCCGGTCGAGTTCCGCACGGAAGAAGACGTCGTCGGGAGTCCGGACGGCGACGAGCAAGCGGAACGGTGCGGGGTCCTCGGCCTCGGCGTGCGCGGTGACCATGGCGACGAGCGGCACGATGCCCGATCCGCCGGCGATCAGCTGCACCGGTCTGGTGGACCCGCCGGGACGCCACACGAACCACCCGCCGAGCGGGCCGTGCACCTCGAGCGCGTCGCCCACCTCGACCGCGTCGACCAGGAAGGGGGACACCTCGCCGCCTTCGACGCGGTCGACGGCGAGGACGACGTCGGTGCCGTCGCCGGCCGAGGCGATCGAGTAGGACCGGGAGGCCTGGTACCCGTCCTCGGCCGTGAGTCTGAGGTCCAGGTGCTGGCCGGGGTCGTTCCCCGGCCACGTCGGGACGTCGAGGACGACCCGACGTGCGTTCGGGGTCTCGCGCTCCACCGACGCGACCGTCGCGGGGTGCCAGGCCGGCCGCCTGCGCACCGCAGGGCGCACGGCGGGGCCGGGCCGGGCCTCCAGGTCGGTGTCGGGAACCGTCACCAGTACCGCTCTTCCTTCCACGGGTCGCCGTGCAGGTTGTACCCCGCGTTCTCCCAGAAGCCCGGCTCGTCGTCCGCCTGCATGACGATCCCGCTCACCCACTTCGCGCTCTTCCAGAAGTACAGGTGCGGCACCAGCAGGCGGGCCGGTCCGCCGTGTTCGGGTTCGAGCGGTTCGCCGTCGGCCTCGAACGCGATCCACGCCTTGCCGTCCAGCAGCTCGTCGAGCGGAACGTTGGTCGTGTACCCGCCGGTGCTGTGCACCATGCAGAAGTCCAGCGAGGTCTCGACGTCCTCGAACAGGCGGTCGAGGGGGACGCCGCGCCAGGGCATGTCGAGCTTGGTCCAGTGGGTGACGCAGTGGATGTCGACGGTGACGTCCTCGACACCGAGCGCGTGCACCTCGTCCCACGTCCAGGTGTGCAGCCCGTTCTCGGTGCGGATCGAGAAGGTCCACGACTCGGGCTCGATCTCGGGTGTGGCTCCGGCCGACAGCACCGGCCAGTCGCGCACCAGGGTCTGGCCGGGCGGGATGCGGGTGTCGTCGCGGTCGGCCCGGCGGCCACCGAACCCCCTGGTGAACGTCGCCATGATCCTCCTCGGACGGGATGCTCCGATCATGCACCGCACCGGGGGCGTCCGTGTAACGACTTCGTAAACACTCGGTCCGACGAGGGCCAGGACTTGGGGGATCGCCGGTCTCCCTCTATCGTTCACCGGAACGATTACAGGAGGGGTCACCCCGAATGCAGCCCATCGTCCCCGAACCCCGGAACGCCCGCGGCCCGAGCCGTCGAGCGCTCCTCACCGGTGCCGCCGGTCTCGCCGGCCTCGGCCTGCTCACGCTCACCGGGTGCAGCTCCGGAGCGAACGCCGGCACCCCCACGATCCCCGAAGCGGCGGCCACCGGTGTGGCCCGACGCGGCGGTCGTCTGCGCATCGCGCGCCCGGCCGCCTCGGCCGCCGAGACGCTCGACTCCGCCAGTTCGCTGTCGGCCTACGAGTACCTCGGCGCGCTGTACAACCGGCTGGTCAAGCTCGACGAACAGGGCACCACGGTGCCCGACCTCGCCGAGGAGTGGTCCGCGAACGCCGACGGTACCGAGTGGACGTTCTCGCTCCGTCGCGGCGTGACCTTCCACGACGGCTCGCGCTTCACCGCGGACGACGCGATCGCGAGCATCCGGCACATCCTCGACGAGAAGACCGGCAGCCCGCAGGCCGGTGTCCTCGGCGAGGTGATGGACGCCGACTCGATGCGCGCGACCGACCCGTACACGTTGCGGTTCTCGCTGACCAAGCCGAACGCCGAGTTCCCGTCGCTGCTGACCGCCTACCAGTGCTACATCGTGCCGGCGGCCGCGATCACCGACATCGGCCGGACCGGGATCGGCACCGGGCCCTTCAGGCTCTCGTCGTTCACGCCCGCCGGTGCCGGCAGCGTCGAGGCGTTCGACGACCACTTCGCCGGCCGCCCCGCGCTGGACGGCATCGACTTCTACTCGATCCAGGACACCACGGCCCGGGTGAACGCGCTGCTCGCCGGGCAGATCGACCTGATCTCGCAGACGAACCTGGACTTCGCGACCGCGCGGGTGGTCTCGGCCTCCGACCGCGCCACCGTCGCCCGGTCGAAGAACGCCCAGTGGTACACGATCCCGATGCTCGCCACGAGCGACGAGTTCAGCGACCCGCGGGTGCGTCAGGCGATGAAGCTCGCCTACGACCCGCAGCAGATCGTCGACACCGCCCTGCAGGGCACCGGGTCGCCCGGGTGGGACAACCCGGTGCCGCCGCAGCTCGCCGCGTTCGTCGACGACCACCGCGAGTACGACCCGGACAAGGCGAAGGCGCTGCTCAAGCAGGCCGGCCACGAGGGGTTCCGGACGTCGATCTACACGTCCAGCTACGAGTCGGTGTTCACGCCGATGGCGGTCGCCTACCGCGACGCCGTCGCCGACGCGGGCATCCGCCTGACGGTCCGCAACGCGAGCTCGGACTCGTACTACACGCAGATCTGGATGCAGAAGCCGCTCATGGTGAGCTACTGGTTCACCGGCCGGCCGATCGACCAGCTGCTCAACCAGATCTTCCGCACCGGGTCGTCGTACAACGAGAGCGCGTGGTCGAACGAGACCTTCGACGGGCTGCTCGACGACGCCCGCGCCGAGATGGACGACGCCAAGCGCCTCAGCCTCTACCAGGACGCCCAACGGCTCGTCGTCGAGGACGGGGCCGACATGACGCCGATGTTCGGCGACCGGCTCGTGGGGCTCTCCCGCGACGTCGTGAACTACTCGGAGTACGGCTTCGAGTTCGACTACCTCCGGATCGGACTGCGCCGATGACGACCACGAACACGCCGTCGGACGTCCTCGTCCCCGTCCTCCGCCGGGTCGGCATCGCCGTGCTGACGGTGGTGCTCGCCTCGCTCTTCGTGTTCCTGGCCGTGCAGGCCCTGCCCGGCGACGTCGCGCAGCAGCTGCTCGGGCAGAACGCCACCCCGGACGCCGTCAAGCAGCTGCGCGAGACCCTCGGCCTCGACCAGAACGTGTGGCTCCGCTACCTGCAGTGGCTCGGTGGTGCGGTGCACGGTGACTTCGGCACCTCGCTCGTCAGTGGCGAGGCCGTCGCGCCGACGCTGTTCACGGCCTTCCGCAACAGCATGCTCATCGCCGTGCCCGCCATGCTCGTCGGCGTCACCGTGTCCCTCACGCTCGGCGTCCTCGCCGGGGTCCGTCGGGGTCGCCCGTCCGACAGGGTCATCTCGATCGTCAGCCTCGTCGTGATGAGCGTTCCCGAGTTCATGGTCGCGACCGTGCTCGTGCTCCTCTTCGCGATCGGCCTGCCGGTCTTCCCCGCCGTCGTGCTGCGGGGGAGCGACGCCACCGTCGGCGAGCTGCTACCGACGATCTGGTTGCCGATCATCGTGCTCACCCTGGCGATGGCCGCCTACATCGTCCGCACCGCGCGGTCCTCGACCATCGACGTGATGGCATCCGAGTTCGTCACCACCGCGGAGCTCAAGGGCCTGACGATGCGCCGCGTGGTCTGGAAGCACGCGGTGCCGAGCGCGCTGCTGCCGACGCTGAACGTCGTCGCGCTCAACGTCGCCTGGTTGCTCGGCGGGGTCGTCGTCGTCGAGAACGTCTTCAACTACCCGGGCATGGGCAAGCTCATGCTCGAGTCGGTCTTCAACCGCGACCTGCCGACGATCGAGGCGATCGCGCTCCTCAGCGCCGTCATCTACGTCGTCTGCAACCTCGCCGCCGACCTCGTCGCGCTCGCGCTCGACCCGAAGCTGCGGACCCGCCAGCGGCGACCCCGCACGCGCACCCGTCCGACGCGCAGCACCAGGAAGGCCGCCGCATGACCGCCATCGCCCCTCGCCGCCCCGGACGCGCCGTCCTCGCCGGCGCACTCGCGCCCCTGCGCGGCTCGACAGCGCTGAGCATCGGTCTCGGCCTCATCGCCCTGCACGTCGTGCTCGCGGTCCTCGCCCCGGTCATCGCCGGGCACGACCCGGTGGCCACGAACGCCGGCGACGTGCTCGCCGGGCCGACCTGGACGCACTGGCTCGGCACCGACCAGTACGGCCGTGACGTGCTGTCGCGGACGCTCAACGGCGGCCGGTACGCCCTGCTCGTCACGTTCCTGGCCACGACCATCGCGGTCGCCGTCGGCACCGTGCTCGGCTGCATCACGGCGTACGCGGACAACTGGTTCGACGAGGCCGTCATGCGCGTCGTCGACGCCCTGCTCAGCGTGCCGTCGATCCTCGCCCTGCTCGTCGTCGTCACGGTCTTCGACGCCGGGCTCTGGGTCATCGTCCTCGCCGTCACCGTCGTCTACGCGCCCGCCGTGACCCGCGTCGTGCGCGGTGCCGCCCGCACCGTCATCACGCAGGACTACGTGACGGCCGCCCGGGCCCGTGGTGAACGCGCGCTGTCGATCGTGTTCCGCGAGATCCTGCCGAACGTCCTCGACGTGGTGCTCGTCGAGTACGCCATGCGGGCCTCGTGGATCGTCCTGCTCGTCGCGTCGCTGTCCTTCCTCGGGTTCGGCGCGAACCCGCCGACCCCGGACTGGGGCCTGATGGTGCAGGAGAACCGCACCGCCCTGACCGTCGTCCCGCTCGGGACGCTCGCGCCGATCGTCGCCCTGGCGACCCTGGTGATCGGGCTCAACCTCGCCGCCGACGGCTTGAGCAAGTCGCTCGGCGTCGACCGCGCCAAGCAGGGAGTGAGCGCATGACCGCCACCGCCACCAGCGCCGCGTCGGCCACGACGGCGACCGCACCGGGCCCGATCGTCCGCGTCGACGACCTCGCGATCTCCTACGCGGCCGGCAAACGCCTGGTCCCCGTGGTCCGGGGCGTGTCCTTCGCGATCACCGCCGGCCGCACCCTCGGCCTGGTCGGGGAGTCCGGCAGCGGCAAGTCCACGGTCGCCCGGACGCTGCTGGCACACCTCCGTGCCGGCTCGACGATCGTCGGCGGCTCGGTCCGCGTCGGCGGTGACGACGTCTTCGCGCTGTCGCCGTCCGGTCGGCGCGAGCTCCGGGGTGGCGTCGCGTCCGTGGTGGCGCAGAACGCGGGCCAGGCCCTCACCCCGTCGATGCGCGTCGGCGAGCAGATCCGCGAGGCCCTCCGCGCCCACCGCGAGCCCGACGGCCCGGAACGGGTCCTCGAACTCGTCCGGTTGGTCCGGCTGCCCGACCCGGAGACGATCGTCCGCCGCTACCCGCACCAGCTCTCCGGCGGGCAGCAGCAGCGCATCGCCATCGCGATGGCCGTCGCCGCCCGCCCCCGGGTGCTCGTCCTCGACGAACCCACGACGGCGCTCGACGTCGTCACCCAGGCAGCCGTCCTCGACCTGATCGCGGACCTCGGCCGGCAGCTCGGCATGGCGGTCCTGCTCGTCAGCCACGACCTCGGCGTCGTGTCCGCGATGGCCGACGAGATCGCCGTCATGCGCGACGGCGAGATCGTCGAGCACGCCGCCACGGCGGCGCTCTTCGCCGCCCCGCAGCACGAGTACACGCGCGCCCTGCTGGCCGCGGTGCCGGACGGGCGGCGACCGGGAGGGACGGGGCACGTGCCCGAGACGGCGACCGTCTCGTCGACGGTCGCCGTCACGGCCACCGGCACCGTGCCTCCCGACCGCTCCGCCCGCCCCGTGGTGAACGCGGACGACCTGGTGATCCGCTACGGCCGCGGCCTGCCGGCCGCCGTCGACGGCGTCTCGTTCACGATCGCCGAGCGCGAGACGCTCGCCGTCGTCGGCGAGTCCGGCAGCGGCAAGTCGACGCTCGCGACGGCGCTGGCCGGGCTGGTGCCCGCCGAGTCCGGCACCTTCGCCTACGACGACGGCACCACGAGCGGCGACCTGCGCGAGCCGATCGCCGGACGGACGGCGGCAATGCGGCGCGCGGTGCAGCTCGTGTTCCAGAACGCCGACACCTCGCTCAACGCGCGGCGCACCGTGGGGGCGGCCATCGGGCGTCCGCTCAAGCTGTTCACGGGCGCCTCCTCACGACAGCGCGTCGGCGAGCTGCTCACCCAGGTCGGCCTCGGACCGGAGTTCGCCGACCGGCTGCCGGCCCAGCTGTCCGGTGGGCAGCGGCAGCGCGTCGGGATCGCGCGCGCCCTCGCCGCCGGGCCCTCGCTCGTGATCGCCGACGAGATCACCACCGCGCTCGACGTGCAGGTGCAGGCCGGGATCCTCGCGCTCCTCGCCGACCTGCAGCGCGAGCGCGGGCTCAGTTGCCTGTTCATCAGCCACGACCTGGCCGTCGTCCGGGGCGTCGCCGACCGGGTCGCGGTGATGACCGGCGGCCGGATCGTCGAGATCGGACCGACCGAGCGGGTCTTCACCGGCCCGAACCACCCGTACACGTCGACGCTGCTCGCCGCGACGCTCGAACCGGGCAGCACCGTGCTGCCCGACGTCGGCGACGGAGCGCCGCGCTGGAAGCACACCGAGGGCTGGACCGACCACGGCGACGGACACCGCACCCGCAACTGGGAGGACGCATGACCGACGGGGCCACTCCCGCCACCTTCACCGCCATCGGCGACGCGGGTTCACTGCCCGAGGGCGTGACCGTCCGCGACGAGTGGATCCCGATGCCCGACGGCGTCCGGCTGCACACCCGGATCTGGTCGCCGGCGTCGCCCGACGGTCCGGTGCCCGTCCTGCTCGAGTACCTGCCGTACCGGCTCGACGACTGGACCGCGCCCCGCGACTCCGAGCGGCACCCCTGGTACGCCCAGCACGGGTACGCGTCGGTCCGGGCCGACATCCGGGGCAGCGGTTCGTCGGACGGGTTCTTCGACGACGAGTACAGCGAGCAGGAGCTCCGTGACGGCGAGGCCGTGATCGCCTGGCTCGCCGCGCAGGAGTGGTCGACGGGCGCCGTCGGCATGTTCGGCATCTCGTGGGGCGGGTTCAACGCCCTGCAGTTGGCAGCGCGGGCACCAGCGGCCCTCAAGGCGATCGTCACGGTGTGCTCGACCGACGACCGGTACGACAACGACGTGCACTACGTCGGCGGCGCGGTGCTCGGCATCGACATGGCCGCGTGGGGCGCGACGATGTTCGCGTTCAACTCGCGACCACCGCGGCCCGAGGTCGTCGGCAGCGGCTGGGTCGACCGGTGGCGCGAGCGCCTCGAGGCGAACCGGCCGATGACGCCGGTGTGGTTGTCCCACCAGGAGCGCGACGACTACTGGCGGCACGGGAGTGCCGCCGAGGAGTACGGGAACATCGGCGCAGCCGTCCTGGCCGTCGGCGGCTGGGCGGACCCGTACCGCGACGCCGTGCTCCGACTGGTGTCGAACGTGCAGTCCCCGGTCAAGGGCATCGTGGGGCCGTGGTCGCACCAGTACCCGGATCGCGGTCTCGCACCCGGCCCGTCGATCGGGTTCCTGCAGGAGACGCTGCGCTGGTGGGACCGCTGGCTGCGGGACGAGGACACCGGGGTCGAGCAGGACCCCGCACTGCGGGCCTGGATCAACGACGGCGAAGCACCGGCGACGTACTACGCGTCCCGACGGGGTCGGTGGGTCGGCGCCGAGGCGTGGCCCTCCGCAGCGACCCACCGGCGCGTGCTGCCCCTCGCGACCCTGCGCGGCGGTGGGGACGGCCCGGTCGTCGTCCGCTCGCCACAGCACACCGGTGCCGACGCCGGCCGGTTCTTCCCGTTCGGCAACGCGACCGACCTGCCACCCGACCAGCGTGCCGAGGACGGCCGATCCGTCTGCTTCGACCTGCCCGTCGGCAAGGCGTTCGACCTGCTCGGCAACGTCGTCGTCACGCTGTCGGTCACGAGCGACGAGCCCCGCGCCACCCTGACGGTGCGGTTGTGCGACGTCGCGCCGGACGGCTCCTCGACGCTCGTCACCCGCGGGGTGCTCAACGCGGCGAAGCGGGACGGGATGGACCGCAGCGACCCGCTCGTCCCGGGAGCGACCGCGTCGCTGCCGGTGCAGCTGGTCGCGACCGGTCACCGGTTCGCCGCCGGGCACCGCCTGCGGATCGCGGTCTCGTCGTCGTACTGGCCCTGGGTCTGGCCGCACGGCACCGAGGCCACCCTCACGGTCGACCCGACGACGTCCGAGGTGTGCCTGCCGGTCTGGACGCGCGACACCGACGACGACGTGCGGTTCGACGAGCCGGAGCGGTCGGCGCCGCTGGCGATCGAACGCGTTGCACCGACCGAGCGGCTGCCGCAACGCACGGTCACGCACGACGTCGAGTCGGGGGAGTGGACCCTCGACGTCGACCCCGGCTACGGCGGCGGACGGGTGTACCCGGACGGACTCGTGTTCAGCGAGGACGCCCGCGAGACCTACCGCATCCGGTCGGACGACCCGAACTCGGCCGTGGCTGCGTCGCGTTGGTCGATCGGCCTGGCGAAGCCGGAGTGGACGGCACGGCTCGAGACGTCGTCCGAGGTCACCGCCGACGCCGACGCCTTCCACGTCGTGAACACCGTCCGTGCCTGGGCTCGTGACGGCGGCCCCGACGTGGACGAGGTCCTGGTCACCGAGCAGACGTTCGTCGACGACGTCCCGCGGACCTCGGCATGACCGGCGCGGCAGCGGAGGCGGCGGGCGCGGCAGCGGAGACGGCCGGCGCGCCA
Organism: Curtobacterium sp. JUb34; assembly: GCF_003755065.1. NCBI lineage: Bacteria > Bacillati > Actinomycetota > Actinomycetes > Micrococcales > Microbacteriaceae > Curtobacterium > Curtobacterium sp. JUb34. The sequence continues at coordinate 489,711 of NZ_RJVH01000002.1, read as the reverse complement.
CCGCGGGTCCGGCAGCGTCCCGCCGTCCGGCGCGCGATGATCGTCGAGGCCGCCCGCGCCGTCATCGTCCGCAACGGCGTCGGGGCGACGGGCCTGCGGGACATCGCCGCCGAGGCCGGGGTGTCCGTCGGTACCGTGACCTACCACTTCGGCAGCGTGGCGGAGATCCTGAACGAGGTCGTCGTGCTCGAGACCGAGCGTTTCTACGGTGCGATCGTCATCGCCGTCGACGCCGAACCCGACCCCGTCCAGGCGCTGCGGATGCTCGTCGCCCCGTTGTTCGGCGACACCGAGCAGGTCCGGCAGCACTGGCGGATCTGGTCCGACTACTGGACCGCGGTCGTCCGCCGGCCCGAGGTGGCCGCCGAGTACGCCGAACGGATCCGCGTCTGGGAGGCCTGCCTGGTCCGGGTGATCCGCCGCGGCGCCGATGCCGGGGTGTTCCGGGGTGGCGCCGAGCCCGTCGACCCGGACACCGTCGCCCTGAAGCTCGCGGCGTACAGCGACGGCGTCGCGACCCAGATCGCCCAGGGCGTCCCGGGGCTCACGAACACCGTCGCGCTGTCGTGGATGTGGACGTTCCTGGCGCACGAACTCGGCGTGCCGGCTGTGGACATCGCCGGAACCGGCCAGCAGCCCTTGTGATGAGGTAAGGCTTGCCTTACCGTTGCAGCATGGCACGGACCCGGCGACAGCCCACCGAACGCATCCTCATCGCCGGCGGCGTCGAGGACCTGTCGGAGATCCGCCGCCAGCTCGAGGACCTGCCGGAGAACGCGTACGGTCAGGTCTTCGTCGAGGTCGCCCTCGACGAGCAGGTCCGCATCCTTCCCGCTCCGCCCCGCGTGACCGTCACATGGCTGGTCCGCAGTGCCCGCGCCTCCGCCGTGTCACCGCTCGTCTTCGCCGACCACGGTGAGGCACTCGCGCACGCCCTGACCGGGTGGGCCGCCGAGTGGTGCGTCGCCGACTGCGAACCGCGCACGAGCGTCTGGATCGGGTGCACCGACAGCCCCTGGGTCGAGCGCGCGCGGTCCGTCGTGCAGATCGAGCTCAGCGACGCCGGTTTCGACACCCTCGTCGGCTGACCGCCGCCGGTAAGGGCAGCCTCTACTTCCTTGCGGCATACAAGGGAAGGGGGCATGGTTGTGACCATCGGCAGCACCGAACTGGTCAGGACAGGCCCAGCGATCCGGTGTGACCACGACGCAGGAGGTTCAGACATGACCACGACCACCACCAGCACCACGACCACCACGTCCCCGTTCTCGACGACGCCGGAGCTCGCCGCCGGAGTGGCACAGTTCCTCGCCCCCGTCGTGATCGACCTCGAGGCACTCGTCGTCAACGGCAAGCAGGCGCACTGGCACGTCCGCGGCCGCAACTTCGTCGGCGTGCACGAGCTCCTCGACGACATCGTCGAGCACGCCCAGGCCTACGCCGACACCGCCGCGGAGCGCATCGTCGCCCTCGGCCTTCCGGTCGACTCGCGCATCGCGACCGTCGCCGCGAACACGACGCTGCCGCCGCTGTCGCAGGGCTTCCAGAACTCCGACGTCACCATCACCGAGGTCATCGCCCAGATCGACGCGGCCCTGCTCCAGGTCCGTCGCGCCGTCGAGGGCCTCGACGAGGTCGACCTCAACAGCCAGGACGTCGTCATCGAGATCGAGCGCGGTCTGACGAAGGACCGTTGGTTCCTGCAGGCGCACCTCGCCGCCTGAGTCGCGACCACCCACGGACGGGAGGCCCGGTGCCAGCTGGCACCGGGCCTCCCGTCCGTCTGCTGCACCGTTTGCCCACCGCGCCCCGCGTCGACCTGGTGCGACACTCTCGATGTCGTTCGACGACGACCTCGTCGCCGCTCCGCGTGTGCAACTGTTGCGGGCGCGCAGTTGCGACGTTCTCGACGTCGTACGACATCGGCGATGTCGCTGGTTGCGCGCGCAAGGACCCGCGCGTGACCGGCACCCGTGCCCGGCCCTGCGACACCGACGAGCTCGCGCGACACGCCGCCGGCGCGACGCCGAGGTTCCACGGACCGACGTTTCGGCGCGCGAGATGTGCAGATTTCGGAACCTCGGGGGACGTGAGCGGCGTGTCTGGACGGACGTGCGCGACGCGTCAGCCCAGCGGGCGGACCAGGCCGGCCTCGTACGCCAGCACCACGGCGTGCACCCGGTCGCGCAACTGCAACTTCGCCAGCACCCGACCCACGTGGGTCTTGACGGTCTGCTCCGCGATGAACAGGTCGCCCGCGATCTCGCCGTTCGACCGCCCGCGCGCCATGAGCAGGAACACGTCGCGCTCCCGGTCGGTCAGGACGTCGAGCACCTCGGTGCGCGGAGCGGCGGTGACCGGTCCGGCGACGAACGCCTCGACCAGGTGCCGGGTCACGCGCGGAGCGAGCAGCGCCTCGCCCGCGGCCACCGTGCGCACCGCCGCGACGAGCTCGTCGGCGCTCGCGTCCTTGAGCAGGAAGCCGCTCGCCCCGGCCCGCAGGGCGTCGAACACGTAGTCGTCGATGTCGAACGTCGTCAGCATGACCACGCGGACCGGTCGGTCCGTCGGCGCCGCCGTGATCCGTCGGGTCGCCTCGATCCCGTCGAGTTCCGGCATCCGGACGTCCATCAGGATCACGTCCGGCTGCAGCCGGATCGCCGCGACCACCGCTTCGGCACCGTTCGCGGCCTCGCCCACGACCTCGACGTCGTCCTGGGCCTGGAGGATCGCCCGCAGTCCCATGCGGAACATCTGCTGGTCGTCCACCACCATCACCCGCGTCATCGGCTTCCCCCGTCGGCTGCCGGCACGAGGACGGGCAGGGTCACCACGACCGTGAAGCCGCCGTCCGCCACGGGGCCGTGGTCGATCGTGCCGTCGAGCGCGGACACCCGCTCGCGCATCCCGGCGAGGCCGAAGCCACCGTCGTCGGGTGGTGCGGCCGGCACGGTGCCCGCTGGTGGAGCGGTGTTGGCGACCTCGACCCGGAGACGCGTGTCGAGCCTCCTGACCGTCACGACGGTCGACGCGCCGGGCGCGTGCCGGGCGACGTTGCCGAGCGCCTCCTGCACGACCCGGTAGACCGTGAGCTGTGCGAGCCGGTCGACGTCGTCGGCGACGTCGATGTCGATGTCGAGCTCCACCGGGATGCCGGCGGCGCGCGTGGCCTGCACGAGCGCGGGCAGGTCGGTGAGGTCCGGCTGCGGCGCGCGCTCGGCGGCGGTGTCCCCGCGCAGGGTGCCGAGCAGCTGGCGCATCTCGCGCAGCGCCGTGCGCGAGGTCTCGGCGATCGCGGCGAACTCGGCGCGGGCCTCCTGCGGCAGGTCGGCCACCCGGTACGGGGCCGACTCCGCCTGCATGTGCACGACGGACATGCTGTGCGCGACGACGTCGTGCAGCTCGCGGGCAATCCGGGAGCGCTCCTCGACGGTGCGGCGCCGGGCCTGCTCGAGCTCGGCGTCGCGGCGGGCGGCGACGAGCTCCTGGCGGATGCTGCGGCGCTGCCCGATGACGACGGCGGCTGCGGCGACCAGGAGCGTGTCGCCGGCCGACACGACGAAGCTCGTCGCCCATACGGCGGGCTGATCCCAGCGGCCCGGCGTCACGGCGACGAGCAGCAGGGGGAGCACGGCGGCGACGGCCCACACGATCGCGGTCAGCCGCCAGGTCGAGCGGACCCCGAGCACGACGAGCAGGACGCTCAGGCCGATGATGCCGGTGACCGGGATCGGCCACGGGCTCGTCTCGACCGGGGCAGTGAGCAGGCCGAGCGCGACGAGTCCGACCAGGTGGACCGCGGCGGCGGTGCGGGGGACGAACGGGGCGATGCCGATGCTGACCGCGAGCACCGCCGACACGAGCAGGGAGAGTGGGACGGCGACGGCGTAGTGGACCGAGGTCACCGGGGCGGCGACGCTGAACAGGGACACCACCGAGACCACGAGTGCGATCCGGGTCGCCAGCGGCAGCCAGGTCGGTCGCGGGCGGAGCAGGTCGGTGGTCACGGTCGGACGATCTCTCCGGTGGGGACGATGCGGGGTGTGGCGGACGGGGCGTGCGCGACGGGTGTGGTGCTCGCGGTGGGGACGTCGGTCGCGGGCGCCCCGGCCGTGGGCACGCCGGTCGTGGGGACGGTCGCGGCGGCCGCTCGGGCGGCTTGGGCGTCGCGCCTGCGGCTGATGCTACCGATGACCCGGTCGACCGCGATGCCGAGGCCGCCCGCGACCACCATCGACACGAGGGCGGCGACGAGCGGCTCGTGCAGCACCTGCGACGCGGCCAGGGCGATCCCGACCGAGGTCGCAGACCACGCCGTCCCGGCGATCGCACTGATGGCGAGGAAGCGACGGTAGGGCAGCCGGGTCGCCCCGGCGGTCGTGTTCACCGCGACCCGGCCGACGGGGATGTAGCGGCCGACCAGGATCAGGCTCGCGGACCGACGCTGCATCTGCCGTTCGGCGAACGCGAACGCCGCAGCGATCCTCGGCCGTCGGGACTGCGCCAGGCGGGCGAGTCCGATCCGGCGGCCGATCCAGTACGCCACCGAGTCACCCGCGATCGCCCCCACCGCGGCGGCCACCAGCACCCCGGCCAGGACGGGCTGGCCGGACGTGGCGGCGATGGCGGCGACGGCGACCAGGGCCGACTCGCTCGGGACCGGCGGGAAGAAGCCGTCGACGAAGCACAGTGCGACGAGCACGACGTAGACGAGCGGACTCGCGGCCAACTCGACGACGAACGGGGTGATCTGGTCGAACACGGCGACGCTCCCTCCACCGACGGACCTCGTCGACGGGTTCGACGCTACGGAGCGCCGCGAGCGCTGCCATCCCGCCGGGGTCTCGACGACCCCCTACCGCGGTATGACCTTTCCGTCGGTGGTCCCCTCGGGGTCGGTCGCGGTCGCGGTGGTCGCGGCGGCCGGCACCGCGGACCCGGCCGACGCCGCCGCGGCTTCGCGGATGCGCCGGACCACGGCCGTCGTGGAGTGCTCGGGGACGTAGTCGACCATGACGACCTCGCCGCCGTACCCGCGGACGACCGCGGTCTCGCGGAGCATCTCCGGCGAGTAGTCCCCGCCCTTGACGTAGACCTCGGGTCGCAGCCGTTCGATGAGCGGGATCGGGGTGTCCGTCGCGAACACCGTGACCAGGTCGACGCAGGCGAGGGCGGCGAGCACCCCGGCACGGTCCTCGGCCGGATTGATCGGACGTTCCGGGCCCTTCAGCCGTCGCACCGAGTCGTCGTCGTTCAGCGCGACCACGAGCAGGTCGCCGAGGTCACGGGCCTGGCGCAGGTACGTCGTGTGTCCACGGTGCACGACGTCGAAGCAGCCGTTCGTGAACACCACCCGACGCCCGTCCTGGCGCGCTCGTTCGACCGCGACCGCGAGCTCGTCGTGGTCGACGACGGTGGCTGCCGGGGCCGTCACCGAGGCGAGCAGGGCGGCGGCGCTGCACACGGACGTGCCGGCTTCACGGACGACGACGTCGGCGGCGGCCTGCGCCACCGACACCGCGTCGCGGACGGACGCGTCGACGGCGAGTGCCACCGACGCGGCGGCGCAGAACGTGTCGCCGGCGCCGGAGGCCTGCTGTTCGGACGCCGGGACCGCACGGGTGCGGTAGCCCTCGTCCGAATCGCGCTCGAGCAGCACCGTGCCGTCGCGGTCGAGCGTGACGACGGCTGCGCGGGCACCGGTGCGGGCGAGGACGTCGGCGCGGGCGTCCACGACGGCGGCCACCCGGTCGGCACCGGTCCCGAGGTCGCGGCCGAGCAGCGCTGCGGCCTCGCCGGCGTTGGGCGTGACGAGGTCGGGTCGCAACGACGCCCAGCGGGGCAGGTCGTGCGCGTCCACGACGATCGCGCCGGGGCGGTCGCGGTCCAGCACCGGCACGACGTCCGCGGCCCGGACGCCGAGCCCGTAGTCGCAGACGACCGCGGCGTCGGCGCACCGGATCGCACGGGCGACGGCGCGTGCCAACCGTTCGTTGTGCTCGGCGGTCGGGGTGGCGGCCAGGTCGTCGACCCGGACCACGACCCGGTCGCCACCGACCACGCGGGACTTCGTGGTGGTGCGCGCCCCGGTGATCTCGACCAGGAACGAGGTGTCGACACCGGCGGTCTCGAGCCGTTCGCGCAGGACGTCGCCGGCCTCGTCGTCGCCGATGAGTCCCACCATCCGGACACGGGCACCGAGGGCGCGGGCGTTCACCGCGGTGTTCGCGGCGCCACCGGGCACCGCGATGGTCTCGGTGACCCGGACGACGGGTGCCGGTGCCTCGCGCGAGACCCGCTCGGCCTCGCCCACGGTCCACCGGTCGAGGATGCAGTCGCCGATCACGACGACGAGCGGTTCGCGGTCGTCGATCGTGGCGACGAGGTCGCGGACGAGCCGGACGTCGACGCTCACTTCGTGCCGCCGCTGGTGCGTGCGGGTGCGGGTTCGAGGTGCACGACCGTGGTGGTGGTCAGCTCGTCGAGCAGGTGCGGGCCGTACCCGAAGCCCGCTCCGGACGCGCCGCGCGGCTGGGCGCTGCCGCCCGGTGCGCCGCCGAACACCGCGTTGACCTTCACGGTGCCGACCGGCAGCTCGGCTGCGGCGCGCAGGGCGTGGCCGGTGTCGTTCGTCAGGACGGTCGCGGCGAGGCCGTAGCGGTCGGTGGCGGCGAGCCGGAGTCCCTCGTCAAAGTCGTCGACGACGCGAACCGGCGCGATCGGGCCGAAGGTCTCCTCGGTCATCACGAGCATCTCGTCGGTGCAGCCGGTGAGCACGGTCGCCGGGTAGAACGTCCCGACACCGTCCGGGGTGCCCCCACCGGTCCGAGCCGTCGCGCCGCGCTGCACGGCGTCGTCGACGTGGGACTGCACGGTGCTGCGGAGCCGCTCGTCGACGAGCGGACCGTAGGTGTCCGCGGGTGCGGCCGTGCGACGCTCCGCCTCGGCCACCAGCGCGGCGACGAAGGGCTCGGCGACGTCGCGGTGCACGTACACGCGCTCGACGCTGGTGCAGATCTGACCGGTGTTCGCGAACGCGCCGAGCGCCACCTGGGCGGCGGCCCACTCCGGGTCGACGTCGGCGTCGACGACGACCGCGTCGTTCCCGCCGTTCTCGCGGACCACATGGGCACGGGTCGCGACGGCGACCTCGGACAGTCGGTCTCCGGTCGCGGTGGACCCGACGTGCGCGTACACGTCGATGCCGTCCTGGGCGAGCAGCAGCTCGCCCGTGGAGCCGTCCCCGTCGACGCCGACGAGCACGCCGTCGGGCAGGACCTCGGCGAGCAGGGCGTTCAGGCGGGCGATGGTCGCGGGGGAGCGCTCGCTGCCCTTGTGCACCACGGTGTTGCCCGTCACGATCGCTGCGCCGAGGATGCCGCACGCCACGGCGACGGGGTCGTTCCACGGCGTCAGGGCGAGCACCACGCCACGGGGGTGCGGGACCGCCCAGTCGGCGGCACCGAACTGGCCGCGCAGGGCCTCGCCGCGGTGCACCGGGCCGAGTTCGGCGTACTGCACCAGGGTGCCGACGCCCGCCTCGACCCCGCCGAGTGCATCACCCGGCACCTTGCCGGTCTCGCGGGTGTTCAGGTCGGCGAGCTCCTGCGCGTGCGCACGCACGTGCTCGGCCGCCGCGCGCAGGAGCGCGCCGCGCTCGGCCGGGGCGGTGCGCGCCCACGGGCCGGCCGCGGCCCTGGCACGGGCGACGGCGTCGCGGACCTCCGGCTCGGAGGCACAGGGCACGGTCGACGCGACCGTCCCGTCGACGGGGTCGGTCACCACCAGGTCCGTGGTGGCGTCGGCAGCAGCGGGTGCGATCGTCATGGTGTCCTTCCGGAGACGGGCGGGAGTCAGACGCTGCTCGGACTCCTCTGTGTGCGGTCTCGGCATCGCGCTTCGTGTCCATCGACGGCCCTCCGCAGCCCGGTGCTGGACGTGCCACCGGCGTCCGACCGGTAGACGGGAGTCGTGCAGCAGATCGGTGTGGGCGGAGAACGGTTCGACGGCGTGACGGAGATCGCGGTGCTCCGCGGTGGGGGTCTCGGCGACCTGATGTTCGCCGTGCCCGCGCTCGAGGCACTCGCGGCGGCCTACCCGGACGCGCGCATCACCCTGCTCGGCACACCCGCCGCTGAAACGGTCCTCCGTGGGCGGACCGACGCCGTCCACGCCTTCGAGGAACTCCCGATCGCGCCGGGCGTCCGCGACTCCGGCGACGGAGCGCCCGACGCCGAGGACTTCGTCGCGCGCCTGCACGGCCGGTTCGACCTCGCGGTGCAGCTGCACGGTGGCGGCCGCAACTCGAACCCGTTCCTGCTCCGGCTCGGCGCCCGGCACACCGTCGGCACCGCGACCGAGGACGCCGAGGTCCTCGAGCGCTGGGTCCGCTACGTCTACTACCAGCACGAGGTGCTCCGTGCCCTCGAGGTCGTGTCCCTCGCCGGGGCGGTGCCCGTGACGCTCGACCCCCGGGTGCGCGTCGCCGACCACGAGCGGGCAGCGGTCCGTGAGCGGTTGGGCGTCACCGGGGACGGCGCGCGACTCGTCGCGATCCACCCCGGCGCGACCGATCCGCGTCGGCGCTGGAGCCCGGACCGGTTCGCCGCCGTCGCCTGCGCCCGTCTCGAGGCCGGCGACGACGTCGTGCTCGTCGGCGACGCCTCCGACGTGCCGGCGGCGACGGCCATCGTCGACGCGCTGCCCGCCCACCTCACCGACCGGGTGCACGACCTGACCGGTACCGTGCCGCTCGGCGGGCTGCCGGCCGTGCTCGCCGCCGCCGACGTCATGGTCGGCGACGACTCTGGGCCGCGGCACCTGGCGGTCGCCGTCGGGACGCCCACCGTCGGCGTGTTCTGGTTCGGGAACGTCGTCAACGCCGGACCGTTCGACCGCGGGCGCCACCGCGTGCACCTGTCGTACGTGACCCGCTGCCCGGTCTGCGGGGTCGACGTCACGCAGGTGGGGTGGACGGCCGAGCGCTGCGCGCACGATCCGTCCTACGTCGACGAGGTCGACCCGCAGCCGGTCCTCGACGACGTGGCCGACCTGCTCCGCACCGTCTGACCGCACCGTGCGCACGCCGCCATCCCGTGCACGGTTGGCCGCACCGTGCGGCGCTGCAAGTGCGCACCACGCCGTCAACCCGGCACCAGACGACGCAAGCCGCACCGTGCAGGCAACGTCACGAAACGGACGGACGGGAGGCCCGGCGCACCACCGGCACCGCGCCTCCCGTCCGGCGTCCGCGAAAGCGACAGATCCCTGCGAACGTTCCGCAGGGATCTGTCGCTTTCGCGAGGTGGACGGGGCCGCCGGCCCTACGGCCAGCTGGGCTCCGTCGCGGGCATGATCGACAGCTCGCGGATCTCGCAGCCAGCCGGCTGCGACAACGCGAAGATGATCGAGTTCGCGACGTACTCCGGCTCGATCAGCTGCGCGTCCGGCCCCGGCTTGTACTGCTCGGTGCGGTCGGCGAAGAAGTTCGTCCGCATGCCGGCCGGGATCACGTTCGTGACGCCGATGCGGCCGGCGGTCTCGGCCGCCAGGGCCTGCGAGAACCCGCGGACGCCGAACTTCGACGCCGAGTACGCGGTGCCGTCGCCGACGCCGCGCAGGGCCAGCGACGACGAGATCGTCACGACCCGACCGTGGGTCGCCTCGAGCGCGGGGAGCGCTGCCCGGACCACCGAAGCGGTGCCGATCAGGTTGACGGCGACGATCTTCTCCCAGTTGCCCGACGAGATCGCGTCGATCGGTGCCGGCGTGTCGATCCCCGCGGCGGTGACGACGGCGTCGAGTCCGTCGTGGCGCTCGGCGGCCTGACGGACCGCCTGCTCGACCGCGTCGGTGTCCGACACGTCGACGGCCACGGCGTCGATGCCCTCGGGCACCGCGTCGACGCGCAGGTCGAGGACGATCGGGGTGCCGCCGGCCTCGGTGACCGCGGCGACGACCGCGGCGCCGAGACCGGAGGCACCGCCGGTGACGAGGACGCGGCCGATGGGGGTGGTGGGGACGGGCATGGACTTCCTTCCGTAGGGGCGTGGATCGTGTCGGCCTCAGCCGACGTGTTCGAGGGCCGCGGCGAGCCGGGTCGTCGAGCGGCCGGGGTGGAACGGGACGGTGACGACGCGTCCGCCCCACTCGGCGAGCGTCTCGGCCTCGGGCAGTTCGCTCGCGGTGTAGTCGCCGCCCTTCGCCCAGACGTCCGGCCGGAAGCGCCGCAGGGCTTCGTCGGGGGTGTGCTCGTCGAACACGACGACGGCGTCGACGCAGTCCAGGGCGAGCAGCAGTTCGACCCGGTCGTCCTGCGTCATGATCGGCCGGTCGGGTCCCTTGAGCGCCCGGACGGAACTGTCCGAGTTGAGGCACACGACCAGGCAGTCGCCGAGCGCCCGAGCCGCGGACAACGTGCGGGCGTGGCCGGCGTGCAGCAGGTCGAAGCAGCCGCCCGTCGCGACGACGGTGCCGCCGGCACTGCGGACGTCGTGCACGGTGCGCAGGGCGTCGCGGTCGGCGCCGGGCACCGGGAGCGGAGCCGCGCCGACGTCGGCGAAGAGCGCCGCGACGCCGCCGGCCGCGAGGTACTCGGACGCGGCGACCACACCGGCGGAGACGGCTTCGGGGACGTCCGCTCCACCGGCCAGCGCGACGGCGACCCCGGCGGCGAGCCGGTCGCCGGCACCACAGGGGTCGCCGGCGCTGACGGAGGGCGCCGGGACGAAGCGGCTGTCGCCCTCGGCATCGGCGAGGAGTGCCCCGCGGTCGCCCATCGTCACGGCGACCGCGCCGACCTCCCACTGCTCGACGAGCCGGGCTGCAGCGACCGTGGCGAAGGGCACGCCGTGCCCCTCGACGTCGGTGAAGCGTCGTGCTTCGGCGGCGTTCGGGGTGGCCACGGTGATCCCGGCGACCGGTGCGGCGCCCTTCGGGTGCGGGTCCCACACCACGGGCGTGCGCTCGGCGACCCGTGCCAGGGCGTCCCGGAGGGCCGGGACGGCGGCGACCCCGCGGCCGTAGTCGGCGACGACGACCGCGTCGACGTCGTCGAGGGCGGCGGTCATGGCGTCGGTCGCCTCGGGGACGGGCGGGGTCGCGCAGCCCTCGTCGATCCGGACCAGGGCGTGGTCGACGACGCGCACCCGGGTCTTCACCGGTGTCGGTGCGCCGGACGGGCCGGCGACGACGGTGACGTCGGGGAGCAGGTCGCGGATCTCCTGCGCGCGGGCGTCCTCGCTCAGGACGGAGACCAGGGTGACGTCGTGCCCGTCGCGCGCGAGCATCGTGGCGACGAGTCCGGCACCACCCGCTCGGCGGTCGTCGGTGGTGACGTCGACGACGGGTACGGGCGCGTCCGGGCTGAGCCGTTCGCTCGTACCGGCCACGTCGACGTCGAGCAGCGTGTCGCCCACGACGGCGATCCGCAGGCGACGACCGGCGGTGCGGTGGGGTGCCGACGACTGCGGCTGCGGCTGTGTCGTCATCGTCGTCCTCCACGGTGCAGTGCGGGCTCCATCGCCCGGCACAGGGCGTGCACGAGGACGAGCTGCGCCTCCTGCACGTTGGCGGACGGGCCCTCGATGCAGATCGCGTCGTCCACCGCGTCGGCCAGCGGGTTCGGTCGCGGTCCGGTCAGTGCGATCGCGCGTGCACCGACGGCGCGGGCGGCCTCGGCGGCGCGGAGCAGGTTCGGGCTCTTGCCGCTGGTCGACAGCAGCACGACGACGTCGCCGACCCGGGCGTGCGCCGACACCTGGCGGGCGAACACCTGGTCGAACCCGTAGTCGTTGCCGATGGCCGTGACCGCCGAGGTCTCCGCGTGCAGCGAGATCGCCGAGTAGGCCGGGCGGTCGCCGTCGAACCGACCGGTGAGCTCCGAGGTCAGGTGCTGCGCCTCGGCGGCGGATCCGCCGTTGCCGGCGGCGAGCAGCCGTCGGCCCGCGACGAGCCGGCCGGCGATGTCGTCGGCCCAGGCGGCGATGTGGTCGTGGTGGTCGACGAGTGACGCGATCACGGGGACCGAGGCCGCGACGTGGTCGAGCACAATGCGTGCACTCGCGGTCGTGTGCTCGTCGATCCCGGGCTGCTGGTCGATGGTCATCGGGCGGTCCTCTCGGTCGGCTGTGCGGCACGGGTGACCCGTCCGGCGTGGGTGGCGGTGCGCTGCGGTGCGCCCGCGGGTGCGGTCGGTGCGGCCACGGCGACCGCACCGGCCAGGAGCCGCTGGTAGACGCGCTCGCTGTCCGCGGCGACCTTCTGCCACGTGTACCGGGACTCGGCGCGTGCGCGGCCGGCCCGGCCGAGTGCCTCGCGGCGGTCGGGGTCGTCGAGCAGGGCGCCGACGGCGGCAGCGACCTCGGCCTCGTCGCGCGGCGGGACGTGCAGCCCCGTGCCGTCCTCGACGACGGTGTCGATGAGGCCGCCGACGCTCGACGCGACGACGGGTCGTCCGCAGGCCATCGCCTCGAGGGGCACGATGCCGAAGGGCTCGTACCAGGGTGCGCAGACCACGACGTCGGCACTCCGGTAGACGGCGGGCATCTCGTGCTGCCCCAGCTGTCCGCGGAAGGTCACGTGGTCACGGACCCCGAGCGTCCGGGCGAGGGCGTCGAGCCGCTGGTACTCGGGGTCGTCCACCAGGTCGGCCCCGGCGACGCCGGCACCGCCGACGACGACGAGTTCGACGTCGCGACCCTGGGCGACCAGGGCGGCGAGCGCCGCGATCGTCGTGCCGACGCCCTTGCGCCGCACCAGGCGCGACGCGGTGAGGACCCGCTGTGCACGGCCGCGCTCCTCGACGGGTCCGTCCGGGCGGAACAGTGACACGTCGACGCCGCACGGCACGACGGAGATGCGCTGCAGGGGGACTCCGAGCGCCTTGAGTTCGAAGGCCTCGTCGGAGCACGTGGCGACCACCTGGTCGGCACTCCGCCCGACGGCCGGTTCGAGCCACTCGCGCTCCGCGGGACTCGTGTCGGCCGCCCCCTGGTGTCGACGCTTCACGACGCCGAGCGCGTGGAACGTCTGCGCGACGGGGATGCGGGTGCCACCGGTCCGCGCCTGCACCTGCGCGACGGCGTCGAGCGCCGCGTGCCCGGACATCCAGAAGTGGGCGTGCACGACGTCGGGCCGGTCCACGAACCACTCCGCGGCGAGCACCGACGCGAACGTCCCCATGAACGGGAACAGCTCGTCCTTCGACACGTGCCGCGCGGGTCCGGCGTCGACGTGCACGACCTCGACACCGGGGCGCAGCGGGACCCGGACGGGCTGCGCCGCGTCGTCCCGCCGCGTGTAGACGGTCACCTGGTGCCCGCGGTCGGCGAGCGCTCCGGACAGTTCGGCCACGTGGACGTTCTGTCCACCGGCGTCGACACCGCCGAGCACGGCGAGCGGACTCGCGTGCTCGGACACCATCGCGATCTTCATCGGGGGCTCCCCTCGAGGGCGGCCGCGGCCGCCCGGTTGCGTCCGGTGCCACGGGTCACGGCGTCGTCGAGCAGCTCGTCCCAGTCGGCGGTGAAGCGGCCGAGCGCGTGTCGTGCGAGCACGGCCTCGCGGGCCACGGCGCCCCGTCGGCGTGCCTCGTCGGGGTCTTCGATGAGGATCCGGGAGGCGCGCACCAGCTCCTCGACGTCCGTCGCGATCGCACCGGCCTCGCCCGGCACCGTGCGGGGCGCGTCGGTCGAGGCCAGCACCAGGACGGGCATGGCCAGGTGCATCGCCTCGAGGAGCGAGAGCCCGAGCGAGGTCCACCGGTTCGGGTGGACGTAGGCCCGTCGTTCGGCGAGTGCGGCGTGCATCGGGTCGGCCTGGACGTCGCCCTGCGCGACCACGCGGTCGCCGAAGCCGAGTTCCGGCAGTCGTTCGGTGCCCATGCCCCAGACGTCGACGGGCGCCACGGCCGCGAACCGCGGGAGCAGGTCGGTGCCGACGACGCGGTTCCGGCGGACGGGCTCGTTGATGACGACGCCGAGGCGTTCGAGTGAGCCGGTGTACAGCGGCCCGGGGTCGACGACCCCGTGCTCGACGACGGTGGTGCGCGTGGTCCCGCAGTCCCACATCAGCGCGTTCCAGTGCGTGACGTGCGCGATGGTCAGGTCGTCACGGTCGCGGAACGGGTGCAGGCTGTTCGGCACGTCGACCCGGGGGGCGTTGTGCTCGACGAAGACGATCGGCACGTCGCGACCGCCGAGCAGGCGCTTGGCCGCCTCGAGTTCCTCGGTGCGCTGCAGGACGACGACGTCCACGTCGGCGTCGGCGACGTCGGCGGGGTCGATCTCGATCGCGGACGCCGGCCAGGCACGGCCACCGCGGCCGAGACCCCAGGCGTCGCGCGCCGGCGTGGTCGGGATCAGGTACTCGTGCGGGCCGCGGACGAACGCGTCCATCCAGCCACCGTGCACGTGCCACACGAGGATGCGCATGCGGAGCCTTTCGGGTGGGTCGAGCAGGAGGAGAAGGAGAAGCAGTGGCGGACGCTACGCAGCGCCTTCTGGGGCGCTCCGCAGACTTCTCGGTTCCATCCGCGAAGCGCGGTCGAGCAGCCGTCCGTGGGCTGCGAGGACGTCCTCGATGCGCACCGTGGACAGGCACGGGTGCCCCGCGACGGGGCACTCCCGCGCCCGGCTGAGACGGCACGGTGCGGCCTGGTCCCCGAGGAGTTCGACCAGCGGCGCGTACGGCGCCCACTTGACCGCGGGGACGACCGGCGAGAACAGGCTGACGATCGGTGCGCCGACCGCAGCGGCGAGGTGCGCCGGGCCGGTGTTGCCGACGACGACGACCTCGGCGCCGGCCAGGACGGCGGCGAGCTCGGCCGGCGTGGTCCGGCCGCCGAGGTCGACGGCGGTCTCGCCGGCGACGGCGGCGGTGAGGTCGCGTTCGCCGGGGGAGCCGGTCACGACGACGGGCACGCGGCGCTCGGCGTAGGCGGCGACGAGCTCCCGGTGGTGCGATTCCGGCCACGACCGGGCCGGCACACTCGCACCGGGGTGGACGACCACGTACCGCTCCAGCCCGGCCACGGACGGTGGTGCGACGGCGTCGTGGCGGACCACGAGCCTCCCGTCGTCCTCCGGCGGCAGCCGGAACCCGGCCGCCGCGGCGATCCGCAGCGCACGCTCCGGCTCGGGGAGGTCCTCGGGCAGGTCCTCGCCGGGCCGGAGCCGCACGTCGAGCAGTGCGCCGGGGTGGTCGACCGACGCCCCGGACACGCGGGGGACGCCGGCGAGACGCAGGAGCAGCGCCAGCGGCAACGGCGACTGGTGGAACGAGGTGAGGACGACCGCTTCGTCGGGGCGTTCCTCGGCGACGAGCGCACGGAACTCGTCGAGCACGGTGTCGTCGATCGGCCGCGCGGTCTCGGTGACCCACGGCGCGGCCCACACCCGGACCCGGTCGACGCCGGGCAGCAGGTCGGCCGCCGGCGCGCCCTGCGGCCCGCACAGCATCGCGACGTGCGACGCCCCGGCGGCGACGGCACGGACGGCGGGGCCGGCGACCAGGACGTCGCCGAAGGAGTCGAGGCGCGCCACCAGGACGCGGGGGCGGCTCACGCCCGGTCCGTCTCGACGAGCGACGGCTCGGCCGCCGCGATCACGAGGTCGACGGCCTCGGCGAGGGTCCGCGCGACCGTGTCGGCGGCGTCGACCTCCTCGGCGCGCGTGCGCGGCGTCGGCACGAGCACGCCCTGCGCCCCGGCGGCCCGCGCCGCCAGCACGTCGGCGCCGATGTCGCCGATCACCACGAGCGCCTCCGGGGGCACGCCGAGTCGCTCGGCCGCGTCGAGCACCATGCCCGGGCGCGGCTTCCGGCAGGCGCAGTCGTCGGCGGCGTCGTGCGGGCAGACGCACCAGACGTCGAACGGTCCGACGAGCTCGTCGACCCGGTCGTTCGTCGCGTCCACCTGCGCACGCGTCGCGAGGCCCTTCGCGATCGCGGACTGGTTCGTGACCACGCCGAGCAGCAGTCCCGCCGCACGGGCCCGCTCCACGGCACGACGAGCGCCGGGGACGGGGACCACCAGGTGCGGGTCGGCGTTGTAGGGGACGTCCACGACGAGGGTGTCGTCGCGGTCGAAGAGCAGGCCGCGGATCACGCGGTCCGGTGCGAGGGACATGCTCCCGGAGTACCGGGGAGCCGCCGGGCGCCGCCCCAGGAACAGCCGGGGAACGCGTTGGCTGCCGACGCGACCAGCGCACAGCGCCTACCGTCGCGGTCGTGACCGCCCTCGAGACACTCCCCGACGCCGACGGACGCCCCGAACTCGTCGTCCTCCGCGCCATCAAGCTCGGCGACCTCCTGGTCGCCGTCCCCGCGCTCCGTGCCCTGCGACGGGCCTTCCCCGACCACCGGATCACCCTCGCGACGACCGCGTGGTTGGCTCCGGTCGTCGAACTCGTCCCGGCGGTGGACGTCCACCTGGCGCAGCACGGCCTCGACCACCCGATCGCCGTCCCCGCGGGCACGGTCGACATCGCGGTGAACCTGCACGGCGCCGGTCCGGAGTCGTCCGACCTGATCGCCGCCCTCCAGCCCCGCCGGGTCATCGGGCACGCGGACCCCACCCACGGCTACGAGGGCCCGGAGTGGCGGTCCGACGTGCACGAGCGCGACCGCTGGGCGGACCTGCTCACCTGGCACGGCGTGCCCGCCGACGCCGACGACGTGTCCCTCGCCCGTCCGGTGGCGCCGCCCGTCGTCGCCGACGCCGCCGTCGTGCACGTGGGTGCCTTCCACGGGGCGCGGCACTGGCCGACGGACCGCTTCGCCGACGTGGTGCGTGGGCTGCGGGACCGCGGTGCCGACGTGGTCCTGACGGGAGGCGCGGACGACGTCGTCCGGGCCCGTGCCGTCGCGGACGCGGCCGGCCTGGCGCCGGGGGCGGTGCTGGCCGGCTCCCTGGAGCTGCAGGACTTCGCGTGGGTGGTCGCCGCGGCACGCGTCGTCGTGACCGTCGACACCGGCGCCGCGCACCTCGCGACCGCCTACGGCGTGCCGTCCGTGGTGCTCTTCGGTCCGGCGCCGCCGGAGGCATGGGGACCCCCGGCATCCGGCCCGCACATCGTCCTGACGGACGCCTCGGTCCGGCGCGGCGACGTCTTCGCCGAGGACCCCGACCCCGCCATCCTCGCGGTCGGGGCGGACGACGTGCTCGCCGCGGTGGACCGACTCGGCGTCCTCGCGGTGACCGCACAGGCGACCGACCGGTAGCGTCGACCGAGAGCCACCCGGACCCACCGGGCACTCGGAAGGAGTCCTTCGTGTTCGAAGCCGCCAACATCCGTGACTGGATCGGCCTGCCGGTCGTCGACGAGGCCGAGGACAAGGTCGGGACGCTCGAGAGCATCTACTACGACACCGCCACGTCCGAACCGACGTTCGGTGCGCTCACGACCGGGCTCGTCGGCTTCCACAAGCTCGTGTTCGTCCCGCTCGTCGGGGCGACCGTCGCGCCGAAGCACCTGCGTGTCGCCTTCCCGAAGAAGCTCGTGAAGGACGCGCCGTCCATCGCGACCGACGGCGAGCTCGACGCCGCGACCGAGCCTGAGCTGTACCAGCACTACGGCATCGAGTACCGCACGGGCAGCGGCGGCGAGCGCCGCCTCGGACGCCGCTGAGGCCGCACCTGCTCCGCATCGTCCGCCGACCACTGCGCGCCGCCCTGGCGGTGGTCGGCGCCGTCTGTCTCGTGGCAACGGGCCTCGGCGGGTCCGTCGGCGTGCCGTCGGCGTCCGCGGCGCCGATGTGGCCGGTGCCGGCGCCGTACCCCGTCACCGGCGACCCCGCCGAGTCGCTCGACGCGATCCCGCCTGGGAGCGAGTACGTCGCGCTCGGCGACTCCTACTCGGCCGGGTACGGCCTGCGGGACCGCACCGGACTGCCCACCACCGCCTGCGTGCAGTCGGCGCGCGACTACCCGCACCGGCTCGCGGCGCAGTTCGGGCTCGCCCTGACCGACGTCACCTGCGCCGGCGCCACGAGCGACGACGTCACCACGGGCCACCAGTTCAACGGGGTCCCACCCCAGATCGAGGCGTTGTCCGACCGCACCCGGCTGGTGACCCTGACGATCGGCGGCAACGACGCCGATCTGTTCGGCACGGCCGCGTCCTGCCTGGCGATCTCCGCGGACGGCCCGGTGTTCTCGGGCCGCGACGCCCCCTCGTGCGAGAGCACCCTGGTGCGGGACGGCGTCGACCAGCTCGCCGTGAAGATCCAGTCGCGCGTGGCACTCGGCATCGCGGACACCCTGGGCGCGGTGCAGCGGGCCGCCCCGAACGCCGTCGTCGTGTTCCTCGGGTACCCGGCGATCTTCCCCGACGCCGAGGACACCCCCGCGAAGGGCTGCTTCCGATCCGCGCTCGACCTCGGCACCCTGGCGGGCTCGTTCCCCTCGGACACCTACCCGTTCACGGACACCGACGTCGAGTACCTGCACGGGGTCCAGGACGAGCTCAACGAGGTCTCCCGGTCGGCTGCCGACGCCGCCGGGGTGCGGTTCGTCGACGTCTTCGCGAGCACCCAGGACCACTCACCGTGCGCGGCGTCGAAGCGCTACGTCGCCGGGGTCACCCTGACCGGCTCCGGTGACCTGCGGAAGATCGACCTGAAGGCGGGCGCCCTGCACCCGAACGAGCGCGGCGTCACCTACCTGACCGCTCGGATGGCCGCCGCGATCCGCGCCCTCGCCGGCTGAGCGCTCCATCGGCCGCGTCCACCGACGCGGCCCGCGCGTCGGGGTGCGCCGCCGGTGGCACGACGCAGACGGGGGCGGCCGTCTCGCGCACCACGTCGTGGAGCAACGAGCCCGACAGCGCACGCACGTGGCCGCGGCCCAGCACCACCAGCGACGCCCGGCGGGTGTGCGAGGCGATCGCGTGGCCCGGGTGCCCCTCGACCAGCAACGGGCGGAGGCGGAGTGACGGGTACCGCGCCGTCAGGACGGACGTCACCTGCTGCAACAGCTCGGCGTTGCGCGTCCGCCACCGGAGCGGGTCCTCGGCGAAGTCGGTGAGCCCCGTCCGGGTGAGCACGGGCATCTCCCACGCACGCAGCAGCGTCAGCCGGCGGTTCCGCCGGACGGCCTCGTCGACGGCGATGGACACCGCCCGCTCGTCGATCGGGTCCTCGACCGCCAGCACGACGTCGCCGTCGATCGGGTGCGGACCCTCCGGTACGACAACCGTCGGGACGGCCGCACGCTCGGCGACCCGTGCCGGGTCCCCGCCGGCCGTCGACCCGCGCCGGTGGCGGAAGCTCCCGATCACGAGCAGGTCGCCGCCGTCCGA
Source organism: Curtobacterium sp. JUb34 (assembly GCF_003755065.1). Classification (NCBI taxonomy): domain Bacteria; kingdom Bacillati; phylum Actinomycetota; class Actinomycetes; order Micrococcales; family Microbacteriaceae; genus Curtobacterium; species Curtobacterium sp. JUb34. The sequence continues at coordinate 470,413 of NZ_RJVH01000002.1, read as the reverse complement.
CTCCTCGACGAGCGCGGCCGCGAACGGGCCGGCATGCCGGTGCACCTCGACCGCCACACCGGGCAGCGCGGTCCGCGCGGCCTCGGCGAGCTGGTCGGCGACCGGGGTCCGGCCCTCCAGCGCGTGGTCGGCGCCGATGATCCTGAGCCGTTCGATGCCCGTGCCGACCCGCGCGGCGATCCACCGGAGCGCCTCGTCGTGGGGCATCGCCGCGTCGGCAGCCAACGTCACCGTCGTCCATCGCTCGTCCATCCCGATCGGCCTCCTTCGTCGCAGGTCCTCCGGGGGCGTCACCTGGCGCTCCGTGCGCTACACGGTACTCCGGTCGGGGGCCGTGGAACCGGCCGTGCGCGCTGGTGACCGGCGTGACGGACGCTGGCCGGGCCTCCCGTCCGACGCCGCGTAGTGTCGCAGGCGTGGTGGTGAGCGCCGGACTGTTGCTGCACCGGACCGGTCCGACCGGGCCGGAGGTGTTCGTCGCGCACATGGGCGGGCCGTTCTGGCGGAACCGACCGCGTGCCTGGTCGATCCCGAAGGGGCTCGTCGAACCAGGGGAGGACCCACTCGCGACGGCGCTGCGCGAGTTCGGCGAGGAGATCGGCGTCCCCGCACCAGTGACTGCCGACGCGGTCGCGGACCTGGGCGAGTTCCGGCAGGCGTCCGGCAAGCGCGTGCGGGTGTTCTCGGCCTCGGCGCCGGGGTTCGACGTCGCCGCGGTGCGGAGCAACACCGTCCGGCTCGAGCTGCCGCGCGGCTCGGGGCGGTTCGTCGACGTGCCGGAGGTGGACGACGGGCGGTGGGTGCCGGTCGACGAGGCACGGGAACTGCTCGTCGCCGGTCAGGTCGCTGCGCTGGACGCGCTGCTCGTGCTGCTCGCCGGGCCCGCTGCTGCCGGCTGAGGGGATCGCCCGTTCCGGGTGATCACGATGTTGTGACGGGCCGGACACGCGCACGGGGCCGTGGATAACCTGGCCCGGCGTCGGGAGGGCCGACGCGACCACCAGGGGAGTACACATGCGGCGCTGGCGCGCGGTCACGGCGGGGCTCACCGCCCTCGCACTCGGAGCAGGACTCGCGATCGGCGGCGCGACGAGCGCCTCGGCGGAACCGGCGGGCAACTGGGGCACGTTCACGCTGAGCGGCGCGTCGAAGGCGTACACCGGCACGATGACGTTGCCAGGGTTCCCCGCCACGACGTTCACCTCGAACTCGCGGCAGTCGACCGTCATCAGCGGCGCATCGACCTGGCAGTCGGCAGGGACGCCGTCGGGCGCGGTCTACGGCACGAGTCGGGCGCAGACGTACATGAACCAGCGGCCGTTCGCCGACTCGCCCACCACGGCCGGCGCGTCGACCACCACCTACACGTTCGACGGCGCGACGCCCGGCGCAGAGAGCTGGTCGTTCGTCCTGGGCGACATCGACGCCGACCAGGCCACGATCTCGGCCACGGTGGCCGGTGGTGGTGCGGCGTCCGCGGAGCAGCTCGGTTACGAGGGGTCCTACAACTCGTGCTCGGCCGCACCGGCGCCGGGCGGCTGGTCGTGCACGCCCGACCCGGACGGCACGACCGGCCAGGACGAGCCGACCTGGGACGAAGCGACCCGCACCCTGACCGGCAACGCCGCCGCGTCGGACACCGCGGGTGCCTCCGCCTGGTTCACCCCGACCGTCTCGCTGACCAGTCTGACGATCACGTACCAGCAGCGCAGCGGGTTCCCCGTCTACCAGACCTGGTTCGCCAACCGCACGGCGGCGATCAGCGGCACCGCGACGCTCGACGGCGCGGCGATCCCCGGCGCCACCGTCACCGTGACCGCGCCGCGCGGCACCGTGTACACGACGACCACCGACGCCGACGGCAACTACGTGTTCCCGCAGTTGCCGGTGATCGCGAACTACCGCGTCGAGGTCACCGCGCCGTCCGGAGCTGTCGGCTCATCCTCCGTGACCGGGGTCAACCTGGCGATCAGCGGCGACCGAGTCGGGACCGACCGGACCGCCGACTTCGCGTTCACGTCGCCGCCGGAGACCGTCGCGGTCATCGGGACGGTGACCGACGAGGACGACCACCCCGCGGCGAACGTGCCCGTCGTCATCGACGTCCCCGGGGGCGACCCGATCGAGACCACGACGAACAGCGACGGGGTGTACACCGCATCCGACCTGCCCGCGGACACCGTTGTGGAGGTCTCGGTGGCCGGCGAACCACCCGTGTCGATCACCACCGGTGACGCCGGTGCCGCACCGGCCGAGCCCGAGCCGATCGTCGCCCGCCCGCCGTGATCGCCACCGTGACCGGTGTCGTGTCGCTCGACGGGACACCCGTCCCGGCCGGCGTCGTCGTGGAACTCCTCGACGAGAACGGTGCCGTGGTCGGCTCGGACACCACCGACGCCGACGGCCGCTACGTCTTCGCCACGGTGACCGGCACCTACACGGTCCGCACGGTGGTCCCCGCTGCGGGTGCGACCGGCGACACCGCGAACACCGGCATCGAGGCGCTGGCCGGCACCAGCGTGCGGTCGGACCTGCCGTTCACGTCGGCCGCCGAGCCCGAGGTCGTCACGACCGACCAGCCCGGCACCGTGGTCGACACGAACGGTGACCCGATCGCCGACGTCGAGGTCGTCGCCACCCCGACCGAGGACGACGCCGGCGACGCCGTCACCGTCTCGACCGACGAGGACGGCGCCTTCGACCTGACCGGCCTCCAGCCGACGACCGAGTACGTGATCACCGTCGACGTCGACGGCGCCACCCCGGCGACCGTCGTCACGCCCGAGGACGGTGCTGCGACGCCGCTGGCCTTCGTGGTCGACGCCGCGGTCACCCCGGTGCCGTCACCGTCGCCCAGTGCTCCGACGCCGAGCACCTCGCCGACGGCGGTCCCGACCGTGCCCGCTGCCGGTGGCTCGGGCAACGCGCCGGCCGCTGGTTCGGGCGACGTCGGTGACGGTGGGCCCCTCGCCTACACGGGTGCCGACCTCAAGCCGGGGCTCATCGCGGCCGGGGTGCTCGTGCTGCTCGGTGCGGCGCTCCTGACCTACCGCGCGGTGCGCAACCGTCGCCGGAGCCACCTGCAGGACTGATCTGCGAAGGATGAAGGGCGGGTCCGGCGCGATGCCGGGCCCGCCCTTCATCGTCGGTGCGCGCCCCGAGGTTCCGAAATCTGCCCATCTCGGCGTCCCGAACGGCATTTCGTGGAACCTCAACGCAACGCGAACGGCAGTTCGTGGAACCTCATCGCCGCGCGGACGGCATGTCGCCGCGGCCCCTCGCCACACGCCGCCGCCCTCCGCCGCGACGACGACACGCCCGGGTCTCGCCGCCGAGGTTCCACGACATGCCGCCGCCCCACCGCCGAGGTTCCACGGATGGCCGCCAGGACCGTCGAGATGCCGAGATCTTGGAACCTCGGCGCCGCACGGGCACGGGTACGCGCCCGACGACGCCGCGCCCGCGCCCGGGCTACTGCGTGCGGTGCGTGCGGTGCGACCCCGTGACCGTCGCCACCGAACCCGTCAGGGTCTGGATCGCCCGACCGACGACGGGCACCGACGTGGTGACCACCGCGAGCGAGGACGTGATCGCCTCGATCGACGACGTCGACAGGTGCTCCTGCCCGACCGAGTGCACCGGGAAGCCCCGGCGCGCCAGGACGACGACCCCGAGCGAGCCGAGCAGCACGGCGCCCCCGGCGAACGGCAGGTACTGCAGCCCGACGATCCCGAGCGCCTGCCCGCCGATGGCCGCGCCACCGGCGATGCCGATGTTCGACGCACCGTTGATGAGCGCGCCGGCGATGTCGGGGGAGACGCCCCCGGAGCGGATCGCCGCCGCCATGAAGAGCGTGCCGGTCGTGCCGTTCGCGGCCATCCACACGCCGGCGACGACCATCGTGCCGACGAGGGAGCCGTGCACGAACGGCATCGCGGCGAACGCGGCGGCCATCACGGCGACGGCGGCGATGAGGGTCTGCCGGGGAGCCCGGTCGACGAACATCCCCGCGAGCCAGAGGCCGATCACCCCGGTGCCGCCGAGCACGAGCAGCGCACCACTCACCATCGAGGCGTCGAGTCCGGCGTCGATCGCGTAGGGCCCGACGTAGGTGTAGACGACGTAGTGCCCGGCGAACAGGAGCAGGTCCGCGATCACGACGGACAGCAGGCCGGTGCGCGCCCAGGCCTTCGGGGACCCGATGTGCGGCGACGACGCACCGCTGACGGCTGGCAGGAACAGCAGTGCCACGGCGGCGAGCACGGCGGCGGCGACACCGATCGAGAACACGGCGGGACGCCAGCCGATGTGCTGCGCGACCCAGGTGGCGACGGGCACGCCGAGCACGAAGCCGAGCGAGCTGCCCGAGTACACGAACGCGATCGCCCGGCCGGCCAGGCGCGGCGGCACGATCCGGGTGGCGTACGCCGAGGCGACCGAGAAGAACAACGCGTGCGCGACGCCGCCGACCACTCGGCCGGCGCAGACGACGGCGAACGACGGTGCGAACGCGATCATGAGGTTCGAGACCGTGTAGCCGACGAGCGTCGACACGAGGACGGCCTTGCGGGGGAGCTTCGCGGTGAAGGCGGTGAGCGGCAGCGCCAGGAGCGCCACGGCCCCGGCGTACACGGTGACGACGATGCCCATGGTGGCCTCGGAGACGCCGAGGTCGGCGCTCATCGTGCCGAGCAACCCGACGGGCATGAGCTCGGTGGTGATGGCGAAGAACGTGGCCAGCCCGAGCACGGCGATGCCGACGATGGACTGGGTGGTGACGGTGATCGGCCGCGTGTTCGTCGACACGGCCGAGGTGGTGGTGTTGGTGGACACGCTGCTGACCTCCTCCGGGGCACGGGCGAGCGCGCGACGGTGCCGTTCGGGGGAACGACGGTGACCGGAGGGTCTGCGGGGCGCGCTCGCTGTGGATGTGGGTGATGTGGGTACGACTCCACGGCGAGTGCGCTCATCCAGTGTTGCACGATGATCCGCAGCCCGCGAGGGGGTCGGACGAGATTCTCGGAGCGCTCCAACACTCGGACCGACGAGGAGCGGCACCCGCTCAGTTCTCGTTCGTCACCCGCCCCTGCACCCCGCCGCCGCGCAGCGCGATCGTCAGCGTCCCGCTCATCGACTGCGCCGACATCGACACCGAGCCGTGCAGCGCCGCCTCGCGCGGGAAGCACGCCGTCGACGACTCGATCCGGTTCGCCGTCGCGACGAGGCAGATCGTCGACCGGTCCGTGCCGATCCCGGCCCACACGGCCCACGGCGTGTCGAACGAGCTACCGTCGAGCGCCCGGTTCGTGAACACGAGCCGCGTGGAGTGCAGGCTCACCGGCGCCTCCACCGGTCCCGGCAGCTGGTCGGCGTAGGTCTGCGGGACGTCGAGCAGCTGCTCGAGCGTCACCGTGCCCGCCGTGGGCGTGACGCTCGGTGCCGCCGCCACGTCGCCACGCACGGGCCCGACGACGGTGCCGGCAGCGAACGCGACCCCGACCGCCGCCGCCGCGCCGAGCGCGACCCAGACGCGCGGCCGTTCCGTCCAGAGCAGCGTGCGCCACCCGGACCGTTGCGCCGGTTCGACCGGGAGGCCCGGCTCGCCCCCGCCGTCACCACTCGCGTCCTCGACACGCTCGGGTTCCCGGGCTTCGGTCGCCGCCCACGGTCCGGCCGGCGTCCGCAGGGACGACTCCGGCTCGGCAGCAGCCGTCGGGCGCTCCGGAGCCGACCGCTCCGGCGAGCGCTCCGGCGAGGGCACGGGCGGTGGAGCCGACCGTTCGGGGGACGCGACCTGCGCGCTGGCGGGGGCCGTGCCTCCCGACCGCTCGCCCGACCCCGAGGCGGACGCGACACCCGCGACCGCCCGCCGACCACCGGACCGCCGCCCGCTCGCCAGGTCCTGCAGCGCGATCCGGGCGCGCGCCGCGTCGGCGGGGCTCGATCCCGCTCCCCAGGCGACGGCCTCGAGCCGTGCCCGTTCCGCTGCCACGTCGTCGTGGGCCATGCGCACTCCCGATCTGCCGGTCGCGTGGACTCCCTTCATCGTGGCACTGCGCGGACGGCGGCGCGCACCCAGAACGAGGGGAGTAGGCGTGACGCATGAGCACCGAACCCGAACCGCGGCACGACGCCGACCCGGAGACCCTCGAGCCGCTGAGCCACGACACCCAGTCGGGCGAGGCGGACTACGTCGCGACGAGCCCCGGCGGGACCGGCACGGAGCGCCACGTGCCGACCGCCGACGAGGAGCAGGGCCGCGGCACCGAGTACGACCCGGTCGACCAGGGACCGCAGCAGGAGGGCCAGGGCGGCTGACCGGATCCGGACCGCGCTACCGGATGACCCGGCGCAACACCGCGCGCTCGCCTGCCGTCCACGCGGCGCTGGTCACGACGTACAGCGCGGCGGCGAGCGGCGCGATCGCGGCGAACACGACCGTGATGAACGGTGCGAACCGCCCGATCGCCGCGGTGGCGGCGGCACCGGGCACCTGCGCGCCCGGCTCCGGCGCGGGCAGCGGGTTCCAGCGCAGGTTCGCCCGACGGCTGAGCTCCACCACGACGGCGAGCACGGCGAGCAACAGCACCACGACCCAGGCGTGCACCCAGAGCGGCGACGTCAGCGTGACGATCAGCGAGTGTCCGAGCGGGACGCCGACCAGGGTGGCCTCGAGCAGGGCGTTCGCCGTGCCGCCGATCGACGCGTGCGTGAACAGGGCGTAGACGAGGGACAGCACCGGAGCCTGCGCGAGGACGGGCAGGCAGCCGGCGAGGGGTGAGACCTTCTCGTTCGTGTAGAGCTGCTGGACAGCGCGCTGCAGCTGCTCGGCGTTCTTCCCGTGGCGCTTCCGCAGCGCGGCGAGCTGCGGCGCGAGCCGACGCCGGTCGCGCTCCGCTCGCACCTGCAGGACGGACAACGGGACGAGCACGGCTCGGACGGCGAGGGTGAGCAGGACGACGGCGATCGCCGCGGCGAACGAGCCGGCGACGGGGGAGAGCGCCGCGGTCAGGGCGGCGACGAGGTCCGCGCCGCCGTGCAGCAGCGGGCCGACGAGGGGCAGGGTGGACAGGTCCATGACGGTTCCGATCGGTGGTGGTGCAGAACAGGGGTCGCGACGGGCCCGGCCACCGATGGGTGGTCAGGCCGGGGCGACGACTCCCGGAGCACGCGATCGGACGTGCCCGTCGGCATCGGGGTGGCTCCACGCGATGCGCGTCACCAGGTCGGGGACCGCGTTGCGCTCGACGACCGTCGTGCCGAGTCCGAGCACCGCGGCGAGCACCGTGGCGAGCACCTGTGCGACGAGCACCGCCACGGCGACGGCCGTCAGACCGAGCGCGGCGACCGCCAGGAGCGGCAGGACACCGCCCGCGGGGTCGCCGACTGCTGGCGCACCGAGCACGAGCGCGGCGGCGGCGCGGAGGACCAGCAGGGCGACGGTCATGGTCGGTTCAGCGTAACGCCCGCGTGCCGCCACGGACAGGACGGGAGCACGGGAGAGGATCGGCGCATGACCGCAGGTTCGCCGAGCACCCCAGCGACCGTCGCGCTCGACCGAGCCGGGGTGTCGTACACGCCGCACGTGTACGACCACCACGAGAGCGCCACGAACTTCGGCGAGGAGGCCGCCGCCGCCCTGGGACTCCGCGAGGAGCAGGTCTTCAAGACCCTGGTGGTGTCGGTCGACGGCGCACTGGCGGTGGCGATCGTGCCGGTGGCGAACCGGCTCGACCTCAAGGCCATCGCCGCGGCCGTCGGCGGGAAGAAGGCGACGCTGGCCGATCCTGCCCTCGCCGAGAAGCGCACCGGGTACGTCGTCGGCGGGATCAGCCCGGTCGGCCAGAAGTCCCGGATCCGGACCGTCCTCGACGAGTCGGCGCTGGCGTACGACAGCATCTTCGTCTCCGGTGGTCGCCGCGGGTTCGACATCGAGGTCGCGCCGGCCGACCTCGCGCGGGTCACCGACGCGGTCTCCGCTGCGATCGCGCGGACCTGAGTCGGGTCGCCGCAAGTTCCTCTCCTGACCGGGAATGACCCTGGTCCTCCTGCGTTGCATTGAGTCGAAGGCACTCAAGTTCCCAGGAGGTCCCTTTGCCAGAGACGTTCGGCCCGACCAGCGGCAGTGACTCGTTCGACGAGTTCCTCGCCCGACTCCTCGCGGCGCAGAACACCGGCGACCCGCAGCGCGTCCGTGCGTTCGGCCGACCGGTGGACATCACGCGGCTCCTCAGCCGCCGTACCCACGAGCTGCTCCAGCACACCGCCGAGTACGCGGTGTCGCAGGGCCAGCGCGAGGTCGACGCACTGCACCTGCTGCACGTGCTCGTCCGCACCGAACCGTTCGACGCCGTCGTCCGTTCCGCCGGGGTCGACCCCGAGCGCCTCGCCGCCGAGATCGAGCAGCGCCTGCCGATGACGCGCGAACCGCAGGCCGAGCAGACCGGCCGCCCGGCCCTCACCGGCACGGCGCAGCGCATCCTCGTCGAGGCCACCCAGGCCGCGCGGGGCTTCGGCAGCACCTACACCGACCCCGAGCACGTCTTCTTCGCGCTCGTGACCGACCAGGAGACCGTCACCGGGCAGCTGCTCGCCAGCGCCGGTGTCACCCCGCAGGCCATGCAGGACTACGCCCAGCAGGCCGCGGCAGCAGCACGAGAGGGGCGCCCCATGCCCGGAACCGACACAGCACCCGGCACGACCGAGACCGACAGCGACACCCCGACCCTCGACCAGTTCGGCACCGACCTCACCGCGCGGGCCCGTGACGGCCGCATCGACCCGGTGATCGGTCGTGCCGACGAGATCGAACAGGCGGTCGAGATCCTGCTCCGCCGCACCAAGAACAACCCCGTCCTGATCGGCGAGCCCGGCGTCGGCAAGACCGCCATCGTCGAGGGACTCGCGCAGCGCATCGTCGACGGCGACGTCCCGTCCCTGCTGCAGGGCAAGCGGGTCGTCGCACTCGACCTGCCCGGCATGCTCGCCGGCACCCGGTACCGCGGCGACTTCGAGGAGCGCCTGACGAAGACCATGGACGAGATCGCGGCGCACGCCGACGAGCTCATCGTCTTCGTCGACGAGCTGCACACCGTCGTCGGCGCCGGTGGTGGCGGTGAGGGAGGCTCGATGGACGCCGGCAACATCCTCAAGCCCCGACTCGCCCGCGGCGACCTGCACCTGGTCGGCGCGACCACCCTGAACGAGTACCGCCGGATCGAGAAGGACGCCGCACTCGAGCGTCGCTTCCAGCCGGTCACGGTCGGGGAGCCGAGTGTCGAGGACGCCGTCGCGATCCTGACCGGACTCGCGCCCCGGTACGAGGAGCACCACGGAGTCGTCTACTCGCCGGAGTCGCTCCGCGCCGCCGTCGAGCTCTCACACCGCTACGTCACGGACCGACACCTGCCAGACAAGGCCATCGACCTCATCGACCAGGCCGGCGCACGTCGCCGGCTCGCCCGCTCGGGCGACGTCGACGTCGAGGCCCTGCGCGACCAGGTCGCCGAGCTGCTCGCCGAGAAGGACCGCGCGGTCGCCGAGGAACGGTACGAAGAGGCGTCGCGCCTGCGCGACGAGACGGTCGGACTGGAGGCCCGGATCGCCGCCGCCACGTCGGCGGACGCTGGGCGCGCCTCCCGTCCGGAATCAGTGGGCACCTCGATCACGGAACGCGACATCGCGGGCGTGGTGTCGCGTGCCACCGGCATCCCGGCGACGCGCCTGACCCAGGGCGACCGTTCACGGCTCGCCGTGCTCGAGCAGGAGCTGCACGAGCGCGTCGTCGGCCAGGACGACGCCGTCGCGGCGATCGCGAAGGCCGTCCGGCGCAGCCGCACCGGCATGGGCGACCAGCGCCGACCGGTCGGCAGCTTCCTGTTCCTCGGCCCGACCGGCGTCGGCAAGACCGAGCTGGCGAAGGCACTCGCGTCGTCGCTATTCGGTGACGAGTCCGCCATGCTCCGCTTCGACATGAGCGAGTTCGGCGAACGCCACACCGTCTCGCGCCTGGTCGGTGCGCCTCCCGGGTACGTCGGGTACGACGAGGCCGGACAGCTCACCGAGCGTGTGCGCCGCAACCCGTACTCGGTGATCCTGCTCGACGAGGTCGAGAAGGCCCACCCCGACGTGTTCAACCTGCTGCTGCAGGTGCTGGACGACGGTCGGCTGACCGACGGCCAGGGGCGCACGGTGGACTTCCGGAACACCGTCGTCATCATGACGTCGAACATCGGCTCGGAGTTCCTGGCCTCGCGGTCGGGCGCCCTCGGGTTCGCGCCGGTCGGCACGACCGACGGCTACGCCGAGGACGACCTCCGTGCCCGTGTGATGGGCAAGCTGCGCGAGGCCATGCGGCCGGAGTTCATCAACCGCATCGACGAGATCGTGCTCTTCCGCAAGCTCGACCGGTCGCAGATCGCGTCGATCGTGTCGCTGCTGCTGCAGGACACGGCGCTGCGGCTCGTCGCGCAGGACATGGTGCTCTCCGTGTCGGACGCCGCGGTCGACTGGCTCGCCGAGCACGGGTACGAACCCGAGTACGGCGCCCGTCCGCTCCGCCGGCTCATCCAGCGCGAGGTCGACGACCGCATCGCGACGCTCGTGGTCGACGGCGGCGCGACCACAGGGGACACCGTGCGGATCGACGTCGTGGACGACGTGCTGACGGCGGCCGTGGTGGAACCCGCGACGCTGTAGCAGCCGTCCGACCACGAGGGCCCGGTACCGATCAGGTACCGGGCCTTCGTCGTGTCCGGCCGCGGTGCGGTGCGGCGCCCTACGCACGGTGCGTGCTCCACCACCCGGTGCGAGGTTGACCGCACCGGGCGCGCTTGCTGCCCCGCACCGAGCGCGCAGGCTGCCACCGTCCCGCGGACGACGCACGGTGCAGCCGGGAGGCCCTGCTCCGGTGCACGACGGGAACTCGGCACGCAGCCTGCTCGTCGACACGAGTACACCAACCTCGCACCGTGATCATCCTGTTCGGGAATGCAATTCCGGATCTTTTCCGGAAACGGGGTTGCGCTCTGAATTGCGGTGCCGATAGTGTTCACTCGTCGCGAACGGTCGAACATTCGACCCGGACGACTCCGCCAGCTCGAGACCGAAAGGGGGCCGACCATGATGATCACAACGACCACTCCGTTCCGTGGAATCCGTGGACGCGTCGGTTCCCCGTTCCGCGTCCGCTGACCCGGAGCGTCCCACTCTCCTGACATCTGTGCCTCCGGGCGCCGTGCGCTGAGCCGATCAGGCTTGTGCAGCACCGGTTCGTTCGTCCGACGAACGGCTCGACGGCACGTTGGTGCGTCCAGTCCGATCTGTACGGACGACGCCGGAAGAATGTCGGTGGGCAGTGCGACGCTCTCGGGGTCGACGCGCATTCCGCGATCGTTGTCCGAACATTTCCGGACCATCCCGGAGTGCATTCCCACGCATTCAATTCTCGCTGCCCGCGATCCGGGCGGTTTCGTCATGCCCGACACCCGGGCAGCTCTGCCATGCCCTGAAGGGGATCACCGTGTCCACGAAGACCACCACCCGTCCACCCGATACCCGCGCGGTGCGCCGCCGGGTCTCACTCGCCGACCGCATCGCACTCCGGGTCGGGATGTCGCTCATCATCTGGAGCCGACGCACCCGCAAGGAGCGGCCCGAGGTCGACCTCGCCACGCTGGCCCGCACGGAGCGCGAACGCCAGCAGCGCGAGGCCGACTGGATCACCCAGGGCGCCGCCATGCGGATGTGGCGCTGACCCGCGGCGCCGCGTCGCCGTCACTGCCGTCAGCGTCAAGCACGCACGGTGCGTCATTCCGGAGCCCGTGCGGCCGGAACGGCTCGGTGCGAGGAAACAACCTCGCACCGAGCCGCCCTCGGTGAACCGTCCGACGGAACCCGCACCGTGCAGCGGACGGTCGGCCCCGCACGAGGCGACCACCCTCGCACCGTGCGCCGACGTGTCGGACGCACCCCGGGCCTCCCGTACCGTTGATGGGTGACCGAAACCGCAGCTGCACTCGTCGAACGCCTGACCGCCGTCGTCCCGGACTTCCCGAAGCCGGGGGTGCTGTTCCGTGACGTGACGCCGGTGTTCTCGGACGCCGTGGCGTTCGGCCGCGTGTGCGAGGCACTCGCCGCGCGGTTCGCGGCCGGCGCCGGGTTCGACGCCGTCGCCGGCATCGAGGCCCGTGGCTTCGCCCTGGCCGGTGGCATCGCCGCACAGCACCAGGTGGGCGTGCTCACCGTGCGCAAGGCCGGCAAGCTGCCGGGCGAGGTCCTCAGCGAGCAGTACGCGCTCGAGTACGGCGAGGCCGAGCTCGAGCTGCGCCCGGGCCAGCTGCCCGCGGGCACCCGGGTCCTCGTCGTCGACGACGTCCTGGCCACCGGCGGCACCGGAGCAGCCACCATCACGCTGCTCGAGCGTGCCGGGTACGAGGCCATCGGTTTCGCCGCCCTGCTCGAGCTCGACGGGCTGAACGGACGCGAGCGGCTCGAGCCGCGACTGCCCGTCACCACGCTCGGCGCAGTGCCCGCCTGACCGCCGCGCGCGCACTAGTCTTGACGCACCATTTCGATCGAGGAGTCCCATCATCGTGACCGAGTCAGTCGCACCCGCGCCCGCAGAGCTTCCCCAGGCACCCGAGCCCCGGACCGCGACGACCACCACGACGGGCACCGAGCTCTTCGACGGTGAGCGCGGCGTCGTCGCGATCCGTGTCGACGGTGTCCTGAAGGACCTCGCTGCCGACGTCCAGGCCGGCGAGACCGCCGAGGCCGTCACCCTGCAGGAGCAGGACGGACTCGACATCCTCCGTCACTCGGCCGCGCACGTGCTGGCGCAGGCCGTCCAGCAGATCAACCCCGACGCCAAGCTCGGCATCGGTCCGCCCGTCACCGACGGCTTCTACTACGACTTCGACGTCGCCGAGCCCTTCACCCCCGAGGACCTCAAGGCCATCGAAAAGGGCATGGACCGCATCGTCAAGCAGGCCCAGCGCTTCCGCCGCGTGGTCGTCACCGACGAGCAGGCGCGCGAACTGATGGCGGGGGAGCCGTACAAGCAGGAACTCATCGGGCTCAAGGGCGCGGCGACGGACGGCGACTCCGGCGAGAGCGTCGAGGTCGGCGCCGGCGAGCTCACCGTGTACGAGAACGTCGACCCGAAGTCGGGCGAGGTCGTCTGGCAGGACCTCTGCCGCGGTCCGCACGTGCCGCACACCCGGTGGATCGGCAACGCCGCGAAGCTCATGCGCGTCGCAGCCGCGTACTGGCGCGGCTCGGAGAAGAACCCGCAGCTGCAGCGCATCTACGGCACCGCGTGGCCCGACAAGGACCAGCTCAAGGCGCACCTCGTCCGCCTCGAGGAAGCCGCGAAGCGCGACCACCGCAAGCTCGGTGCCGAGCTCGACCTCTTCTCGTTCCCCGACGAGATCGGTTCCGGCCTGGCGATCTTCCACCCCAAGGGCGGCATCATCCGCCGCGAGATGGAGGACTACTCGCGTCGCCGGCACGAGGAGAACGGCTACTCGTTCGTCTACACGCCGCACATCACCAAGGGCGACCTGTTCGAGACCTCCGGGCACCTCGGCTGGTACAAGGACGGCATGTTCCCGGCCATGCACATGGACGAGGCCAAGGACGAGAACGGCAACGTCACGCGGCAGGGTGCCGACTACTACCTCAAGCCGATGAACTGCCCGATGCACATCCTGGCGTACCGGTCGCAGCCGCGCTCCTACCGCGACCTGCCGCTGCGCATGTTCGAGTTCGGCACGGTGTACCGCAACGAGAAGTCCGGCGTCATCCACGGCCTCACCCGCGTGCGCGGCATGACCCAGGACGACGCCCACATCTTCACCACGCAGGAGAAGATGAAGGAGGAGCTGACCACGACCCTCGAGTTCGTGCTCTCGCTGCTGCGCGACTACGGTCTCGACGACTTCTACCTCGAGCTCTCCACGAAGGACCCGGAGAAGTACGTCGGCGACGACGAGGTCTGGGACGTCGCCACGAACACCCTGCGCGAGGTCGCCGAGGAATCCGGCCTGGAACTCGTGCCCGATCCCGCCGGCGCCGCATTCTACGGCCCGAAGATCTCGGTGCAGGCTCGTGACGCCATCGGCCGCACGTGGCAGATGTCGACCGTGCAGCTGGACTTCAACCTGCCCGAGCGCTTCGGCATCGACTACACCGCGGCAGACGGCTCCCGTCAGCGCCCGGTGATGATCCACCGCGCACTGTTCGGCTCGATCGAGCGGTTCTTCGGCGTGCTGACCGAGCACTACGCGGGCGCGTTCCCGGCCTGGCTGTCCCCGGTGCAGGTCGTCGGCATCCCCGTCGCGGCCGAGTACGGCGACTACCTCGACGAGGTCGTCGCGAAGCTCCGGTCGCACGGCGTCCGTGCCGAGGTCGACCACTCGGACGACCGCATGCAGAAGAAGATCCGCACGCACACCAAGGCGAAGGTGCCGTTCCAGCTCATCGCGGGCGGCGACGACCGCGACGCCGGGGCGGTGTCGTTCCGCTTCCGCGACGGACGGCAGGACAACGCCGTGCCCGTGGACGAGGCGGTCGACCGCATCCTGACGGCGATCCGCGAGCGCGCGCAGGTCTGATGACGGACGAGCAGGACCCGCTGGTCATCCGGGACGCCGCCACCGGAGCGGCCGTCCCGGATGCGTTCCAGCGCCTGTGGAACCCGCACCGGATGGCGTACATCGACGCCGGGCGCGAGGGCACGGGTCGCGGGCACGCCGACGACTGCCCGTTCTGCGAGGCACCGCGGAAGTCCGACGAGGACGCCCTCATCGTCGCGCGGGGCGAGCACGCCTACGTGCTGCTCAACCTGTTCCCCTACAACAACGGACACCTGCTCGTCTGCCCGTACCGCCACGTGCCGCTCTACGACGGGGCCACACCGGACGAGCTCCGCGAGATGGGCGAACTCACCCAGACCGCGATGCGGGTCCTGCGTGCCGTGTCGCACTGCGACGGCTTCAACATCGGCATGAACCAGGGCGAGGTCGCGGGGGCCGGCATCGCCGCGCACCTGCACCAGCACATCGTGCCGCGGTGGCAGTCCGACGCGAACTTCTTCCCGATCATCGCGCGGACGAAGTCGATGTCCCAGATGCTCGGGGACACCCGCCGACTGGTCGCCGAGGGCTGGCCGGCAGCGGACTAGACTGATCGGCATCATGAGCGACAGCACCAGCACCTCCGGCACCCCTGGCACCTCGATCACCGGCTCCGACCGCGTCAAGCGCGGCCTCGCCGAGATGCTCAAGGGCGGCGTCATCATGGACGTCGTCGACGCCGAGCAGGCCCGCATCGCGGAAGAAGCCGGCGCGACCGCGGTCATGGCCCTCGAGCGCGTCCCCGCCGACATCCGCGCACAGGGCGGCGTCGCCCGCATGTCCGACCCGTCGATGATCGAGGAGATCATCGCCGCTGTGTCGATCCCCGTCATGGCGAAGGCCCGCATCGGCCACTTCGTCGAGGCGCAGGTGCTGCAGGAGCTCGGCGTCGACTACATCGACGAGTCCGAGGTGCTCTCTCCCGCCGACTACGTCAACCACATCGACAAGTGGAACTTCACCACGCCGTTCGTCTGCGGTGCCACCGAGCTGGGCGAGGCGCTCCGTCGCATCACCGAGGGCGCCGCGATGATCCGTTCCAAGGGCGAGGCCGGCACGGGTGACGTGTCCGAGGCCACGAAGCACATCCGCACGATCAACAAGGAGATCGCGGCACTGCGCCACCTCAAGGAAGACGAGCTCTACGTCGCCGCCAAGGAACTGCAGGCGCCGTTCGAGATCGTGCGCGAGGTCGCCCGCACCGGCAAGCTCCCCGTCGTGCTCTTCACCGCCGGCGGCGTCGCCACCCCGGCCGACGCCGCGATGATGATGCAGCTCGGCGCAGACGGCGTGTTCGTCGGCTCCGGCATCTTCAAGTCCGGCGACCCGGCGAAGCGTGCCGCGGCGATCGTCAAGGCCGTGACGTTCCACGACGACCCCAAGGTCATCGCCGAGGTCTCGCGTGGCCTGGGCGAGGCGATGGTCGGCATCAACGTCGCCGACGTCCCCGCACCGCACCGCCTCGCCGAGCGTGGCTGGTAGCACGACGGGCGGCGCTCGGCCCCGCATCGGGGTCCTGGCACTGCAGGGTGACTTCCGCGAACACATCGCCTCGTTGACGGAACTCGGCGCCGACGTCGTGCCGCTCCGTCGACCCGAGGAGATCGCGGCCCTCGACGGCGTCGTGATCCCCGGTGGTGAATCGAGCGTCATGGACAAGCTGTCCCGGGCGTTCGGCGTCGCCGAGCCCCTCGCCGAGGCGATCCGTGGGGGCCTGCCGACGTACGGGACCTGTGCCGGCATGATCATGCTGTCGTCACGGATCACCGACGGCATCAGCGGGCAGCAGACCCTCGACGTGCTCGACACCACGGTGCGACGGAACGCGTTCGGCAGCCAGAACGACTCGTTCGAGGTCGACGTCCCGATGCCCGAACTCGGCGACGCCCCGGTGCACGCGGTCTTCATCCGTGCCCCCGTCGTCGAGCAGCACGGACCCGGTGTCCAGGTCCTCGGCGCGTTGGCGGACGGTCAGGTCGTCGCGGTGCAGCAGGGCAACGTGCTCGCGAGTGCGTTCCACCCCGAGGTCGCCGGCGAGGACCGCTTCCACCGCCGCTTCCTCGCCATGGTGCGCAGCGCCTGACGCGAGCCGCGCGCCCTGGGCCCGGCCGCCTGCGCGCCCGCACCGGCGGGGCGGGGCGGCGCCGGGCCTCCCGGCTGGGTAAACTGACCCCGACTTTCCGCAAGACGCAAGGAGAACCGTGTCCGGGCATTCCAAGTGGGCGACGACCAAGCACAAGAAGGCCGTCATCGACGGCCGCCGTGCCAAGTCGTTCGCCAAGCTCATCAAGAACATCGAGGTCGCCGCGAAGATGGGTGGCGCCGACCTGTCGGGCAACCCGACGCTGGTCGACGCGATCCAGAAGGCCAAGAAGACCTCGGTCCCGAACGACAACATCGACCGTGCCGTCAAGCGCGGTGCCGGCCTGACCGGTGAGTCGATCGAGTACACGACGATCATGTACGAGGGCTACGCCCCGAACGGCGTCGCGATGCTGATCGAGTGCCTCACCGACAACAAGAACCGCGCAGCGGCCGAGGTCCGGACGGCGATGTCCCGCAACGGTGGCACCATGGCCGACCCGGGCAGCGTCGCCTACAACTTCTCGCGCAAGGGCGTCATCTCGGTCACGAAGGTCGACGGCCTCGACGAGGACACCGTCATGACCGCCGTGCTCGACGCCGGTGTCGAGGACGTCATCGACCAGGGCGGCGGCTTCGAGATCATCACCGAGGCGAGCGACCTCGTCGCGGCCCGCACCGCGCTGCAGGACGCCGGCATCGACTACGACTCAGCCGACGCCGAGTTCGTGCCCGGCCTCAAGGTGCCGGTCGACGCCGAGACCGCCCGCAAGGTCTTCCGCCTGATCGACGCGCTCGAGGACAGCGACGACGTGCAGAACGTCTACGCGAACTTCGAGGTGCCGGCGGACGTCCAGGCCGAGCTCGACGAGGACGAGGGCGAGTAACCGTGCTCCGTGTGCTCGGGGTGGACCCCGGGCTCACCCGGTGCGGCGTCGGCGTCGTCGAGGTCGCACCGAACCGGCGCGCACGGCTCGTCCACGTGACGGTCGTGCGCACCCCGGCGGACATGCCGCTCGAACAGCGGCTGCTCCGCATCGCCGACGGCATCGCCGCCGAGATCGACGAGCACCACCCGGACGCGGTCGCCGTGGAGCGCGTGTTCGCCCAGGCGAACGTCCGCACCGTGATGGGGACCGCCCAGGCGGCCGGTCTCGCCCTGCACGCCGCCGCGGCGCGGGGGCTGCCGGTCGGCCTGCACACCCCGTCCGAGGTCAAGGCGGCCGTCACCGGCTACGGCAACGCCGACAAGCGCCAGGTGCAGACCATGATCGCGCGCGTGCTCGGTCTGGACGAGGCCCCGAAGCCGGCCGACGCCGCCGATGCGCTCGCGCTGGCCGTGTGCCATGCCTGGAGGCTCGGATCACCTGACGTCGCCGGCGAGCGTGCCACGAACCTCACCCCGGCACAGCGCGCCTGGCGCGATGCACAGGGCGGCACCGTCGACTCCCCGCTCGCCCGTGCGGCCGCTGCCGCGGCACGACCGCGTGGCTCGTCGGCCGCGTCGGTGGGCAGCCGTAGGCTCGGGGCATGATCGCGAGTCTCCGGGGTACCTGCATCGACATCGCCGGTTCCGCCGTGGTGATCGAGGCCGGGGGAGTCGGCTACGCCGTCACCGTGACCCCGGCCCACGCGCTGACGATGCGCCACGGGGCCGAGGTGTTCGTCCGCACGGCGATGATCGTGCGCGAGGACGAGCACCTGCTCTTCGGCTTCGAGTCGACCGACGCCCTCCAGGTCTTCGACCTGCTGCGCAGCGTCACGGGCGTCGGGCCGAAGTCCGCGATGGGCGTCCTCGCCCACATGGACCCGTCGCAGGTCGCCAACGCCGTCGCGAAGGACGACGACGGCGCCTTCCGCAAGGTCTCCGGCATCGGCCCGAAGACCGCGAAGCTCATCATCCTCGCGCTCACCGGCAAGCTCGTCGCGTTCGAGCAGGCCGCCGTCGTCACCGCCGGTCGGGGCACCGCCGCGCACCCGGCAGCCACCGACGTCGTCTCCGCACTGATCGGCCTCGGCTGGCGCGAGGACGCCGCACAGACCGCCGTCGACGAGACCGTCGCGAACGAGCCCGGGGCCGCGGCCATGGGCACGCAGGCGCTGCTCCGCGCCGCGCTCGGTGCGCTCCGGCCCGCCGGTGCCGGTCGATGAGCGGCATCACGTCAGCCGGAGCCGAGTCGCAGGAGGAACTCGCCTTCGAGGGAGCCCTCCGTCCGCGGTCGCTCGACGAGTTCGTCGGGCAGCGCAAGGTGCGCGGGCAGCTCGACCTGTTGCTCAAGGCCGCCGGCATGCAGGACCGCACCCCGGACCACATCCTGATGGCGGGTCCTCCCGGCCTCGGTAAGACCACACTCGCGATGATCGTCGCGCACGAGACCGGTCGTCCCCTGCGGATGTCGAGCGGGCCCGCGATCCAGCACGCCGGCGACCTCGCGGCCGTGCTGTCCTCGCTCGTGCCGGGCGAGGTCCTGTTCATCGACGAGATCCACCGGATGGCGCGCTCGGCAGAGGAGATGCTCTACCTGGCGATGGAGGACTTCCGGATCGACGTCATGGTCGGCAAGGGCGCCGGCGCGACGAGCATCCCGCTCGACCTCGCACCGTTCACCCTGGTCGGCGCCACCACCCGCGCCGGCCTGCTGCCGAACCCGCTCCGTGACCGCTTCGGCTTCACGGCGCACCTCGAGTTCTACGAGAAGGACGAGCTCGAGCAGGTCCTGATCCGCGCCGCCCACCTGCTCGAACTCGACATCGACCGGTCCGCGCTGCGCGAGATCGCCGGGCGCTCCCGCGGCACCCCGCGCATCGCGAACCGGCTGCTCCGCCGGGTCCGTGACTACGCCCTCGTGCACCGCACCACCGACGGCATGGCTGCCGTCCAGGGCGCGCTCGACCTCTACGACGTCGACGAGCTCGGCCTCGACCGCCTCGACCGCGCCGTGGTCGAGATCATGCTGACCCGCTTCGACGGCGGACCGGTGGGCCTGAACACCCTCGCGGTGTCGGTCGGCGAGGAGTCCGAGACCATCGAGTCGGTCGTCGAGCCCTTCCTCGTCCGGGTCGGTCTGGTCACGCGCACCCCGCGCGGCCGCATCGCGACACCGGTCGCGTGGCGGCACCTCGGCCTCACGCCGGGGCAGGGCGTCGGACCGCTCCCGGGCCTGTTCGACGACGCAGACACCACCGACTAGCGGCCGATCGGTCGGGTGACATGCCACGCACAGTGGCGTGCCCTAGACTGCTACGGCCCGAAACCGAGCAACCAGAGAAGGCAACTGCATCATGGGTCAAGAAGTCATCCTCATCGTCATCGTCGTGGCGTTCGCGGCCTTCATGTTCTACAACAGCCGCAAGCGCAAGAAGCAGCAGGGCGAGCTCGCCACCAAGATGGTGCCGGGTGCTCGCGTGATGCTGTCCTTCGGCCTGTACGGCACGCTCCTCTCGGTCGACGACGAGAAGGTCACCGCCGACGTCGAGATCGCACCGGGCACGGTCGTCACGGTGCACCGTCAGACCCTGTCGCGCGTCGTCGACGACAGCGCCTCGGACATCGAGACCACCGCGACGCCGGAGGACGAGGCCAAGCCCGTCGCCGAACTCAACGGGGAGCCGGTCTACGGCGAGCGGGTCGACAACGACCGCCTCGACGAGACCGACGCCACGAAGCGCAAGTCCGACGACTGACGCCCTCGGCCGCCGGGTCGTCTGACCCGGCGGCTTCCCTCTGCCGTCGTGCCTGAGTGCCGATGGTCCTGAACAGAAAGACGAGACGACCGGTGGCACGATCGACACCCGTCAAGAAGGCGCTGCGCTCGCTCACCTGGTTGGTGATCCTGATGGCGATCCTCGCCGGCTTGAACACCGCCGCGTCGATCCTCGCCGGCAGCTCGAAGGACGACACGGACAAGTGGTACCAGGGCGCGAGCTGGGTCCCCGAGCTCGCACTGGACCTGCAGGGCGGCACGCAGCTGACCCTGGCGGCGCAGAACACCGAGGGCGACTCGGTCACCTCGCAGCAGCTGCAGCAGGCGGTGGAGATCATCCGCCAGCGCATCAACGCCACCGGCGTCTCCGAGACCGAGATCAACACGCAGGGTGCGAACAACATCGTCGTGTCGATCCCCGGTCGGCCCGACAAGGCCACGATCGACCGCATCGAGGCGGCCGCGAAGCTGACGTTCCGCCCGGTGCTCTTCACCGAGGCCGCGACGAACTCCGCCGTCGGTGACGACGGGAAGTCCACCGCCTCGCCGACGCCGTACTCGCCGCCCGCCTCGCTCGCGGCGACGCCGAGCGCGAAGCCGACGAACGGCAGCGACGTCAACTGGGTGACCCCGGCGCTCCAGGACCTCTACACGAACTACAACTGCGCCGCCCCGGACGACGTCACCTCCGCTCCGGACGACGAGCCCCTCGTCACCTGTGACGCCGACGGTGCCGCGAAGTACATCCTCGGCCCGGTCGAGGTCTCCGGTGCGAACATCAGCAACGCCACCTCGGGTCTGGCCACCGACTCGCAGGGCACCTCGACGGGCCAGTGGGCCGTCAACCTGACCTTCGACGGACAGGGCACGAAGGACTTCCGCACCGTCACGAACCGTCTCGTCTCGCTGCAGGCGCCGCAGAACCAGTTCGCGATCGTGCTCGACGGCTCGGTCATCACGGCCCCGTCCACGAACTCCGCCATCACCAACGGCAAGGCGCAGATCACCGGTTCGTTCACGGCCGAGTCGTCGAAGACGCTCGCCGACCAGCTCAAGTACGGTGCGCTGCCGATCAACTTCCAGGTGCAGTCGAACGAGAACATCTCGGCGACGCTCGGAACGGCGCAGCTCATCGGTGGTCTCGTCGCGGGCCTGATCGGCCTCGGCCTGGTGATCATCTACTCCGTCATCCAGTACCGGGCGCTCGCGTTCGTCACGGTGCTGTCACTCGGGGTCGCCGCGGTGCTGACCTACCTGGTCATCGCGATCATGTCGTGGCGCGTCGACTACCGCCTGTCCTTGGCGGGTGTGGCGGGTCTGATCGTCGCGATCGGCATCACGGCCGACTCGTTCATCGTGTACTTCGAACGCATCCGTGACGAACTCCGCGACGGCCGTGCCCTCGAGAGCGCGGTCGAGTCCGGCTGGAAGCGCGCACTCCGCACGATCCTGGCGTCCGACGCGGTGAACTTCCTCGCAGCCGTCACCCTGTACGTGCTCGCCGTCGCCGACGTGAAGGGCTTCGCGTTCACGCTGCTCCTCACGACGCTGATCGACATCGTCGTGGTCGCGCTCTTCACCCACCCGATGATGCAGCTCATCTCCCGCAGCCGGTTCTTCGGCGAGGGGCACAGGTTCAGCGGGCTCGACCCGGCGGCGCTCGGAGCGGTCTACAAGGGGCGCGCGCAGTTCCGCGCTCCCGTGGTGGACGGCAAGCGCCAGCGCAGCGCCGGTGAGGCGCAGCGCCGACAGACGATCGCGGAGCGGAAGGCCCAGCAGGCCTCCGGCGACAACGGCTCGACGCCGGACGGGAAGGACGACTGATGGCCAGCTTCAGCCAGTTCGGCAGCGACCTCTACACGGGCAAGCGGTCGTACGACATCATCGGGCGACGCAAGACCTGGTACCTCATCGCGCTCATCATGATCGTGATCTCGCTCGCCACCCCGTGGCTGCGCGGCGGGTACCAGCTCGGCATCGAGTTCACCGGCGGCTCCGAGTTCACCCTCTCGGACGTGGAGAACACCGACCAGAGCATCGCGACCGACACCGTCGAGCGGGTCGTCTCGGACGAGATCCCGCGCGTCTCCCAGCTCGGGACGCACGGCATCCGCGTGCAGACCGGCCAGCTCACCGACCGCCAGACGACCGAGGTGCAGGACGCCCTGGCCGAGGCGTACGACGTGCCGGAGAGCCAGGTCGCCGCGACCTTCATCGGTGCCACGTGGGGTGCCGACGTGCTGGCCCAGGCCATCCGCGGTCTGGTGATCTTCCTCGCCCTGGCCGCCGTGTTCATGACGCTGTACTTCCGCACCTGGAAGATGTCGCTGTCGGCGATGGCGGCCCTGCTGCACGACCTGCTGATCACGGCGGGCGTCTACGGCATCGTCGGGCTCGAGGTCACGCCCGCGGCCGTGATCGGATTCCTGACGATCCTCGGCTACTCGCTCTACGACACCGTGGTGGTCTTCGACAAGGTGCGCGAGAACACCGCGCAGGAGTCGATCCGGACCTTCAAGCAGTCGGTGAACCTCGCGGTGAACCAGACGCTCGTCCGCTCGATCAACACCTCGGTCGTGGCACTGCTGCCCGTCGCGGCGATCCTGTTCATCGGGTCGTACGTGCTCGGCGCGGGGACCCTCCGCGACATCTCGCTCGCACTGTTCATCGGCATCATCGTCGGGACCTACTCGACGATCTTCATCGCGTCGCCGATGTACGCCCACCTGCGCGAGAACGAGCCGAAGATCAAGCAGGCCGACGCGAAGAAGACCGAAGCGGCGGCCAAGCGCCAGCGCGAGGTCGACGCCGCGGCCACGGCGGACGTCTGATGCCGATCGAGATCACCGAGGTCGACGTCGCCGAGGCGCGACGTCGACTGGAGTCCGGCGCACGACTGTTCGACGTCCGCGAGCAGGGGGAGTGGGACGAGGTCCACGCGCCGGAGGCCACGCTCGTGCCGATGTCCGAGCTGGTGAACCGGTGGCAGGAGATCGACGGCGGCGACGAGCCGGCGATCATCGTCTGCCACTCGGGCGCCCGTTCGTCACGCGTGGTCGCAGCCCTCGAGCAGTCCGGCGTCTCCGCGGTCAACCTGACCGGCGGCATGGTCGCCTGGGAGCAGTCCGGCGCCCCGGTGGTCCGCGACGCCCAGGGCGAACCGGGTCACGAGCACTGACCGGACACGCGTAGTGTTGTCGGATCGAGCTCGGATCGAGCTCTCGGACCGAGTCCTGGGAGGCGCATCATGACGGACACCCGCGAAGAGCCGTCTGCGCCGAGTCGCCCCGGCTCCGCACAGCGCCCGACCAGCCCCCTCGGCCCGAACACGACGGGCAACCTCGGTTCCCTCCGCTCGCTGCTCCCGCGCCTGTTCTCGCGCGCCCAGCCGGCAGGTGCCGTGGACACCCTGATCCGCACGGTGCGGTCGCACCACCCGAAGGCCGACGTCACCCTCATCGAGCGCGCCTACTCGGTCGCCGAGCGCGCGCACGACGGTCAGAAGCGCAAGTCCGGCGAGCCGTACATCACGCACCCGGTGGCCGTCGCCCAGATCCTCGCCGACCTCGGCATCGGGCCGATCACGATCGCTGCGGCGCTGCTGCACGACACCGTCGAGGACACCGACTACCAGCTCGACCAGCTGCAGGTCGACTTCGGCGACGAGATCGCCATGCTCGTCGACGGCGTCACGAAGCTCGACAAGGTCAAGTACGGCGACAGCGCCCAGGCCGAGACCGTCCGCAAGATGGTCATAGCGATGTCGAAGGACATCCGCGTGCTCGTCATCAAGCTCGCCGACCGACTGCACAACGCCCGCACCTGGGGCTTCGTCGAGTCCACCTCCGCCACCCGCAAGGCGAAGGAGACGCTCGAGATCTACGCGCCCCTCGCGCACCGGCTCGGCATCCAGATGATCAAGCTCGAGCTCGAGGACCTGTCGTTCGCGGTCCTGCACCCGAAGCTCTACGTCGAGATCGACAGCCTGGTCAAGGAACGGCAGCCGAAGCGCGAGCAGTTCGTCCAGAACGTCATCGGCACCCTCAAGAAGGACCTGAAGGCCGCGAAGGTCCGCGGCGAGGTCATGGGGCGGCCGAAGCAGTACTACTCGATCTACCAGAAGATGATCGTGCGGGGTCGCGAGTTCGACGAGATCTACGACCTCGTCGGCATCCGGGTGCTCGTGCCGACGGTGCGCGACTGCTACGCGATGCTCGGCTCGGTGCACGCCCGGTGGACGCCGCTGCCCGGCCGGTTCAAGGACTACATCGCGACGCCGAAGTTCAACCTGTACCAGTCGCTGCACACCAGCGTGCTCGGGCCGCAGGGGCGCCCCGTCGAGATCCAGATCCGCACGCACGAGATGCACCAGCGTGCCGAGTTCGGTGTCGCCGCGCACTGGAAGTACAAGCAGCGCGCTGCCGGCCGCGACGTCGGCACCTCGTCGACCACCGACGACCAGGACATGGCGTGGCTCGCCCACATCACCGACTGGCAGGCGGAGACGAGCGACCCGGGGGAGTTCCTCGACTCCCTCCGCTACGAGATCGGCGCGAAGGAGACCTACGTCTTCACGCCGCAGGGCAAGGTCATCGGACTCCCCGCCGGCGCCACCCCGGTCGACTTCGCGTACGCGGTCCACACCGAGGTCGGGCACCGCACCATGGGCGCCAAGGTCAACGGTCGACTGGTGCCGCTCGAGAGTTCGCTGTCGAGCGGTGACGTCGTCGAGATCTTCACCTCGAAGAACCCCGACTCCGGCCCTTCGCAGGACTGGCTCAAGTTCGTCAAGAGCCCGCGGGCCCGCAACAAGATCAAGCAGTGGTTCACCAAGGAGCGTCGCGAAGAGGCGGTCGAGCAGGGGCGCGACGCCATCGCCCGCGCCGTGCGCAAGCAGAACCTGCCGCTCCAGCGCATCATGAGCCAGGACACCATCGCCGAGGTCGCCTCGTCGATGCGGTACGACGACGTCTCGGCCCTGTACGCCGCGGTCGGCGAAGGGCACGTGTCGACCCAGTCCGTCATCGAGAAGGTCCTGGGCAGCGTCCAGAGCGACACCGAGACCGACGAGCCGGAGCTCACGTTCCCCCGCCAGGTCACGAGCCGCCAGCTCCGCACGAGTGACAGCGGCGTGCTGGTGCGCGGTGCGCCGGACATCCTGGTGAAGCTCGCGAAGTGCTGCACCCCGGTGCCGGGCGACCAGATCGTCGGGTTCATCACCCGCGGCCAGGGCGTCTCGGTGCACCAGTCGTCGTGCACGAACGTCAAGTCCCTGATGAACGAGCCGGACCGGATGATCGAGGTCGAGTGGGCGCCGTCGTCGAAGTCGGTGTTCCTCGTGCAGATCCAGATCGAGGCCCTCGATCGGTCGGGGCTGCTGAGCGACGTCACCCGGGTGCTCACCGACCACCACGTCAACATCCTGTCGGCGACGGTCTCGACCTCGTCCGACCGGCTCGCGCTCAGTCGCTTCGTGTTCGAGATGGGCGACACCATCCACCTCGACCGGGTGCTGAACGCCGTCCGGCGGATCGACGCGGTCTACGACGTCTACCGCGTCAGCGCCGGCTGAGCGGACGGGCAGACCCGTCACCGACGGCTGAGCCGACAGTCCAACCGGTCACCGCTCGCTGAGCAGCGCGCGCAGACGACGTTCGGCCTGGCGCGCCATCGGGATGGTCCCGAGGGCGCTCAGGCGATCCCGCAACTCGTCGCCGGTCACCGCACCGATCGCGAGCAACCCGGCGACCGCGTCGATGCGTGACGGGTTCGTCGGTCCGGGCGTGCGCAGCAGGTCGACCGCGGTGCGCGCCGGTGTCGTCACCGTGGTCTGCGCCGATCCCAGCCGGACCACGTCGACGGGCTCGAGCGCCACCTCGCGCAGGTGCAGAGCCGGCCCGGCGGCGATGCGCAGCTGCGGCGGGACGCTCGCCTCGAACGGGTCCGGCGGACGGGACGTCGCGCCCCAGATCCACGCCGCGGTGCGGCCGGCGGCGACCAGCCGGGCATCACCGAGGACCCAGGCGGCTGCGGTCGCTCGGAGCGCCGGGTCCTGCGGGGCCGCGGGTGAGGCCCAGCACGGCCCGACGGGGACCAGCTCGCCGGCCAGCACCGCTGCGCGCAGTTCCGCCTCGGGCCAGTCGTCCGTGGTCAGGGGACGGGAACCGGGCACCTCGTCATCCTGCCGGACACCGGCGCCCCGCCGACACCCCCTGTGGACAGCCCGGACAACCCGGACAACCCGCACGCCCAGCGCACGGACACCCCGGACACCCCGGACGCCCCGGACACCCCGGACACCCCGGACACCCCGGCGCCAGCGTCAGCGCAGGACGTCGGCTCGGTGCACCAGCGCGGCGGCCCCGATGAGCGGGCCGTCCTGCGACAGCGCCGTCGGCACGATGCGCACCTTCGTCACGAACCCGAACTCGACGCGCTCCGCCACCGCTTCGCGTGCGTACTCGAACAGGTCCGGCGTGACGTGCGAGAACCCGCCGCCGATCGCCACGACCTCGAGGTCCACGAGGCTCGTCGCCGCGGCGATCGCCTGGCCGAGGGCCCGGCCGCTGCGCTTGACCGCCGCGACCGCGATCTCGTCGCCGGCCGCGTACGCCGCCGACAGCTCTTCGCCCGTGGACCCGGCGAACCCCTGCCGCTGCGCCCAGGCGACGGTCTTCGGGCCGCTGGCGATCGCTTCGAGGCAGCCGGTTCCCCCGCAGGCGCACGGGTCGTCGTAGCCGCCGCACTCCACGTGGCCGATGTGCCCGGCGTTGCCGGTCGGGCCGCTGACGGTGCGGCCGTGCAGGATGAGGCCGCCGCCGACGCCCGTCGAGACGATCATGCCCATGACGTGGTCGTACCCCTGGGCCGCCCCGACCCAGTGCTCGGCCAGCGTGATCGCCAGGCCGTCCATGCGCAACGTGACCGGCACACCCTCGGGCACGAGTGCCGCGATGCGGTCCCGCAGCGGGTGGCCGCGCCACACCGGCATGTTGAGGGGGGAGACCAGGCCGTGCTCCTCGTCGACGGGGCCGGCCGAGCCGACGCCGACGCCGACCAGGGTCGCGTCCGCGGGGACCGTGCCGAGCGCGCTCGTCACGACCTCGTCGACGGCCGCCTGCAGCTCGTCGGACGTGCGCTGCGGCCCCGTGGGGCTGCGGAAACGCGTGCCCGGCAGGACGACGCCCTGGTCGGTGACGAGAGCGGCTTCGACCTTGGTGCCGCCGAGGTCGACGGCGAGAGCGAGGGCGGGGGACTGGGGTGCGGTGCTGGACATGCGCGCTCCGATGCGGCGGTCTGGAGGCCCGGCGCGGCTCCCGGACGCGTCGTCGCGTTCGGTGGGCCCCGGCCTGGCAGGTGGTGGGTCGGTCGGGTCAGGTCGTCGTGCGGTGGATCAGGTCGTGTCGCGGTGGATCAGTAGGAGCTGGTGTCGTCGCCATGCGACGACGCGACCCCGGTCTCGACGCGGTGCGCGACTTCGTCGAGGATGCGTGCGGAGGCGCTCGTGCCGATGCGGTTCGCTCCCGCGTCCACCATCTCGAGCAGGGTGTCGAGCCCGCGGACGCCGCCCGAGGCCTTCACCCCGGTGTCGGCACCGACGGTGCGGCGCATCAGGGCGATGTGCTCGGCCGTCGCTCCGCCGCCGGCGAACCCGGTGGAGGTCTTCACGAACGCGGCACCCGCCGACTGCGCGGCACGCGACGCCGCGACGATCTCGTCGTCGGTCAGGAACGCGGTCTCGAGGATCACCTTGACGACGGTGGACCCGGCGGCGTCGACCACCGCGCGGACGTCCTGCTCGACCCGCTCCCAGTCGCCGGACTTCGCGGCACCGATGTTCTGCACCATGTCGAGCTCGAAGGCACCGTCGGCCAGCGCCTGCAGCGACTCGGCGACCTTGGCCGCGGTGGACGTGGTGCCGTGCGGGAAGCCGATGACCGTGCCGACGCCGACGCCGGTGCCCTGCAGGCGCTCGACGGCGTACGCCACGTCGCTCGGCCGGACGCACACGCTGAAGACCCGGTACGCGGCGGCTTCGTCGAGCTGGGCGTCGACGTCCGAGCGGGTGAGCTCGGGCTTCAGGATCGCGTGGTCGATGAGGCCGCGGACGGCATCGGCGGTGACGGGGAAGGCTGCGTTGTCCACCCGGCAAGCCTACCCGTCAGGCGTGCCGCGTAGCGTTCGGGGCATGCAGGTCCTCGTCACCGGCGCCACCGGGTACATCGGCGGTCGTCTCGTCCCCCGTCTCCTCGAAGCCGGACACTCCGTGCGCGTGTTCGTGCGCAACCCCCGCAAGCTCCAGGACGTCCCGTGGAGCAGCGACGTCGACATCGCCGAAGGGGACCTGCAGGACGCCGACGCGGTCCGTGCCGCGGTCGACGGCGTCGAGGCCGTGTACTACCTCGCCCACGCGATGGGCGCCGACGGCGACTTCGAGTCCGCCGAACGCCAGGCGGCCGAGACGATGGCGCACGAGGCGAAGCGCGCCGGTGTCAGCCGGTTCGTCTACCTGGGCGGGCTGCACCCCGACGGCGACCTGTCGAAGCACCTGCGCAGCCGCAAGGAGGTGGGGGAGATCCTGCTCGGATCGGGCGTGCCGACCGTCGCCTACCAGGCGGGTGTCGTCATCGGATCCGGCAGCACCTCGTTCGAGATGATCCGGCACCTGACCGACGTCCTGCCCTGGATGCCGGCACCGCGGTGGGTGCGCAACCGCATCCAGCCGATCGCCGTGCGCGACGTCCTCTACTACCTGGTCGCGGCGCTCGACGTCCCAGCAGACGTCAACCGCACCTTCGACATCGGCGGTCCGGACGTGCTCCGCTACGGCCAGATGCTCAACGGCTACGCGGTCGAGGCGAAGCTCCGGCAGCGCCCCATCACGGTCCTGCCGGTGCTCACCCCGCGACTCGCGGCGCACTGGTTCAACGCCGTCACCCCGATCCCGCGCAAGCTCGCGACCCCGATCATCGAGTCGCTGCAGTTCGAGTGCGTCCAGCGCGAGCACGACATCGACGACGTCGTGCCGCAGCCCGAGGGTGGGCTCACCTCGTACCGCCGAGCCGTCCGCCTCGCCCTGAACAAGATGCGCTCGGGCCAGGTCGAGACGAGCTGGCGGAGCGCCACGCTGTCGAGTGCCTCGGCCGACCCGATGCCGAACGACCCGGACTGGGCCGGCCACACCGTCTACGTCGACGACCGGAAGCGGCACTCGAGCGCCTCGGCCGAGGACGTCTGGCGCGTCGTCGAGTCGATCGGCGGCGAGAACGGCTGGTACTCGTTCCCGCTGGCCTGGGTCGCGCGTGGCTGGATGGACAAGGTCGCCGGCGGTGTCGGGCTCAGCCGTGGGCGCCGTGACCAGGACCGGCTCGAGCAGGGCGATGCGCTCGACTGGTGGCGCGTCGAACGACTCGAGCGCGGCCGGTACCTGCGGCTCCGGGCAGAGTTCAAGTCCCCGGGACGCGCCTGGCTCGAGATGACCGTCACCCCGAACCCCGAGGGCGGCAGCGACTACCACCAGCGGGCGATCTACTTCCCGCAGGGCCTCCCCGGACGCCTGTACTGGTACGGGATCCTGCCCTTCCACGGAATCATCTTCCCCGGCATGGTCGAACGCATCACCGCGGCCGCCGAGCGCGAGTCGGACAACACCGAGTCGACGCAGCGCAACCGGACCCAGCACAATGGGAGTCCGGAACCGGCGAACGAGGAGGCAGCATGACCGAGGAACGCAGTCCCGTCCTGTTCCTGGGCGACAGCATCACGGCCCAGGGGTCGTGGGACACCTGGCTCCCCGACGAGCACACGCTGAACCAGGGCGTCAGCGGCGACACGACCGACGGCGTGCTCGCGCGCCTCGAGGCCGTCGTCGCCGAACAGCCCGAGGTGATCGTGCTGCTCATCGGCACGAACGACTTCGGCAACCACCGGGCGAGCGCCGAACACGTCGTCCGCAACGTCGAGACCATCCTCGTCACGCTCCGGCGCGAGCTGCCGGGCGTACGCCTGCTGCTCGTCTCCGTCCTGCCGCGCCAGGCCGAGTACACGACGAAGATCGAGGAGGCGAACCGGCACCTGCGTCAGTTCGTCGCGACCTGCCACGCGCAGTACCTCGACGCCTGGCCCGCGCTGGCCGACGGCGACCACCTCGACGACCGCTTCACCGACGACGGACTGCACCTCACCGACGAGGGCTACCGGGCGTACCTCGGCGAGCTGGTCCCCGCGCTCGAGCGTGTGCGGGGTCTCCCACCCATGTCCCGGTCCTTCACCGCCATCGACCTCGACGAGGCCCCCGCCTGATGGCTGCCCGCAAGGGGCGACCCCCGGTGGGGTCGTCGCAGCACGGCGTGCCCGCCGCCCCGGTCCGACCGGCTGCGGGCGCGACGAGCACCCGTGCGACCCCCGGGTTCACCCGGCCGGCGCTCGCGCCGTCGCTCATCGCCGCGATCGTCCTGCTCGCCTGCGTGGCGATCATCGACTCGTCCGGATTCGTCTTCGCCCGGTGGGGCGTCACGGTCCTGGCCCTCATCGTGCTGGTCTTCGCCGTCCGCGGGAAGACGTGGTGGGCTGCGCTGCTCATGGCCGCCGTGGCCGTCTGCTGGAACCCCCTGGTCACGGTGCCGATCCCCGGTCAGGTGTGGGCGGCCCTGCAGATCCTGGTCGCCGCGCTGTTCATCGTGATGGGCATCGCCGTCAAGGTGCCGCGCGAGGCGGACGCTCCCCGGGCCTCCTGAACGGCTCGGGCGGCCGCCTGCGGAACCGAGCGGGCGGGCGGACGGTAGGATCGCAGGGTCGGGTACAGGACCCGGCAGCGCGACCCGAAGGGCATGGATGAACGACGAGACCGAGCCGGTGACCGAGAGTCCTCTGCTGAACCCTCGACCGTCCTCCGGCGGTCTCGACCGGCCCGACGTCGTCGTCCGCAAGGGGCGCCTGACGCTGCTCAACGGCCACCTGACGCCGCAGCAGTCGATGATCGAGGACCTGTTGTTCCTCGACGATGCGCTCACCGAGGCCGACGTCGACCACCTGCTCATCCGCGGCAACGACGAGCGTCCGGTCATCGCGATCGACGAGCGCGACCGGCAACGTGCGGAGAGTGCCGTGATGGCCGCCGCCGTCAACGAGCCCTTCTACGCGAAGCCGCCGGGTCAGCCTGCCGTGCTCGTGCAGGACGACGGGCTCGGGCTCGTCGACGAACCGGTGCTGCGTGTGTTCCGTCCGCGCCTCGAGCCGCTCGGCCGTCTGCGCTACGGCGCCGAGACGAGCGTCCAGCTCGAGTTCTGGCGACTCACCGACACCGAGGTGCTCGCACCCGTCGAGAATGCCCTGATGCGCCGCAGCCTGCCGGTCGAGGAGTTCGTGCTCGTCGACATCGAGCGCTACGGCCGCACCTGGCGCACCGTCGAGCACATGTTCGACGACCACGTCTCCGACATCCGTTTCCCGATCGACATCGTCTTCTCGTGGGTCGACGGCAACGCCATCGAGTACCAGCGCGCCCGCCAGGCAGCGCAGGCCACGGCCGTCCTGGGCGAGGGCGATGACGCTCCCGCCCGGTTCCGGCAGATCGACGAGCTGAAGTACGCGCTGCGTTCCGTGCACACGTTCGCACCGTGGATCCGTCAGATCTACATCGCCACCGACTCGCCCGCGCCGCACTGGCTCGCCGACCACCCCAAGGTCCGCATCGTGCGCAGCGAGGAGTTCTTCGCCGACCCGTCCGTGCTGCCGACGCACAACTCCCAGGCCGTCGAGTCGCAGCTGCACCACATCCCGGGCATCAGCGAGCACTTCATCTACTCGAACGACGACATGTTCTTCGGCCGCACCGTCGACCCGTCGGTGTTCTTCAGCCCGGGGTCGGTGACGAAGTTCATCCTCGCCACCACCCGCATCGGGCTCGGCGTGAACAACGCCGCGCGCAGCGGGTTCGAGAACTCGGCGCGCGTGAACCGCCGGCTGTTGCAGCAGCGGTTCGGTGCGGTCACCACGCGGCACCTCGAGCACGCGCCCACGCCGCTCCGAGCGTCGATCATGACGGAGATGGAGCACGAGTTCGCCGACGAGTTCCGCGCCACGGCGGCGTCGCGCTTCCGCGCCGCCGAGAACATCTCGGTGACGAACTCGCTGTACCACTACTACTCGTTGCTCACCGGCCGGGCGATCGTGCAGGAGAACGCGGACGTCCGCTACATCGACACCACGATGCAGTCCGGGCTGCGGTCCCTCGACGAGCTGCTGAAGAAGCGGAACGCGGACTTCTTCTGCCTGAACGACGGCAGCTTCCCCGAGGTCAGCGACGAGGAGCGCACGCAGCGCGTCACGGACTTCCTCGAGCGCTACTTCCCCTTCCCCGCGCCGTGGGAGCGCGACAGCGTCTAGAACGCGCCAGCGTTCTGCTGTCGCGCTCCGGGCGAGCCCGCGAGCCCGGCGCCGAGACCCGGCCACGCGCTCCGGGCGAGCCTGCGAGCCCGGCCACGCGCCGTGGTCGCGACCACAGCCGGACGGGAGGCCCGGATCGGCCCCGCCACGCGCCTCCCGTCCGCCTCGGGCGCACGCCCCTCGCACATGGTGAACAGGAATGGTCGGGTCCCCAGACGGGACCCGACCATTCCTGTTCACGAAGTGCGGCGGCCTACCGGTGGATGGGGGAGACCGGCACCGAGTCGAGCGTGAAGACGGGGATGCTCGAGGTGACCGGAGCCGGTTCGACCGCGGGCGGGATCGTGACGCCGTGCGCTGCGAGGCGGGCCTCGGTCTCGACCGCCGACACCGGTTCACCGACCGTGGAGTAGTGCCCGATCGGGACGACCGAGTGCACGACGTTGCGACCGTAGACGTGCACCAGGTTGAACGACTGTGCGCCGTCGCGCCCGCGGGTGCCGCCCTGGAACTCGGTGAGGTCCTGCGTGTAGCAGGTGGCGCTGGCGACCGACACGGGGATGCCCGCGAAGACCGCGCTCGTCGAGTAGTGCAGGTGCCCGGCGATGATGGCCAGGACGTCACTGCCCTCGACGACCTCGGCCAGGGCCTGCTGGTCGCGGAGCTCGACGAGGACGGTCAGGTCCTGCACGCTCGGGACGGGCGGGTGGTGCATCGCCAGGATGGTGCCGTGCGGTGCCGCCTCAGAGAGGACCTCGGCGAGCCAGTCGAGCTGCTCGGGGGAGACCTCACCGTGGTGGCGGCCTGGGACGCTCGTGTCGAGGGTGATGACCCGCAGACCGTTGACGTCGTAGACGAAGTCGACCGGGCGGTCGGTGGGCTGGAGGCCGAAGAGTTCCTGGCGGAAGGCGCCGCGCTCGTCGTGGTTGCCCATCGCCCAGATGACCTGCGCGCCGATCCGGCGGGCGGCCGGCTCGACGATCTCGCGGACGCGGGCGTAGGCGCCCGGTTCGCCCTTGTCGGCCACGTCGCCCGTGACGACGATCGCCTCGGGCCGGGTTCCGGATGCTTCGATGTCCGCGACGATCTCGGTGAGCCGTGCGGCGGAGTCGACTCCGCCGTACAGCTCACCGTCGCCGGAGACGAGGTGGGTGTCGCTGAGGTGGAGGAGGAAGTGGTTCGGCCTGGGGTGTTCGGCCGTCCGGCTGTCCATCGGGGTCTCATTCCGTTGGCGGATGCGTGGTGCAACACGTTGCCACACCGTCCTGGACGAGTCCAGCACGTGTCGGTGAACCAGCCGTGAACTGGGGGCGGCGTGTTGCCCCACGCATGACGAAACCCCCGCCACATCGTGACGGGGGTTTCCTCGTGTGCCTCGGATCAGTGATCCCCGGGGCCGACCTGCGGAGCCTGGTGGCCTCCCGCGAGGTCCGGGCCGTGGTGGGCGGCGTGCGCTGCCTCGAGCTCGGCCTTCGACACCGGTTCGATGCGGTCCTCGAAGAAGAAGCGGGAGATACTCGCACGGGCCTTCTGGACCACGGTGATCTGCCCCTTGGCGTTTGGGCGGATCATGAGCGGCTTGTACTCGTTGAACTGCAGGAGCTTCCACCGCTCGTACTCGTCGAGCTGCTCGTGCACCTCGATGTACTCACCGTGGGGGAGTCGGACGATGCGACCGGACTCGTAGCCGTGCAGGACGATCTCGCGGTCCTTCTTCTGGAGTGCGAGGCACACGCGCTTCGTGATCCAGAAGGCGACGAACGGGCCGAGGACCGTCGTGGCCTGGATCACGTGGATCACGTGTTCGATCGACACCAGGAAGTGGGTCGCGATGATGTCCGACGACGCCGCAGCCCAGAGGCTGGCGTAGAGCGTGATGCCGGCGGCACCGATCGCCGTGCGGGTCGGGGCGTTGCGCGGGCGGTCCAGGATGTGGTGCTCGCGCTTGTCGCCGGTGATCCACGACTCGAGGAACGGGTACAGCAGGATCGCGAGGATGAGCAGTACCAGGACCGCGATCGGCGCCAGGATGTTGAACGAAACCGTGTAGCCGAACCACACGACCTCCCAGTGCGGCGGCACCAGACGCAGTGCGCCGTCGGCGAAGCCGATGTACCAGTCGGGCTGGGTACCGGCGGAGACCGGCGAGGGGTCGTACGGGCCGTAGTTCCAGATCGGGTTGATCGTGAACATCGAGGCGATGAGGGCGATGATGCCCGCGACGATGAAGAAGAACCCACCGGCCTTGGCGGCGAACGCCGGGAGGATCGGGACACCGACGACGTTGTCGTTGGTCTTGCCCGGTCCGGCGAACTGGGTGTGCTTGTTGATGACGACGAGCACGAGGTGGACACCGAGCACGGCGACGAGGATCGCCGGCAGCAGCAGGATGTGCAGCGTGTAGAGGCGGCCGACGATGTCGGTCCCCGGGAACTCGCCACCGAAGAGCAGGTAGGCGATCCAGACGCCGATCACCGGGACACCCTCGATCATGCCGACGATGATCCGCAGCCCGTTGCCGGAGAGCAGGTCGTCGGGGAGCGAGTAGCCGGTGAAGCCCTCACCCATGGCGAGGACCCACAGCAGGAAGCCGAAGACCCAGTTGAGCTCACGCGGCTTGCGGAACGCACCGGTGAAGAACACGCGGGCCATGTGCAGCATGATCGACGCCACGAACAGCAGGGCTGCCCAGTGGTGGACCTGGCGGACGAACAGCCCGCCGCGGATGTCGAACGAGATGTCCAGCGTGGACTGCAGGGCCGTCGACATCTCGACGCCCTTGAGCGGGACGTACGAGCCGTTGTAGACGACCTCGGCCATGGAGGCCTGGAAGAAGAACGTCAGGAACGTGCCGGAGAGCAGGACGACGACGAAGCTGTACAGCGCCACCTCGCCGAGCATGAAGCTCCAGTGGTCCGGGAAGATCTTCCGGCCGACTTCCTTGACGAGCCCCGAGATGCTGGTGCGCTCGTCGATGTAGTTGGCGACCCCGCCGATGATGCGGGATCCGCGCTCCGGAGCCGGCTTGTTCGCCGTGCTGCTCGGTGCCGTGGTGGTGGGGGTGCTGGTCATCAGCGTTCACGCTCCCAGAAGGACGGTCCGACCGGCTCGTGGAAGTCGCTCTGGGCAACCAGGTAGCCGTCGTCGTCGATCGCGATCGGAAGTTGGGGGAGGGGGCGTGCGGCCGGACCGAAGATGACCTCGCAGTTGTTCGAGACATCGAAGGTGGACTGGTGGCACGGGCACAGCAGGTGGTGCGTCTGCTGCTCGTAGAGCGCGACCGGGCATCCGACGTGGGTGCAGATCTTGGAGTACGCGACGATGCCGTCGTAGCCCCAGTTCTCGTGGCCCTTGGCGGGGTTGAGGTCCTTCGGGTCGAGACGCATGAGGAGGACGGAGGCCTTGGCCTTCTCTTCCAGCATGTGCTCGGAGTCGAGCATGCCGTCCGGGATGACGTGGAACACCGAACCGATGGTCACGTCGGAGGCCTTGATCGGCAGACCCGTCGGGTCCTTCGTCAGGCGCAGACCCTGCTTCCAGAAGGTGTGGCGCAGGAGCTCGTTCGGGTCCTCGGCCGGAGCGAGGTCGCGGACCAGGACGATGCCCGGCAGCGGGAACGCGGCCAGCGCGCCGATCATCGAGTTGCGGATCAGCTTGCGTCGGCTGAAGCCGGACTCCTTGTCGGCCAGCTGGAAGGCCTCGACGGCCTTGGCGCGGGTCGCGTCGGTGCCGCGGGTGCCGTGGCGGAGCTCGGTGATCTCGCGGTCGACGACGAGCGACTTCGACCAGTAGACCGCACCGAGGCCCAGCGCGATGAGTGCGAGGGCGATCGACAGGCCGAGGAAGAGGTTCGCGGTGCGGACCGTCCCGAAGTCGTTCGAGTCGATCGGGAAGGCGACGTAGGCCGCGATCGAGAGGACGCTGCCGACGATCGAGAGGTAGAAGAAGGTCGCGACCTGGCGCTCGGCCAGACGCTGCTTCTTCGGGTCGACGTCGGTGCGGCGCGCGCGGTGCGGCGGCTCACCCGGGTTCTCGAACGGGTCGGTGGGCAGCACCGCGATCCCGGGGGAGGTGGTCGTGCCGTGCTTCTCGACAGCCGAGGACGAGTTCAGCGTCTCGTCGTCGTGCTCTGCCATGGTGTTCCCTTCAGTGTCGTTCGACACGGACGATCAGTTGGACTTCGCGGTCAGCCAGACGGTCATCGCAACGACCGCGCCGAGTCCGAAGATCCAGATGAACAGACCCTCGGCCACCGGGCCCAGGGAGCCGAGTGCGAACCCGCCGGGCGACTTGTTGTCCTGCACGTACTTGAGGTACGTGATGATGTCGGCCTTCTGCTCCGGCGTGAGGTTCAGGTCGTTGAAGACCGGCATGTTCTGCGGGCCGGTCTGCATGGCCTCGTAGATGTGCTTGCCGGAGACCGTCGACAGGTTCGGGGCGTACTTGCCCTCGGTCAGAGCGCCGCCGGCGCCGGCCACGTTGTGGCACATGGCGCAGTTGATGCGGAAGAGCTCTGCACCTTCGGCCGCGTCGCCGTCCTCACCGTTGGTGAGCTCGGTCGAGGGGACGGCCGGGCCGGGGCCCAGCGAGGCGACGTACTCGGCGAGGGCGTCGACCTGCTCGTCCGTGAACTGCGCGGGCTTCTCTTCGGCCTGCGGGCCCTGGGCGGCCATCGGCATGCGGCCGGTGCCGACCTGGAAGTCGACCGAGGCGGCGCCGACACCGATGAGGGACGGACCCTCGCTCGTGCCCTGGGCGGAGAGGCCGTGGCAGGTCGCGCAGTTCGAGGCGAAGAGCTTCTGGCCCTCGTTCACCTTCGACTGGCTGGTCGCTGCGACGGTGGTCGTGCTGTCGTCCGCGTTCGCCGTGGAGCTGAACAGCGCGTACGCACCGCCGGTGGTCATGAGACCCACGACGATGAGCGAGACGGTCGCCATCGGAGAGCGGCGGCCCTTCTTGGACTTGGTTCTGTTGAACATGTGCTGGGGGGTGTCCAGTTCCTACTTGAGAAGGTAGATGACGGCGAAGAGGAAGATCCACACGACGTCGACGAAGTGCCAGTAGTACGACACGACGATGGCGGTGGTCGCTTCCTTGTGACCGAAGTTCTTCGCGGCGAAGCCGCGGCCGAGCGTCAGCAGGAAGGCGATGAGGCCACCCGTGACGTGGAGGCCGTGGAACCCGGTCGTCATGTAGAAGGCCGAGCCGTAGGCGCTCGAGGAGAGGGTGACGCCCTCGTGCCAGAGGTTGGCGTACTCGAAGATCTGGCCGCAGACGAAGATCGCGCCCATCGCGTAGGTGACGAAGAACCACTCCGTCATGCCCCAGTGGCGCGGGTTCCAGCTCGTGCGGTGCACCTGGAAGCGCTCCGCTGCGAACACCGCGAACTGGCACGCGAAGCTGGACAGCACCAGGATGATCGTGTTCACCGAGGCGAACGGCACCTCGAGCTTGGAGGTTTCGGCCGCCCAGAGCTCGGGGGACGTGCTGCGCAGCGTGAAGTAGATCGCGAACAGGCCGGCGAAGAACATGACCTCGCTGCCCAGCCACACGATCGTCCCCACGGCAACGGCGTTCGGCCTGTTCAGGGCCGGACCGCTGGCGGATCGGGAGAGAGAGGTGCTAGTCACG
The DNA here is from genome assembly GCF_003755065.1 of Curtobacterium sp. JUb34. Classification (NCBI taxonomy): domain Bacteria; kingdom Bacillati; phylum Actinomycetota; class Actinomycetes; order Micrococcales; family Microbacteriaceae; genus Curtobacterium; species Curtobacterium sp. JUb34. Next base: position 431,973 of record NZ_RJVH01000002.1, on the reverse strand, counting down.
TCCTCCATTATGGCCGAAACCCCCGACAGTGTTTTCGCAGGAGACTGGCGGGTCTCTCGAATTCACTACGATCGAGCCATGCCTGACGCACTCTCTTGGCCTGCAGTGATCAGCGCGCTCATGGCGCGCGAGGACCTGACGATCAGGCAATCCACATGGGCCATGGAGGAGATCGTGCACGGGCGCGCCACTCAAGCGCAGATCGCCGCGTTCGCCGTGACCCTCCGGGCGAAGGGCGAGACCGTCGACGAGGTGGTCGGGTTCCGCGACGCGATCCTCGACGCCGCGGTTCCGCTGGACGTCGACCCGATGGCCCTCGACATCGTCGGCACCGGCGGTGACGTCGTCGGCACTGTGAACGTCTCGACGATGGCCGCGATCGTCATCGCCGCGGCCGGGGTGCCGGTCGTCAAGCACGGCAACAAGGCGAGCTCCTCGAAGTCCGGGTCGAGCGACGTGCTCGCTGCACTCGGCCTCGATCTCACGATGGACGCCGCGCGTGTCGCGGACACCTTCCGGCGTGTCGGACTGACCTTCGCGTTCGCCAACGCGTTCCACCCCGGCTTCGCCCACGCCGGGCCGGTCCGGCGCGAGATCGGCGTGCCGACGGTCTTCAACTTCCTCGGGCCGCTCGTCAACCCCGCACGGTGCGAGGCCAACGCCGTCGGAGTGGCCCAGCTCGAGCTCGTGCCGATCATCACGGGCGTGTTCCAGACCCGCGGCGCGACCGCCCTGGTGTTCCGCGGTGACGACGGTCTCGACGAGCTCACGACCACCGGGCACAGCCACATCTGGGAGGTCACCGGCGGGCGCATCACCGAGCACGACCTCGACCCGCGTGACCTCGGCATCGCCCGTGCCCGCACGGAAGACCTGCTCGGTGGCGACCCGGAGCACAACGCCGGTGTCGTGCACCGCGTCCTGGCGGGGGAGACCGGCCCGGTCCGCGACATCGTGCTCCTGAACGCCGCTGCCGGCCTGGTGTCCTTCCGGCTCGCGCAGGACCCGGCACAGTCCGATCGCCCGATCCTGCAGCGGTTCCGGGAGCAGCTCGCGGTGGCCGCCGAGGCGATCGACTCCGGCGCCGGCGCCCGCAAGCTGGCTGATTGGGTCGGCGAAGCTCCCGCCGCGTAGTCCACGCCGCCCCGCGCACCGTGCGGGGTGCGTCACCCGGTGCGAGCCTGGCGGCTCGGTGCGCCGCCACGAGCGCGCACCCGGCGGTCACCGCTGCACCCGGCGAACGGATCCGCACCGTGCCGTGCTGGCAACCCCGCGCCGGACGGGAGGCCCGCGGCGGGCCCGCCCCGCGCCTCCAGTCCGCATCGTGCGCGGTCCGCGATCCCGTGCCGCTTCCGCGCGAGCCGCACCGTGCGGGGTGCGTCACCCGGTGCGAGCCTGGCGGCTCGGTGCGCCGCCACGAGCGCGCACCAGGCGGTCACCGCTGCACTCGGCGAACAAACCCGCACCGTGCCGTGCCCGCAACAACCCCACCACCCAGCACCCCGCCACCCGCCGACCGGACCCCGCGACCGACGCGGGGGAGACGCAACGCGACGGGAGGCCCGGTGCCGGTTCCAGGAACCGGCACCGGGCCTCCCGTCGGTGCGTTCAGTGCACGCGGTCAGCGTGCACCCGCGTCGTTACTGGACGTCCTCGTCGACCCAGTCGAAGGTCTTCGTGACGGCCTTCTTCCAGAGGCGGAGCGTGCGCTCGCGCTCCGCGGCGTCGAGCTGCGGCTCCCAGCGCTTGTCCTCCTGCCAGTTGGCACGGAGCTCGTCGAGGTTGGCCCAGAAGCCGACCGCGAGACCGGCCGCGTAGGCCGCGCCGAGCGCCGTCGTCTCGGCGACGACCGGACGCACCACCGGCACGTTGAGGATGTCTGCCTGGAACTGCATGAGCTCGTTGTTGGCGGTCATGCCGCCGTCCACCTTGAGCTCCGTCAGGTCCACGCCCGAGTCGGCGTTGACGGCGTCGAGGACCTCGCGGGTCTGCAGCGCCGTCGCCTCGAGGGCCGCACGTGCGATGTGCCCCTTGTTGACGTAGCGGGTCAGGCCGACGATGGCACCGCGGGCATCCGGACGCCAGTACGGCGCGAACAGCCCGGAGAACGCCGGCACGAAGTACACGCCGCCGTTGTCCTCGACGGTCTTGGCCAGGGCCTCGACCTCCGGGGCACTGCCGATGAGACCGAGGTTGTCACGGAGCCACTGGATGAGCGAACCCGTGACGGCGATCGAGCCCTCGAGTGCGTAGTGCGTCTCCTGGTCGCCGAGCTTGTAGCCGACGGTGGTGAGCAGGCCGTTCTCGGAGCGGACGATCTCGGTACCGGTGTTGAAGATGAGGAAGTTGCCGGTGCCGTAGGTGTTCTTCGACTCGCCCTGGTCGAACGCCGCCTGGCCGAAGGTCGCGGCCTGCTGGTCGCCGAGGATGCCCGCGATCGGGACCTCGCGGAGCAGGTTGGACGACTCGACGTGGCCGTAGACCTCGGAGGAGCTGACGATCTCGGGGAGCATCGACTTCGGCACACCGAAGTCGGCGAGGATGTCGTCGCGCCACTGGAGCGTCTCGAGGTCCATGAACAGCGTGCGGGACGCGTTCGTGACGTCGGTCTTGTGGACGCCGCCGTCGACGCCACCGGTCAGGTTCCAGAGGACCCAGGTGTCGGTGGTGCCGAAGAGCAGGTCCCCGGCCTCGGCCTTCTCACGCGCACCCTCGACGTTCTCGAGGATCCACATGATCTTGGTGCCGGCGAAGTACGTCGCGAGCGGGAGGCCGACGATGGCCTTGTAGCGGTCGGTGTCACCGTCGGCGAGCTTGTCGACGATCGACTGCGTGCGGGTGTCCTGCCAGACGATCGCGTTGTAGATCGGCTTGCCGGTGGTCTTGTCCCAGACGACGGCGGTCTCGCGCTGGTTGGTGATGCCCACGGCGGCGACGTCGTGACGCGTGATGTCGGCACGCGACAGTGCCTGACCGATCACCTCGCGGGTGTTGTCCCAGATCTCGGCGGGGTCGTGTTCGACCCACCCGGCGCGCGGGAAGATCTGCTCGTGCTCCTTCTGCCCGGTCGAGATGATCGAGCCGGAGTGATCGAAGACGATCGCTCGGGTGGAGGTCGTGCCCTGGTCGATGGCGACGATGTAGTCGGCCATTGGTGCTCCTTACGGGTGTTCGGTGCGGTGAGCGGCCCGTGCGGACGGGCCGCTCACCCCGGGGTTGGGTTGGTTCAGCTGACGACGGGCAGCAGCGCGTAGGACAGGCCGGCGGCGATGGCGCCACCGAGCAGCGGTCCGACGACGGGCACCCAGGCGTAGGCCCAGTCGCTCGAGCCCTTGCCCTTGATGGGAAGGAAAGCGTGCGCGATGCGCGGGCCGAGGTCACGGGCGGGGTTGATGGCGTAGCCGGTCGGGCCACCGAGGCTGACACCGATCGCGATCACGAGGAAGGCGACGGGGATCGCGCCGAGCTCCGACGGGGTCTGGCCGTTGGTGAAGGCGATGACGACGAACACCAGCACGAAGGTGCCGATGATCTCGGTCACGAGGTTCCAGCCGTACGAACGGATCGCGGGGCCGGTGGAGAAGACGCCGAGCTTGGCGGCCGCGTCGGGCTCCTCGTCGAAGTGCTGCTTGTAGGCGAGCCAGACGATCACGGCACCGATGACCGCGCCGATGAGCTGGGCGAGCCAGAACAGCAGCATCGCGCCGACGGTGATGTTGCCGAGGATGGCCTGGGCGAGGCTGACGGCCGGGTTGAGCTGGCCGCCCGACTTGTAGGACACGGTGACGCCGGCGAAGACCGCGAAGCCCCAACCGATCGTGACCATGAGGAAGCCTGCGCCGAAGCCCTTCGACTTCGTGAGGGAGACGGCGGCGACGACACCGCCACCCAGGATGATGAGCATCGCCGTGCCGACGAGCTCGGACAGGAACTTGACGCCGATGTCGTCCATCGGTGACCTCCAGTGCGTGAGGTGGGGGTCCGGTGGTGCTGCGCCGCACTCCCCGTTGAGTGATTGAGGCCGAGCATAGTGACGCGGAGAACGACGGGGCGATGAATTCCTGAGGGAAGTCCGCGATCGTGCACGAACGTGCAAGCGCCGTGCGCTGCGGGGGATCACGAGCCGGTGACACGTCCCCGTGGTGCTGCACGAACGTGCAAACCGGACGAACGAGCGCCCGGGCGTCGGATGTAGATTGGGCGCACTCCGGTCGACGACGGCGGTGTGCAGTTCGCCTCGGTTCGGCCCCGTACCCGTGGAGGCACGCGCATGAAGAAGCTCATCAACGACCCGCAGGCCGTGGTCGACGAGACCGTCCGGGGCTTCGCCCGGGCACACGCCGGTCACGTGGTCCTGGTCGAGGACCCGATCCACCTGCACCGCGCCGACGCTCCCGTCGCCGGCAAGGTCGGCATCGTCAGCGGCGGCGGCAGCGGACACGAGCCGCTGCACGCGGGCTTCGTCGGGTACGGCATGCTCGACGCCGCCGTCCCGGGCCCCGTGTTCACGAGTCCGACCCCGGACCCGATCGTCGCGGCCACCAAGGCCGTCGACGGCGGCGCGGGCGTCCTGCACATCGTGAAGAACTACACCGGCGACGTCCTGAACTTCGAGACCGCCGCCGAGCTCGCCGAGATGGACGACATCCGCGTCGAGGCCGTCGTGGTCGACGACGACGTCGCCGTGCAGGACTCGCTCTACACCGCCGGCCGCCGCGGCGTCGCCGGCACCGTCGTCGTGGAGAAGTGCGCCGGTGCCGCGGCCGAGCGCGGTGACGACCTGGACGCAGTCGCCGCGGTCGCCCGCCACGTCAACGACGTCACGCGGTCGATGGGCCTGGCCCTGGCGTCCGGCACCGTGCCGCACGCGGGGGAGCCGTCCTTCACGCTCGCCGACGACGAGGTCGAGCTCGGCATCGGCATCCACGGCGAGCCCGGTCGCGAGCGCATCCCGATGGCGCCGGCCGACCAGCTCGTCGACCGCGTGCTCGAACCGATCCTCACCGACCTCGACGCACCGGCCGGCTCGAAGCTGCTCCTGCTCGTGAACGGCATGGGCGGCACCCCGCTCTCCGAGCTGTACATCGCCTACCGACGCGCCGCCGAGGTACTGACGGACCGCGGGTACGACGTCACGCGTAGTTTGGTGGGCGACTACGTCACATCCCTCGAGATGCAGGGGTTCTCGCTCACCGTCACGGTGCTCGACGACGAACTCACGGCACTCTGGGACGCACCGGTGGAGACCCCCGCACTGCGCTGGGGACGCTGAGCGGCCGGATCCGTCCGCTCGACCACCGACCACGACACCGAGCCCACCGGGCCGGACACACGAAGGGAACCGCATTGGCGCTCGACACCGCATGGGCCATCGACTGGGTCCGTCGCACCGCCGCGACGATCGACGAACACCGGGCCGAGCTCGTCACACTCGACCGGGAGATCGGTGACGGCGACCACGGCGAGAACCTCGACCGCGGCTTCCGCGCCGTGCTCGAGGCCGTCGACGGCGGCTCGTTCGACACGCCCGGCGCCGTGCTGAAGACGGTCGCGACCAAGCTCATCTCGACCGTCGGCGGTGCCGCCGGTCCGCTGTTCGGCACCGCGTACCTGAAGGCAGCCCAGGCCGCCGGCGACGCGTCCGAGCTCGACGCTGACACGCTGGTCGCCGTGCTCGCCGCAGCCCGCGACGGCGTGGTCTCGCGCGGCAAGGCCGCGGTCGGCGACAAGACGATGGTGGACGCGTGGGGCCCGGCGGTCGACGCCGCCACCGCCGCAGCGGCAGCCGGTGCCGACGCGGCAGCCGTGCTCGCCGCCGCGGCCGACGCCGCCGCCTCGGGCGCCGAGGCCACCGAACCGCTCGTCGCCCACAAGGGTCGTGCGAGCTACCTCGGCGAACGCGCGGTCGGGCACCGCGACCCGGGTGCGCAGTCGACCGCGTACATCCTGCGTGCCGCGGTGGAGGCGACGACGGGCGCCGCCGCGTGACCGTCGGCATCCTGATCGTGTCGCACAGCGCCGCGATCGCCACCGGCACGGTCGAGCTCGCCCGCCAGATGGCGGCGGACGTACCGCTCGTCGCTGCCGGCGGGACCGACGACGGCGGCATCGGCACGTCGTTCGAGGCGATCACCGCCGGCATCGAGGAGCTCTCGGACGCCGACGCCGTCGTGGTCCTGTGCGACCTCGGATCGGCTTACCTGACCACCGACACGGCGCTCGACTTCCTCGACGACGACGTCCGCGCACGCGTGCACGTCTCGCAGGCTCCCCTCGTCGAGGGCGCGGTCGCCGCGGCCGTCGCGGCCCAGACGGGTGGTGACGCCGGGGCAGTGCTCGCTGCTGCGGCGTCCGCCGCAGGGTCCGCGGACGACGCGAGCAGCGCCTCCCGTCCGTCCGGTGACCAGCCGGGAGGCACGGGGCCGGGTGAAGGGGCCGCCAGCGTCGACGACGTGGCCGCGTCCGAGAGCGTCGAACTGGTGAACGAGACCGGCCTGCACGCCCGCCCCGCGGCGGAGTTCGTCAAGACGGCGGCCAGGTACGACGCAGCGGTGCGCGTGAACGGCGTGGACGCGAAGAGCCTGCTGGCGATCATGGCGCTCGCGCTGCCGAAGGGGGCGACCGTGTCGATCGAGGCGACCGGTGCGGACGCGCAGGCCGCGGTGGACGCGCTCGCGGAACTGGTGCGGAGCGGCTTCGGCGAGTAGGCGTCGCCACTCGCCGTCCCGTGTTCAGCGGATGGACACCGTTCCTGCGAGGTCGAGGTCCGACGGCCCGCCGGTGACGCCCGCGTCGGCGAGGAGCGTGGCGCCGAAGACCGCGCTCCAGAACGTCCGGGCATCACGGCCGACACCGCTCGGACTGGTCCAGCTGTGCTCGGCAACGATGCGCTCGAGGTAGCGCTCCGACTGCCGGAACAGGACCGCGAGCAGGAGTCGCACGCGCTCGCGCTGGGCGTCGTCGTCACCGGCGGCGGCCAGCGCGCGCACGACGAGCGGCGTCGACGGCATCGCGAGCGCCGTGCGCGCGAGCACCTGACGGAACGCGTCGGCGGACCCGGCGCGCCGACCGGCGGCCTGCAGGCGCGTGGTGTCACGGAGGAAGAGCGCGAAGGCGGCGTCGAGGACGAGGCGGTCCTTCGAGCGGTAGTGGTGCGTGATCTGGTTCGGGTAGACCCCGGCCGCACGGGCGATCTCGCTGACGGTGACGGCGTGGCGCGCGGTGCTCGCTCCGCCCGCGTCACCGGCTGCCCCTGCGCTGAGGAGTCCGGCGGTCGCCGCGAGGATCCTCGCCCGGGTCGCTGCGCCGCGGGTCGTCCCGGCGCCGTCGGTGGTTGCCATCTCTGAATTGTACGTGGTACAAATCCACTTGTTCAACGTACAAGAAGGAGTACTCGTGGACATCTCCATCACCGGCTACGGCGCCGTCTCGCCGTTCGGCCACGGCGTCGCGCCGCTGTGGGACGCCCTGGTCGCCGGGCGCTCCGGTGTGCAGGAGCTGCACCGGGACGCGCCGCTCTGGGAACAGGTCCCGATCACGATCGGCGCGGACGCGGCACTCGACGCCGAGTCCGTACTCGGTCGCGTGCGGGCGAACCGGCTCGACCGCAGTCAGCAGCTCGCCCTCGTCGCCGCCGCCGAGGCCTGGGCCGACGCCGGCGCTCCCGCCGTCGCGGGCGACCGTCTGGCCGTCGTCGTCGGGACCGGTATCGGGGGAGTGGAGACGTTGCTCGATGCACACGACGTGCTCGGGGCCTCGGGCGCCCGCCGGGTGTCGCCCCGGACCGTCCCGATGCTCATGGCCAACGGGGCCGCGGCACAGATCAGCATCGAGTACGGTGCCCGTGCCGGCGCCTACACGACCGTCTCGGCGTGCGCGTCCGGCGCCGAGGCGATCGCGATCGCAGCGCGCCTCGTCGTCACGGGAGAGGCCGACGTCGTCATCGCCGGCGGCACCGAGGCTGCGGTCACCCCGGTGACCATGGCCTCGTTCGCGCAGTCCCAGGCCCTCGCGAAGCCCGACGGCGGCGACCCCGCCACGCTGTCGCGACCGTTCGACGCCGACCGCCGCGGGTTCGTGCTCGGCGAGGGCGCCGGGTTCGTCGTCCTCGAGCGGGCCTCGCACGCCGCCGCCCGCGCACAGCGGTCGCACGGCACGCTCGCCGGGTGGGGGATCACGTCGGACGCCTTCCACATCACCGCCCCGCTCGGGGACGGCAGCGAGCAGGAGCGCGCGATGACGGCCGGGATCCGGATGGCCGGGCTCACCGGGACGGACATCGACCACGTCAACGCGCACGCCACCGGGACCCCGGTCGGCGACGTCGGTGAGGCTGCCGCCATCGCTCGTGCAGTGGGCAGCGGCGCGATCGTGACGGCGCCGAAGAGCGCGATCGGGCACATGTTCGGCGCGGCGGGAGCGGTCGAGGCGATCCTGACGGTCCGGACGCTCGAGACCGGGATCGTGCCGCCGACACTGAACCTGGAACACCAGGACCCGGCGATCGACCTGGACGTGGTGGCGGGGGCAGCCCGGACGGCGACCGTGCGTGCCGCGCTGAACAACTCGTTCGGGTTCGGTGGACAGAACGCGTCGTTGGTGTTCACCGCGGTCTGAGGGGCACGGGGACCGACGTATCCTGACTGCCATGAGCATGGAAGGCGTGGCCTGGAGCTCGCTGTACAAGATCTCCACCGCCAAGGACGGCAAGCACGGCATCTCACGCGAGTCCGTGCGGCGGATCATGACGTTCGCCGTGCCCTACCGGGCCAAGCTGGTGGTCTTCATCGCGCTCTCCGTCGTGGGCGCGGTCCTCGCGGTCGCGACACCGGTCCTCGCCGGCCGGGTGGTCGACGTGATCGTCGCTCGGGGCGCACTCAGCACGATCGTCTGGCTCGCGGTCGTCATCGCCCTGGTCGCGTTGGGCGACGCGGCCGTGTCACTCGCGACGCGCTGGTTCTCGGCACGGATCGGCGAGGGCGTAATCCTCGACCTCCGCACCGCCGTCTTCAACCACGTGCAGAAGATGCCGATCGCCTTCTTCACGCGCACACGGACCGGCGCGCTCGTCAGCCGCCTCAACAACGACGTGATCGGCGCGCAGCAGGCCTTCAGCGGCACGCTGTCCGGCGTGGTCACGAACCTCGTGGCGCTGATCCTCACCCTGACCGTCATGCTCAGCACGTCCTGGCTCGTGACGCTCCTGGCGATCGTGATGCTCCCGATCTTCCTCGTCCCCGCGCGCCGCATGGGCAGCCGCCTCGCCGCGCTGCGTCGCGAAGCCGCCGACCACAACGCCGCCATGAGCACGCAGATGACCGAGCGCTTCTCCGCGCCCGGCGCCACCCTCGTCAAGCTGTTCGGCCGCCCCGAGGAGGAGGCCGAGGAGTTCCGGGTGCGCGCTGCCCGCGTCCGCGACATCGGGGTGCGGAGTGCCCTGCTGCAGTTCGTCTTCGTCACCGCCCTCACCCTGGTCTCCGCCCTCGCCCTCGCGCTCGTCTACGGGGTCGGCGGTGCCCTCGCACTCGGTGGCCAGCTGAACACCGGCGACGTGGTGACGCTGGCCCTCCTGCTCACCCGCCTGTACGCGCCGCTGACCAGCCTCGCGAACGCCCGGGTGGAGATCATGAGCGCCGTGGTCAGCTTCGAGCGCGTCTTCGAGGTCCTCGACCTCGAGCCGCTCATCCGGGAGAAGCCCGACGCCGCCACCGTCCCCGACGGCCCGGTGGCGGTCGAGTTCGACGACGTCCGCTTCGCCTACCCGTCCGCCGACAAGGTGTCGCTGGCCTCGCTCGAGGAGGTCTCCACGCTGGACACCCGCGGCGGTGACGAGGTGCTGCACGGTGTCTCCTTCCGGATCGAGCCGGGGCAGACCGTCGCGCTCGTCGGGACCTCCGGTGCCGGCAAGTCCACGATCGCGCAGCTCCTCTCCCGCCTGTACGACGTCGACAGCGGAGCCGTCCGCCTGGCCGGGGCGGACGTCCGCGACGTCACGTTCGCCTCGATGCGGCACACCATGGGCATGGTCACCCAGGACGGCCACCTGTTCCACGAGACCATCCGGTCCAACCTGCGGCTCGCGCGGCCCGAGGCGACCGAGGACGAGGTGTGGGACGCCGTCCGCCGCGCGCGGCTCGAACCGCTGATCCGGTCCCTGCCGGACCAGCTGGACACCATGGTCGGGGAGCGTGGCTACCGACTGTCCGGCGGTGAGCGCCAGCGGATGACCATCGCGAGACTGCTGCTCGCACAGCCGCGCGTCGTCATCCTCGACGAGGCCACCGCGGCGCTGGACTCGACGTCCGAGGCCGCCGTGCAGGCAGCGCTCAGCGAGGCGCTCGAGGGGCGGACGGCGATGGTGATCGCGCACCGGCTCTCCACCATCCGGAGCGCAGACCTCATCCTCGTGGTCGAGGACGGCTCGATCGTGGAGCGCGGGACGCACGAGGAGCTGTTGGCCGTGGGCGGGCGGTACGAGGAGCTGCACCGGACCCAGTTCGCCGTGCAGAAGGACGTCGCCGCGGACGAGGAAGCGCTGAGCGGGAGCTAGTCCGCCGTCTGCGGTGCCGCCACCCACAGCACGGGGTCGCTCACTGGGCCCCTGGCCGATCGGCACGCCCTGTCATCCGAGGCCGAGGCAGAACGACATGACGGCCTGCTGCACCGGGAGGAGCGCGGCCTTGAAGTCGTGTCCGACGAACGCGGGGTGTTCCACCGCGTCGACGCTCACCTCACGGCCGCGCACGAACGGCGGACACGGGGCGAAGCGAACTCCCGCGGGGGCGAGGTCGAGCAGCGCGGCCGTGATCCGGTACGGCTCGAGGGCCCGGGCGTGCGGACCGGGTCCGTCCGTGAGGATCACGTCCGCCGACCGCACAGCAGCCTCGAGGTCGTCGGTCCACCCGGCTCCCGGGGTCGCGAGCTCGGGCGGGCAGCACTGGACCAGATCGAGCTGCAGGACGCGAGCGGCTTCCTGCCATGCCCTGGCGATGTTGCCGTCAGCACCCACGAAGAGGAAGCGGAGCGACGCGATGTCCCCCCGCTGCTGCTGCAGGGCGTAGAGGTCGGACAGCACCTCGCACGGGTGGTTGTCGTCCGTCATCGCGTTCACGACGGGTACCGCACGAGCCGCCGCCAGCGCCGCGACCACGGCGAGGTCCTGATGGCGCACCACGACGATGTCGACCCAGTTGTCGAGGTACCGGGCGACGTCTGCCAGCGCTTCCGGCTTGTCGAGCGTCGTGTCCGGGAACACGATCGGTTCGAGCCCCATCGACGAAGCGCCCCGCTCGAAGGTCACCCTGGTGCGCAGACTCGTCGGCGGGAAGAACATCGCCGCGGCACCCTCCGTGGTGGGCCCTCGACCCGCGACGAACGCGTCAGCCAGGTCGAAGACCGCACGGACGTCGGACGGGGACCAGTCATCGAGTTTCACGAGCGAACGCATCCCACCACCGTAGGGACTGTCCGGACCAGGGTCCGTCACCGGACGGCGCAGCAGGTCGGACCTCACACCTCCCAGTCTGATGTGAAGGTCCGGCCCCGGAGCAGGCCGGCCAGCTCCGCGTGGACGTCGATGGTCTTGCCCAGTCGGGCGGCGCGATCGGCGTTGAGCGCCGTGCCCTCCCAGTCCCGCTCGGAGACGTAGGCCGTGTACGGGTTGACGACGCACTTGAAGTCGAGCATGAGCGACTGCGCCAGGGCGCCCGTCGCCATGTAGCTGTGGGGGAGGCCCGCAGCGCACACCAAGGTGACGACCTTGTCGAACCACGCTGCGCGGCGGCCCTCACCGGTCGCACCGGTGGCTTCGATGAGCGACTTGACGGCGGACGACGGAGCCCAGTTGTAGACCGGGAACGCCAGCACCACGCCGTCCGACTCCTGGATCTCGCGGTGCAGCACCTCGAACGCTCCGCTGCTGAACACCTGGTCGTTGTCGAAGGGCGGCAGTGCCACGCGGGCGAGGTCGATGACCGTCGATGCGTGCCCGCCGTCGGTGAGGAGCTGCGCTGTCTGCTCGGCGAGGCGGCGGCTCGCACTGGTCGGATCGAGGCTGCACGAGATGACCGGGAGGTTCAGCGGGACCATCCGAGCACCGTACCGATCAGCACCTGGGGCGACGAGGGCACCGGGGTCCGTTCCGTGCTCACGGTGCCGGTGTGAACTGCTGGAGGCCGGTGACGCGCAGCAGGTCGAGCTTGGCGGCGTCCTCGGTGCCGGGGACCGCGGTGTAGACGACGATCCGCAGGTCGCCGCCCGGCACGGTCAGCACGTCGCAGTCGATCTCGATGGGTCCGACGGGTGTGTGCACCTGCTTGCGGCTCGCCCGGTGCTCGGCGATGCGACCGGTGTCCCAGCGACGTTCGAACTCGGGTGACTCCCGGCGGAGCCGCGCGACGAGCTCGGCCAGGTCGCGGTCGGCGGGGTAGCGGCCGGATGCCTGCCGGAGGTCCGCTGCGAGGTCGCTCGAGAACTCCTCCTGGTGTTCGTCGTCCCACTCGACACCGTCGTGTGCGTGCATGAAGTGCCGCCACACCAGGTTCCGCTCGATCCCGACCGCCCGCGAGGGGTCGCCGTTCAACGCCGCCCACAGGTCGTTCCACAGGACGATGTCGTGCGTCGCCGTGAAGACCGCGATCGGGATGTCGCCGAGTCGGTCGACGAGGCGCTGCACCCCGGGTGTGATGTGCCGGGGAACGACCTGGAGCGACGGGGGAGCGACTCCGGCGACCCGGCACAGGTGGTCCCGCTCCGCCGCCGTGAGCCGGAGCGCTGTGGCGAGGGCGCCGAGCAACTGGGGTGAGGGGTTCAGCGCGCGGCCCTGCTCGAGCCGGACGACGTAGTCGACGCTCACCCCCGCGAGCGCCGCGAGCTCCTCGCGTCGGAGACCCGGGGTCCGCCGGCCGGGCCCGGCCGGCAGGCCGACCTCTTCGGGACGGACCCGGTCGCGCCAGGAACGCAACACACTCGCGAACTCGCTCATGTCCACCATCCTCGCCCCGCGCCTCCTGTCCTTCCTGGTACTGGTGGTCCCACCGTCGCACGGTGCCTGGGGGAGTCAGCCGCAGGGGCGGAGAGTGGGGGCATGACAACGACACTCATCACCGGAGCCAACCGCAGCCTCGGACTCGAGACCGTCCGCCGCCTGGTGGACGCCGGCCACACCGTGTACGCCGGCATGCGCGACCCCGCCTCGGGCGACGAAGCACGGGCGCTCGGCGCCCACGTCGTCCAGCTCGACGTGACCGACCAGGACAGCATCGACGCCGCGATCGCCACCATCCCAGCCCTCGACGTGCTCGTGAACAACGCCGGCATCCTCGGGACGTCGTTCGGCGTCGACGACCTCGACGCCGCGGCCATGTCGGCGGTGCTCGACACCAACGTCACCGGCATCGTCCGGGTCACGCAGGCGGCGCTCCCGCTCCTGCGGCGGTCCGACAACCCGGTGATCGTGAACGTCGCCTCGGGCGTCGGCTTCGCCCGCTGGCTGACGACCCCCGGCCACGACGAGTACCCGGTGCCCGCTGTGCCCTACGCCGCGTCGAAGGCCGCGGTGATCGCGTTGACCGTGCAGTACGCGAAGAACCTGCCGGGGTTCCGGATCAACGTCAGCGACCCCGGCTACACCGCCACCGAGTTCAACGGCTTCGGCGGGCACCAGACGATCACCGAGGGCACCGACGCGACCGTCGCGCTCGCCATGGTCGGGCCGGACGGGCCCACGGGGGAGTTCCACAACCGGGACGGCCGTATCGAGTACTGACGCGCGCTGGGCGCGGACGGTCGCGGCATCCGCTTCAGTCGGGCACATCGCCACCGAACCCCGGCCCGGGGCGCATCATCCAGCCCTCCGGGTCGGGGACCGGACGGAACCCGAACCGTTCGTACAGGCCGTGGGCGTCGGCCGTGAAGAGCGCGAACCGCTTGAGGCCGAGCGGCTCGATCGCCTCGGTCACGCCCTGCACGAGGGCGACGCCGACGCCGCGGCCACGAGCGTCGGGATCGACGAACACGTCGGCCAGCCATCCGAACGTCGCCCCATCGGTGATCACCCGGGCGTACCCGAGCTGCGCACCCGTCGCGGTGTCGTACACGCCGAAGTTGCGGGACCCGGCGATGATCGCGTCCTGGGTGGCTCGACTGCGACCCCGCGCCCAGTAGGACTGCTCGCTGAGCCAGCGGTGCACGCGGTCGACGTCGAGGTCGGCGGGGTCGGCGGAGAAGTGCAGCGCGGTCGATTCGTCCATCGCACCAGTGAACCGGCGGTCGCCCGCCGCGGGCAACGGCCAATCCGTCGTCTGTGGACAACACGACGGCACCGTCTGGGACGATGGCGGGATGCGCGCAGTCCAGTACGACCACTTCGGATCCGCCCCGTCGATCGTCGACCTGCCCGATCCCGTGGCGCCGGACCACGGGGTCCTCGTCCGGGTCGCCGCCACCGGGGTGTGCCGCAGCGACTGGCACGCCTGGAAGGGGCACGACGACTCCGTCTCGCTGCCGCACGTCCCCGGGCACGAGTTCGCCGGTGTCGTCACGGCCGTCGGGTCGTCGGTGACCCGGGTATCGCTCGGTGACCGCGTGACCGCGCCCTTCGTGTTCGCCTGCGGGACGTGCCCCGAGTGCGTCGACAACGCCACCCAGGTGTGCACGCGTCAGCAGCAACCGGGGTTCACCCTGCCCGGGTCCTACGCCGAGTCGGTCGTCATCCCGCACGCCGACGTCAACGTGGTCGAACTGCCCGACGCCGTGGGGTTCGCCGAGGCCGCGGCACTCGGTTGCCGGTTCGGCACGGCGTACCACGCACTGCACGCCCGAGGTCGGGTCACAGCAGGGGAGTGGGTGGTCGTGTTCGGCTGCGGGGGCGTCGGCCTGTCGACGATCATCGTCGCGGTCGCTGCGGGTGCCCGGGTGATCGCGGTGGACGTCTCACCGGCGGCGCTCGAACGTGCTGCGACACTCGGCGCCGTCTCGGTGCCGATGGACACGGAGGCCGTCGCAGCGATCCGCGCCCGGACCGACGGCGGAGCACACGTCTCGGTGGACGCGTTCGGCAGCCGCGCGACGTCCGTCGCAGCGGTGGCGTCCCTGCGCCCGCGGGGCCGTCACGTGCAGGTCGGCCTGCTGCTCGACGACGAAGCCGAACCGGCCATCCCGATGGGGCGTGTGATCGCCGACGAGCTCGAACTACTCGGCAGCCACGGGATCTCGGTCGGGGAGTACGCCGCCATGCTCGCCGACGTCGTCACGGGCACGCTGCGTCCCGACGAATCGATTGGCCGGACCATCGGCTTCGACGATCTGCCGGACGCCATCGTGGCGATGGACCGTCCAGCCACGTCGGCCGGGATGACGGTGGCGGTCTTCTGATCGGCGTCGCACCCGGCGTGCGGGGAGCGTCCGGGGGTCACCTCGTGACACCTGAGTTGACATAATATGCATTATCGGCGCGTGGCCAAGCCCGCAAGATGAGCAGAAGAGGTCGGGTCCCCGTTCGGGATCCGACCTCTTCTGCTCACGGAACGACTTCGTCCGGAGACGACCTCAGTCCGCCGACTCGTGCGGGACGTCGTCCTTGTCGATCTCGAGCGCGGCCGACTCGTCGCCCTGCTCGTGCAGGTCGGCCTGGTCGGTGTCCGGCTGCTCCGGCGTCTCGCTCTGGGTGGTCTCTTCGGCTGGGTCGGGCTGGCTGTAGCTCATGCGCCGGACGCTACGCCCGAGATCCTGAACACGCGCCAGCGGTTCGCCGGAGACGTCTGGTGAGCAGCAATGGTCGAGTCCATCGGATGGACTCGACCATTGCTGCTCACGATCTGGGCCCGCCTGGCAGGCCGGGCCTCACGACTGCGTCAGGAAGACCGCGGTGGCGATGTACCCGATGATCCCGACGACGATCGCGACCACGGAGAGGATGATGCCGGCGAGGATCATCCCCCGGCTGCCACCGCGCTTGCGCGCGAGGATGCCGAGCACCAGCCCGACGATGCCTGCGACCACGCCGATGATGGCGATGAAGATGCCGCCGACGGTCCCGATGATGCCGAGCACCAGGGAGACGATGGCGAAGGTGTTCGACTGCGCGGGTGCGTTCCCGGGGTTGGACATGGTGGGGCTCCTTCTGATCAGGACGCCGATCCAGGCCGGGCAGCCGATCGTGAGCGTCGATCAGACGCTATCCGAACTGCACCGGCAACGTTCAGGTTCCGTCGGCGAACCTGTCCCCTGCCTCAGGCGCCGACGTAGGTGGCGAGGTGCTGTCCGGTCAGGGTCGAGCGGGCTGCGACGAGCTCGGCGGGTGTCCCCTCGAACACGATCCGACCGCCGTCGTGCCCCGCGCCGGGCCCGAGGTCGATGATCCAGTCCGCGTGGGCCATCACCGCCTGGTGGTGCTCGATCACCACGACGGTCTTGCCCGAGTCGACCAGGCGGTCCAGCAGGCCGAGCAGCTGGGCGACGTCCGCCAGGTGCAGTCCGGTCGTCGGTTCGTCGAGGACCACGATGCCACCCGGCTCACCGAGGTGCGTCGCGAGCTTCAGCCGCTGACGCTCCCCGCCGGACAGCGTCGTGAGCGGCTGCCCGATCGTCAGGTACCCGAGACCGACGTCGGCCAGACGCGACAGGATCGTGTGCGCCGCTGGGAGCTTCGCGGGGCCGTCGGAGAAGAACGCCACGGCATCGATGACGGACATGCCCAGCACCTGGCTGATGTCCTTGCCGCCGAGGTGGTAGCCGAGCACCGACTGGTCGAACCGCTTCCCGTCGCACTCCACGCACGGGGTGGCGATGCCCGCCATCATCCCCAGGTCGCTGTAGACGACGCCGGCACCGTTGCACGCGGAGCACGCGCCCTCGGAGTTCGCACTGAACAGCGCGGGCTTGACGCCGTTGGCCTTCGCGAACGCCTTGCGGATGGGCTCGAGCAGCCCGGTGTACGTGGCCGGGTTGCTGCGCCGGGATCCGCGGATGCCGCTCTGGTCGATGGCGACGACACCGTCGCGCTGCGCGAGCGACCCGTGGATGAGCGTGCTCTTGCCGGACCCGGCGACGCCCGTCACGACGGTGAGCACCCCGGTGGGGACGTCCACGTCGACGTCCTGCAGGTTGTGGGCCGAGGCACCGCGGATCGCGATCGCCCCGTCGGACCGGCGGACGTCGGCCTTCACCGAGACGCGGTCGTCGAGGTGCTGACCGGTGATGGTCCCGCTCCCCCGCAACCCGTCGACGGGTCCCTGGTAGCAGAGTGTCCCCCCGCCGGAGCCAGCGCCCGGGCCGAGGTCGACGACGTGGTCGGCGATCGCGATCACCTCGGGCTTGTGCTCGACGACCAGCACGGTGTTGCCCTTGTCGCGCAGCCGCAGCAGCAGGCCGTTCATCCGCTCGATGTCGTGCGGGTGCAGGCCGGTGCTCGGTTCGTCGAAGACGTAGGTCACGTCGCTGAGCGACGAGCCGAGGTGCTTCACCATCTTGACCCGCTGCCCCTCTCCCCCGGACAGCGTGCCGGTGGGTCGGTCGAGCGAGAGGTAGCCGAGACCGATCTCGACGAACGACTCGAGCAGGTCGCGGAGGCCGTCGAGCAGCGGCGCGACACCCGGATCGTCGATCGCCCGCAGCCACGGGACGACGTCGGTGATCTGCATCGAGCAGACGTCGGCGATGCTCTTGCCACCGATCTTCGAGGAGCGAGCGACGTCGTTCAGCCGGGTGCCGCCGCACGCCGGGCACGTCGTGAAGGTCACCGCGCGGTCCACGAAGGCGCGGATGTGCGGCTGCATCGCCTCGCGGTCCTTCTGCAGGAACGAGCGCCGCACCCGGGGCACGAGCCCCTCGTACGTCATGTTGATGCCGGCGATCTTCTGCTTGGTGGGCTCGCGGTACAGGAAGTCGGCGCGCTCCTGCTCGGTGAAGTCGCGGATCGGGGTGTCCTTGTCGAAGTACCCGGACTCGGCGTACATGCGGACGTTCCACCCGTCGGTGCCGTAGCCGGGGATCGTGATCGCCCCGTCGCCGAGCGCCTTCGCGTCGTCGAACAGCTGCGTCAGGTCGATGTCGTTCACGAGCCCGCGGCCCTCGCAGTCGGCGCACATGCCGCCGAGTCTGGTGAACGAGACCTTCTCGGCCTTGGCGTCCTTGCCCTTCTGCACCGTGATCGCTCCCCCGGCGGTGACCGTCGCCAGGTTGAACGAGAACGCGTTCGGACCGCCGACGTGCGGGTCGCCCAGACGGCTGAACAGGACCCGCAGCATCGCGTTCGCGTCGGTGGCGGTGCCGACGGTCGACCGCGGATCGGCGCCGATGCGCTCCTGGTCGACGACGATCGCGGTGGTCAGGCCGTCGAGCAGGTCGACGTCCGGGCGTGCGAGCGACGGCATGAAGCCCTGCACGAAGGCGCTGTACGTCTCGTTGATCATCCGCTGCGACTCGGCGGCGACGGTGCCGAACACGAGCGAGCTCTTGCCGGAGCCGGACACCCCGGTGAAGACCGTCAGCCGACGCTTGGGCAGGTCGACGTCGATGCCCCGCAGGTTGTTCGCGCGGGCGCCGCGCACGCGGATGCGGTCGTGGCCGTCGGCGGCGTGCACGATCAGGCTCGGGGCGGTGACGTCACCGGAACTGATGTGCATGTCGATCAGCGTACCGACGGGTACCGACACCGACAAGGCGCCCCGGCCCCCACCAGCAGACCCAGCACCGTGCGCACTTTCTCACCCCGTGCGCACTGTCTCACCCCGTGCGCGGTTCCGCGCACCGTGCAGCGCCACAAGCGCGCACCACGCCACCAACCCTGCACCGACCAACGGGACACGGCACCGTGCATTGGAAACAACCCACCACCGCACGGGAGGCACGGGTCGGGCCCGCACCGCGCCTCCCGTCAGCACCGTGCGCACTTTCTCACCCCGTGCGCGGTCACGCGCACCGTCCAGCGCCACAAGCGCGCACCACGCCACCAACCCTGCACCAACCGACGGACACGGCACCGTGCAGCGCACGCGACCGGACACGGCGCCGGTGGGGAACGGCTCAGGCGGAGGTGAAGCGGCGGACCAGGTCCGGCAGCTCGGCCGGTTCGAAGACCTCGTCGGTGGCGTCGAGCTCGTCGGCCGTCCACCACCGTGACGCCAGGATGTCGACCCGTTCGTCGTCCGTCCACTCGGCGTCCGACAGCTCGAAACCCGGCGTGCGCACGACGTAGAACTCGCTGTGGCCACGGTCGTGGTCGGCGAGGTCCCACTCGACGGTGAAGTCCCACGACCACACCGGCTCACCCGGGTCGTCGATGACGATGCCGGTCTCCTCGCGCAGCTCGCGGATCGCGGCGTCGCGGTGGTCCTCGCCGGGGTCGACCCCGCCACCCGGCGTGATCCACCGGTGCGCGCCGTCGGAGGACGGCGAGTTCGTGTCCATCAGGAACACGCGACCCTCGGGGTCGAGCAGGATGATGCGGGAGGTTCGGCGCAGGCCGGGCTTGGCGGTCACCCGCCCGACGCTAGCCGACGAAGCCGCTGACGTCGCCGACGAGCTTGGTGTGGTCTGCGGGGATCGGCTCGATCGCGGCGAGGGCGATCTCGGCGGCGAACTCCGACACGCTGTAGAGCTTGCCGACCTCCTGCCGGCGGCCCTCGATCGCGCCCGGGTTCAGGCGGTTCAGCAGGGTCGCGGTGATCGTGCCCTCGATCATGTCGCCCGAGACGACGACGAACTCGATGCCGGCGGCCTCGAGCTGCGGGATGAGCTCGCGGAGGGCGAGTTCGCCGGCGCGCTTGCTCTTCGCGACGGGGACGTACTCGTCCATCGTCTCGGCGGTCTCGACGAAGTGGGCCTGGTGGCTCGTGACGAACACGACGCGGGAGCCGGCGGGCATGTGCGGCACGGCGGTCTGGAGCATGTCGACCTGGGCGTCGCGGTTCAGGCGGAGCGCGTAGTCCTCGCCGAGGCCGGACTCCATGCCGCCCGAGGCGTTCAGGACCAGCAGGTCGATGCCGCCCCACTCCTGCACGACGGTGTCGACGAGTGCCTGCACGGACTCGTGGTCGGTCAGGTCCGCGCCGACGGCCAGGGCGGAGCCGCCGGCCGCGACGACCTTCTCGGCGATCTGCTCGGCGCGCTTGGCCTTGTTGCGGTAGTTCACGACGACCTTGGCGCCGGCCTCGGCCAGGTACCCGACGGTGTCGGCGCCGATGCCGCGCGACGAGCCGGTGACGACGGCGCGCGTGTCGGTGAGGGATCCGGGGGCGAGGGGGTTGCTCACAGTCGTGTGTTCTCCAGGTCGGGTTCCGGCCGGTCGGCCGCACCGAGCCTACCAATCGCCTGCACGACCGTCGGACCCTCCTGATATGTTGAACGGAGTTGTACCGGCCGTCGCGACGCTGCGAGCCACGGCGCGCGACCGAGGGAGGGAGATCGCGTGAACGGAATCGATTGGATCCAGACCATCGTCTGGATCGGACTGGTGTTGCTGCTGGGAGTGGTCGAGATCTTCACCCTCGACTTCATCTTCATCATGCTCGCGGCCGGAGCCGCCGGCGGGTTGATCGCCGCACTGCTCGGCGCACCGTGGTGGCTGTCGGCCATCATCTCGGCCGTGCTCGCGCTCGTGCTGCTCTCGCTCGTCCGACCGCGTCTGCTGCTGATGCTCGGCCGCGGCGCCGACCCGCACCGCACGAACATCGAGGGGCTCATCGGGCTCCCCGGCACCGTCGCCGTCGCGTTCACATCCTCTGCTCCCGGCCAGGTCCGCCTGGCCAACGGCGAGACCTGGAGCGCACGGTTCGCCGTGGGCGCCATCGATCGCACACCGCCACTCGGCACCCCCGTGGTCGTCGAGTCGATCGAGGGGTCGACCGCGGTCGTGCGCCTCGCAGAAAGGGCCACCTCGTGACCATCACACCCGGGACGATCGCACTGCTCGTCCTGATCCTCGTCGTCGTCATCTTCGTGATCGTCGTCCTGGCGAAGGCGATCCGCATCGTCCCGCAGGCCACCGCCGGCATCGTCGAACGCCTCGGCAAGTACCACAAGACGCTCTCGCCGGGCCTGAACCTGCTCGTGCCGTTCATCGACCGTCTGCGTCCGCTGCTCGACATGCGCGAGCAGGTCGTGTCCTTCCCGCCGCAGCCGGTGATCACCGAGGACAACCTCGTGGTCTCCATCGACACCGTGGTCTACTTCCAGGTCACCGACGCCCGTGCGGCGACCTACGAGATCGCCAACTACCTGGGCGCGGTCGAACAGCTCACCACCACCACGCTCCGCAACGTCGTCGGTGGCCTCAACCTCGAAGAGGCCCTGACCAGCCGCGACAACATCAACGGTCAGCTCCGTGTCGTCCTCGACGAGGCGACCGGCAAGTGGGGCATCCGCGTCGGCCGTGTCGAGCTCAAGGCGATCGAGCCGCCCGTGTCCATCCAGGACGCCATGGAGCAGCAGCTGCGTGCCGAGCGGAGCCGTCGTGCCGCGATCCTCCAGGCCGAGGGCACCAAGCAGTCCCAGATCCTCGAGGCCGAGGGGCAGCGGCAGGCCGCCATCCTCGCCGCAGAGGGTGACGCGAAGGCCCAGGTGCTCCGCGCCGAGGGTGAGGCGTCCGCGATCGCCACGGTGTTCGAGGCCATCCACACCGGCGACCCGGACGACAAGCTGCTGTCGTACCAGTACCTGCAGATGCTGCCCAAGATCGCCGAGGGCACCGCGAACAAGCTCTGGATGATCCCGAGCGAGTTCACCGAGGCACTGTCCGGCATCGCGAAGGGCTTCTCGGGCGGACGGAACGGCAGCGGCCCGGTCGCCGGCGCCGGCACGGGTGGGGACTTCCTCTCCCGCATCTCCAAGCTCGCGAACGAGAGCCTGGCGAACACCGCGGCCGCCGACTCGGCCGGCGCCTCGATGCCGCGCGCGGACGCCACCGCGGCGGACATCGTCCCCGAGTCCGACCTCGACGCCCGGCTGGCCGAGTCGAACCGGAGCGTCGACGCGCACCTCGCGGCCGCCGACGACGCGACCGCCAAGAAGGTCGACGACACACCGGCTCCGCAGTCCGACGCCGCGCAGCACCCGAACGACGAAGCGTCGGGGCACCGCACGAGCGACGGCTCCGGACGGCGCTGACCGGCACCACCACGAACGACGATGCCCGCCCCGGGGAACCGGGGCGGGCATCGTCGTTCGTCAGGTGGTGGTGTCAGGCACCGCGTCGTGCACGGAGGACCTGCAGGCGCTCCTCGAGGAGCTCCTCGAGTTCCTCGCGCGAGCGACGCTCGAGCAGCATGTCCCAGTGGGTTCGGGGCGCCTTGACGTCCTCTGCTGCGACCTCGACGGGGATGCCGTCGTCACCGAGCAGACGTCCTTCGCGGCCGGAGCGTGGCTCCGACCAGGTCTGGGGCACGTCTGCGTCAGCGGAGAAGACGATGTCGAAGGTCTCCCCCGAATCGGTCTGGTAGACCGCGCGCTTGCGGTCCGAGAGCTCGACGCCCTCTTCGCTCTGGAGGCTCTGACTCCCGAGCCGCATGCCGCGGAGACTCCGATCAGCCATGTGTGTGCTCCTCTCGCTCGTCTGCCCTCCACAACACTGTCCCACGCGCCGTCGTTCCCGACTGGGCGCATTCACAGTCCGTTCCCAGTGCGTGCCCCTGCTGCACCGGATCACGGCGTCGGGAGCACCGGGACGCGGCGGCGGTTCAGGAGCGGTTCCGGCGTCCCCACGGCGCGCAGGCCAGCAGCACGAGCAGCCCACCGAGCGTGAGCACGAGGACGATCGATCCCGACGCCAGCGACGCCGGCGTGGTCGAGGTGCCGAGCGGCACGTCGGTGACCATCGAGGTCGCGGTGTACTCCGGGACCCGGTCGATCGTGCGGCCGGACGGGTCGATGACCTGGGAAGCGCCGACGGTCGAGATGTTGACGAGGGACCGGCCGGTCTCGATCGCCCGCATCCGTGCGATCTCGAGCTGCTGCAGGTTCTCGTCGGTGCCGGAGAAGTCCGCGTTGTTCGTCTGCGCGAGGATCACCTGCGCTCCCCCACGCACCATGTCGCGGGTCAGCCCGTCGTCGACGATGTCGAAGCAGATCGCGATGCCCGCCCGGATCCCCGCCACCGGCAGGACGTTCGGCTTCGTCCCCGGCGTGTAGTCGCGCTGCAGCAAGCCGATCAGCGACGGCGCGAGCTTCGAGAAGAACCAGCGGTCCGGCACGTACTCGCCGAAGGGCACCGGTCGCTTCTTGTCGTAGGACGACTGCCAGCCATCGGCCGTCCACACGAACGAGGTGTTGTGCAGCACACCGGACGGGGTCTGCGTGATGGCTCCGGCGACCAGCGGCGCACCGACCGAGTCGACGACGGCGTCGAGGGACGAAGCGATCACGGGCTGCTGGCGCGGGTCGAACTCCGCCGAGGCCTCGGGCCAGACGACGAGGTCGACGTCCTTCGCCTCGACGTCGGTCGCCGCGACCTGTGCCGCCAGGACCTCGCCCGGCGCAGCACGGTCGAAGTACCCGGCCGGCCCGTTGCCCTGCACGGACTCGACGCGGATGGTTCCGGAGGTCGCGGTCGGCCAGGCCGGCACCGCGAGCACCGCGGCGACGAGCAGACCGGCGGTCGCGACCCGGACCGGCAGCCGCAGGGTCGCGCCCTGTGCCCGCGGGGACACGAGGGCGAGCGACACGACCACCGCCACGCAGTAGACGACCACGAACGTCACGCCGAGCACGCCCACGTACGCGGCGAGGTGCGTGAACGGCCCCTGCGACTGCGACAGGCCGACGCGCCCCCAGGCGAAGCCGCCGTACGGCCAGCTCCCCGAGAACCACTCGCGTCCGGTCCACAGTGCGGCGACGACGGCCGGGAGCCCCCACACGCGTCCGGCAGTCGAGGGCACCACGCGCGCCACCCACCGGTACGCGAGGGCGATCGCGACGCTGCCGAGGGCGAAGAACGCCGCCTCCAACAACGCCAGTGCGAACCACGGGACGGGGCCCAGGTAGCGCCCGGCCCACGAGATGGCGGGGATCCAGAACGCGGCACCGGCCACGTAGCCCACCCACGCGGCCCTGCGGGCGCGCTGCCCCATCACCGCGAGGAGCATGCACGCCAGCGCCGGGAAGGCCAGGAACCACCACCCGGGCGACGGGAACGCGAGCGCGAACAGCACCCCGCCGATGACGGCAAGGGGCAGCGCGGTGCCCAGCGGGAGCGCCGCGAACGGGCCGTCCGCGACCGCACCGCGGCCCACGCGCGCGGGCACCCCACGCACACCGGTCTCCGGAACCCGCACCGTGCCTCCCGTCAGACCGCTGCGTAGGCGACGATGCCGCGGCGGACCGCGTCCGTCGCACGTCGAGCGGTCTGGGCGAGGTCGTCGTCGCCGGCGTTCCGGATCTGGTCGAGCAGGTCGATGACCTGCTTCGACCAGCGGACGAAGTCACCGGCGGGCAGGTCGAGGGTGCGCAGGACGTCGTCCAGCGCCGAGCCGGACGCCCACCGGAACATGCCGACCGCGATCGCCGGGGTGGGCGGCAGCGAACCGGCCAGGCGGGCGTCGCGCTCGATGTCGTCGAGGCGCGACCAGATCGTCAGGGTCTCGTCGAGGGCCGGGCGGAACGCACCGCGGGGCAGTGCGTGCTCGGTGCCGGGGGCGTCGTCGCGACGGGGCTGGTAGATGATCGTGGCGGCCATCGCGGCGAGCTGCGCCGGGGTGAGGTCCTTCCAGACCCCCGCCTCGAGACACTCGGCGACGAGCAGGTCGCGGTCGCCGTAGATGCGCTGCAGGCGACGGCCCCCGGCGGCCACGGTGGCCTCGCCGTTGCCGGCATCGACCAGGTACCCGAGCTGCAGGAGCACCTCGGTGACCCGGTCGAACGTGGTCGCCACGGCACCGGTGCGGGACCGGATCTGCTGGATCAGCTTGTCGTTGACGCGCTTGAGCTTCCACCAGCGCTCCGCCCAGCGGGCGTGCGCCTCGCGGTCGGGGCACGCGTGGCAGGGGTGACGCTGCATCTGGCGACGGACCGCCGTGATGGCGGCCTGCCGTTCCTGCCGTGCGCCGTGCGAGGCCTCGCGTCCACCGGGCACGTTCGTGCGCTCCAGGTCGGAGAGCTCCCGGCGGAGCGCCGCGTACTCGGTGAAGTCGCCGAGGTGGCACTGCATCGCCTCGCGGTACCCCTCGAGCGATTCCTGCTGCGAGCGGACCTTGCGGGCCAGGTCGACCACGGACCGGTCGGCCTGGAACTGCGCGAACGACGTCTCGAGGACCTCGCGCGTGCGCTGCCGGCCGAACTGGTCGATCAGGTTGACGGCCATGTTGTACGTCGGCTTGAACGACGAGTTCAGCGGGTACGTGCGACGGCTGGCGAGTGAGGCGACGGCCTGCGGGTCGAGCCCGTCGGTCCACTGGATGACCGAGTGTCCCTCGACGTCGATGCCACGGCGCCCGGCTCGACCGGTGAGCTGGGTGTACTCCCCCGGGGTGATCGGGACACGGGCCTCGCCGTTGAACTTCTCGAGCTTCTCGAGCACCACCGTGCGGGCCGGCATGTTCACGCCGAGCGCCAGGGTCTCGGTGGCGAACACGACCTTGAGCAGCTTGCGCTGGAAGAGGTTCTCCACCACTTCCTTGAACGCGGGCAGCATGCCCGCGTGGTGCGCGGCGACCCCCCGCTCGAGCCCCTCGAGGAACTCCCAGTAGCCGAGGACGGCGAGGTCCTCGTCCGGCAGGGTGCGGCAGTGGTACTCCGCGGTCTCACGGATCTCGTTGCGCTCCGGCACCGTCGTGAGCGACAGCCCGGACCGCAGGACGTTCCGGACGCCCTGGTCGCACCCGGCACGGCTGAACACGAAGAAGATCGCGGGCAGCAGCATCCGCTCGTCGAGCATGTGCGCGATGCGCTCGCGGTGCAGCTTCTCGGTGCGCGGCCCACGGCGGTCGTGGTACCCGCCGCGTCCACGTCCACCGCGGTGTCCGCCGCCGTGCCGTTCGCTACGCGACGCACCGCCGACCATGCGGAGCAGCTCCGGGTTGACGCGGTTCGTCGCCGCCGCACCGCTGGAGTCGAACAGGTCGACCATCTTCGACCCGACCAGCACGTGCTGCTCGAGCGGGACCGGGCGGTCCTCGGACACGATGACGTCCGTGTCGCCGCGGACGGTCTGCAGCCAGTCGCCGAACTCCTCGGCGTTGGAGACCGTGGCGCTCAGCGAGACGAGCCGGACCTCGGTCGGGAGGTGCAGGATCACTTCTTCCCACACGGCCCCGCGGAAGCGGTCGGCCAGGTAGTGGACCTCGTCGAGGACCACCCAGGCCAGGTCGTCGAGCAGGTCGGAGTCCGCGTAGATCATGTTCCGCAGGACCTCGGTCGTCATCACGACGACCCGCGCCCGCGGGTTCACGTTCGTGTCACCGGTGAGCAGGCCCACCTCGGACTCGCCGTAGACCTCGACCAGCTCGGCGTACTTCTGGTTACTCAACGCCTTCATCGGCGTCGTGTAGAACACCTTCGCCGTCGGCTGCCGCATCGCCAGCCAGATCGCGAACTCGGCGACGATCGTCTTGCCGGCACCGGTCGGCGCGGCGACGAGGACGCTGCGGCCCTGGTCGAGCGCGTCGCAGGCGGCGAACTGGAACGGGTCGAGGTCGAAGCGCAGGTCGGAGCGGAACAGCTCCAGGTTGCGGGAGCGGTTCCGGACCTTGGCGGCGGCGAAGCGCTCGGCCGCGCTGAGGTCCGCGGTCACAGGCCGTACTCTTCGTCGAGCTTGGCCTGCTTCTTCGCCACCCTGCGGTCGTGCAGCCACGCGACGAAGCACGCTGCGATGTAGAGCACGACCATCGGCACCGCCAGCAGGAACATCGAGATGACGTCGGCGCTCGGGGTGACGATCGCGCAGAAGACCAGGATGCACAGGATCGCGATGCGCCACGACTTGATGATCGCCGACGCCGACAGGACCCCCACGAAGTTCAGCAGGACGATGAACACCGGCAGCACGAAGGCGATGCCGACCGCGACGATGAGCTTGATGACGAAGTCGTAGTAGGCCTTCGCGTCGACGATCGAGGTGTCCTGGCTCGACACGAAGCTGCCGAGGATGCCGACCACGTGGGGCAGGATGTACCACCCGAAGTAGCAGCCGGCGAAGAACAGCGGGATCGCGGTGCCGAGGAAGCCCCACACGTACTGCTTCTCGCGCCGCACCAGGGCGGGCACGATGAACGCCCAGATCTGGTAGAGCCAGACCGGGCTCGAGATGACGATGCCGATGGTGATCGCGATCTGCAGCTTGAGGTCGAACGCCCCCGTGATCATCGGGAAGTTCAGCTCGGCCGTGTGCCCGCCGACCTTGGCGAGCTCGGCCACCGGTTGCCGGAGCGAATCGAGCACGAACGGGGTGAGGAACCATCCACCGACCGCGGCGATGACCACGGCGAGCACTGCGCGGAACAGGCGGTTGCGCAGCTCGATGAGGTGCTGCCCGAGCGACATGCGGCCTTCGGCGTCGTTGTCCTGGCGCCCTTGCCGCCTCGCTCGCCCGCGCGCGGTCGTCGAAGCCATGGGTCGATCCTACGGGGTGGGAACCGACAGTTCGGCGCGCTCCGTGCGAACGCACATGCAGGACTCGTCAGCCCGCAGCGAGGGCGGCGGCTGCGAAGTCGCGCACCGCGTCCCGCGCCGCCGGCGGGTCGAGCACCACGGCACGGCCGGGCAGCCCCGCGACGAGCCGGACCACGCCGTCGAAACCGTTCGACGCCGCGAGCCGGATGCGCACGCGCGCCTCGGCGTCGGGGGCGTCGGCGGTGTCGGCGAGGAAGTCGGCCACGAGCGGCAGCGACGACGAGTCGAGCTCCACGGTGACGATGACGTCCTCTGCGGACTGCTGGAACAGCGTGTCCGGGATCACCACCTGGTCGACCGACTTCTCCACCGCACGGTCGTCGACGCGTGCGCCGGACATCCGGTCGAGGCGGAAGGTCCGGAGCGCCTGCCGGTCGAGGTCCCAGGCGCGGAGGTACCAGTCCGTGTCGATCGACTCGACGCGCAGCGGGTCGACCCGGCGGGTGCCACCCTGGGTGCGCGGGCCGGCGTACTCGAATGAGAGTCCGCGGCCGTCGGCCATCGCGCGACGGATCGTGGCGAGGGCGACGTCGTGCAGGTCCTGCCCGACGGCGACCGTCGAGGCGGCACCGCCGGCACCGCGCGACAGCTTCGCCATGAGCGCGCGGATGGCGTCGCGGTCGGCGGCCTCGGGCAGCGCGGAGAGGTACTGCAACCCCGCGATGAGCGCCGAGGCCTCGCGCGCGGACAGCCGGGGCGAGTCGTCGATGGCGACGAGGTTCGTCAGGACGATCATCTCGTTCTGGTCGAAGTCGTCCCAGGCGATGTCGAACAGGTCGCCGTGCTGGTACTGCATCGTCTCGCCGGGGACACCCGACACCGCGATGAGTTCCACGGCGCGACGGATTCGGGCCTCGGGGACGCCGAAGTGGCGTGCGGCCTCGGCCACCGAGACGCGCTCGCGGTCGATCAGGTACGGCACCAGGGCGAGCAGGAACGCGAGCTTGTCCTGCGCCTGCAGGGGCTGGGCGTCAGCCACGGGCGGGCTCCTCTTCGTCGCTGTGGTCCCGCACGAGCGCCCGGAGCCGCTCGACGACCCGCAGCCGCAGGTCCTCCGGCTCGAGCACCCGGACCTCGGGTCCGAACGCGGCGAGTTCCTCGGCCAGGATCTGCGGGTCGACGTGGTGCAGGACGAGTGCGCCGTCGGCGTCGGTCTCGGTGTCTCGGCGCCGGGTGAGCCGTCGCTCGGCGTCGGAACCCGGGGTCACCGCGATGCGCGCCGTGCGGGCGGACCAGATCCGCTCGAGCTCGGCGAGCGTGCGCTCCCCCGCGCCCACCGGTGCGGTGTGCTGCCCGACCTCGTACTGCGTGACCGTCCCGACGATGCGGGACAGCAGGTAGTTCTTGTCCGAGTCCGTGGCGAACTCGTGGGCCGCGAGCATCCAGCGGCCGCCGTGCTGGACGAGGGCGAGCGGGGCGACCTCGCGACGGCGGGCCTCGTGCTGCCCGGGGGTGATGTAGTCGAACCGGACGGCGGCACCGCGGTCGAGGGCGGAGCGGAGCGGTTCGAACGCCGCGTCACGTGCCCGGAGCCGCGGGGCGTACGCGTCGACGCCGAGCTGGAGTGCGCCGTCGTCGTCTTCCGAGCCCGCGGACCGGACCTTGAGCAGGCCGCGGCGCGAGTCGGCCGACAGGGCTCCTTCGCGCCAGGCCATGGCGGCCAGCGACAGCAGAGCCGATTCGTCCGGGGTGAAGCGGACGTCGACGGGTAGGTCGTACTCGCCCTTCGGGATCCGGTAGCGCAGCGTCTGGTTGTTGCCGGCGGCGCCCGGTGTCTCGATGGTCTCGAGCGGGATGCCGAGCTCGCGGACGTCGTCCTTGTCACGTTCGAACTGCCGCTCGAGCGAGGCGTTGTCCCCGCCCGGCGTGAACCGCTGGCGGTAGCCCTGCACGTTGGTCAGGATCTCCGCCTTGGTCAGCCCGGACTCCGTCGAGAGCAGCGCGAGCACGAGGCTGAACAACCGCTCCTCTGCGGGCACACGGGGCACACGGGTCGCTGGCACGAGCCGATCCTACGGCAGCGCGGGTGCACCGGAGTGCACCCGCGCCGCGGTCGGTGGACGGTGTGTGAGCGTCAGCTCGACATCGCTCCGAGCACGTCGATGACGTACGCGTAGGCGGTGCCCTGCTGGTTCACGACGGCCAGGACCTGGTCGCCGACACGGTGCCCGACGATGGCGGTGCGAACGCCCTCGTCGACCTGGCCCTTGGCGAGCGGCACGGTCTGCGCACCCGAGCCGTCGGTCCAGCTGGAACCGGCCACGGACGGGTCCGCGCCCCACGTCACAGCGGTGTACTTGATGACCGCGGTGTCCTTCGCGGTGAGCACGCGACCGGACCCCTTGCGGAGCAGGTGCGTCTGGTTCGACTTCGGCGCGTTCCACGACGGGATCGTGATGCCGGGGGCGCCGGACGGTGCGAGCACGACGGCGGGCATCTTGTCGCCGGCGAGCTGCGGCGTACCGGTCGCACGGGCGTCGAAGGCGCGCTTGACGTCGACGACGGCGATGACGGCGTCCTCGGTCTTCGTCGACGAGCCGCTGTCGGTGGTGGCGCTCGCGTCCGAGCTGCTGAGCGCGCTCTTCGGCAGCGCGACGGCCAGGCGGTCGCCGACCTGCGCGCACTCGAGCGATTCGCCGAGGGCACCGTAGTTGCTCGCGCCGGCGGTGATCGGGGCAGTCTGCCCGGAGTAGCCGCTCGTCTGCGCGACCTCGCCGGTGGCGCCGTCGACGAGCGTGTACTCGATCAGGACGGGGGTGCCGTCCTCGATGGTGCGGCCGTCGCCCTGCTTCAGGACGGAGACCTGCGTGCCCTTCGTGGTGAGCCCGCTCGGGATCGACACCTTCGGCTCCTTGCCGAACGCGCCGGTCGCGGTCACCGCCTCGGACGCCTTGCCGGGTGCGGCACAGCTCGAGGGGGTGGTGCCGGCGCCGTTCGAGGCGCACGCCGTGAGCGACGCCACGAGACCGATGGTGACCAGGAGTGCGGGGATGGTGCGCACGGACCCTCTTTCCGTTCGATGCAGGACGGGCACGACCGTCAGCCTACCGGTCGCCGTCGGCCGGCTCGGACGCGTCGCCGACGGGCTCGGACGGTGCCCCGGACCCCTCGGCGACGGCGGCTGCGGACCCGGCCTCGGCTGCGGCGACCTTGCGGGCCTGCGCCGCCGACTGCCGTGCGACCTTGCGGAGCTTCTTGTCGCTCGTCGCCCGCTCGCCGACGGCGCCCGGGGTCCAGGCCTCGATGTCCTCGTCGGAGAACTCGACCTTGCCCGCTCGGCGCTTCAGGTTCGGCAGGACCGTGCCGTCGGCCAGTCGACGGGCCGTGATGAGGAACCCGGTGTGCCCGACCATGCGGTGGTCCGGGCGGACGGCGAGGCCCTCGACGTGCCAGGTGCGCACCAGCGTCTCGCTCGGCATCGGGTCGGTGAAGCGGCCGGTGTCGCGCAGGGCCTCGGCCGTGCGGGACAGCTGTGTGACGGTGGCGACGTAGCAGACGATGAGCCCGCCGGGCACGAGGGCGTCCGCTGCGGCGTCGACGCACTCCCAGGGCGCGAGCATGTCGAGGACGACGCGATCGACGCTCTGCTCCTGGACGGCGCCGGGCAGCTCCTCGACCAGGTCGCCGACGGTCACGGACCAGTTGTCCGGGACGGCGCCGAGGAACGTGCCGACGTTGCCCTGCGCGATCGCGGCGAACTCCTCGCGACGTTCGAAGGACTGCAGCTGCCCGGTCGGGCCGATCGCCCGCAGCAGGAACAGCGAGAGGGCGCCGGAACCGACACCGGCCTCGACCACCCGGGCGCCCGGGAAGACGTCCGCGAACGCCACGATCTGGGCGGCGTCCTTCGGGTAGACGATCGCGGCGCCGCGCGGCATCGACATCACGTAGTCGTTGAGCAGCGGACGGAGCGCGAGGTACTCGTCACCCGTGCTGGCACGGATCACCGAGCCGTCCGGCTGACCGATGACGTCGTCGTGCCGGAGCACCCCGCGGTGCGTGTGGTACTCCCCGGCGGTCTCGAGGGACAGCGTCGTGAGCTTGCCCTTCGGACCCGTCAGCTGCACGCGGTCGCCGGCCCGGAACGGGCCGCGCGGCGGCGTGTGCGGTGCGCCACCGGCGGTGTGCGGGAGCGCTGCGGTCGGGTCGTCGGTGTGGTTCATCGGGTGACCCCCTCGGTGTCCGCCGCGTGTGCCGGGTCCGGCACCGCGCCTCCCGTGTCGAGCGCGCGCGCAGCCAGTGCCGGCGTCGTCAACTCGACCAGGCGGTCGACGTCGACACCCGACAGGGTGGTCAGGTGCACGTCACCGCCGGCGATCTCGGACAGCGGGACGATGTGCTCGACGGCGATCGTGACGGCGCCCGAGGCGACGGCCGACGCGACGCCGGTGGCGGAGTCCTCGATCGCGACGCACGCGGTGGGCTCGACGCCGAGCTGGGCCGCGGCGGACAGGTAGGCGTCCGGGAACGGCTTCGGACGGTCGACGTCGTCACCGGCCACGACGACGCGGAACCCGCGCTCGCCCAGTGCCTCGGCGGCGACGAGCGCCATCTTCCGGCGGGACATGGTGACCAGGGCGGTGGGGATCCCGCGGGCGTGGAGCTCCTCGACGAGTTCGCGGGCGCCCGGACGCCACGGCAGCTCGCCGGCGCGCAGGTGCTCCATCACGTAGTCGGTCATCCACTGGATGATCTCCTCGACCTCCATGTCGACGCCCTTGGCGCGCAGGAGCTCACCGGAGCGCTCGAGGCCGGACCCGACCAGGGACAGGCCGTCCTCGTGGGTCCACTCGGCGCCGTAGCGGTTCGTCAGGTCGACCTGGGAGCGCTGCCAGATCGGCTCGGTGTCGATGATCGTGCCGTCCATGTCCCACAGCACGGCTGCGGGCGGGACGAGGGCAGGAGGATGCGCGGTCACGGGCGACGAGTCTACCGGGGCCGTTCCGCTGGGCGCGGACGCGCACGTGCGGGAGCGCTGCCGGGGCCTACAGTGGATGCCTGAATCGTGTCCGGCCGGGTGCCTCGTCGCACCCGCCCCGCTCCGCTCCACCACCAGGAGGTCCGCTCCGTGCCACAGCACTCCCCCTTCAGCGACGGCCGGTTGCTCGTCGTCGCCTTCGAGGGCTGGAACGACGCCGGCGAAGCCGCGAGCGGACTCGCCCGACGCATCGTCGAGTCGCTCGGGCTCGACGAGCTGCGTGAGCTCGACGGGGAGCGGTACGTCGACTACCAGTTCAACCGTCCGACCATGGGGTCCGACGAGACCGGCGCCCGCGGGGTGCAGTGGCCCCGCATCGTGCTGCACGGCCCCGGCGCCGAGGGCCGGCCCGTCATCGGCGCCACCGGCTCCCCGACCGACCGCGACGTGTTCGTGCTCGTCGGGCCGGAGCCCTCGCGCACCTGGCGCGGCTTCTGCGCGGAGATCATCGACCTCGCCGACGTGTACTCGATCGACGCCGTCGTCTTCGTGGGCGCCATGCTCGCCGACGTCCCGCACACCCGACCGATCTCGGTCTTCGTGTCGAGCGAGAACGCCGGCGTCCGCACCGCGTTCGACGTCGACAAGTCGTCGTACGAGGGTCCGACCGGCATCCTCGGCGTCCTGGCCGACGCGATGGACAAGGCCGGGCTGACCACGCTGTCGCTCTGGGCTTCGGTCCCGCACTACGTGCACAACTCGCCGTCGCCCAAGGCCACGCTCTCGCTGCTCGACAAGATCGAGGAGCTCACCGACGTCACCGTGCCCCGCGGCACGCTGCTCGACGACGCGACCGAGTGGGAGGACGGCATCGACGCCCTCGCCGCCGACGACGAGGACATGGCGTCCTACATCGGGCAGCTCGAGCAGGCCCGTGACACCGTCGACTCCCCCGAGGCCTCGGGCGACGCGATCGCGCAGGAGTTCGAGCAGTACCTGCGGCGCCGCGAGCACAAGGACGGCAAGGACGGCGGCACCGCCGGTGGCGAGGGGCCCTGGCGTCCCCCGCAGCCGCCCCAGCAGTAGGGCGCGGGCGGGGCCGGGGCGGGCGCGCCCGGACCCGTTCGCCGAGGTTCCGAAATCTCGGCATGTCGCCGCCGCACGCTGCCGTCCGTGGAACCTGCGCGCGACGCGCACGGCGTGTCGCGCGGCTCGCGCCCGTCGAGCGGTCGCCATCTGCCGGCCGCAAGCACAAGGCCCGTCACGACCGATCGGCGGACGGGAGGCACGGTGCCAGCCCGCCACGGGCCTCCCGTCCCCCGACGGTCGCGTCCAACGCGCCCAACGCGCCCGGCCGCGATCGCCGAGGTTCCGAGATCTCGGCATCTCGCGGCCGCACACGGCCGTTCGTGGAACCTCGGCGGCACGCGCGCGGCATGTCGTGGAACCTCGACGAGGCGCACGCGGCCGAGCGTGGGGACAGCCCCCGCCCCGCGGCCCGCGTCAGCCCAGGCGGATGCCGAGCAGGGCGTCGATCAGGTCGGCGAGCTCCGGCGTGCACGCCGTGCCGCCAGCGATCGCCGTGTCGACCGCGGCGACCGCGCCCGGCGTGTCGAGGTCGTCGGACACCCGCGCCCGGATCCGCGACGCGACGCCGGCCGCGTCGTCGGCGTGCCCGGCGGGAGCACCCGACGCCCATGCGTCCCAGGTCGCGAGCCGCGTCGTGGCACTCGTGAGTTCGGCGTCGAACCACTCCCAGTCGTCGGAGTACTTGTGCGACAGCAGTGCGAGCCGGATCGCCCGGGGGTCCGCGCCGTCGTCGAGCAGCCCACGCACCGTGACGAGGTTGCCGAGCGACTTCGAGATCTTCGTGCCCTGGTAGGCGATCATCCCGGTGTGCACGAACGCGTGCGCGAGGGGCTGGTGCGCCAGCGCGGCTGCGTGTCCCGCGCTCATCTCGTGGTGCGGGAAGACGAGGTCGCTGCCGCCGCCCTGCACGCTGATCGGCAGGCCGAGGCGGTCGCCGGCGATGACGCTGCACTCGATGTGCCAGCCGGGCCGGCCGGGGCCGATCTCGGAGTCCCAGCTCGGCTCACCGTCGCGGGCCGCACGCCAGAGCAGCGGGTCGAGGGGGTCGCGCTTGCCGGGGCGCTCCGGGTCGCCGCCACGCTCGGCGGCGAGCGTGAGCATGGTCTCGCGGTCCAGGCCGCTCTCGTCGCCGAGCGACCACGCGTCGGTGGGGTGGTTCACGTCGAAGTAGAGGTCGTCGCCCTCGGCGTCCGGGGTGGGGACCTCGTAGGCGGAGCCGGTCTCCTGCAGGAACGCGACGGCCTCGGCAACGCGGTCGACCTCGTCCGTGACGGCCACGAAGTCGTCGGGCGGCAGGATCCGGAGCGACTCCATGTCGCGGCGGAACAGGTCGATCTGCGAGGTGGCGAGCTCGCGCCAGTCGACGCCGTCGCGGGTGGCGCGCTCGAGCAGGGGGTCGTCGACGTCGGTGACGTTCTGGGCGTACTCGACGTCGAGGCCGGCGTCGCGCCAGGCGCGGCCCAGCGTGTCGAACGCCAGGTACGTCGCCGCGTGGCCGAGGTGCGTGGCGTCGTACGGGGTGATCCCGCACACGTACAGCGCGGCGCGCTCGTCGCCGTGCGTCGGGTCGACCGGCTTCCCGGTGGCGGTGTCGTGCACGACGGGCCGCGGCGCTGCGCCGGGGACGTCGGGGACGGACGGGGCCTGCCAGGCCCTCACGGCTGGATCACTCCGAGCGACAACAACACGATGAGAACGATACCGAGTGCGATGCGGTAGACGACGAACGGCAAGAAACTGCGCTTGCTGATGTAGTTCATGAACGCCGCGATCACCACGAACCCGACGATGAACGCCACGACCGTCGCGATGAGCGTGTCGGCGAGTCCGAACGGCGCCCCGTGGTCCCCGAGGCTCGTCGCGGCCTCGTACAGACCGGAGAGGAACACGGCCGGCACCGCCAGCAGGAACGCGAACCGCGCGGCAGCTGGTCGCGTGTACCCGAGCGCGAGCCCCATCGACACGGTCGCGCCGGAGCGGGACACCCCGGGGACGAGCGCCAGCACCTGGGCGAGCCCGATCAGGATGCCGCCGCCGAAGGTCATGTGCTCGATCCGGCGCTCCTTGCGGCCGACGACGTCGAGCACGCCGAGCACGATGCCGAAGACGATGAGCACGATCGCGACGATCCACAGCGAACGGAACGTGGTCTCGATGGAGTCCTTCAACAGGAGCCCCGCGATGCCGATCGGGATCGTCCCGAGGATCACGAGCCACCCGAGCCGCACGTCGGGGTCGCCCTTCGGGACGTCACGACGGAACACCGAACGGAACCACCGCCCGATGATCCGGGTGATGTCCTTCCAGAAGTAGATGAGCACCGCGGTCTCGGTGCCGAGCTGCGTCACCGCGGTGAAGGCCGCGCCCGGGTCCTTCGCGTCGGGCAGGAACAGCCCGACGATGCGCAGGTGCGCGCTGGAGGACACCGGCAGGAACTCGGTGAGTCCCTGGACGAAGCCGAGGAAGATCGCCTCGAGGATGTGCACGCACGGGCCTTTCGGGGGAGGTCGGTCAGGACACCGCCACGGAGGCGACCATGAACAATATCAGTACGTGGCCAGGAGGTCCCCGAGGACGCGCCGACCGAAGGCCAGCGAGTCGAGCGGCACCCGCTCGTCGACGCCGTGGAACATCGCCGGGAAGTCCACCCCTGCGGGCAGCTGGAGCGGCACGAAGCCGTACCCCGCGATCCCGAGCGTCGACAGTGCCTTGTTGTCGGTGCCGCCGGACAGCAGGTAGGGCAGGACCGGGGCGCCCGGGTCGTGGCGGCCGAGGACGTCGCGGACGGCGTCGACGAGCGGTCCGCCGAAGTCCTGCTCGAGACCGATGTCGCGGAAGGACATCACGACCTCGACCTCGTCGCCGGCGAGCTCCCGCACGCGAGCGAGGACCGACTCCTCGTCGCCGGGCAGGCAGCGGATGTCGACGAGCGCCTCGGCCGTGTCCGGGATCACGTTGTGCTTGTAGCCCGCGGTCAGGACCGTCGGGTTCGTCGTGGTGTGCAGGGCGGCGTGGATGAACCGCGAGGCCGACCCCGTCGCCAGCGCGACCTCGTCCGGGCCGGTCACCGTCGGGTCGACGCCGAGGAACCGAGCGACCTCGGCGACCATCGCGTCCGTCGTGGCCGACAGGCGCACCGGCCACTCCTCGCTGCCGATCCGGGCGACGGCCGCGGCGAGCTTCGTCACCGCGTTGTCGCGGATGACGTGGGAACCGTGTGCCGCCGTGCCGCGCGCGACGAGCTTGATCCACATCAGCGCCTTCTCACCCGTCTGCAGCAGGTAGGCGCGGCGGTCACCGAGGGTGATCGAGTACCCGCCCACCTCGCTGATGGCGGCGCTGGCCCCGGCGAAGACCTCGGGGTGGTGCTCGACGACGTGGTGCGAACCGAGGACTCCCCCGGCTTCCTCGTCGGCGAAGTACGCGATCACGAGATCGCGGTCGGGAGCCCCGTGCTGCTCGATGACGTCAGCCAGCGACGTGAGCATCATCGCGTCCATGTTCTTCATGTCGACGGCACCCCGCCCCCACAGCGACCCGTCCTTGACCACGCCGCCGAACGGGTCGACCGACCAGTTCGCCGGGTCGGCCGGCACGACGTCGAGGTGTCCGTGCACCACCAGCGCCGACTTGTCCCGGTTTCGACCAGGGACGCGTGCCACGACGCTCACGCGGTCCGGCTCGGACTCGAACAGCTGCGGCTCGAGGCCCAGCCCGCGCAGCTTGTCCTCGACGTAGTGCGCCGCCTCGGTCTCACCGCGCGACTTCCCCTCGCCCCAGTTCGTCGTGTCGATGCGGATGAGGTCACGCGCGATCGCCGCGGTGGCCTCGAGCTCGGTCGCGGTCGGCTCCGGGTTCGTCATGCCACCACGGTATCGGTGCGCACCGACGCTGCTCGGCCCGGCGACGCCGCGCGACACCGCGGGGCGCCGCGGCTGGACGCGCCCGGGATGCGCGGCCGTGTTCATCGGGCGTTCAGACCCGTGCTAGTGTTTTCTCTCGGCAGGGACGCCGGGGAAACCCGGTGAAATCGCCACACATCCAGTCCGGATGGCGGAATTGGTAGACGCGCTAGCTTGAGGTGCTAGTGCCCGTATTAGGGCGTGGGGGTTCAAGTCCCCCTTCGGACACAGAACATGCAATGCCCCCTGACCTTTCGGTCCGGGGGCATTTTCTGTTGTGCCTCCCGGCGAGTGCCGCCATCGCTGCGCTCGTGGCCGGGCGACAAGATCGACGTCGTACGACATCGATGGTGTCGTTACGGGTCGGGCCGGGGCGAGCAGACGGACGGGAGGCGCGGTGCCAGCTGGCACCGCGCCTCCCGTCCGTCGGGTGGTTGCGTCGAGCTCTTCGACGCCTCGACGAAATTGCGGCCTGATGCCGCGTTCCGTCTCCTAGCTCTTCGACGCCTCGACGAAGTTGCGACGCGGGTCCGTCTCCTTGATGAGCGAGGTCGCGTCGCGGCCCGAGACGGCGCCGGTGACCCAGCCGATGATGATGCGCGCCTTGCGGTTCAGCGTCGGCATCGCGTACACGTGGTACGCGCGGTGGGCGAGCCAGGCCAACAGGTTCGTCATCTTGATGCCCTTGATGTTCGCGGCACCCTTGGCGACACCGTACGACGCGACCGTGCCGATCGAGGGGTGGCGGTACTCCTCGAGGGGCTTGCCGGTGATCGTCGCGACGACGTTGTCCGCCGCCACGACGGCCTGGCGCACGGCGTTCTGCGCGTTCGGCGGGTAGAACGCCGGCTGCTTGTCGGCGGTCAGGTCGGGCACCTGCGCGACGTCACCGAGGCCCCAGACACCGGGGACGACCTCGTGCGTGTCCTCTGCCTCGACCTGGAGCTTCGCGTTGGCGGCGAGGTGCCCCTTCGGTCCGCGGGGCAGGTCGGAGGCGTCGAGCAGCGGGTTCGGCTTGACGCCGGCGGTCCACACGAGCAGCCCGGTCGGGATCTCGTCGCCGTCGGAGAGCTTGACGATGCCGTCCTCGGCGCTCGGCATGGTGGTCTTCAGACGCACGTCGATGCCACGGGCGCGGAGCGACTCGAGCGTCCACTTGGACAGCTCGGGGCCGACCTCGGGCGCGACACGGTCGAGTGCGTCGATGAGGATCCAGCGAGGCTGCTCCCCCGCGAGCGACGGGTACGTCTTGATGGCGGCCTGCGAGACGTCGAAGAGCTCGCCGATCGCCTCGACACCGGTGTAGCCACCGCCGACGAAGACGCTGGTGAGCAGACGACGACGTTCGTCCTCGTCACGCGTGGCAGCGGCCTTCGCGATGTTGTCGAGGAGCTTGGCGCGCACGTAGGCGGCCTCTTCCACGCTCTTGAAGCCGACGCCGTACTCCTCGAGCCCGGGGGTCGGGAAGGTGCGGGTGACCGAGCCGAGCGCGACGACGAGCTGGTCGTAGCCGAGCGTGCGGTCGTCGCCACCGGCGGTCGCGATCGAGACGGTCTTGTCCGCCGACGAGATCCCGGTGACCTTGCCCTGGATGACGCGGGTCTTGCGCAGCGCACGGCGCAGTTCGACGGTGACGTCCTTCGGGGCGATGTGGCCGCCGGCGACCTCGGGCAGGAACGGCAGGTACGTGTAGTAGGTGTTCTGGTCCACGAGCGTGATGCGCATGGGCACGGTCGCTGCGTGCTTCTGCAGCTGCTTGACGGTGCTGTAGCCAGCGGAGCCGCCGCCGAGGACGAGGACGTGAGGGATCGAGTCTGCCATTCCTCCGGTCTACCGGACTTTGGCTTGGCGCGTCATGAGCTGCGCGGCCTGTCGCGCAGCCGCCACCAGGCCGTCTCCGCCAGGTCGACACCCATGTAGACGCCGTGCGGGGTCCGTCGGGACTCGGTGAGCGAGAACCGTCGCAGCCGGTAGCCGCCCCCGAACCGGTCGATGATCGCCTCGGGAGAGGACTCCGCGTCGCGTTTGACGTACCAGGTGCGGTCGTCGACGGACTCGATCACGGGCGGACCGCCCGGACCGCACCCGTCACCTGCGCCCGCCGATGCGGGAGCGCAGGACGTCGATGCGCTTCTGGATCTGCTCGATGCTCGCCTGCGCCACCGCCGGGCCACCGCTGATCCGCCGGAGTTCGGCGTGGATGGCGCCGTGCGGCTCGTTCGAGTGCCGCGACCAGATGGACACGAGCCGGGCGAGCTCGGTGCGCTGCTCCTTGATCGTCATGTACATCGGGCGGTTCTCGGGCTCGGCGGCCTTCGGCAGGCCGTCCTTGACGGTGCGGCCCTTGGAGCGCTTCGCCTGGGTCGCCTGGCGCGCCCGGAGCAGGTCGCGCACCTGGTCGGGTTCGAGCAGCCCGGGGATGCCGATGAAGTCGAGTTCCTCGAGCGACCCGACCTCGCCGCCGGTGCCGAACTCGCCGCCGTCGTACAGGACGCGGTCGAACGACGCCTGCGAGTCGAGCGCCTCGAACGGCTGGACCTCGAGCAGGCTCTCGGACGCCCGGTCCTCCTTGTTGGCCTCGGCGACCATCGCGTCTTCGGGGTTGTACATGCCGTCGTCGGCGTCCTTGGGACGGTCGAGGGCGTGGTCGCGTTCGAGCTCGAGGGTCGCGGCCAGCGCCATCAGGCCGGGCACGCTGGGCAGGAACACCGACGCGGTCTCCCCACGGCGGCGAGCACGCACGAAGCGGCCGATCACCTGGGCGAAGAACAGCGGGGTGCTGGCGCTCGTGGCGTAGACCCCGACGCAGAGCCGCGGGACGTCGACCCCCTCGGACACCATGCGGACGGCGACCATCCACCGCGAGGTGTCGTCTGCGAACGCACTGATCCGGCTGGACCCGGCGGCTTCGTCGGACAGGACGACGGTCGGCCGCTCCCCGGTGATCTGCTGCAGGATCCGGGCGTACGCGCGGGCCGTGGTGGTGTCCGTCGCGATCACCAGACCGCCGGCGTCGGGCACACCACGGCGCACCTCGGTGAGGCGCTTGTCAGCTGCGGACAGCACGGCCGGCATCCACTCGCCCTCGGGAGACAGCGCGGTGCGCCACGCCTGTGCGGTGATGTCCTTCGTGACCTGTTCGCCGAGGGAGGCCGACATCTCGTCGCCCATCCGGGTCTTCCAGCGCATCTGGCCGGCGTAGGCCATGAACAGCACGGGTCGGACGACGCCGTCCTTCAGCGCGCGGCCGTAGCCGTAGTTGTAGTCGGAGATCGAGGTGCGGATGCCCTGCTCGTCGGGTGCGTACTGGACGAACGGGATCGGCGCGGTGTCGGAGCGGAACGGCGTGCCGGACAGCGAGAGTCGTCGGGTGGCGCCGGAGAACGCTTCTCTGATGCCGTCGCCCCAGGTGAGTGCGTCGCCACCGTGGTGGACCTCGTCGAGGACGACCAGGGTGCGCCCGCCCTCGGTGATCTTCTTGTGCACCTCGGGGTTCATGCCGACCTGGGCGTAGGTGATCGCGACGCCCTGGTAGTGCCGGCCGAACATGCCGTCGCCGTTCTTGAACATCGGGTCGATCCGGATGCCCACGCGGTCGGCGGAGTCAGCCCACTGCCGCTTGAGGTGCTCGGTGGGGGCGACGACCACGATGCGGTCGACGGTGCCGCGCGCGAGCAGCTCGGTGGCCAGACGCAGCGCGAACGTCGTCTTGCCGGCGCCGGGCGTCGCTGCCGTGAGGAAGTCGCGCGGCTCGGATTCGAAGTACTTCGTGAGCGCTTCGACCTGCCAGGCGCGGAGCTTCGACGCGGTCCCCCACGCAGCGCGGTCCGGGAACGCCGGCGACAGGTGTTGGACGGCCGAGTTGCCGGCTGCCTCGGCCAGGGCGGCCGCGTCGGCTTCGTCGCGCGCCACCGCGTCGGCGTGCGCGGACGAAGATGCGCCCGACGACGTGTCGGTCGACCCCGCGGCGCCGTCTCCGGCCCCGTCGTCCCCCGACTCGGCCCACAGCGTGGCGGGCTGCTGCTGTTCGTACTCCGCTGCGCTCACTGGACCTGATTCTACCGCCACCGTCAGTCCTGCCTGGCGTGCGGGACGTGGCCGTCGGGGGTCCGGCGGACCAGAGATGCCGGTCGCAGCACGCCTGCGCCGAACCGCGCGGCGACCGCGTCCACCGTGGTCTCGGTCTCGCGCCACGGCGCGTCGTCGTCCCAGAGCGCGTTGCTCGCCGCGGCCGGCACGAGGTTCTCGCCGCGGACCCCGATGAGCCGGATCCGGTTGCCCGGCCGGTGCAGCACGTCGTACAGCTCGACGGCTTCACGGTGCAGCCGCTTGGCGACGTCGGTGGGCTCGGCGAGGGTCCGCGAGCGGGTCAGGGTGGTGAAGTCGGTGTAGCGGACCTTGAGCGCGACGGTGCGGGCCTGCACGTCGGCGTGACGCAGGCGGACGGCGACCTTGTCGGCGAGACGCAGGAGTTCACGCGCGACGTCGTCCCGCTCGGTCAGGTCATGGCCGAACGTGACCTCGTGCCCGATGGACTTCTCGCCGACGCCGGTGTCGACGACGCGGGGATCGCGCCCCCACGACAGGTCGTGCAGGCGCTGGCCACCGGCGGGCCCGAGGGCGGACACGAGCGACCCGAGGGGCGTGTTCGCCAGGTCGCCGACGGTCCGGATGCCACGGCGCTCGAGGGTCTCCTGCGTCTTGCCGCCGACGCCCCAGAGCGCCGAGACCGGCTGCGGGTGCAGGAACG
Organism: Curtobacterium sp. JUb34; assembly: GCF_003755065.1. Classification (NCBI taxonomy): domain Bacteria; kingdom Bacillati; phylum Actinomycetota; class Actinomycetes; order Micrococcales; family Microbacteriaceae; genus Curtobacterium; species Curtobacterium sp. JUb34. Next base: position 389,717 of record NZ_RJVH01000002.1, on the reverse strand, counting down.
CGATGGTGTCGGCTCCGGGGACGACGAGCAGCCCGTCCGGCTTGGACCGGCTCGACGCGAGCTTCGCCACGAACTTGGTCGATGCGGCGCCGACCGAACAGTGCAGGCCCGTTTCGGCGTGGACCGTGCGTCGGATGGCCCGACCGATCTCCCACGGCGTGCCGTACAGCCGGAGCGCGCCGGCGACGTCGAGGAACGCCTCGTCGATGCCGAGCCGCTCGACCCGCGGGGTGAACCGGTCGAAGATCGCCATCACCGCGGCGGACTTGTCGCGGTACTTCTCGAAGTGCGGCTCGACGATGATCGCGTTCGGGCAGCGGCGCTTCGCGATGGCCATCGGCATCGCGGAGTTCACCCCGTACTTGCGGGCCTCGTACGTCGCCGCGGTGACCACGGACCGGTCGGAGTCGTGGCCGACGATGACCGGCAGCCCCACCAGGTCGGGCCGGTCGAGCAGTTCGACGGACGCGAAGAAGGCGTCCATGTCGACGTGCAGCACCGTCGCCGAGACGTCGTCCACCGGGGCGTCGGAGACGAGCCGGTTGCTACCGTCCTGCTTGCTCACACCGAGATGATGCCAGGCACCACCGACATCGCCGCCCGGCTCGGCGTGCGGAGGTCGCTATGCGCCGAGAGCACCGTGCGACCTTCGTCGATCCGTGCCGGGTTGATCGCTCGGTGCGGCGCTACAAGGCCGCACGGAGCGGGCAACCTCGCACCAGCCCACAAGTCCCGCACCGTGCTCGCGCGCCCGGCGCTCGGCGCGCGCGGGTGCCGCGTCAGGCTGGCGGGCCGAGCACCGACGTCGCGAGGGTGCGCGCCGCCGAGTCGCGCGACGACGGGTGGTACTGCCCGGCCCGCACGTCGCGCGCCAGGCGGGCGAGCTCGCTCGACGACCGGAACGCCGAGCCCCCGACGACCCGCATCGCCTCGTCCACCACGTGCTGTGCCGTGTCGACCGCCCGCGCCTTCGTGCCGACGAGCAGCGGGAACCACCGGGCGCCGAGCTCGTCGCGTTCGTCCACCGAGCGGGCGAGGGCGTCGACCTGCAGGGTGATCGCGTCGACGGCACCGCGCAGGTCCGCGAGCGCACGGCGGACGTCGGGGTCGTCCGACCGGGGCGAGCCGTCGGCCGCCACGCGTCGCCCGACGGCGTCGACCGCCAGCGCTATGGCCCGCTCGGCGACGCCGACGTACACCGACGCGATGAGCAGCTCGAACGCCGCGAAGACCCCGAACACGAGCGGGTCCTGGTTCGGTCCGACGGGCAGCGACCGGACGATGCGGTCGGCGGGCACGTGCACGCCGTGCAGTTTCGTCGTGCGGCTCTGCGTCGCCCGCATGCCGAGGGTGTCCCAGTCGTCCAGGTGCTCGACGTCGCCGTCGGACCGGAGCACGAAGCCGTGCACGAGCCGCGGTTCCGGCCCCGTCTCGTCCTTGCCGAACACGCTCAGCACGTCCCACGCCGGCGCGAGGGACGTGAACACCTTGGTGCCGGTGAAGCGGTACCCACCGTCGCCGTCCGGCTCCGCCGTCGTCGACGAGTCGAACAGGACGGCGTCGTTGCCGGGTTCGCTCACCCCGAACGCGAGCAGCTGGTCGTCCGCAGCGCGGTCGGTGACGGCCTGGAGGAACGACTCGCCTCGCGCACGCACCGCGCGCGCCGCCTGCACCCACACCTGGTGCATGCCGAGGCCGAGTGCCGTCGCCGGCGCGGCCTGGGCGAGCGTCCGCTGGACGGCGGCCGTGGCGTGGAGTCCGAGTCCGGAACCGCCCTGGGCCACCGGGACCCCGATGCGCAGGTAGCCGGCGGCGCGGAGCTCGTCGAGGTCCTCGGCGCAGAAGGCGTTCGCGGCGTCGTACCCGGGGGCACGGTCGGCGATGCGGGCGAGCAGGTCGTCCTGCACGGTCCAGGGTGCCGCGTCCGTGCCGACGTCCGTGCCTGCGTCCGTGTTGGCCTTCGTCATGGCACGAGACTAGGGTCCGGAGCGTGTCAGATCGTCATCCTTGGTCCAGGTACGTCGCGATCGGTGACTCGTTCACCGAGGGGATCGGCGACCCCGACCCCACGGTCCCCGGGGGCAACCGGGGGTGGGCGGACCGAGTCGCCGAGGTGCTCGCGCACGGGTCCGACGACTTCGCGTACGCCAACCTGGCGATCCGCGGGCGGCTCCTGCAGCAGATCATCGACGAGCAGGTCGAACCGGCCCTCGCGCTCCGCCCGGACCTGGTCACGGTGTCCGCCGGTGGCAACGACATCATCCGGCCGGGCTCCGATCCGGACGAACTCGCCGAACGGGTGGACGCCATGGTGTCGCGACTGCGGAGCGACGGCGCCACCGTGGTGCTCTTCACCGGCCCCGACGTCGGCATGACGCCGGTGCTCGGCATGGTGCGCGGCAAGACGGCGATCTACAACGAGAACCTGCACGCCATCGCCCTGAAGCACGGCGCCCTGGTGGCGAACATGTGGGCGCTGCGGGTGCTCCGCGACCCGCGCATGTGGGCGCCGGACCGGCTGCACCACTCCCCGATGGGCCACTCGACGATCGCCGCGGCGGTGCTCGACGCCCTCGGGGTGCCGCACGGGCTTGAGCCGTTCAACCCCGATCCGCTCGAGGCACGGCCCTGGCGCGAAGCCCGTGCCGAGGACCTCGGCTGGGCGAAGGAGTACCTGGTGCCGTGGGTCGTCCGGCGCATCAAGCACACGTCGTCGGGCGACGGCGTCTCGGCCAAGCGCCCCGAGCTGCAGGACGTCGTCGAGCACCGGTCCGACACCCCGTAGCGGAACGAGGGGCATCCGAGTCCGCACGCCTCTCCAGCCGCGCCCCACCACGGTCATCGCGCCCCGACTCCCCAGGGCGCGATGACCGTGGGGGGGCGCGAACCGGGTCGTGCACCCTGTGGTGGGCGCAGGTCAGTCGGCGGGCCGGTGCAGCGTCAGCGCGCCGTCGTGCAGCGGTTCGGTCTCCCACGTCGTGCCGACCGTGCCGGCAGCGAGGTCGACGCGGAGCCACAGCAGGTGCGGCGTCTCCACGAAACGGAGCGCGACGAGCACGGCGCCGTCCGACCGGGTCGCGGCGCTCGCTGCGAGGGCACCCTCGACGGCCCACTTCCCCTCTCCGACCGGCACCGACGCCGAAGCTCCATCGGCTGACACGGTCAGTCGGATCCCATGGGCCCCACGGTCGAAGCCCAAGGCGTCGAGCGCCGCACCGGGCAGCAGCCGGAGTGCACGACCGGCCACGTGCTCGGGGAGCGAGCCGCCGCGCACCGCGGGCAGCCCCAGGGAAGCGAGTCGGGCCTCCAGGGCGGTGTCCGCGTCGGCGTCGGACGGACGGTCGACGGCGGGCAGCAGGTGCTGCCAGGCCGCATCGAGGACCGCCTGCATGTCGAGGCTCTGTCCCGTGATCGCGAGGACGACGTCCTGCTCGGGCAGGACGACGCAGAACTGGCCGTAGGCGCCGTCGCCGCGGAAGCCGTGGCGGGCCATCCAGAACTGGAAGCCGTAGCCCTGGGACCAGTCCGGGTTCTCCTCGCCCGGGTTCTCGACCTGGGTCCTCGTGGCGGCGGCGACCCAGTCCTCGTCGAGGATCCGCTCGCCGTCCCACACCCCGCGCTGCAGGTAGAGCTGGCCGAGCGCTGCGATCGCCGAGGTCGGGGCGTAGCACCCGCTGTACCCGAGTTCGGCGCCCGTCTCGTCGCGTCGCCAGGCGAGGTCGTCGATGCCGAGCGGGTCGAGCAGCCGCGGCCGCAGGTACTCGACGAGGGACCCGCCGCTGACCTGTCGGACGATGCTCGCGAGCGTGTACGTGCACGGCTGGTTGTAGGCGAAGACGGAGCCGGGCTCCTCGTCCGGCGGGGTGAGCAGGAAGCCCCGGACGGTGTTCGTCGGGTCGGCGGCGCGAGCGCGGTCGAGGGTCTCCTCGCGGTGGCCGCTCGCCATCGCGAGCAGGTGCCGGACCCGGATGCGGCGGCTGCGTTCGTCCGTGATCTCGGCGTCGAGCTCGGGGAAGTACGACAGGGCGGTGGCGTCGAGGTCGATGAGGTTCTCGCGCACGGCGATGCCGACCGCAGCCGCGGTGAAGCTCTTGCTCAGCGAGTAGAGCAGGTGCACCCGGTCGGCCGCGTACGGCTGCCACCACCCCTGGGCGACGACCTGGCCGTGGCGGAGCAGCATCAGGCTGTGCGGCTCGACACCGGGGGTCGACTCGAGGGCGTCGACGAACGCGAGCACCCCGCGGGCGTCGATGTCGCGGGCGGAGGGGGTGGTCCGGGAGAACGTCGTCGTCGTCACCCGTCCGACAGTACGGACTCCGGGTGGTGCGCGTCAGCGCGCGAGCACCGTCAGCCCTGGAACGGGTTCGTCCAGCGCCACCAGACGCCGGGGTCGTCGATCGTCCGCTCGAGCACGAGCGGCACCGTCACCGGGTCGTGGTCCGTGACCGTGAAGCGGACCGTCCCGACCCGCTCGCCCTTCGTCCCGAGGGTGACCTCGTCGAGGTGTGCCGTGGCGCGGACCTTCGTCTTCCCCCAGACCAGGACCTCGGCTGCCTTCGCGGTGACGGCGTCGGCCTCGTCCTGCCAGGGGGTGGAGAACGTGCCGAAGGTCTGCCCGGCGTGCGTGAGGGGCACGACCTGGAAGTTGTCGGCGACCGACCGGAGCAGCCGTTGCACGTCGACGTCGAGCGAGTCGTGGTCGACCCCGCCGAGCATCACGCCGATGACGGTGACGTCGCGGCCGCCGCGCTCGTAGGTCGCCGCGAACAGCAGGCAGGCGCCCGCTTCGTCGAGGGTGCCGGTCTTGATGCCCTCGATGCCGTCCAGGCCGAGCAGCTTGTTCGAGTTCTCGATCTCGCCGACCGTCGGGATCGTGACGTCCTTCGTGCCGACGATCTCCTTGACGACCGGATCCGCGAGCGCGAGCTGACCGAGGTCGACCAGGTCGGTGGCCGTCGACGTGTTCTGCGGGTCGAGACCGGTCGGCTCGTGGATCGTGGTGTCGTCGAGGTCGTGCTCCTCGAGCCACTTCGTCGCCGCCTGCTCGTACTCGGCGATCGACCCGAACGCCCAGATGGCGAGGGCGCCGGCGTAGTTGTTCGCCGACTTCATGAGCATCACCTGGAACGCCTGGTGCTCGGTGAGCTTCAACCCCGCCGGCATCGGCGCGACCTCGCCGTTCATCGCCGCGTACTTGGCGTACAGCGACTCCATCTTCGGTGTGAAGGTGATCGCGGGACCGGACTCCCCCGCAGCCATCGGCTTCTCGTCGAGCACCACGAGCGCGGTGACGATCTTGGTGATGCTCGCGATCGAGCGGGGCTTCGTGTCGCCGCTGGTGCGCAGGCTCTCCGGGAAGTCGGTGGCCTCGACCGCGGTGGCGCCGTAGCCGGGGAAGCTCAGCGCCGGCACGCTCGACGTCGGGGCCGAGTACGTGGTGGTCGAGGCGCTCGCCGGGCCGAACGGCACGACGGCCGCGGCCACGAGGTACCCGGCGACGAGCACGAGGACCGCGACGACGGAGATCGTCACGGGCCTCCGGACGGCGGAGCGGGGGCGACGGACGACTCGTGACACGGGAACCGAGCGTACCGGTCGGTCCCTAGACCCGGGCTGCGACCGGCTGCTCGGCGGCGGGCGTGTCCGTCGTCGCTCCGGTCGGGGTCGGCCGCGCGAACGTCAGCCGCCGGGACAGGTACGCGAACACCGGGCCGAGCGCGTTCATCACGACGACCGAGGCCCATGCCGCCCAGGCGTTGCCCGGATCGAAGCCGAAGCCGCCGAAGCACGTCGCGAAGAACGAGGCGAACCCGAGGAACATGCCGGGGACGAGCCCGAACAGTCGCGTCCGACCCGTGTACATCAGGGCACAGTTGACGACCAGGATGAGCAGCGCGAGCACCGTGTTCCGCGCGGCCTGACCCTCGCCGAGCACCGTGCCGAAGCGCTGGTCGAGCAGCACGATCACGAGGCCGAAGGCGGACCCGATCGGCATCGCCGCCCAGAGCCGGGTGGCGTTCCGGAGCGTGGGCTTCCCCCCGAGCAGGAACATCCCCGCCCAGCTGATGAAGATCGCCCAGGTGGGCAGGTGCAGCGCATTGCCGCCGATGAACGCCGTGGTGCCGGCGAGGACCGAGGCGACGATCTCGTGCGGGATCCGTTCACGCATGGGTGAGCTCCTTCGATCGAGTGGTGGACCCGGTGGTGAGTCGGGTGGTCCTGGTGGTCTCCGCGACGACGCGGCCGCGCTTGAACACGAGGTTCCGGTCGGGACGGTCGAGCAGGACCCCCGCCGGGTCGGTCGTCGACAGGACGACGAGGTCGGCGGCGGCTCCCGGCCGGATGCCGTGGGTCTCGGCGACGCCGACGACGCGGGCCGCGGACGACGTGGCCATCTCGAGCACGCGCCCGAGGTCGTCGGGGCCGGACAGGTGCCCCACCTGCGCGAGCAGCAACCCGATGTCGAGCAGGTCCGCGTTGCCGAACGGCGTGAACGCGTTGCGGACGTTGTTCGACGAGTAGGCGGTCGTGACGCCGGCGTCCCAGAGCTCGCGCACCGGGACGACCCCGCGGCGGACGTCCCGGTCGTCCGAGCGGCCGCCGAGGTGCAGGTCCGTGGCGGGCAACGGCACCACCGCGACACCGGCCGCGGCGAGCTTCGCGAGCACCGCGCTGCGCGGGACCGGCGGCAGGCTGGCGAGCGAGGTCACGTGTCCGAGGGCGACCCGGTCCTGCAGCCCGCGAGCGGCGACGCGGTCGGCGATGTGCCCGGCGAGGGCGAACCGCGGGTCGGACGTGTCGTCGGCGAAGTCGGCGTGGAGGTCGGCCGGCACGTCGAACTCCTCGGCCAGGTCGAGGACGGTCTCGACGTGCTCGTGGCACGCGGCCAGGGTCGCCTCGTTGTAGGTGCAGCCGCCGATGACGTCGGCCCCGGCGGCGAGCGCCCGGCGGAGCAGGGCGAGCGTGCCCGGCGCCTTCGCGATGCCCTCCTGCGGGAACGCGACGATCTGCAGGTCCAGGGCGTCGCGGTACTCGTCGCGCAGTGCGAGGAGCACCTCGACGCCGGTCAGTCCGACGACGGGGTCGACGTCGGGGTGTGCCCGGACGAGTGTCGTGCCGTTGGTGATCGCCTGGTCGAGCAGGGTCCGGGCGCGGTCACGGACGGTGTCGTGGGTGAAGCCGCGCTTGAGCTCCCCCGTCACCGCGATCGCGCCGGCGAGGGTGCCGTCGGGGTTCGGTCGTTCGCGGTCGAGCAGTGCCTTGTCGACGTGCAGGTGGGTCTCGATGAGCCCGGGGATCACGACGCGACCGGCACAGTCCACGACGTGCGCCGCGCCGGTCGGCTCGTCCTCCGTGCCCGCCTCGGCGACCCGGACGATGGTGCCGTCGGCGACGTGGACGTCGACCAGGCGGCCGTCGGTGAGGCGGGCCGTGCGCAGGATCAGGTCCATGGTGGTTCTTCCTCGCTCGGGATGGATCGGACGTGACCCACCCTTCGCCCGCCGTGTTTCCGGCTCCGTTTCGTCGTGTGACGAGCGTGTAAACGTTGGTCGTACCAATGAACCAATCGGACCAACGGACCGTAGGCTCGTGCTCATGCAGAGAGGCCGCACACTGAGCGCCGCGACCGCCGCGCACCTGGCCCGCCTGGTGCTCGAGGACCTGGCACCCGGCGACAAGCTCCCGCCGGAGCGGACCCTGGCCGAGGACCTCGCCGTGTCACGCACCACGGTGCGTGAGGCCATGCAGGAGCTCGAGCGCCGTCGGCTCGTCTCCCGGACACCCGGCCGTGGCACCGTCGTGCTGCCGCGCTCCGAGGAGGCGACCGCCCTGCTCGAGCAGCAGACGGGCGCGGCCCACGGCGACGACCTGGCGCGACGAGCCGAGCACGTCGCCGAGTTCCGCACGGTGGTCGAGCCGAGGGTCGCCGGCCTCGCCGCGGTCCGTGCCGGCGAAGCGGACCTGCTCGCCCTCGAACGCGTCCTCGCCGCCACGCACGCGGGGCTCAGCCCCGAGGAGTCCCTGGCCCAGGACGTCGCGTTCCACGTGCAGGTCGCGCGCGCCTCCGGCAACCCGCTGCTGGTGTCCCTGTGCGAGCTCAGCAGCGGGTGGGTGCAGGACGTCCGTGCGCGGTCGCACAGCACCAGCGAGGGTCGCCGCTCGTCGTTCGTCTGGCACGAACGGATCCTCGACTGCATCCGACGTCACGACGAGGACGGCGCCCGTGACTCGATGACCGACCACCTCGCCGACGTCGCCCACCTCGTCGAACGGAAGGCCGACCGATGACCACGATGACGACTCCCGCGATCCCGACACTGCAGCCCGGTGCCGGCCCCGTCCGCTCAGCGCGCTACCTGCCCGTCGACCCCGACACGGTCCTCTGGGGTCGACTGCCGAACGGCGACGACCGCCCGACGATCACGATCGCGTCCGGCGAGGACGTGACGGTCGACACCGTCAGCCACGAGGGGATCCTGCCCGACCAGGGCAGCGACCCGCGCGCGTACTTCGGGTCGCACGGGGTCGCCCCGGAGCACGTGCTGGACGACGCCGTCGCGATCGCCCGCGCCGCTCGTCGTGACCCGTCCACCGACGGTCCGCACGTGGTCTCCGGCCCGATCGCCGTCGAGGGTGCCGAACCGGGCGACGTCCTGACCATGACGGTGCTCGAGACGCTGCCGCGCGTGCACTACGGCGTCGTCTCGAACCGGCACGGCCGTGGTGCCCTGCACGGCGAGTACCCGGTCGACGGCACCACGGTCAGCGTCTTCGCCGACGTGGTCGACACGGCCGAGGGCCGGCGGGGCCGCATCCCCCTGACCGGTGCCCGCGACCGCTTCGCGCACTTCCCGCTCGCCCCCTTCCTCGGCATCATGGGCGTCGCGACGCCCGGCGAGCGGTTGCACTCGGTGCCACCGGGCCGGCACGGCGGCAACGTCGACGTGAACCTGCTGCAGGTCGGCGCGCAGCTGCACCTGCCGGTCCTGGTGCCCGGGGCGCTCGCCTACGTCGGCGACCCGCACTTCGCGCAGGGTGACGGCGAGGTCGCCCTGACCGCGATGGAGGCATCGCTCCGCGCGACCGTCCGGTTCGACGTCACGCCCGCCGCCGAGGCCGCGCAGCAGTTCGGTGACCTGGTCTGGCCGCTCGTCGAGACCCACGAGTTCCTCGTGCCGACCGGCATGGACCCGGACCTCGACGAGGCCGTCCGCGCCTGCGTCCGGCACGCGGTCGCGATCCTCGGTGCCCGCTGGGGCATGGAGCCGCACCTGGCGTACGCCTACCTGTCCGCCGCGACGGACTTCAACATCTCGCAGGTGGTCGACCTGGTCACCGGCGCACACGCCCGCATCCGCAAGGCCGACTTCGAGGAGCCCGCCCGATGACCACAGGAGCGCCGGAGGGCTTGCTCGACGCCCTCGACGCGTACGAGGCCGCCCTCGCCGCAAACGACCTCGAGGCCCTCGACGCCGCGTTCGTCGACGCGCCCGGCACGATGCGCGGGGACGACCGCGGCCTGCTCGTCGGGCACGACGCGATCAGCGCGTTCCGCGGGGCACGGGGTGGGGTCCAGACCCGCTCGCTGACGCGCGTCGAGGTCCGACCCCTGGCCGACGGACTCGCCCTGGTCGTGTCGGTGTCCGAGTTCGCGGCGGGTGGGCAGGGCCTCCAGACCCAGCTGTGGCGGCGCGACGGCGACACGGGCACCCACACGGGGTCCGGCACCGGCACCCCACCGCGCTGGCGCATCGAGGCCGCCCACGTCACCGGCCGTCCCAAGGCGTTCGACACCACGGTCTGGCGGGCCGTCGGGGACCCACTGGTCGCCCCCACCGCGTCCGGACCGCTCGACGGACGCACCGTCGCGGTGAAGGACCTCTACGCCGTCCCCGGCCAGCCCGTCGGCGCCGGCAACCCCACGTACCTGCGCGAGTCCCCCGTCGCGACCTCGCCGGCCGCCGCCGTCGCCGCGCTCCTCGACGCCGGCGCGTCGATCCGCGGCATCGCGCGCACCGACGAGTTCGCGTACAACCTGACGGGTCGCAACGAACACCACGGCACCCCGCCCAACGGGGCGGTCCCGACCCGACTGCCGGGAGGCTCGTCCAGCGGATCCGCATCGGCCGTCCGTATCGGGATGGCCGAGATCGGGATCGGCACGGACACCGCGGGATCGGTGCGGGTCCCCGCCTCGTACCAGGGGCTGTGGGGCCTCCGGACGACCCACGGCGCGGTCTCCCGACAGGGCCTGCTCCCGCTGGCGCCGTCCTTCGACACGGTGGGGTGGCTCACCCGGAGCGCCGACGTCCTGCTCGCGGCGCTCGACGCCAGCATGCCGTCGGTGTCGGCGACCGCGTCGGCCTCTGCAGCGGCGTCGGACGAGCCGACCGAGCTGCTCGTGCCCGCTGAGCTGGTGGACCTCGTCGAGCCCGCCGTCGCTCAGGCCTTCGCCGCGTTCGTCGCCGGACAGGACGCACCGATCGGTCCTGTGCGGCTCGCCGACCTCGGGGTCCCGCCGCTCGAGGACCTGCGCGAACTCCTGCGCCTCGTGCAGGCCGCCGAGGCCGTCGCCGCCCACGGTGCCTGGATCGACGCCCACCCCGGCGCCCTGAGCGCCGTCGTCGGCGACCGGTTCGCCGCCGCCCGGGCGAACGACCCCACCGCCACCGCCGACGCCGTCGCGCGACTCGACGACGTCCGGGCCACGATCCGCACGGCACTCGCCGACCGGACCCTGCTCTTCCCGACCGTCCCGGGGCCCGCACCGCTCATCGCCGCCGACACCACGGCGCTCGAACGCACCCGGACCGCGACGACGGCGATGACGAGCCTCGCGAGCGTCGGCGGCCTGCCGGCGGTCAGCGCTCCCGCCCTCACCGTGGACGGCGCACCCGTCGGCGTCTGCCTGGTCGGCGGACCGGGCACCGACCGTGCCCTGGTGATCCGTGCCGGACGGATGCTGCAGCCCTGACGCGAGCCGCGCCTCCCGGTCCGCTCGTCGCGGCGCTAGGAGGCGAGCCGCTGGGCCTGGGTGACCGCCCACAGTCCGACGGCGCTCGCCGCGGCGATGTTGAGCGAGTCGACGCCGTGCGCCATCGGGATCCGCACCGTGGTGTCGGCCGACGCGATCGCGGCGGGCGTCAGCCCCTGCCCCTCGGTACCCATGACGAGCGCGACCTTGCCGGGGACGTCACGGGCGAACTCGGCGAGGTCGACGGACTCGTCGGTGAGCGCCATCGCGGCGAGGTGGAAGCCCTGCGCGCGCAGTTCCTCGCCCGCCGCCGGCCACTCGCCGATCCGGGTCCACGGGATCTGCAGGACCGTGCCCATGCTCACCCGGACGCTCCGTCGGTACAGCGGGTCGGCGCAGCGCGGACTGACCAGGACCGCGTCGGCGCCCAGACCGGCGACGCTGCGGAACACGGCTCCGACGTTCGTGTGGTCGACGATGTCCTCGAGCACGACGACGAGCTTCGCGTCCCGCACCACCTCGGCGACCGTCGGCAGCTCGGGGCGCTGCACCGCGGCGATCGCGCCACGGTGCATGCGGAAGCCGGTGAGTTCCTCGAGCAGGGCATCGGGACCGACGAAGACCGGACCGTCGTGGTCGGCGACCAGCGGCAGGACGCTGTCGAGCCACTTCTCCTGCACCAGGATGCTCCGAGGGATGTGGCCGGCACGGACCGCGCGCTCGATGACCGTGTTCGACTCGGCGATGTACAGGCCGCCCTCCGGTTCGCTCACCCGGCGGAGCGCCACGTCGGTCAGACGGGCGAAGTCGTCGAGGCGGGGGTCGTCGAGGGAGTCGATGCGGACGGGGTGCACGGGGCTCGTTTCGGTGTGGCGCAGGTGGTGGGCCGGCCGGTGACGCGCTGGCGTCGCGGATGGCGGACCGGTCGGTGTCGCGGCTGGTGTCGCGGCTGGCGTGCCGGTCGGGAAGCGACCGGGACGGTCGGCTGTTGAGGGTACCGTGAACAGGGTGCTGGATGATGCTGCGTCGACGACCGGACCGCCCACCGGGGCGCCGACCGGTCCGCCGACCGGTCCGCCGACCGCAGCGGACCTCGACCGCGTGGTCGAGGTGCTCGCGGGCAAACGCTTCGCCGTGCTCTCCGGCGCCGGCCTGAGCACCGACTCCGGCATCCCCGACTACCGCGGCGCCGGACGCGTCGTGCGCAAGCCGATGACGTTCCAGGAGTTCCGATCGGACGCCGCCAAGCGGCAGCGGTACTGGGCCGGGTCGCACCTCGGCTGGCGGAGCTTCGCCGCTGCCCGGCCGAACGAGGGACACCGGGCACTCGCCGCGCTCGAGCAGGCGGGTGTCGTCACCGGGGTCATCACCCAGAACGTCGACGGTCTGCACCTGCGGGCCGGGTCCCGCCGCGTCGTCGAGATCCACGGGTCGATGGACCGCGCCCTCTGCCTGACGTGCGGGCAGGTGTTCTCGCGCGCCGACCTCGCCACGACGATCGACCGCGCCAACCCGTGGATCGACGAGCCCGGCTCGGTGCAGCTGCAGCCCGACGGCGACGTCGAGATCACCGACGTCGAACGCTTCGTGGTGCCCGACTGCTCGGTGTGCGGCGGGATGCTCAAGCCGGACGTCGTGTTCTTCGGCGAGTTCGTGCCGACCGAGAAGTTCCACGAGGCCGTGTCGATCGTCGCCGACGCCGAAGCGCTGCTCGTGGTGGGGTCGTCGCTGACGGTGAACTCCGGCGTGCGGCTCGTCGACCACGCTGCCCGCCGCAAGAACCCGGTGGTCATCGTGAACCGCGGTGCCACCCGCAGCGACCGCCGCGCAGCCGTGAAGCTCGACGGCGGGACGACCGAGACGCTGGTGCACCTGGCCGAGCGGCTGGGGGCGGCCGGGTCCGCGCCCGCGGGGTCCGCTCAGCCGTCTGGGATGATCGACGGGTGACGACGCTCCTGTACCTGGTCCGGCACGGTGAGACCGACTGGAACGCGCAGCGCCGCATCCAGGGTTCCACCGACATCCCACTGAACGACACCGGACGGCGACAGGCCGCCGACGCCGCCGAGCTCCTCGCCCGCCGGCGGTTCGACGCCGTCGTCGCCTCACCGCTGTCCCGCGCCGCCGAGACCGGGGCGATCATCGCCGACCGCCTCGGACTGGCAGCGCCCACCACGTACCCCGGGTTGGCGGAACGCTCCTACGGCGAGGCCGAGGGACTCACCGACACCGAGGTCACGGCCCGGTACCCGCACGACGACATCCCCGGGCGCGAGTCCCGATCGGCGCTGCTCGCCCGCATCACCGAGACGCTCGGCGAGATCGCGGTGCGCTTCGACGGCGGGGTCGTGGTCGTCGCCACCCACGGCGCGGTGATCCGGAGCGTGGTGAACGAGGCGGCGCCCGGCACCGCCGATCGACACTCCACCCCGATCCGCAACGGCTCGATCCACTCGTTCCGCTGGGACCCCGAGCGCTTCCACGCGGAGCTCGTCCGGTTCGACGACCCCATCGACGACGTCTCGGACGGGCCCGGGCGGTACGCGTTCGACTACCAGAACCCGCTGGAACGCCGGGGCTGAGCGGACGGCACGGCCGTCCTGCGACTAGGCTCCGACGCACCCGAACCAGGGGGCGACATGGTGACCGACGGAACCGACACGGGTGGCTGGCAAGCCGCCGACCGGCAGGACGACGACCTCGACCGTGCCTTCGGCCCCGAGACCGCCAGCGTGCAGACCCGCACGATGGGACAGCGGGCCCGCACCTGGCTCGTCATCGGCGGCAGCACCGTCCTCGTCGCCGGGGTGATCGCCCTCGTGCTCGGCACCATCATCGGCAGCGTGCAGAACGGCATCGGCGGCGTGTTCCCCCGACCGGACATGGCCCTCGACCGGCTCGACGACCGGCTCGCCGACGTGCCGGGCGTCACCGAGGTCCGTCACCACCGGGCCGAGAAGACCGGCTTCGCGAGCTACGACGCCACCGCGACGATCACGGCCGACCCGTCGCTGGACGCCGCCGCCCGGACCGACCTCGTCGACGCCCTGAGCCGTGCGACCGACTCGGCTGGCGGCAACGGCGTCCGGGTCGTCGCGATCGCCGACCTCGGCACGCTCGAGGTGGGCGTCTCCGACTCCCGTGCGGTCACCGCGAAGCGCCTGGTGCTGGCGGACACGCTCGACCACATCGGCGGGGTCACGGCCGTCCGCTGCTCGTGGGAACGCGGTGGCACCCCGTCGGACCGCGCCGCCGATCAGTCGATCACCGTCGAGACCCCGGGACGAGGGGCTGCCGTCCCACCGATCGTGGCGCGGGTGACCGAGGAGACGCACAAGGTGTTCCCCGGGGCGAGCGTCGAGGTGGTCGCGGCGAAGTAGGTGCCGGGCGGTCGGCCGACTCGGAACGACGGAACCGATGTCGTACGACGTCGACCATGTCGCATCGCGTCGCGCGTCCCCGCCCAGCCCCGCCCCGCCTACCGCGCGCGCCGGTCGGCCACGGCCCGCTCGACCGCCCGCACCACCTGCTCCGCCGAGTCCTGCCACCGGAACCGCGCCGCCCGCTCGACCGACTGCGCCGAGGCCTCGTCCCACCGTTCCTCGACCCGCCGCACCGCAGCAGCGACCGCCGACGGCGACGCCGGGTCGAAGTACTCGGCCGCACCGCCGCCGATCTCGCGGAAGATCGGGATGTCGCTCACCACGACCGGGGTGCCGACGCCCATCGCCTCGACGAGCGGGATGCCGAAGCCCTCGTCGAACGACGCCGTCGCCAGGGCGGTCGCCGACCGGAGCACGGACAGGTACTCCTCGTCGGTCGCACCGTCGTGGAACACGATCGCGCCGGCCGGCGCGAGCGCCTCGAGCCGTGCGCGGTCGGCGTCCGACACCCGTGACATGCAGTGCAGGGTCCAGTCCGCACCGAGCAGCGGCAGCGCGGCCGCCAGTGTCTCGACGTTCTTGTAGGGCATGAACGAACCCATGTAGACGAGCGAGCGGTCGCGCGGCGCGCCGGCCACTCGCGGTGTCGCCGGGTCGGCGGCGTTGTACGCCACCGTCACGGGACGCTTCGTCAGCCGGTGCTCGGCGATGAGCCCGGCGGTCGTCTCCGACACGGTGACGACCCCGTCGGCACCGTTCAGCAGGAACCGCTGCGGTGCCCACGACAGGTGGAACGCGCGCCACCCGAGCCGGAGCGGCCACGAGAACTCCCGCGGCGGCGTGCGGTTCCGGTAGTAGATCAGGTCGTGCAACGTCAGCACGAGCGCGTAGTCGCGCCCGCGCGAGCCCATCGTCTGCATCGGCGAGAACACCGCATCGAGGCCGAGCCGGTTCACCCGTCGCGCGACGAGCGGCTCCCCCGCGTCGGTCGGCGCCGGCAGCAGCTCCCACGGCAGGTCGCGCGGCAGGGACTCGAGCTGGCGCTCGTCGTGGACGAGCAGCACGAAGTCGTGCCGGTCGGGCAGGTTCCAGACGACCCCGGCGGTGAACCGGCTGATACCGTCGTGGCGGCCGATGCGGACGTAGCGGCAGTCGATGCCGATGCGCAGGCGCGTCACGCGTCGGTCTCCTCGGTCGCGCTGGCCGTCGTCGCGGTCGCCCTGGAGGCCCGTCCCGCGCCCGCCGGTCGGCCCGCCTTGGCGGCGCGGCCGCGTCCAGGGCGCGCGGGTGTGTCCGCCATCCGGCGCAGCACGGCGGCGGCGGCCGGTGCCGGTGTCTCGTAGTGCACCAGGTGCCCGACCCCGGGGATGACCACGAGCTCGGCATCGTGCAGGCGTGCGGCCAGGGCGCGCTGCTCCGGCACCGCCGTGATGTCGTCGTGCTCGGCGGCGATCATCAGGACCGGCACGTCGATGCGGTCCGCGTACTCGGACACGTCGTGGGTGACCGAGGTGCGGAACGCCTCGAGCACGCTCGTGCGGTTCGCGAAGGCGGAGAAGTACCGGTCGTGCTGGTCGTGCACCCAGCGGCGCATCCCGCGGTCGTGGGACTTGAGCATCGCGATGCTCATCACCCGCACGATGGCGGCGTTCCGCAGGATGCCGAGCCCGATCGGCTTCGGCAGCACCGCGCCGGCCCGGTAGTAGCCGATCGCGATCCCGGTGCCGACCGCCCGGGGTCCCTGCAGCGCGGGAGCGGCGATCGGGTTCACGAGGACGAGCAGCCGCGTGTCGAGCCCCGCGGCGACGCTGGCCGACACCACGATCGAACCGAACGAGTGACCGAGCACGACGGCGTCGCGCCCGAGTCCGAGCGTGGCGTGGAACGCGGTCAGCCAGGCGACGTACGACTCGATGTCGGACACCGGCAGCGGGTCGGACACGCCGAAGCCGGGCAGGTCGGGCACGATCACGCGCACGCCCGCCAGGTGCGCGGCGATGGTCTCGAGGCCGTGGTGGTCGCCACGGAAGCCGTGCACCGCCAGGACGGTCTGCGTCGCGTCGGACGGCCCGTACTCCCAGTAGTGCGTGGTGCGGCCGTCGACCTGCACGGACCGGTGGACCACCGGCGTGGCGGCCATGAGCGACTGGTACGGGGAGAGCACGGGCGGTTGCATCGGCGCCAGTCTACGAAGACATCCGCACGAAACCCCGGACACCCGCAGCATCGCGCGCCTATCGTGTCCGGGGCGGGCTCTCGATGCGGCCCGTGGACCTTCGACGAGGAGCACGGTGACCTTCACAGCCCCGATCCAGCTGCCCGGCCTGACGCTCGACCCGCAGTGGTACAAGCGCTCGGTCTTCTACGAGTGCATGATCCGCTCGTTCGTCGATTCGAACGGCGACGGCATCGGTGACCTGCAGGGCGTGATCGGCAAGCTCGACTACCTGCAGTGGCTCGGCGTCGACGCGCTCTGGCTGCCGCCGTTCTTCCAGTCCCCGATGCGCGACGGCGGCTACGACATCGCCGACTACAAGGCGATCCTGCCGGAGTTCGGCACCCTCGACGACTTCCGCGAGCTCGTCACGAAGTCGCACGAGCGCAACATGCGCATCGTGATCGACATGGTGATCAACCACACGAGCGACCAGCACGAGTGGTTCCAGCAGTCGCGCGAAGACCCCGACGGCCCCTTCGGCGACTTCTACGTCTGGCGGGACACCGACGAGGAGTACCCGAACATCCGGATCATCTTCGTCGACACCGAGGAGTCGAACTGGACGTTCGACCCGGTCCGCCGCCAGTTCTTCTTCCACCGGTTCTTCTCGCACCAGCCCGACCTGAACTTCGAGAACCCCGCGGTCGTCGAGGCCGTGTACGACGTCGTCCGGCACTGGCTCGACCTGGGCGTCGACGGGCTGCGGCTCGACGCGATCCCGTACCTGTTCGAGTCCGAGGACGGCAACGGCGAGGGCGAGCCGGAGACCCACGAGTTCATCAAGAAGATGCGCGCGATGGTCGACGACGAGTACCCCGGCCGCGTCCTGCTCGCCGAGGCGAACCAGTGGCCGCGCGAGACCGCCGCCTTCTTCGGCACCGACGAGGAGCCCGAGTGCCACATGGCGTTCGACTTCCCGGTCATGCCACGCATCTTCTACTCGCTCCGGGCGCAGCACGCGAAGGAGCTCGCCGCGATCCTGTCCGAGACCCTCGACGTGCCCTCCGCGGCCGCGTGGGGCGTGTTCCTGCGCAACCACGACGAGCTCACGCTCGAGATGGTCAGCGAGGAGTACCGGCAGGCGATGTACGGCTGGTACGGCTACGACCCCCGGATGCGCTCCAACATCGGCATCCGGCGCCGCCTCGCTCCCCTGCTCGACAACTCGCGCGCCGAGCTCGAGCTCATCCACGCGCTGCTGTTCTCGCTGCCGGGGTCGCCCTTCCTGTACTACGGCGACGAGATCGGCATGGGCGACAACATCTGGCTGCCCGACCGCGACTCGTCCCGCACGCCGATGCAGTGGACCCCCGACCGCAACGCCGGGTTCTCGACCGCGGACCCGGGCAAGCTCTACCTGCCCGTCGTGCAGTCCCTCGTCTACAACTACGCGCAGGTCAACGTCGAGGCGCAGCTCGCGCAGTCGCGCTCCCTGCTGCACTGGGTCCGCAACGTCATCCACGTGCGGAAGGCCCACCCGGTGTTCGGACTGGGCACGCTGCACGTGCAGGAGACCTCGAACGAGTCGGTGCTCGCGTTCGTGCGCTCGTGGGAGGGCTCCGGGCAGCAGTTCGGACCGTCGGCGGAGGACGTCCTGTGCGTGTTCTCGTTCGCCACGAACCCGACGTCCGTCACGGTGTCGGCCCCGGAGTTCGCCGGTCGCCCGCTCTACGACCTGTTCGGCGGCGGCTCGTTCCCCGCGTTCGACGAGGACGGCACCGTCACCCTGACCCTCGGGACGCAGTCGTTCTACTGGCTGCACGTCGGCGCGCCGGTCGGGTAGCGCGGGTGGTGTCGGTGCGTCCCGTTAGCCTGACCGCGTGACGTTCCCCACAGCACAGCTCGAAACGCCCGCCCCGGCGCAGGACCTCTCCGGACGCCCCTGGTGGCACGCCCTCGGCGTCTTCGACCTCGAGACCACCGGTGTCGACGTCGAGACGGCGCGGATCGTCACGGCGCACGTCGGCCTCATCGACATGACCGGAGCCTCCATCGCCGAGGGCGCGTGGATCGCCGACCCGGGCATCGCGATCCCCGAGGGCGCCGCGGCCGTGCACGGCTACACCACGGAGCGGGCCCAGGCCGAGGGGCGTCCCGCCGCCGAGGTCGTGGCCGAGATCATCGCTGCGATCGAGGCCGTGTTCGCCCGCGGGATCCCGCTGGTGATCTACAACGCGCCGTACGACCTGACGGTCCTCGACCGCGAGGCCAAACGGCACGGCTTCGCCTCCCCCGTCATCGGCAACGTCGTCGACCCGCTCGTCATCGACAAGGCCCTCGACACGTTCCGCAAGGGCAAGCGCACGCTCGAGGCGGCGTCCGAGCTGTACGGCGTCACCCTCGACGACGCGCACGACGCGGGTGCGGACGCGATCGCGGCCGGTCGGGTTGCCCAGGCCATCGCCGGCAAGTACCAGGACGAACTCGGCATCTCGGCCGAAGAGCTCCACCGCAAGCAGGTGGGGTGGTGCGCCGAGCAGGCCACCTCGTTCCAGGAGTACATGCGCAAGAAGCGCGATCCGTCGTTCACCGCGGACGGCCGGTGGCCGCACCGCAACGGCTGACGCAACGCGGAACGGGCGGTCCTCCTGAAGGAGGACCGCCCGTTCCGACGTGCTGTGGGGCTGCTTACTTGGAGAAGCCCTTGAAGCGCTGGTTGAACTTCTCGACGCGACCGGCCGAGTCGAGGATGCGCTGCTTGCCCGTGTAGAACGGGTGCGAAGCGGAGGAGATCTCGACGTCGATCACCGGGTAGGTGGCACCGTCGAGCACGATCGTCTTGTCGCTGTTCGCGGTCGAACGCGTCAGGAAGGTCTCACCGGAGGCCAGGTCACGGAAGACGATGGCGCGGTACTCGGGGTGGGTGTCGGTCTTCATGGAGTTTCCTCGATAGCGGTAGCGGTGGTGGGATTGCGCGAGATGCGCGGGAAGTCATCGGCTTGCGCCAGCCGTCAACGTTACCAGACGGACGGCACGATCGCAGCGCTACGACGCGCGCGCCGTGTAGCGGCCGGCGTCCTTCGTGACGGACAGCGCGATGCCGAACGCCTCGGTCAGGGTCTCGTCGGTCAGGACCTCGTCGATCGGTCCGGCGGCCTGCACGTGGCCGTCGGCGAGCACCAGGGCGTGGGTGAACCCGGCGGGGATCTCCTCGACGTGGTGGGTGACGATCACGATGGCCGGCGAATCGGCGCTCTGGGCGTAGCCGCCGAGGGTGCGGACGAGGCTCTCGCGGGCGCCGAGGTCGAGCGAGGCGGCCGGCTCGTCCAGGAACAGGATCTCGGGGTCGGTCATGACGGCGCGGGCGATCTGGACGCGCTTCTGCTCGCCGTCGCTCAGCTCGCCGAAGGTGCGGTCGGTGAAGGACCCCAGGCCCCACTCCTCGAGCACACGCTGGGCACGGCGGACGTCGAGTTCCTCGTACTCCTCGTTCCAGCGACCCGTGACCGAGTACGCGGCCGTCAGCACGACGTCGATGACCTTCTCGGTCACCGGGATGCGACGGGCGAGGGCGGTCGACGCGAAGCCGATGCGCGGGCGGAGCTCGAACAGGTCGGCGCCGCCCAGCTCGGTGCCCAGCACCTCGACGTCACCGGAGGTCGGGAACGTCTGCGCGCCGGCGACCTGCAGCAGCGTGGTCTTGCCGGCACCGTTCGCGCCGAGCACGACCCAGCGTTCGTCGTCCTGCACCTCCCACGAGATCGAGTCGAGGATGGTGGCCCCGTTGCGGACCACGGAGACGTCTGACAAGCGCACGACCGAGGGCATGCGACCAGCCTACGGGTTCCGGCCGAGCACCTCGTCGTAGACCTGCCGTGTCCTGGTGGCGATCGCGTCCCAGGTGAACTCCGACTCGACGCGCAGGCGTCCGGCGCGGCCCATGAGCTTCGCGAGCCCCTCGTCGGCCAGCACCTCGTTGAGGGTCGCCGCCAGGTCCGCCACGTACTTGTCGGGGTCGGTCGGGGTGCCCGTGCCGTCCTGCGCCTGGTCGATCGGGACGATGCGGCCGGTGAACCCGTCCGCGACGACCTCTGGGATGCCCCCGGTGCCGGTGCCCACGACGGGGATCCCGCACGCCATGGCCTCGAGGTTCACGATGCCGAGCGGCTCGTAGATCGACGGGCACACGAACACGGTGCCCGAGGACAGCACGTTGACGATCTCCTGGTGCGCGAGCATCCGGTCGATCCAGACGACGCCCTCGCGCTGCTCGCGGAGGCCCTCGACCAGCCCGGTGACCTCGGCGAGGATCTCGGGGGTGTCCGGCGCGCCGGCGCAGAGCACGATCTGGACGTCCTCGGGGAGCGAGGCCACGGCGCGGAGCAGGTAGGGCAGCCCCTTCTGACGGGTGATCCGGCCGACGAACACCACGCTGGGACGCGACGGGTCGATCCCGAGGGCACGGACGGCGTCCTCGTCGACCTGCGGCTTCCAGGCGTCGATGTCGATGCCGTTGTAGACGACGTGCACCTTCGACGGGTCGATCGACGGGTACGAGCGCAGGATGTCGGCGCGCATGGCCTTCGACACCGCGATGACACCGTCGGCGTTCTCGAACGCCTCGCGTTCCATCCAGCTCGACAGGCGGTAGCCGCCACCGAGCTGCTCGGCCTTCCACGGACGGAGCGGCTCGAGGCTGTGCGCGGTGACGACGTGGGGGATGCCGTACGTCAACTGCGCGATCCGGCCCGCCGAGTTCGCGTACCAGGTGTGCGAGTGCACGAGGTCGGCACCCTCGACGTCGGCAGCGATGGCCACGTCGGTGCCGAGCGCCTGCAGCGCGCCGTTCGCCTGCTCGAGCCCGGCCGGCGTCCGGTACCCCCAGACGTCGGCTTCGTCGCGGAAGGCCCCGAACGCCCGGACACGGACGTCGGTGTCCGTCCCCGACCGCAGCGCAGCGGTGAGTTCGGACACGTGGACACCCGCACCGCCGTAGACCTCCGGCGGATACTCCCTGGTCAGCAGATCGACTCGCACTGGATCAACGTAACCGGTTCCCAGTGCTGACGCCTACTGTGAGCGGCATGGCTCCAAAGAAGGTCTTCGGCATCGTGCTCGCTGGCGGCGAGGGAAAACGGCTCATGCCGCTCACGGCCGACCGGGCGAAGCCCGCAGTCCCGTTCGGCGGGAACTTCCGTCTCATCGACTTCGCGCTCTCGAACCTGGTGAACTCCGGTCTGCAGAAGATCGTCGTCCTCACCCAGTACAAGTCGCACAGTCTCGACCGGCACGTCGCCGAGACCTGGCGCATGGAGGGCCTGCTCGGGTCCTACGTGGCGTCGGTCCCCGCGCAGCAGCGGCTCGGCAAGCGCTGGTTCGCCGGGTCGGCCGACGCGATCCTGCAGTCGCTCAACCTGCTCCGCGACGAGCGCCCCGACATCGTCGTCGTGGTCGGCGCCGACCACGTGTACCGGATGGACTTCCACCAGATGGTCGAGGCGCACATCGCCTCGGGCCGCAGCGCCACCGTCGCGGCGATCCGGCAGCCCATCGAACTGGCCGACCAGTTCGGCGTCATCCAGGTGGACCCCGACGACCCGACGAAGATCGACGCCTTCCTCGAGAAGCCGAAGGACCCCGTCGGACTCGCCGACTCCCCCGGCGAGGTCCTCGCGTCGATGGGCAACTACGTGTTCAACGCGGATGCCCTCGTCGACGCGGTGCTCCGCGACGGCCAGGTCGAGTCCTCCGCCCACGACATGGGCGGCGACATCGTCCCCGACTTCGTGAACCGCGGCGACGCCGGCGTCTACGACCTGCAGCGGAACGAGGTCCCCGGTTCCACCGACCGTGACAAGTACTACTGGCGCGACGTGGGGACGATCGACTCGTTCTTCGACGCCCACATGGACCTCATCGCGCCGGTGCCGGTGTTCAACCTGTACAACCAGGACTGGCCGATCTTCAACCAGCAGACGAACCTGCCGCCGGCGAAGTTCGTGCGGGACGCGAACGGCAACACCGGCTCCACGGTCGACTCGCTCGTGTCGCTCGGCTGCCTCGTGTCGGGCGCGCAGGTCGAGCGCAGCATGATCGGCCCGTGGTGCGGGATCGACTCCGGTGCGAAGGTCCTCGACTCGATCGTGTTCGAGCGGGCGACGATCGGTGCGGGGTCCGTCGTGAACCGGGCGATCCTGGACAAGGACGTCGTCATCGCACCGGGCGCGCAGGTCGGCGTCGACCGTGAGGCCGACGAGGCCCGCGGCTTCACCGTGACCGAGTCGGGCATCACGGTGGTCGGCAAGGGCGTCCGGGTCGACGCGTAGCGTCGGCCGGTCACGTCGACAGCGACGAACGGACGGTCAGGAGGCACGGCTCGCGTCACGGACGCGGGCCGTGCCTCCTGCTGTCGGTACCGTTGGTGCGTGCCCCGCTTCCTCGTCGTCCTCGATGCCGATTCCACCCTCCTCGAGGACGAGGTGATCGAACTCCTGGCGGACACCGCCGGGACCCGGCCACAGGTCGCGGCGATCACGGAGCGCGCCATGCGCGGGGAGATCGACTTCGCCGAGAGCCTCCGGGAGCGTGTCGCGACCCTGGCGGGCCTCCCGGTCGACGTCTTCCGACGCGCACAGCAGGCGGTCCGCGTGACGCGGGGGGCCGACCAGCTCGTCCGCGGCGTGCACGCCGCGGGCGGGACCGTCGGTGTCGTGTCGGGCGGGTTCCACGAGGTCCTGGACCCGTTCGCCGAGCAACTCGGTCTCGACCACTGCCGGGCGAACCGGCTCGAGGTGACCGACGGCGTGCTGACCGGACGCGTCCTCGGCGACGTCGTGGACGCGCACGCGAAGGCCGTCGCCCTGCGCGAGTGGGCCGCCGCGGACGGCGTGGACGCAGTCCGCACCGTCGCGGTCGGCGACGGCGCGAACGACCTCGAGATGATGCGCGTCGCCGCCCTGTCGGTGGCGTTCGACGCGAAGCCGCGCGTGCGGGAGCAGGCGGACGTCGCGGTCGTGGACCGCGACCTGTCCGCCGTGCTCGCGACGCTCGGCCTGCGCGGCTGACCCGGACGGGCGGCTAGTGGCCCATCCCGAGGCCGCCGTCGACCGGGATGATCGCGCCGGAGACGTACCCGGCCCCGTCGCTCGCCAGGAACAGCGTGGCGTCGGCGACGTCGTCGACCGTGCCGTAGCGGGCGGCCGGGATCGCCTTCTTGAACTCGGCCTGCAGCTCGTCGGACAGCGCGGCCGTCATGTCGGTCTGGATGAACCCGGGCGCGACGACGTTGGCGGTGATGCCGCGCGAGCCGAGCTCGCGGGTGATCGAGCGGGCCATGCCGACCAGGGCGGCCTTCGACGACGCGTAGTTGACCTGGCCGATCTGACCGTAGGCGCCGACGACGCTCGACATGAGCACGATGCGGCCGAACTTCGCCTTCATCATGCCCTTGGTGGCGCGCTTGACGACGCGGAACGTGCCGGTCAGGTTGGTGTCGACGACGCTCGTGAAGTCGTCCTCCGACATGCGGAGCAGCAGCTGGTCGTTCGTGATGCCGGCGTTCGCGACGAGCACCTCGATCGGGCCGAGTTCGGCCTCGACCTGCGTGAAGGCGGCGTCCACCGACGCCGTGTCGGTGATGTCGGCCTGCACGGTGAGGGCACCCTCGGGTCCGCCCTGTCCGCTCCGCGACGTGACCGCGACGCGGTGCCCTGCGGCGACGAAGCGCTCGGCGAGGGCGTGGCCGATGCCGCGGTTGCCGCCGGTGATCAGGACGGTACGGGGGGTGCTCATGGTCGCTCCGTTCGGTGGTGGTGTGCGGTCGTGTCGTGCCGACGGGTCGGCGGACACGCCCGGACGAGCGTACCGGAGCCACCGTGACAGCCCGTTCGCGCGCGGCGCACCCACGATCGGTCCCGGAGGCTTAGGCTTGACCACGGGTAGACGGAGACCATCTGTATGAAGAGCACGCACACCAGCATCACCACGCTCCCGGACTCGCCGGAGCTGGACCGGGCGCACCGCCTGTCCCGCTACGTGTGGCAGATGGCGATCCGCGTCGTCCTGTTCGTCGTGGCCGTGCTCGTCTACTCCATCTGGCACTCCTGGATCGCCGTCGTGCCGATCGTCCTCGCCGCCGTGATCCCCTGGGTCGCCGTCATCGTCGCGAACGCCGGCAGCCGGACGGAGAGCGACATGATCTCCCCCGCCGGTGCGATGCAGCTCTACGACGCGGTCGACCCCGGCCTCCGGGAGCAGCAGGAAGAGGACCGCGCCCAGGCCTACCGCGACGAGCAGGACCGCCTCCGGCAGCAGGCGCAGCACGCGCAGGACGAGTGGCAGCGCAACGGCGACCGCTCGAAGATGTGGGGGCACCGCTGATGGGGGCCACCTTCGACCTGCACACCGAGCCGGGCTCGACCCCCGTGTGCTCGCGCGCCGGCTGCTCGAACACCGCTACGTGGCGGGTCAACTGGCGCAACCCCCGGATCCACTCCGCCGACCGCGTCAAGATCTGGGCGGCGTGCGAGGAGCACCGCGACTTCCTCGCCGACTACCTGCGGTCCCGTACCTTCCCGGTGCGCGTCACCGGCATGCACGAGGACGTCGACCGGCTCGACGACGAACGCGACCCGGCATCGTCGCCGAAGAACGACGTCGGGGTGCGCTCCACCGGCACCGGTCGATGACCGACGACTTCGACCCGCACTCCCGGTACGGCCGGAAGCACGCAGCCAAGCTGCAGCGCGCCGCCGACCACGCCCGTCGGTCCGTGCCGGCCGACGACCGTCCCGCCCAGGACCCGGACGAGCCCTTCGTCGGCTGGCACTTCGTCCGCAGTCGCCGCTGGCTCGGGTACTTCGCGATCGCCGTGGCGTTCGCGATCGTCTGCGCGCTGTTCGGCATGTGGCAGTGGGACCGCCGGAACGAGGCCGTCCGCCAGAACGAGCAGGTCGCCCAGAACTACGACCACACCCCCGTGCCCCTCGACCAGGCGCTGCCGACGGCCTCGAGCTGGCAGGACGAGCAGGAGTGGCTCCGGGTCGCCGTGACCGGCCGGTACGACGTCGACGCGCAGCTGCTCGTCCGCAACCGCGTGCACAACGGCCAACCCGGCTTCGAGGTCCTCACCCCGCTGGTCACCGACGACGGCCGGGCGTTCATCGTGGACCGCGGCTGGGTCCCCACCGGCAACGCGCAGGACGCCCCCGACCACGTGCCCGCTCCCCCGTCGGGTGAGGTGACGGCGATCGTCCGCCTGCAGCAGAGCGAGCCCCGGATCCCCGGCCGCACCGACCCCGCGCACACCGACCAGGTGCAGTCGGTCACCCTGGCGGACGTCGCGAAGAAGGTCGACACCCCGATCTGGACGGGCGCGTACGGCGAACTCGCGTCCGAGTCCCCCGCCCCGACCGAGGCCCGCCCGCTCGGCTGGGAACGCCCCACCGCCGACACCGGCCTGCACCTGAGCTACTTCATCCAGTGGTTCCTGTTCGCGGCCGGCGGCTTCGGGTTCCTGGCGTACGTGATGGTGCAGGAGTACCGGAACCTCAACCAGGACGACCCGGAGGAACGCGAGCGCGCCCAGGAGCGGCAGCGCCGCAAGGACGCCAAGCCGAAGACCGACGCCGAGATCGAGGACGACCTGATCGCGTCCCGTCGCTGACGACCGGCGGGCGTGTGCGCGTGCGTGCGCGGCCGCACCGTGCGCACCTCGCAACCCCGTGCGAACTTCCGCGCACCGTGCCCCGCTACAAGCGCGCACCCAGCACGTTTCGCCGCACCGGCCCGCGAACCCGGCACCGTGCGGACGGGAGGCGCGGTGCACGACCGGCACCGCGCCTCCAGGCCGCACCGTGCGCACCTCGCAACCCCGTGCGGGCTTCCGCGCACCGTGCCCGGCTACAAGCGGGCACCCAGCACGTTTCGCCGCACCGGCCCGCGAACCCGGCACCGTGCGGACGGGCTCCGCCCGCCCGGCTGGCCGGCGTCAGGCGAGCTCGATGAGCTCCGCGTAGTCCTTGTTCCAGTGGTCCTCGGTGCCGTCCGGCAGCAGCAGGACGCGCTCCGGGTTGAGCGCCTCGACCGCGCCGGCGTCGTGGGACACCAGGACGACGGCACCCTCGAAGCCGGCCAACGCGTTCAGGATCTCCTCGCGCGACGCCGGGTCCAGGTTGTTCGTCGGTTCGTCGAGCAGCAGGACGTTCGCGCCCGAGACGACGATCATCGCGAGCGACAGACGCGTCTTCTCACCGCCGGACAGGACCCCGGCCTTCTTGTAGCCGTCGTCGCCGGTGAACAGGAACGACCCGAGCACCCGACGGGCCTCGGTCTCGTTGAGGTCGGTCGACGCCGACACCATGTTCTCGATCACCGTGCGGTTGATGTCGATGTTCTCGTGCTCCTGCGCGTAGTAGCCGATGCGCAGACCGTGGCCGGGCTGGATCTCGCCCGTGTCGGGCAGGTCGGCACCCGCGAGGATCCGGAGCAGCGTCGTCTTGCCGGCACCGTTGAACCCGAGGATCACGACGCGCGAACCGCGGTCGATCGCGAGGTCGACGCCCGCGAAGATCTCGAGCGAGCCGTAGGACTTCGACAGCCCCTCCGCCATGAGCGGGGTGCGGCCGCACGGGGCCGGCGTGGGGAAGCGGATCTTGGCGACCCGGTCGGCAACGCGCTCGTCTTCGAGTCCGGCGAGCAGCTTGTCCGCCCGCGCGACCATCTGATGCGCAGCCGCGGCCTTCGAGGCCTTCGCACCGAAGCGAGCGGCCTGGTCCTTGAGCGTCGCGGCCTTCTTCTCGGCGCCCGCGCGCTCCTTGCGGCGACGCTCCTCGTCGGCGACGCGCTGGCGCTGGTACAGCTTCCAGCCCATGTTGTAGATGTCGATGGTCTGGCGGTTCGCGTCGAGGTAGAACACGCGGTTGACGACCTCGTCGACGAGCTCCACGTCGTGGGAGATGATGATGACGCCACCGGGGTAGGTCTTCAGGTGCTCGCGCAGCCACACGACCGAGTCGGCGTCGAGGTGGTTCGTGGGCTCGTCGAGGATCATCGTCTCGGCGTCCGAGAACAGGATCCGGGCGAGCTCGATGCGACGCCGCTGCCCACCGGACAGGGTCTTCAGCTGCTGGTCGAGGATGCGGTCCGGCAGCTTGAGGTTCGACGCGATCGAGGCCGCCTCGGCCTCGGCCGCGTAGCCGCCGAGCGCGTTGAACTGGTCGTCGAGCCGGCTGTACCGGCGCATCGCCTTCTCGGCGACGGCCTGGTCGTCACTCGCCATGTCGAGCGTGGCGAGGCGGATGCCCTCCACCAGTTCGCCGAGCCCGCGGGCGTCGAGGATGCGCTTCCGCGCCGTCTCCTCCGGGTCGCCCGAGCGTGGGTCCTGCGGCAGGTAGCCGATCTCCCCACCGCGGTCGATCTTGCCGCCCGTGGGCTGCGTCTCGCCCGCGAGGGCCTTGGTCATCGTCGTCTTCCCCGCGCCGTTGCGGCCGACGAGTCCGATCTTGTCACCCTTCTCGACACGGAAGGACACGTCCTCCATGAGGAGACGAGCTCCGACGCGGATCTCGAGTTCGTGCACGGCAAGCACAGTGGACGTCCAATCAGTTGGTGGGTTTGCACAACGACGTGTGCGTGAGGTGCACCGCTACGCTGACGGGACCGATGGTTCCGAACGGGACCAGCAGTCCATTCTAGGAGAATCCATGACGAACGCCACCGGGTTCGCTCCCCGCGCAGTCCTCGCCGACCGTCTGCGAACGCACGGGCTGGCCACGAACGCCGCCCTCGTCGCCGGCGGAGCCCTGTTCACCGCTGCGATGGCACAGCTCGAGGTCCCGATGTGGCCGGTCCCGATCACGGGTCAGACGCTCGCCGTCGTGCTCGTCGGCGCGACCCTGGGTGCCCGCCGCGGCATGCTCGCGCTGCTCGTCTACGCCGTCGCCGGCCTGGCGGGCGCACCGTTCTTCGCCGACATGACCGGTGGCCTGCAGGCCCTCGCCGTGCCGAGCTTCGGCTACGTCATCGGGTTCATCCCCGCCGCGGGTGTCGTCGGCTGGCTCGCGCGCCGCAACTGGGACCGTCACGTCGGACGCGCCGCGGTGGCGATGCTGCTCGCGAGCGCCATTCCGTTCGTGACCGGCCTCCCGTACCTGGCGATCGTGCTCGGTCAGCTCGGTGCCCCGAACGACCTGCAGTCGGTGCTCGCCGCCGGCCTGTACCCGTTCGTCGTCGGCGGGATCGCGAAGGCGCTCATCGCCGCGGGCATCCTGCCGCTCGCGTGGAAGGCCGTCGGCCGCCGCTGACGCGCACCCGTCGGCTGCGGTCGACACGCCCGGCTCCTGCGGCCGGGGTTCCGAGATCTCGGAACCCCGGCCGCTTCTGCGTCCGTTCGTGGAACCTCGCCGAACATGAGCGGCGTGTCGCGCCCCGCGCGCGTCCTGCGCACAGACGGACGGGAGGCCCGGTGCCAGCTGGCACCGGGCCTCCCGTCCGTCAGGGGGTCGCGACTAGATCGCGAACCCGAGCGCGCGCATCATCTCGCGTCCGTCGTCGGTGATCCGCTCCGGACCCCACGGCGGCATCCAGACCCAGTTGATTCGGAAGGCGTCCACGATGCCGTCGAGGGCGTTCGCGGTGTCGCCCTCGATGACGTCGGTCAGCGGGCAGCCAGCGCTGGTCAGCGTCATGCTGATCACGAGCGCCGAGGCCTCGTCGTCCCATGCGAGGTCGTAGATCAGACCGAGGTCGACGATGTTGACGCCGAGCTCCGGGTCCTGGACCTCCTTCAGCCCCTCGACGACCTCGTCGAACTTGTCCGGGGCGAGTGCCGCGATCATCAGGCCTGCGCCTCTGCGGTGGACGCCGCGGCGGCCTGCACGTAGCGGTCGTAGCCCTCGTTCTCGAGGCGGTCGGCGAGCTCGGGGCCACCCTGCTCGGCGACCTTGCCCGCGACGAACACGTGCACGAAGTCCGGCTTGATGTACCGCAGGATGCGCGTGTAGTGCGTGATGAGCAGCACACCGAGACCGGTCGCGGCCTTGGCGCGGTTCACGCCCTCGGACACGATCTTCAGCGCGTCGACGTCCAGGCCGGAGTCGGTCTCGTCGAGCACGGCGAAGCGGGGCTTGAGGAGCTCGAGCTGCATGATCTCGTGGCGCTTCTTCTCGCCACCGGAGAAGCCCTCGTTGACGTTGCGCTCGGCGAACGACGAGTCCATCTTGAGGTCGGCCATCGACTGGCGGAGCTCCTTGATCCAGCCGCGCAGGGCCGGGGCCTCGCCGTCGATCGCCGTCTTGGCGGTGCGGAGGAAGTTCGACACCGTCACGCCGGGGATCTCGACCGGGTACTGCATCGCCAGGAACATGCCGGCACGGGCGCGCTCGTCGACGCTCATCGCGAGGACGTCCTCGCCGTCGAGGGTGATCGAGCCGCCGACGACGTTGTACCGGGGGTGCCCGGCGATCGTGTACGCCAGCGTGGACTTGCCGGAGCCGTTCGGCCCCATGATCGCGTGGATCTCGCCCTCGTTGATCGTGAGGTCGACACCCTTGAGGATCTCCTTGGTGCCCTGATCGGTGTCGATCGAGACCTGGAGGTCGCGGATTTCCAGAGTGGACATTGCGTGGGTTCCTTCGGTTTTCTGTCGTGTCGCGGACGGGCCGCGGAAAGTGTGGGGGGCCGGGAGGCGGTGTCAGTCGACGGGGACGGGATCGTGCACGTCGACGTAGACGTCGCCCTCGCGCACCTCGACCCGGAACACCGGGACGGGCTCGTACGCCGGGAAGTTCTGCGGCTTCCCCGTGGCGAGCGAGAAGCGGGAGCCGTGCGCCCAGCACTCGAGCGTGTCGCCCTCGATGAACCCCTCGGCCAGCGAGATGTCCCCGTGGGTGCAGGTGTCGCCGATGGCGTACACGGTGCCGGACGAGTCCTTCACGATGGCCACCGCGGTTCCGTCGACGACGGCACGCATCGGGCTGTCCACCGCGATCTCGGACTCCGCGCAGACCTTCGTGGGCATCAGGCGTCGGCCTCCGCCGGGGCGACGGTCACCGAGCGCCCCTCGGCGAGCTCCTGCTCGACTGCGGCGATGAGTCGTTCCTCGAGCTCGGGCGCACCGATCTTCTGGATGACCTCGACCAGGAAGCCGAGCACGACGAGACGACGCGCTTCCTCTTCGGGGATGCCGCGGGCCTGCAGGTAGAACAGCTGCTCGTCGTCGAAGCGACCGGTCGCGCTCGCGTGGCCGGCGCCTTCGATGTTGCCCGTCTCGATCTCGAGGTTCGGGATGCTGTCGGCACGGGTGCCGTCGGTCAGCACGAGGTTGCGGTTCTGCTCGTACGAGTCGGTCCCGTCACCCGCGCGGCCGATGAGCACGTCACCGATCCACACGGTGTGCGCGCCCTTGCCCTGCAGCGCGCCCTTGTAGTTGACCCGACCGCGCGTGTTCGGCGCGTCGTGGTTCACGTAGACCTGCTGCTCGATGTACTGGCCGGCGTCGGCGAAGTACACGCCGTACATCTCGGTGTCGGCGCCCTGCGCACCGAGGTGCGTCGAGGGGTTGACCCGGATGACGTCGCCGCCGAGCGAGACCACGACGTGCTTCAGGAAGGCGTCGCGGCCGACCTCGGCGAAGTGCGTCGAGACGTGCACCGCGTCGTCGTCCCAGTCCTGCAGGCTGACGACCGTCAGGCGTGCGCCGTCCTGCACGACGATCTCGATGTTCTCGCTGAGCAGTGCGCTGCCGCGGTTGTCGAGCACGACGATGCCCTGGGCGTGCGGCTCAGCGGTGATGACCGTGTGCGCCGCGCGGGGCTGCGTCCCGAAGTCGGACCGCGTGATGGTGATGAACTCGTGCGCCTCGGTCGCCTTCACGGTGACGGCGAGGACCGCGTCACGCGCGGTCCAGGCCGCGGCTGCCGCGCGGTCCTCCGGCAGACCGGCGGTGCCGACGCGGGGGTCGTCGCTGCGACCCCACTCGACGTCGGCACCGTCGGACTGCCGGGCGAGGAACCGGTAGGCGGATCCGTCGAGACCGCCGTCGAGCAGCGGCTGGAGCTTCGCCAGGGGCGCGAACTTCCAGTTCACCTCGCGCCCGGTGACGGTCGGGAACGCCCCGAGGTCGCCGGACTGGAACCGCTCGGAGCGGGTCTGGACCGGGATCTTCTTGTCGGGGGCGTCCCAGCCGCCGTCGGAGTGGGCTCCGGCGCCGTGCTGGTCGGCTCCCTGGGCGGCTGCCGCGGGCTCGATCGGCTGGTCGATGTGGGGAGGGGTGGTGCTGGACATCTAGCCGACGGATCCTTCCATGCTCATCTCGATGAGCTTGTTGAGTTCGAGCGCGTACTCCATCGGGAGCTCGCGGGCGATCGGCTCGATGAAGCCACGGACGATCATCGCCATCGCTTCGTCCTCGGCCATGCCGCGGGACATCAGGTAGAAGAGCTGCTCCTCGCTCACGCGCGAGACCGTGGCCTCGTGCCCGAGCTGGACGTCGTCGACTCGGATGTCGATCGCCGGGTACGTGTCGCTCCGGCTGATCGTGTCGACGAGCAACGCGTCGCAGCGGACGGTGTTCGCCGCGTGGTGCGCGGCCGGGTCGACCCGGACCTCGCCGCGGTAGCCCGCTCGACCACCACCGCGGGCGATCGACTTCGAGACGATCGACGACGTCGTGTACGGCGCCATGTGGATCATCTTCGCGCCGGCGTCCTGGTGCTGGCCGGGGCCGGCGAAGGCGACGGACAGGGTCTCGCCCTTGGCGTGCTCACCGGCGAGGTAGATCGACGGGTACTTCATCGTCACCTTGGAGCCGATGTTGCCGTCGATCCACTCCATCGTGGCACCCTCGTGCGCGATCGCACGCTTGGTCACGAGGTTGTAGACGTTGTTCGACCAGTTCTGGATCGTCGTGTAGCGCACGCGGGCGTTCTTCTTCACGATGATCTCGACGACGGCCGAGTGCAGCGAGTCCGACTTGTAGATCGGGGCGGTGCAGCCCTCGATGTAGTGGACGTAGGAGTCCTCGTCCGCGATGATCAGCGTCCGCTCGAACTGGCCCATGTTCTCGGTGTTGATCCGGAAGTAGGCCTGCAGCGGGATCTCGACGTGGACGCCCTTGGGGACGTAGACGAACGAGCCGCCGGACCAGACGGCCGTGTTCAGCGCGGCGAACTTGTTGTCGCCGGCCGGGATCACGGTGCCGAAGTACTCCTGGAAGAGCTCGGGGTGCTCGCGGAGCGCCGTGTCGGTGTCCATGAAGATGACACCCTGCTGCTCCAGGTCCTCGCGGATCTGGTGGTACACGACCTCGGACTCGTACTGCGCGGCGACGCCGGCGACGAGGCGCTGGCGCTCTGCCTCGGGGATGCCGAGCTTCTCGTAGGTCGCGCGGATGTCCTCGGGGAGGTCCTCCCACGACTGCGCCTGCTTCTCGGTGGAGCGCACGAAGTACTTGATGTTGTCGAAGTCGATGCCCGTCAGGTCGGCACCCCACGTCGGCATCGGCTTGCGGCCGAAGAGCTGCAGGCCCTTGAGCCGGTTCTTGAGCATCCACTCGGGCTCGTGCTTGAGGTTCGAGATGTCGGTGACGACCTCGTCCGAGACCCCACGGCGGGCCGAGGCCCCGGCGGAGTCGGAGTCGGACCAGCCGAACTCGTATTGCCCGAGCCCTTCGAGCTCGGGACGGTCGATGAGCACGTCGGACATGGTCTCCTCGTTTCCTTCTCGCGGGACAGCGTCTTCAGGTGTGAACCCGTGGCGTCTGGACGCCATTCCACCGCAGACCGCTGACAAGCGGTCACGGTGCTGCTCCCTCGCAACGACAATGGTTCCACGCAGTCCGTGGAGTGATCGGCGATCTCGGCCCATTCGGAGCCGGCGCCTGCCTAGACTTGACTGCTGCTGAACCCTCGAATCCTACAGGTTCGCTGCACGGAACAACAGGAAGGCACCACCCTCGTGACTCGCGTCGGACCCCCCGTCGACCAGGATCTCCGGACCGCACGGTGGTGGTCGCTCCCCCGGGTCGTCGACCGCCGGGTCATCGCGCTGGCGTGGGCCTCGTTCGTGGTCGAGGTCGTGTTGATCGGCACCGGCGGCCTCGTCCGGCTGACCGCGTCGGGCCTCGGATGCCCCACCTGGCCCAAGTGCACGGCGGATTCGCTCGTGTCGACGCCCGAGATGGGCGTCCACGGGATCATCGAGTTCGGCAACCGACTGCTCACCTTCGTGCTCGTGATCGTGGCGATCGCGATGTTCCTGGCGGTCGTCCGGATGCTCCGCACGCGCCCCGAACTGTTCTGGCTCGCGTTCGCTCAGGGCGTCGCGATCCCGGTGCAGGCCGTCATCGGCGGGCTCAGCGTGCTCACGAACCTCAACCCCTTCGTCGTCGGGCTGCACTTCGTCGTGTCCGCCGCCCTGACCTCGGTCACCGCGGCCCTGGTCTACCGGACGATGCACGGCCCCCGCACGAGCCGTCGCGTGGTGCCCGGCTGGTACACCGGTGTCGTCCGCGGCACGGTCGCCGCGGTCGTGGTCACCGTCCTGGTCGGCATCCTCACCACCGGCAGCGGTCCGCACGCCGGCGCCGACGAGGCCGTGGACGGCGGCATGCTGCACCGAACGGGCTTCGACCCCGCGGTCATGGAACACCTGCACGCCTGGCCCGCCTACACGCTGTTCGCGCTGACGCTCGTCCTCGTGGTCGGTGCCGTCCGCCTCCGGATCTCGAGCAAGTGGGCGCTCCTGCTGCTCGTCGTCGAGTTCCTGCAGATCGCCGTCGGCCTGACGCAGGCGCGCACGGGGCTGCCGGTCGGGCTGGTCGGCACGCACATGGTGCTCGCCGGGCTGCTCGTCGGCGCCACCACGGCGGTCGTGCTCGCGACCCGGGCCAGCGCCGGTCGCGCGGCCGTGCGCGAACCGCTCGACGCCTGACGCCCGGGCGCGTCGCGCCCCCGCCGCCCGGCCGACACCCGTTCTGCGACACCCCACGAGTCGATCGACTCGTGGGGTGTCGTTCGTTGCAGACGCATCGCACCACGCGTGCGCCCTGCGCCCAGCGCACGCACACGGCGGACGGGAGGCCCGTGGCAGCCCCGCCCCGCGCCTCCCGGCCGTCCCGTGCGCACGTCGAGAGCCCCACCCGGTCGCGCACCCGACGGCGACCCAGAACGACGAAGGCGACGTCGCACGACATCGAGTTCGTCGTACGACGTCGCCCAGTGGCGGCGCGCAGTGCCTAGAAGGTGAAGACCTGCGGCAGCAGCGGGTCGATGCCCACGGCGATGAAGAGCAGCGTCAGGTACGTGATCGAGCTGTGGAAGACGCGCATCGGTTGCACGTGCTCGACGTGCTGGATCGCCCGCGAGTACAGCCGGTGCGACTCGACGACGAACCAGATGCCGCCGGCCAGTGCGACCACCGTGTAGAGCGGTCCCATGTGCGCAACGGGGATGAGCAGGAGCGAGCAGACGAGGGTGGCCCACGCGTACAGCACGACCTGCAGGCCGACGACGGTGCGACCGCGGACCACGGCGAGCATCGGGACGTCGGCGGCGTCGTAGTCGTCGCGGTACTTCATCGACAGCGGCCAGTAGTGCGGCGGCGTCCAGAGGAAGATGACCATGAACAGGATGACCGGGGCCCAGGTGAGCGACCCGGTGACGCCCGCCCAGCCGATGAGCACGGGCATGCAGCCGGCCGAGCCGCCCCACACGATGTTCTGCGGGGTGCGGCGCTTGAGCCAGAGCGTGTAGACGAACACGTAGATGAGGATGGCGATGACGCTCAGGGCGGCCGCGAGCCAGTTCACCAGGAACCCGAGGACCGCGGTCGACAGG
The DNA here is from genome assembly GCF_003755065.1 of Curtobacterium sp. JUb34. Classification (NCBI taxonomy): domain Bacteria; kingdom Bacillati; phylum Actinomycetota; class Actinomycetes; order Micrococcales; family Microbacteriaceae; genus Curtobacterium; species Curtobacterium sp. JUb34. The sequence continues at coordinate 354,368 of NZ_RJVH01000002.1, read as the reverse complement.
ACACCCAGGATCCACGAGAACACCAGGGCTTCGCGGTCGGAGAGCTCGCCGGTCACCAGCGGGCGCGTGCTCGTCCGCTTCATCAGGCGGTCGATGTCGCGGTCGATGTAGCAGTTGAACGCCGACGCCGAACCGGCGGACATCGCGCCGCCCAGCATCGTCCAGAAGACCAGCCACAGGTCCGGAACGCCGCGCTCGGCCAGGAACATGGTCGGCGCCGTGGTCACGAGCAGCAGCTCCATGACCCGCGGCTTGGTCAACGAGACGTACGCACGGACCTTGCGGGACAGCGGCGATCGGGGTCGATCGGTGTCGGGCCTGGTCACGGTGGCAGTCGGCAAGGGAACCTCAGTCTGTTCGCATCAGCTCGCACACTCGGTGGACGACTGCGGCGGCGTCCGGGCATGCGCTGACCCGGAATGTCCACGGGTCTCGATCAGTTTACGGGATGGAAGCGCCGCGACGATGCCCCGCTCGCCCATCCCGCGCGGAACGACGGGCCACGGAGCACGACACGCCCGGCAGACGGGGCCTCGACCGACTCGAGTCATGAACATCGGGCGTCACCTGAACCCCTTCTGAGTGGCTGGTCACTATGCTGGACCTGCCCTCCCGCAGTGCGCGCCCCGATGACGTCGGCCGCGATGAGCCGGTCGGCCGCCGCTAGACGGCGACACGACTCGGCCCCGGGATGGCCACATGTCCGTGCGATGGCACGAGCCCTCGCACATGTCGCATCAAGAAGGGTCAACATCCAAGTGGCTGAATTCACCTGGGACGCCATCGACCGGAAGGCCGTCGACACGGCCCGCGTTCTCGCCGCCGACTCGGTCGAGGCCGCTGGCAACGGTCACCCCGGCACCGCGATGAGCCTCGCGCCGCTCGCACACCTGCTCTTCCAGAAGGTGATGCGTCGCGACCCGAGCGACTCCACCTGGATCGGCCGCGACCGCTTCATCCTGTCCGCCGGTCACGCCTCGATCCTGCAGTACGTGCAGTTCTACCTGCACGGCTACGGCCTCGAGCTCGAAGACCTCCAGCACCTGCGCAAGTGGGGCTCGAAGACCCCGGGTCACCCGGAGTACGGCCACACCGACGGTGTCGAGATCACCACCGGCCCGCTCGGCCAGGGCCTCGCGTCCTCGGTCGGCTTCGCCTACGCCCAGCGCTTCGAGCGCGGCCTGTTCGACCCGGAGACCCCGGCCGGCCAGTCGCCCTTCGACCACTTCACCTACGTGATCGCCGGTGACGGCGACATGCAGGAGGGCGTGACGAACGAGGCGGGCTCGCTCGCCGGCCGTCAGCAGCTCGGCAACCTGATCGCGTTCTACGACTCGAACCAGATCTCGATCGAGGACAACACCGACATCGCCTTCTCGGAGAGCGTCCCCGAGCGCTACGAGGCACTCGGCTGGCACGTCCAGATCGTCGACTGGAAGAAGACCGGCGAGTACTCCGAGGACGCCGTGGAGCTCCACGCCGCGATCGAGGCCGCCCAGCAGGTCACCGACAAGCCGTCGCTCATCGTCCTCAAGACGATCATCGGCTGGCCGTCGCCGACCAAGCAGAACTCCGGCAAGATCCACGGTTCGGCGCTCGGCGCCGACGAGATCAAGGGCCTCAAGGAGGTCCTCGGCTTCGACACCGCGAAGACCTTCGAGGTCGCCCCCGAGGTCCTCGAGTACACCCGCGGCGCCGTCGCCAAGGGCCAGGCGCAGCACGCCGAGTGGCAGAAGACCTTCGACGCGTGGGCTGCCGCCAACGCCGACAAGAAGGCGCTGTTCGACCGCGTCAACGCCAAGGAGCTCCCCGAGGGCCTCGAGGCAGCACTGCCGGTCTTCCCGACCGACAAGGCCGTCTCGACCCGTGCCGCCTCCGGCAAGGTCATCAACGCCATCGCGCCGCTGATGCCCGAGTTCTGGGGTGGCTCGGCCGACCTCGCCGAGTCGAACCTCACCACGATCGAGGGCGCCAAGTCCTTCGGTCCGGCCGAGGCCTCGACGTCGACGTGGAGCACCGACCCGTACGGCCGCGTGCTGCACTTCGGCATCCGCGAGCACGCGATGGGCTCGATCCTCAACGGCATCGTCCTGCACGGGAACACCCGCCCCTTCGGTGGCACGTTCCTGATCTTCAGCGACTACATGCGTCCGGCGGTCCGTCTCGCCGCGCTCATGGGCGCACCGGCGATCTACGTCTGGACCCACGACTCCATCGCCCTCGGCGAGGACGGCCCGACGCACCAGCCGATCGAGCAGGTCTCGTCGCTCCGTGCGATCCCGGGTCTCGACGTGGTCCGCCCCGCCGACGCCAACGAGGTCGCGTACGCCTGGCTCGAGATGCTCAAGCACACCGACCGTCCGGCCGGCATCGCACTGAGCCGTCAGAACCTGCCGGTCTTCGAGCGTGGCGAGGGCGACGCCTCGGGTGAGGTCTTCGCCTCGGCGAAGAACGTCGCCAAGGGCGCGTACATCCTGGCCGAGGCGCCGAACGGCACCCCGGACGTGATCCTCATCGCGACCGGTTCCGAGGTCCAGATCGCCGTCGAGGCCCGCGAGCAGCTCAAGGGCGAGGGCATCAACGCCCGCGTCGTGAGTGCCCCGTCCATCGAGTGGTTCCGCGCCCAGTCGGAGAACTACCAGGACCAGGTGCTCCCGAAGGACGTCACCGCTCGCGTGTCGGTCGAGGCCGGCATCGCGATGAGCTGGCGCGACATCATCGGCGACAAGGGCCGCAGCGTCTCGATCGAGCACTTCGGTGCCTCGGCCGACTACCAGACGCTCTTCAAGGAGTTCGGCTTCACGACGGAGCACGTCGTGGCCGCCGCGAAGGAATCGATCGCGGCTTCCTGACCCGCAGGGGCCGGGTCCGGTTCGCCGGATCCGGCCCTTCTGCCGGGGGGCGCGGTTCGGCCCCGCCACGCGCCCCCGGTCCCCCAGACCCCGGCCACCAGGCCGATGAAGGAAAGAAGAGAAACACATGGCTGAGAACACCCCCACTGCCGCCCTCTCCGCGGTCGGCGTGAGCATCTGGCTCGACGACCTGTCCCGCGAGCTCCTCGAGACCGGCAAGCTCACCGAGCTCATCGAGCAGAAGAACGTCGTCGGCGTGACCACGAACCCGACCATCTTCGCCTCGGCCCTCGCCAAGGGCGAGCGCTACGACGCCCAGGTCAAGGAGCTGGCCGCCGCCGGCACCGAGCTCACCGACGCGATCTTCGAGATCACCACGCAGGACGTCGCCAACGCGTCCGACCTGTTCAAGCCGATCTACGACTCGACGAAGGGCTTCGACGGCCGCGTGTCGATCGAGGTCGAGCCGGGCCTGGCACACGAGACCGCGAAGACCATCGAGCAGGCCAAGTTCCTGTTCGAGAAGGTCGGTCGCGAGAACGTCCTCATCAAGATCCCGGCGACGGTCGAGGGCCTCGAGGCCATCACCGAGGTCATCGGCGCCGGCATCTCGGTGAACGTCACCCTGATCTTCTCGCTCGAGCGCTACCGCGCCGTCATCGACGCCTACCTCGGTGGGCTCGAGAAGGCCAAGGCCGCCGGGCACGACCTGTCGAAGATCCACTCGGTCGCCTCGTTCTTCGTGTCGCGCGTCGACTCCGAGATCGACAAGCGCCTGGACGCCGTCGGCACCGACGAGGCCAAGGCCCTGAAGTCGAAGGCCGGCATCGCCAACGCGCAGCTCGCCTACCAGGTCTGGACCGAGGCGTTCGCCTCCGAGCGCGCCCTCGGCCTGCTCGAGGCCGGCGCGAACACGCAGCGTCCGCTCTGGGCCTCGACCGGCGTCAAGGACCCGTCGCTGCCGGACACGCTCTACGTGACCGAGCTCGCCGCCCCGAACACCGTCAACACGATGCCGGGCAAGACGCTCGACGCCACGTTCGACCACGGTGAGATCCACGGCGACGCCATCGCCGGCACCTTCGACGCCGCGCAGCAGGTCCTCGACCAGCTCGCAGCGCAGGGCATCGACTACGACGACGTCGTGGCGCTGCTCGAGAAGGAGGGCGTGGACAAGTTCAACGTCTCGTGGGGCGAGCTCGTCGACACCGTGAAGACCGCGCTCGAGGGCGCCAAGTAGTGACGGTTTCCATCGCAGCCAGCGGCGATGCCGCGCGGGCCATCGACTCGGTGGTCCCGCGGCTCGTCGCTGACCTGGTGGCCTCGGGCATCACCGCCCAGGACCCCGAGCTGTGGGGACCGGACGCCGAGGCCGAGGCGTCGAAGCGCCTCGGCTGGGTGGAGGCCGTCTCGGTCTCCCGCCCGCTCGTCGCCCAGATCACCGCGCTGCGCGAGTCGCTCCGTGCCGAAGGGGTCGACCACGTCGTCCTCGCCGGCATGGGCGGCTCGTCGCTCGCTCCCGAGGTGATCACGCGCACCGCCGGTGTGCCGCTGACGGTCCTCGACTCGACCGACCCCGCGCAGGTCCGCGCCGCCGTCTCGACCGACCTCGAGCGCACCGTGCTCGTCGTCTCGTCGAAGTCCGGTTCCACGCTCGAGACCGACTCGCAGCGTCGGGTCTACGAGCAGGCGTTCCGCGACGCCGGCATCGACCCCGCCCGCCGCATCGTCGTCGTCACCGACCCGGGCTCCGCGCTCGAGGCCGCCGCGACCGACGCCGGCTACCGTGTCTTCACCGCCGACCCGACCGTCGGCGGCCGCTACTCGGCCCTCACCGCGTTCGGGCTCGTCCCCTCCGGTCTCGCCGGGGCGGACATCGCCGAACTGCTGGACGAGGCCGACGCCATCTCCGCGCTGCTGTCGGTCGACCTCGACGAGAACCCCGGGCTCGTGCTCGGCGCGGTGCTCGCGGGGACCGACCCGCTGCGCGACAAGATCGCGATCGTCCCGGACGGCACCCACATCGTCGGGTTCGGCGACTGGGTGGAGCAGCTGATCGCGGAGTCGACCGGCAAGAGCGGACGTGGCCTGCTGCCCGTCGTGCTGCACGCCGACTCCCCCGAGGTCTCCGCAGCGCTGCCCGACGTCCAGGTCATCCGCCTGGTCGGTTCGCGCGAGGACGAGCGCCACGTCGCCGAGGGCGAGGTCGAGATCACCGGGACGCTCGGTGGCCAGATCCTCGTCTGGGAGTACGCCGTCGCGGTCGCCGGGCGCCTGCTCGGCATCGACCCGTTCGACCAGCCCGACGTCGAGGCCGCCAAGGTCGCGACCCGTGCGCTGCTCGACGACCGTCCCACGGCTGCCGCGCCCGCGTTCACCGAGGACGGCATCGCCGTCTCCGCGACGCCGGGACTGCCGGTCGGGACGACGCTCGCAGAAGCCGTGACGGGCCTCCTGTCCGAACTGGGCGCCACCGGCTACGTGGCGGTGCAGGCGTACGTCGACCGCACCACGAACCGTGACCTCGAGACGCTCCGCGACGCCCTGGCGGCGCGCACGCGCCGTCCGGTCACCTTCGGGTACGGCCCGCGGTTCCTGCACTCGACCGGGCAGTACCACAAGGGCGGCCCCGCCACCGGAGTGTTCCTCCAGATCGTGGCCGACGAACCGGACGACCTGGCGATCCCGGGCCGGCCGTTCTCGTTCGGGCAGCTCCTCCGGGCCCAGGCAGCCGGTGACGCGAGTGTCCTCGCGCAGCACGGCCGCCCGGTCCTCACCCTCACGACGTCGGACGTGCGCGCCGCCACCGCGGCCATCGCCTCCGCCGTCTCCCACTGACTCGTAAGGAGTTCACCGACTCATGTCACCGGTGGCAATCACCCCGGAGCACAACCCGCTCCGGCTGCCGACGGATCGTCGACTGAACCGGATCGCGGGACCGAGCACGCTCATCATCTTCGGCGTGACGGGCGACCTGTCACGCAAGAAGCTGATGCCGGCGGTCTACGACCTGGCCAACCGGGGGCTGCTGCCCCCGGGGTTCGCGCTCGTCGGCTTCGCCCGGCGCGACTGGGAGGACCAAGACTTCTCCCAGCTCGTGCACGACGCGGTCAAGGAACACTCCCGCACCCCGTTCGACGAGGACGTCTGGCGTCAGCTCGAACAGGGCATCCGCTTCGTCCAGGGCTCGTTCGACGACCCCGAGGCGTTCCTGCAGCTCAAGCAGACCGTCGACGAGCTGGACGCCGAGCGCGGGACGCTCGGCAACCACGCGTTCTACCTGTCCATCCCGCCGAAGATGTTCCCGGTGGTGACCGAGCAGCTGAAGCTGTCCGGGCTCACCGAGAAGCGTGAGGGCTCGTGGAGCCGCGTGGTCGTCGAGAAGCCGTTCGGTTCCGACCTCCGCACGGCACGCGAGCTGAACGCGATCGTCGAGAGCGTCTTCGCGCCCGACGACGTGTTCCGCATCGACCACTACCTCGGCAAGGAGACCGTCCAGAATCTGCTGACGCTCCGGTTCGCGAACCAGATGTACGAACCCATCTGGAACTCGAACTACGTCGACCACGTGCAGATCACGATGGCCGAGGACATCGGCGTCGCCGGACGTGCCGCGTACTACGACGGCATCGGCGCGGCGCGCGACGTCATCCAGAACCACCTGCTGCAGCTCCTCGCGCTCACCGCGATGGAGGAACCCGTCTCGTTCAAGGCCGCAGACCTGCGTGCCGAGAAGGAGAAGGTGCTCTCCGCCGTGCGCCTGCCCGAGGACCTGTCGACCGCCACCGCGCGCGGACAGTACGCCGGCGGCTGGCAGGGCGGCGAGAAGGTGCTCGGGTTCCTCGACGAGGCCGGGATGAACCCCGAGTCCGGCACCGAGACGTACGCGGCGATCAAGCTCGACATCGCGACCCGTCGCTGGCAGGGCGTCCCGTTCTACCTGCGTGCCGGCAAGCGGCTCGGCCGTCGCGTCACCGAGATCGCGATCGTCTTCAAGCGTGTCCCCGAGGACGTCTACGGCAACTCGCAGTCGCCCCTCGGCCAGAACGCGCTCGTCATCCGTGTGCAGCCGGACGAGGGCGTCACGCTCCGGTTCGGCTCGAAGGTCCCCGGCGTCGGCACCCAGGTGCGCGACGTGACGATGGACTTCGGCTACGGCCACGCCTTCACCGAGGCGTCCCCCGAGGCGTACGAGCGACTCATCCTCGACGTGCTCCTCGGTGACCCGCCGCTGTTCCCGCGGCACCAGGAGGTCGAGCTGTCCTGGAAGATCCTCGACCCGATCGAGGAGTTCTGGGCCACGCAGGGCCAGCCCGAGCAGTACCGTCCCGGCACGTGGGGCCCGGCGTCCGCCGATGCCCTGCTCGCCCGCGACGGCCGGACCTGGAGGCGTCCATGAAGATCGACATGCCGAACACCACGGTCTCGAAGATCCAGAAGAAGCTCGTCCACATCCGAGAAGAGGGCGGCGCCGTCGCCCTCGGACGCGTCCTGACGCTGATCATCTCGACGGCCCTCGGCCACGAGGAAGAAGCGATCGAGGCGGCGAACGAAGCGTCCCGCGAGCACCCGATGCGCGTCATCATCGTGTCGAAGAACGACGGTGACACGAAGTCGCCGGGTCGTCTCGACGCGCAGATCCGAGTGGGCAGCGACGCGGGCGCGAGCGAGGTCATCGTCCTCCGCGCCTACGGCGAGACCGCGACCGACGAGGAGAGCCTGGTCACGGGCCTGCTCCTGCCGGACGCGCCCGTCGTGGCCTGGTGGCCGCAGACCGCGCCGTCGCAGCCGTCGGCCTCGGCACTGGGCCGCATCGCCCAGCGCCGGATCACCGACGCCGCCGCGCAGAAGGACCCGAACGGCGCGATCGAGGCCCTCGGCGCCTCGTACGTTCCGGGCGACACCGACTTCGCGTGGACGCGCCTGACCCTGTGGCGGAACCAGCTCGCCGCGGCACTCGACCAGCCGCCGTACGAGCCCATCACCAGCGTCGAGGTGACGGGCGCGTCGGACAGCCCGTCGACGATCCTGCTCGCCGCCTGGCTGCAGCTCCAGCTCGAGGTGCCGGTCACGGTCACCACGTCGCCGCGTGCGACCGGGTCGAGCGGTATCCACGGCGTCAAGCTCGTGCGCGAGTCGGGCACCATCGACCTCGAGCGTTCCCTGGTGGACGTCGCGACCCTCTCGATGCCCGGTCAGCCCACGCACGACCTGTCGCTGCCACGCCGCAACCTGCGTGACTGCCTGGCCGAGGAACTCCGTAGACTCGACCCGGACGTCCTCTTCGGAGACGTCGTCAAGCACGGGGTACCCCAGCTGCGCGAGACCATCGCCCGCTGAGCACCCCACAACGGTCGGGCCGCCTGTCTGGTGCAGGCGGCCCGACCGGACCGAAGGCGGTCGTACGACCGGTCGGCCGCCACGAACACGGGAGTCACGTGACCAACGAACGGCGGGTGCTCGTGCACCCGGACAAGCAGGCCCTCGGCGCTTCGGTCGCCGCACGCTTCATCACGAAGATCATCGACGTGCTCGACGAGCAGGAGCGTGCCGACATCGCGATCAGCGGTGGCTCGGTGTCGTCCCTCGTCCTCGCCGCGATCGGCCAGTCCCCGGCGCGCGAGAGCGTCGACTGGTCGAAGGTCCACGTCTGGTGGGTCGACGAGCGTTGGGTGCCGGCCGGTGACGCCGACCGCAACACCACGGGGACACAGACCGACTTCTTCGACCACGTCGACATCCCGGAGTCGAACATCCACCCGATGCCCGCGTCCGACGCCGGCATCGACCTCGAGGAAGCCGCGCTGCAGTACGAGCGCGAGCTGCAGGACGCCGCGTACGAAGGCGCCGTCGCTCCCCGCTTCGACATCACGCTGCTCGGTGTCGGCCCCGACGGACACACCGCCTCGCTCTTCCCGGAGTTCCCGCAGCTCACGGTCACCGACCGCGCCGTCGTGTCGGTCGACGACTCCCCCAAGCCGCCGCCGCAGCGTCTGACGGTCACGTACCCGGTGATCAACGCCTCGCAGCGTGTGTGGGTCATCCTGTCCGGTGCGGAGAAGGCGTCGGTCCTCGGGCTCGCCCTGGCCGGCGCCTCCGTCGAGGACGTCCCGGTCGGTGGCGTACAGGGCCGCAAGCGCACCGTGTTCTTCGTGGACCAGGACGCCGCGCGCGACGTCCCCGAGAACCTCATCGCGTCGACGTACTAGACGCGCGTCCTGACGGGAGGCCCGGTGCCGGTTGGTACCGGGCCTCCCGTCTGTCTGCCCCCTCGCCCACCGCCCCGCCCCGCCCCGCTCCAGGTTCCGAAATCTCGGCATGTCGGCGCGCGCGTCGGCCGTCCGTGGAACCTCGGCGAACCGCACGCGGCATGTCGTGGAACCTCGGCGAACCGCACGTGGCGTGTCGCAGAACCTCGGCGGGACGCACGCCCTCCGCGACACACGAAGGCCCCCACACCATCTCGGTGCGGGGGCCTTCGTCAGTGTGCGTGCGTCACGCCTTCTTGGCGGCGGTTCCGCGACGCTCGCGAAGCTGCTGGAGCGCGTCCTCGAGGAGCTGCGCTGCCTCTTCCTCGGTGCGACGTTCCTTCACGTACGCGAGGTGCGTCTTGTAGGGCTCCGTCTTGGAGACCACGGGCGGGTTCTCCTTGTCGCGCCCGGCGGGGAGACCGCTCGACGGCGAATCGACCGTCTCGGGGATCTCTTCGTCCGGGAGGTTCGCGGCGAAGTACCGCACGACCTCGTTGCCGAGGGCGTCCCAGTAGGAGATCGCCACACGCTCGGCCTGGACCCCGCGGTCCTGTTCGCCCATCGGTCCCGCGCCGACGCGAGACCCTCGGATTGCACTGCCTCCGCTAGCCATGGATCAGACCCCCGCCGTGAACTTGTTGATGAGACCGAGCACGATGATGGAGACGATCCAGACCAGACCGAGGATCACCGTGATGCGGTTGAGGTTGCGCTCGGCGACGCCGGACGCCCCGAGGTTGCTCGTCACGCCGCCACCGAACATGTCGGAGAGGCCGCCACCGCGGCCCTTGTGCAGGAGGATGAGGAGCGTGAGCAGGAGACTCGTGATTGCGAGCAGGACCTGCAGCACGACGGAGAGTATCGCCACGACGTACCTTTCGTGTCAGTCAGCCGTACCAGTGTACCGGCCGCGCGGAGCACGGCCGGTACCTGGACGGGAGTGGTGCGGACGAGAGCCCGCGTCGACGGCAGTCTGTGACGACTACAGCCCGACGTGCTGGCGGAACCGGGCGATCGCCGCGAACTCCTGCACGTCGAGGGATGCGCCGCCGACAAGGGCGCCGTCGATGTCGGGCTCGCGGAGGAACCCGGCGATGTTGCCGGACTTGACCGAGCCGCCGTACAGGACGCGGGTGTCGGCAGCGGCCTGGTCGCCCCAGGATGCGGCGATGCCACGTCGGATGGCCGCGCACTCGTCCTGTGCCTGCTCGGCCGTGGCTGCCTGGCCGGAGCCGATGGCCCAGACGGGCTCGTACGCCACGACGATGTCGGCGGGCTTGACCGCGTCGAGCACGACGCGGAGCTGCTCGACCGGCACGACGCCGGCACCGCGCTCCTCGCGCTGCGCACCGGTCTCGCCGACGCAGACCACGGGAACGAGACCGTGCTTGACGGCCGCTGCGGTCTTCGCGGCGACGACCTCGTCGGTCTCACCGTGCAGCGTGCGCCGCTCGGAGTGGCCGACGATGACGTACTGCGCGTCGAGCGCGGACAGGAACGCGCCGGAGACGTCGCCGGTGTAGGCACCGGAGTCGTACTGCGACAGGTCCTGCGCGCCGAAGTGGATCGGCAGCTTGTCGGCCGAGATGAGCGTCTGCACGCTCCGCAGGTCGGTGAAGGGCGGGAACACCGCGACCTCGACGTCGTCGAAGTCGTGGCGGGCATCCTTCAGGGTCCACGCGAGCTTCTGCACGGTGGCGATGGCCTGGAGGTGGTCCAGGTTCATCTTCCAGTTACCGGCGATCAACGGCGTGCGGGTCATGCGGACCACCCCAGTGCTTCGAGACCGGGGAGCGACTTGCCCTCGAGGAACTCGAGGCTCGCACCACCGCCGGTCGAGATGTGCCCGAACTGGTCGTCCGAGAACCCGAGCGACCGGACCGCAGCAGCGGAGTCGCCACCGCCGACCACACCGAGGCCGTCGACCTCGGTCAGGGCCTTCGCGACGGTCTTCGTGCCGGCAGCGAACGCCGGGAACTCGAACACGCCCATCGGCCCGTTCCAGAACACCGTCTTCGAGCCGGACACCGCCGACGCGAACCGCGCAGCCGTCTCCGGGCCGATGTCGAGGCCGATGCCGTCCGCGCCGAACGACGACGACTCGATCGCGTCGGCCGCGACCGTCTCGTGCGCAGCGTCGGCGGAGAACCCGGAGGCCACCACGACGTCGGTCGGCAGGTCGATCGTCACGCCGAGCTCCTTCGCCCGCGAGAGGTACTCGCGGACGACGTCGAGCTGGTCGGCTTCGAGCAGGGACTTCGCGACCCCGTGGCCCTGGGCCGCGAGGAACGTGAAGAGCATGCCGCCACCGATGCAGAGGGTGTCGACCTTCGGCAGGATGTGGTCGATGACACCGAGCTTGTCGCTGACCTTGGACCCGCCGAGTACGACCGTGTACGGCCGTTCCGGCGAGGTGGTCAGACGCTCGAGCACACGCAGCTCGGTCTCGATCAGCGAACCGGCTGCACTGGGCAGCGCGGACGCGAGTTCGTAGACCGAGGCCTGCTTGCGGTGCACGACACCGAAGCCGTCGGAGACGAAGGCGTCGCCGAGTGCCGCGATGCGGTCCGCGAACGCGCTGCGCGAGGCGGCGTCCTTCGAGGTCTCCTCCGGGTTGAACCGGAGGTTCTCGAGCAGCAGGACGTCGCCGTCCTCGAGGGCCTCAGCGGCTGCGGTCGCCTCGTCGCCGACGGTCTCGCCGACGAACGTGACCTCCTTGCCGAGCAGCTCGGAGAGCCGCTGGCCGACCGGCGCGAGCGAGAACTCCGGCTTGGGTTCGCCGTCGGGGCGGCCCAGGTGGGAGATCACGATGACGCGCGCGCCGGCGGTGATGAGGGTGTTCAGGGTCGTCAGCGACGCCCGCACGCGGCCGTCGTCCGTGATCGTGCCGTCCTTGAGCGGGACGTTCAGGTCACAACGGACGATGACGCGCTTGCCGGCGAGGTCGCCGAGGTCCTCGAGGGTGCGGAGAGCCATGTGCTACAGACGCTCGCCGACGTACTCGGTCAGGTCGACCAGACGGTTCGAGTAGCCCCACTCGTTGTCGTACCACGAGGTGATCTTCACGAGGCCGCCGATGACCTTGGTCAGGCCGGAGTCGTAGATCGAGGAGTGCGGGTCCGTCGTGATGTCGGTCGACACCAGCGGGTCCTCGCTGTAGAGCAGGATGCCCTTGAGCGGGCCCTCTGCGGCCTCCTTGTAGGCGGCGTTGATCTCGTCGACGGTGACCTCGGACTTGGTCTCGAGGGTGAGGTCGGTGATCGAGCCGGTCGGCACCGGGACGCGGAGCGCGAAGCCGTCGAGCTTGCCGGCGAGCTCCGGCATGACCTGGCCGATGGCCTTGGCTGCACCGGTCGAGGTCGGGACGATGTTCAGCGCGGCCGCGCGGGCACGACGGGGGTCCTTGTGCGGGCCGTCCTGCAGGTTCTGGTCGGCGGTGTAGGCGTGGACCGTGGTCATGAGGCCACGCTCGATGCCGAACTTGTCGTGGAAGACCTTGGCGAGCGGCGCGAGGCTGTTCGTGGTGCACGACGCGTTCGAGATGATGTTGTGGTTCGCCGGGTCGTACTGGTCCTCGTTCACGCCGAGCACGATGGTGACGTCGTCACCGGTGGCCGGGGCGGAGATGATGACCTTCTTGGCGCCCGCGTCGATGTGCTTCTGCGCGTCGGCGGCCTTGGTGAAGAACCCGGTCGACTCGATGACGATGTCGACGCCCAGCTCGCCCCAGGGGAGGTTGGCGGGGTCGCGCTCCGCCAGGACCTTGATCGCCTTGCCGTCGACGACGATGTTGTCACCGTCGAGCTCGACGGAGACGCCGAGACGACCCGTGATGGAGTCGAACTTCAGCAGGTTCGCCAGTGCGGCGTTGTCGGTGAGGTCGTTCACCGCCACGATCTCGAGGTCCGAGCCCTTCGCGAGGGCGGCCCGGAAGAAGTTGCGGCCGATACGGCCGAAGCCGTTGATACCGATCTTGACGGTCAATGGATCTCCTGGTGAGTGTGGAGCGCCCAGGGGGCGCTGCTTTCGGGAGTCGCGCACCCTGGCGGGCCCGCGTGTGGTGGACGATACGCCCCGTAACGTCGCCGTAACGACCCTAGCAGTCGGACACTGCCAGACCGCGCGGGATGACGGTCCGTCCGGACGGTCACCGACCAGGCCGGGGACGGGTCCGAGAACGGGTCCGGAAACGGACGGGAGGCGCGGTGCCAGCTGGCACCGCGCCTCCCGTCATGCAGGTCGGACGACCCGTCTCAGACGCCCTCGAGCTCCTCGGGGACACTCGCTTCCGTCCCGGGGATCCCGAGGTCCGACGCCCGCTTGTCGGCCATCGCGAGCAGCCGGCGGATGCGACCGGCAATGGCGTCCTTCGTCATGGGCGGGTCCGCGTGCTGGCCGAGCTCGTCGAGGGACGCGTCGCGGTGCTGCAGGCGCAGCGCGCCGGCGTACTGCAGGTGGTCGGGGACCTCGTCGCCGAGGATCTCGAGCGCGCGCTCGACCCGAGCGCAGGCGGCGACGGCGGCCTGCGCCGAACGGCGGAGGTTGGCGTCGTCGAAGTTGACGAGGCGGTTCGCGGTCGCACGGACCTCGCGACGCTGCCGCATCTCCTCCCAGTCGGCGGTGGTGCGGGCGGCACCCATCACCGTGAGCATCTGGCCGATGGCCTCGCCGTCGCGGATGACGACGCGGTGCACGCCACGGACCTCGCGGCCCTTCGCGGCGACGCCGAGGCGGGACGCGGCCCCGACGAGCGCCATGGCGGCCTCGTTGCCGGGGCAGGTGACCTCGAGCGCGGCGGCCCGGCCCGGGTCGGTCAAGGTGCCGGAGGCGAGGAACGCACCGCGCCAGATCGCGGCGAGGTCCTCGCGGTTGCCCGTGGTGAGCCGGTTCGGCAGGCCGCGGACGGGGCGACGACGGGCGTCCATCAGACCGGTCTGGCGCGCGAGGGTCTCCCCCGCCTCGAGCACGCGGACCAGGTAGCGGGTGCCGCGACGGGACGACGCGGACGACCCCACCGACGCCTCGCTGCGGACGCCGTACAGCTCGGCGAGGTCCTTGCGGACCCGGTGCACGATGATCCGGGTGTCGAGCTCCACCTCGACCGCGATGCGGCCCGAGATGACGTGCAGGCCACCAGCGAACCGGAGGATCGTGGCCAGTTCGGCGGCGCGGACCGTGTTGCGGTTCACGGCGACCCTGGCCAGTTCGTCCTTGACCTCGGCAGTCAACGGCACAGCATCATTCCTAACGTTCATCTGGTGGTCCCGCGATTCCGGCGGCACGTGCGTGGGGAGCGGCCGGAGGGACGGTCACTCCCGGCCGAGATCTCGGTTCTTCACACGCACGGCGACGCCAGGCATCCCGCGGAGGAGGTTCGCCAACTCGGCGACGATGGCGACCGAGCGGTGCTTCCCGCCGGTACAGCCGATGGCGATCGTAGCGTGTCTTTTGTTCTCGCGCTGGTACCCCTCGAGCACCGGCTCAAGCACGGAGACGTACCGGTCGACGAACGGGCGGGCTCCGGCCTGGGCCAGGACGTAGTCCGAGACGGGCTGGTCGAGGCCCGTGTGGGCCCGGAGTTCCGGGACCCAGTAGGGGTTCGGGAGGAACCGGACGTCGGCGACCATGTCGGCGTCGGCGGGCAGTCCGTACTTGAACCCGAAGCTCATCAGCGTCACCTGAACACCCACGAAGTGATCGTCGGCGAACTGTTCGGTGACGGTGTTGGCGAGCTGGTGGATGTTGAGGTCCGAGGTGTCGATCACCATGTCGGAGGCCTCGCGCAGTCCGGCCAGCCGGGTCCGCTCGCGCGCGATGCCGTCGAGCAGGGTGTCCTCGCCCTGCAGCGGGTGGGGTCGCCGGACTTGCTCGAAGCGCCGGACCAGGACGGCGTCGGTGGCCTCGAGGAACAGCACCCGGACCCGCGCGGACGTGGTCGACCGCACCTGTTCGACCGCGTGCTCCGGGTCGGTGAAGAACCGTCCGCCGCGGACGTCGACGACCGTGGCGATCTTCGGGATCTTCTCGCCGGCGCGGTCGGCCAACTCGGTGAGCGGGGCCAGCATCTGCGTCGGCAGGTTGTCGACGACGTACCAGCCGAGGTCCTCGAGGGCCTTGCCGACCGTCGAGCGCCCGGCCCCGGACATGCCGGTGACGATGAGGATGTCGTGCTGCGACCCGTGCGGGGTCGCCGTGGCGCTGTCGGTCATCTGGGAGTGGGCTCCGTCGTGGCGGCCCGGGCGCGTCGCCCGGGGAGGTCTCGGCTGCGGGTCCAGGGTATCGCCCGACACGTGTCGGGAGGCACGGGATGCGTCACGACGGCAGCTGCGGACCGTCGTGGGTCACTTCCGGGACCCGCACCGTGCCTGCTGGGACCGGCTCGGCGTCCGCAGCGTCCGGCTCGGCGTCCGGCGCGCTGGTCGGGGTCTGCTGGAGCTTCGTGACGACCGCCGCAGCGGTCGCCGGCCCGACGCCGTTGACCTCGCTGATCTCCTCGGCGGTGGCCTCACGCAGACGGGCGACGGAACCGAAGTGCTTCAGCAGCGCGTTCACACGGCTCGGCCCGAGCCCGGGGATCTCGGACAGCCGGGACCGCACGTCGCGCTTGCGACGCGTGCGCTGGTGCGTGATCGCGAAGCGGTGTGCCTCGTCGCGGATCCGCTGGATCAGGAAGAGTGCCTCGGAGTTGCGCGGCATGATCACCGGGAAGTCGTCGTCGGGCAGCCAGAGCTCCTCGAGCCGCTTCGCGATGCCGACCAACGCGATGTCCCGCACGCCGGCTTCGTCCAACGCGCGCTTCGCCGCCTGCACCTGCGGCTGTCCACCGTCGACGATGAGCAGCTGCGGGCGGTACGCGAACCGCTTCGAGGGTTTCGAGCCCTCGACCACCTCGTCGCTCGTGACGTCGGGGACGTCCGGCAGGTCGGCGTCCTCGTCGAGGCGCGCCAGACGCCGGGTGAGGACCTGGTACATGCTGTCGGTGTCGTCCGTGGTCTCGGCGATCGTGTAGCGGCGGTACTGGTCCTTGCGGGGCAGACCGTCCTCGAACACCACCATCGACGCCACGACGTTCGTGCCCTGCAGGTGCGAGATGTCGTAGCACTCCATGCGGAGCGGGGCCTCGGTCATGCCGAGGGCGTCCTGGATGTCGGCCAGGGCCGCCGAGCGCGTCGTGTAGTCGGCGGAGCGCTTCGTCTTGTAGAGCATCAGCGCCTGGGCCGCGTTCTGCGCCGCCGTCCGGGCCAGACCGGCCCGGTCGCCGCGCTGCGCGGTGCTGAGCTTCGTGCCGCGGCCACCCCGCCGTTCGCTGAGCCACTGCTGCAGCGCCTCGGCGTCCTCGGGCAGGGTCGGCACGACCACCTCGCGCGGGGGCTCCTCGGCGACGGCGGCCGGGGTGAGCTCGTTGTCGGCGTAGACGCCCTGCACGATCTGCTCGACCAGGTCACCCGTCGAGATGTCGAGCTCCTTGTCGACCACCCACCCGCGGACACCGCGGATGCGTCCGCCACGCACCGAGAACAGCTGCACGGCGGCGGCGAGCTCGTCCTCGGCGATCCCGAACAGGTCGAGGTCCACCGAGTCGCGGAGCACCACGGCGGACTTCTCGAGCACGGCCTCGAGCGCCTCGACCTGGTCGCGGAACTTCGCGGCCTGTTCGTACTGCATGGCGTCGGCCGAGGCCCCCATGCGCTGGCGCAGCTCGGTGATCACCCGGCGGTCGTAGCTGTTCATGAACCGCACGAACTCCTCGACGAGCGCCCGGTGCTCCTCGATGGTGACGCGCTGCGAGCACGGCCCACCGCACTTCCCGATCTGCCCGGGGAAGCAGGGCTTGCCCGTCTGCATCGCGCGTTTGTACGACGAGTCCGAGCAGGTGCGGATCGGGAACACCTTGATCATCAGGTCGATGGTGTCGTGCACCGCCCAGATCTTCGGGTACGGCCCGAAGTACTTCGCGCCCTTGATCTTCCGGTTCCGCGTGACCATCACCCGAGGCGCTTCGTCCGCCATGGTGATCGCCATGTACGGGTACGACTTGTCGTCGCGGAACTTGACGTTGAACGGCGGGTCGAACTCCTTGATCCAGGTGTACTCGAGCTGCAGTGCCTCGATCTCGGAGCCGACCGTCGTCCACTCGACGCTGCGGGCCGTCAGCACCATCCGACGGGTGCGTTCGTGCAGCGTCGGCAGCGGCGCGAAGTAGTTGCTCAGCCGCGCGCGGAGGTTCTTCGCCTTGCCGACGTAGAGCACCCGCCCGGATTCGTCACGCCATCGGTAGACGCCCGGGTCGGTCGGGATCTCCCCCGCCTTCGGACGCCACGGAACGGTGTCCGCCACCTACCGTGCACCCGCCTTCTGCTTGGTCGACTTCCCCGGTCGGCTCGCCGTGCGGGCCTCCACAGCCTGCTGCTTGCCGACGCGGGCGTCCTGGGCGTCGAAGATCTCGCGCAGGAAGACACCGGTGTGGCTCTCCGGGACGTCGGCGACGTGCTCCGGGGTGCCGGTGGCGAGGACCGTCCCGCCCCCGGCGCCGCCCTCCGGCCCCATGTCGATGACCCAGTCGGCCGACTTGATCACGTCGAGGTTGTGCTCGATCGTGATGACGGTGTTGCCCTTGTCGACCAGGCTCTGCAGCACCAGGAGCAGCTTGCGGACGTCCTCGAAGTGCAGACCCGTCGTCGGCTCGTCGAGCACGTACACGGTCCGGCCGTTCGAGCGTCGCTGCAGCTCGGTCGCGAGCTTGACGCGCTGCGCTTCGCCGCCGGAGAGCGTGGTCGCGCTCTGGCCGAGACGGACGTAGCCGAGGCCCACGTCGACGAGCGTCGCCATGTAGCGGTGGATCGCGGAGATCGGCTCGAAGAACTCGGCCGCCTCGCTGATCGGCATGTCCAGGACCTCGGAGATGCTCTTGCCCTTGTAGTGGACCTGCAGGGTCTCGCGGTTGTAGCGCGCACCGCCGCAGACCTCGCACGCGACGTAGACGTCGGGCAGGAAGTTCATCTCGATCTTGATCGTGCCGTCGCCGGAGCAGTTCTCGCACCGACCGCCCTTGACGTTGAAGCTGAACCGACCGGGCTGGTAGCCGCGGGTCTTCGCCTCGGGCGTCTCGGCGAACAGCTGACGGATCCGGTCGAACACGCCCGTGTAGGTCGCCGGGTTGGACCGCGGCGTGCGGCCGATCGGCGCCTGGTCGACGTGCACGACCTTGTCCAGCTGGTCGAGGCCCTTGACGCGGGTGTGCTTGCCGGCGATGTGTCGGGCACCGTTGAGCTGGTTGGCGAGCACCTTGTACAGGATGTCGTTGACCAGGGTCGACTTGCCCGACCCGCTCACGCCCGTGACCGCGGTGAACACCCCGAGCGGGAAGTCCGCGTCGATCGTCTTGAGGTTGTTCGCCCGAGCGCCCTGCACGCTGATGGCGCGCTTCAGGTTCACCTTGCGTCGCTCGGCGGGGACCTCGATCGCACGACGGCCGGCGAGGTAGTCCCCCGTCACCGACTCGCGGTTCGCGATGATGCCCTCGTACGAACCCGAGTGCACGACGTTGCCGCCGTTCACGCCGGCTCCGGGGCCGATGTCGACGACCCAGTCGGCGGTGCGGATGGTGTCCTCGTCGTGCTCCACGACGATCAGCGTGTTGCCGAGGTCCTTGAGCTTGACCAGGGTGTCGATGAGGCGGCGGTTGTCCCGCTGGTGCAGACCGATGCTCGGCTCGTCCAGCACGTACAGCACGCCGGTCAGACCGGAGCCGATCTGGGTGGCCAGACGGATGCGCTGTGCCTCGCCGCCGGAGAGCCCACCGGCACCGCGCGCGAGCGTCAGGTAGTTCAGGCCGACCTCGAGCAGGAACTCGAGGCGCGCCCGGATCTCACGCAGGACCGCTGCGGCGATGTGCGCTTCGCGGTCGGTGAGCGTCAGGGTGTCCATGAACGAGTACGCGTTGTCGAGCGACATGTCGGTCACGTCGGCGATGCTGCGGCCGTCGACCGTGACCGCCAGGACCTCGGGCTTGAGGCGCGTGCCCTCGCACACCGGGCACGGGACCTCGCGCAGGTAGCCCTGGAACCGCTGGCGCTGCGAGTCCGACTCGGCCTCGGCGAACTTCCGCTCGATGTACGGCATGACGCCCTCGAACCCGCTGGTGTAGCGCATCTCGCGGCCGAACCGGTTGCGCCAGGACACCGACACCTGGAAGTCCTTGCCCGTCAGGATCGCGGCCTGCACCGAGGCGTCGAGCTGGCTCCACGGGGTGTCGAGCGTGAACCCGAGGTCCTTGCCGAGGCCGGCGAGGAGCTTCTCGAAGTACGAGTACAGCCCGCTCGCTCCGGTCCAGGGCAGCAGGACGCCGTCACGCAGCGAGGCGTCGGGGTCGCCGAGCACGAGGTCGGGGTCGACCGACATGCGCGTACCGAGGCCGGAGCACTCCGGGCAGGCACCGAACGGCGCGTTGAACGAGAACGTGCGGGGCTCGATCTCGGTCAGTGCGAGCGGGTGGTTGTTCGGGCACGACAGGTTCTCGGAGTAGGTGCGGACGGCGCCGGGGCCGTCGTGGTCGACCAGGTCGATGCCGACGGTGCCACCGGTCAGGCGCAGTGCCGTCTCGAGCGAGTCGGTGAGCCGGCCGAGGATGTCGTCGTTCGACACCAGACGGTCGACGATCACCGAGATGTCGTGCTTGACCTGCTTCTTGAGCTTCGGCGGGTCGCTGAGCTGGATCCGCTCCCCGTCGACGATCGCGCGGGCGTAGCCGGACGCCGCGAGTTCCTGGAAGAGGTCGACGAACTCGCCCTTCTTCTTGGAGATGACGGGGGCGAGCACCTGGAACCGCGTGCCGGACTCGAACTCCATGAGCTGGTCGGCGATCTGCTGCACGGTCTGCTTGCTGATGACCTCGCCGCACGTCGGGCAGTGCGGCACCCCGATGCGCGCCCAGAGCAGACGCATGTAGTCGTAGACCTCGGTGATCGTGCCCACCGTCGACCGCGGGTTGCGGTTGGTCGACTTCTGGTCGATCGACACCGCGGGCGACAGCCCCTCGATGAAGTCGACGTCGGGGCGGTCGACCTGGCCGAGGAACTGTCGCGCGTACGCGGACAGGGACTCGACGTAGCGTCGTTGCCCCTCAGCGAAGATCGTGTCGAAGGCCAGCGACGACTTGCCGGATCCGGACAGGCCGGTGAACACCACGAGGGAGTCACGGGGGATCTCGAGGTCGACGTTCCGGAGGTTGTGCACCCTGGCCCCGCGGACGCTGAGCGTCGAGGAGCCGGTCGGGACGGTCACGCCGGGGAGGTGGGGGTCGGTCGGCTCGCCGAAGGCGTTCCGGCCCGAGGTCGCGGTGCCGCGGTCAGAGGTGATTGTCATCGCCGTCGATTCTACGAAAGGGGTCCGACATCCGCCCGCGAGTCGGTGGTCAGACGAGTGCGTCGAGAGCGAACGCGACCCCGGAACGACGCTCGCTGGCCGTCCAGAGCCGCGCTGCAGCGGTCCGGTCGTGCGCGCGCGGCTCGGCACGGACCACGGCTGCGGATCCGCGCAGCTGCATCCACCCGGCCGGGCCCCAGTACTCCCCCGAGCGCACACCCGCGGCGACCGCGGCGTGCACGAGGGGCTCGGCGCCGGCGTCCTTCCCCTGCGCGTACAGCCGCTGTGCCGGCCGGGTCCACGCGGGTTCCGGACGGGACGGCGCGACGTCCGGTCGCTCCGGTGAGAGCGCGTCGAGCGACAGCCCGGGGTGTGCCACGACGCTGGCGACGGACGAGCCGGCGTCCGCCAGCCGCTGGGCGAGTTCGAAGCCGAACAGCATCACGGCGAGCTTGCTGCGGCCGTACTGCCGGTAGCTGGAGTACCGGCCGACGCGGAACGGATCGGCCGGGTCGAGCCGGGCCCACCGGTGCGCGATGGACCCGAGGTGCACGACGCGGCCGGCACGCCCTTCGAGCAGCGGCATCGTCAGCGCCG
Source organism: Curtobacterium sp. JUb34 (assembly GCF_003755065.1). Taxonomy (NCBI): domain Bacteria; kingdom Bacillati; phylum Actinomycetota; class Actinomycetes; order Micrococcales; family Microbacteriaceae; genus Curtobacterium; species Curtobacterium sp. JUb34. Next base: position 333,304 of record NZ_RJVH01000002.1, on the reverse strand, counting down.
TCCAGGCGAAGTGCCCGAGGTGGTTCGTGCCGATCTGCAGCTCGGTGCCCTGTGCGGTCGTGCTCGCGGTCGAGGCACCCACGACTCCGGCGTTGTTCACGACTGCGTCGACGCCGTCCGGTTCGAGAGCCGCGAGCTCGGCGGCGGCGGAACGGACGGAGTCGAGGTCGGCGAGGTCGAGGTGCACGTGCGCCAACGACGCACCGTCCACGTGGCGGCGGATGCTCTGCTCCGCCGCTGCCGCCCGAGCACGGTCGCGGGTGGCGAGCACGACCCGGTGCCCGGACGCGGCGAGCTGCTCGGCCGCGTGGTATCCGAGGCCCGCGCTCGCCCCCGTGACGACGACCGTGCGGCGACCGTCAGCTGACATGCCCGGCCGACTCCATCTGCCGCAGCGCCTTCTTGAGGTCCTGCACCTCGTCACGGAGGCGCGCGGCGAGCTCGAACTTCAGCTCGGCCGCGGCCTGCAGCATCTGGTCGTTGAGGTCGCCGATCGTCGCCTCGAGCTGGGTCGCGCCCTCGCCCGCGATGCCGCCGCGCTTCAGGTTCGGCGTGGGCGAACGGCGACCGTCGGCACCGGGACGGCCCTGCAGCAGCGCCTTGGTGTCGTCGTTCTCGCGCTGCAGCACCTCGGTGATGTCGGCGATCTTCTTGCGGAGCGGCTGCGGGTCGATACCGCGCTCCAGGTTGTACGCGACCTGCTTCTCGCGACGACGATCGGTCTCCTCGATCGCGGTCTTCATCGAGTCGGTCATCTTGTCGGCGTACATGAGGACCTGTCCCGACACGTTGCGGGCCGCGCGACCGATCGTCTGGATGAGCGACGTCGAGGACCGCAGGAAGCCCTCCTTGTCGGCGTCGAGGATGGCCACCAGGGACACCTCGGGCAGGTCGAGGCCCTCTCGCAGCAGGTTGATGCCGACGAGCACGTCGTAGACGCCCTGTCGCAGTTCGGTCAGCAGCTCGACGCGCTTCAGGGTGTCGACGTCGGAGTGCAGGTAGCGCACCCGTACGCCGGCGTTGCCGAGGAAGTCGGTCAGCTCTTCCGCCATGCGCTTCGTCAGGGTGGTGACGAGCACGCGCTCGTCCTTGTCGACGCGCTGCTTGATCTCCTCGAGCAGGTCGTCGATCTGGCCGTCGCTCGGCTTCACCACGATCTCGGGGTCGACCAGGCCGGTCGGGCGGATGATCTGCTCGACGACGCTGTCCGTGATGCCGAGCTCGTACCGACCGGGCGTCGCCGACAGGAAGACCTTCTGCCCGACGCGGTCGAGGAACTCCTCCCACCGCAGCGGACGGTTGTCGAGCGCGCTCGGCAGGCGGAACCCGTGGTCGACCAGGGTGCGCTTGCGCGAGGCGTCGCCTTCGTACATCGCGCCGATCTGCGGCACGGTGACGTGCGACTCGTCGATGACGATCAGGAAGTCGTCGGGGAAGTAGTCGATGAGGCAGTGCGGCGCCTCGCCCGCGACGCGGCCGTCCATGTGGCGCGAGTAGTTCTCGATGCCCGAGCAGAAGCCGATCTGCTCCATCATCTCGATGTCGAACGTGGTGCGCATGCGGAGCCGCTGGGCCTCGAGCAGCTTGCCCTGTCCCTCGAGCTCGGCCAGGCGCTCGGCGAGTTCGACCTTGATGTCAGCGATCGCGCGGTGCATGACGTCGGTGTCCGCGACGTAGTGCGACGCCGGGAAGATCGACACGGCCGGCAGGTCGTCGATCACGTTGCCGGTCAGGGGGTGCAGCGAGGAGAGCGCCTCGATCTCGTCGCCGAACATCTCGATCCGGATGGCGTGCTCTTCGTACATCGGGATGATCTCGATGGTGTCGCCGCGCACGCGGAAGGTGCCGCGGGCGAAGTCCACGTCGTTGCGCTGGTACTGCATCGAGACGAACTTGCGCACGAGCTGGTCGCGCGAGATCGTCTGCCCCACGTGCAGCGCCACCGAGGCGTTCATGTACTGCTCGGGCGTGCCGAGGCCGTAGATGCAGGACACGGTCGACACCACGACGACGTCGCGCCGGCTGAGCAGCGAGTTCGTCGTCGAGTGTCGGAGCCGCTCCACCTCGGCGTTGACCGAGGAGTCCTTCTCGATGAAGGTGTCCGTCTGCGGGACGTACGCCTCGGGCTGGTAGTAGTCGTAGTACGACACGAAGTACTCGACCGCGTTGTTCGGCATCAGACTGCGGAACTCGTTCGCCAACTGCGCGGCGAGGGTCTTGTTGTGCGCGAGCACGAGCGTCGGCCGCTGCACCTGCTCGATGAGCCACGCGGTCGTCGCCGACTTGCCCGTACCGGTCGCACCGAGCAGCACGACGTCGGTCTCACCGGCGTTGATCCGCCCGGCGAGTTCCGCGATGGCCGCGGGCTGGTCGCCACTCGGCGTGTACTCGCTGATGACCTCGAACGGACGTACCGCTCGGGTCGGTTCGATCGCAACACCCATGCCGTCAACGGTAGTCGGCACCCCTGACACCGGCGCCCCTGCTCGCCCTCGGCGTATCGTCCTCGCCAAGCAGCCTCCAAGTCCGCTGATAACCAGCGGGCATAGCGTCCGGTCCGTTCAGCAACCCGATCGCTCCGCACGTCCCCGACGAGCCAGCACGAGCCACACCCGAAGAGGCCCCATGACGACGGCGACCCCCGCCGCACCGACGAAGGGCACCCCGTTCCGCGGTCGCATCCGCGGACGAGTGCTCATCCTCCTCTGCTGCATGTACGCGATCTCGTACATCGACCGCACGAACATCTCGACCGCGCTGCCGCACATCACCGAGGAGTTCGGCTTCAACGAGGCCACCGCCGGCCTGATCGTGTCCGCGTTCTCGCTGCCCTACGCCCTGTTGCAGGTCTTCGGCGGCACGATCAGCGAGAAGTTCGGGCCGCGCAAGGCCCTCTTCGTCATCACCGTGGTCTGGGGCGTCGCGACGCTGTGGACCGGCTTCGCCGTCGGCTTCTGGACGCTGTTCGCCGCCCGTGCGCTCCTCGGGCTCAGCGAGGCCGCGGCGTTCCCGACCGCGACCCAGGCCATGACCCGCTGGATCCCCCGCGACCGCAACGGCTTCGCGCAGGGCGTCGTGCACTCCGCGGCCCGGCTCGGCAACGCACTGGCTCCGTTGCTCGTCGCCTGGGTCATCGGCTCGACGGGCAGCTGGCGGTGGGCGTTCTTCGCCACGGCGGTCCTGTCCTTCGCCTGGGGCAGCGTCTGGTTCGTCTGGTTCCGCGACCGGCCCGAGTCGACGAAGGGCATCACGCAGGTCGAGATCGACGAGCTCCCGCCCGTCGAGACCCGTGCCACCCGCCCGCCGGTGCCGTGGCGCCAGATGGCACGGCAGATCCTGCCGGTGACGTTCGTCGACTTCGGCTACGGCTGGACCCTCTGGGTGTTCCTCACCTGGCTGCCGACCTTCCTCAGCTCGACGTACGGGCTCGAGATCGGCGACTTCGCACTGTTCACCACCCTCATCCTGCTCGCCGGCGTCGTCGGGGACACGGTCGGCGGCATGCTGAGCGACCGGATCATCCACCGCGGCGGCAACACCCGGAACGCCCGCCGGACCGTCCTGGTGATCGGACTCGGCGGCTCGCTGGTCTGCCTCATCCCCCTCGTGATCGGGCAGGGCCTGCTCGTCGCGACGATCTCGCTGGCGCTGTCGTTCTTCTTCCTGGAGCTCTGCAACGCGAACCTCTGGGCGATCCCGATGGACGTCGCCCCACAGTGGTCCGGCACCGCGTCCGGCTTCATGAACACCGGCTTCGGCATCGCCGGCGTGGTCTCCCCGATCGTCTTCGGCCTGCTCATCGACGCGTCGGGGTGGCAGCTGCCCTTCGCCCTGTCGTGTGTGCTGCTCGGCGCCGCGGCGGTCGTCGCGTGGTGCATGAAGCCGCAGCGGCTGACCTCCACGAACGGCGTCCTCGAGGTCGGCACCCCCGCCGCGGAGCAGCGCGCCGCCTGACGCACGCGGTCCGGACCCACCGGACGCGCGTGGTCCGGACCCCCGGACGCGCGCGGGGCCCTGGTGGTCCCCACCCACCGGACGGGAGGCCCGGGTCCAGCCCGCCCCGCGCCTCCCGTCCGCCGCGCCACGCGTCCACCGCTGCGCACAGCAAGCAGGAACGGGCATACCTGGTCGGAAGAAGCGACCAGGGACGCCCGGAACGCACGGGTCAGCGCTGCGAGCTGCGCGCCTGACGACTCGCGCGCGACGCCAGCGACGGCCGGCCCGTGAGCGGCACGCTCAGCGGGGTCCACCGGAAGGCCTCGGTCACCGCCACGGACAGCACCACCACGAGCAGGTACGTGACGAGCGTCAGCCACGGCCGCGGCACCACGGCCTCGAGCCAGCTGTCGCCGTACAGCAGGATCCAGATCAGGAGCGGGTGGCTCAGGAAGATCCCGAACGACCGGTCCGAGGCGTAGTCGACGAACCGTGCGACCGGGCCGCCGGGTCGCCGTCGGTCGGCCCAGCGCGCACCGATCGCCAGGAAGCCGACGAACACCGCGGTGCTCCACACGGCCTCGATCGGCTGCAGCGGCGTCCCCGCGGCGTAGAGCGACTGGCCGAGGGCGACCTGCAGCGCCCAGACGCCGAGCGTGAGCCCGCCGACACCGGCGAAGGCCCAGAGCACGGCGCGGCGGTGCACGCGGATGAACCGGAGGAACGCGTCGGCGTGGTCGGCGGCGATCGCCCCGGAGACGATGAAGAACACGTACGAGAAGAAGAACTGCTTCTGGTAGCCGTGCAACCAGGCGTCGCTCGATGGGAAGTACTTGTAGCCGGCGAACACCACGAGCTGCACCACCAGCGCCACGACGAGCGTCGTCACGTGGTGCCCACGGGTCTTCCGGACGAGCCACACGATGACGGGCAGCAGCAGGTACACCTGCATGGTCACGAGCAGGAAGTACAGGTGGTACCACGACGTGCCGGTGACGATGCCCTCCGCGAGGGTGCGCACCAGGTCGGGCACGTCACCCCGACGGGTGCTGCTGAGGAGCCAGCTGGACCCGACGTACACGAACGACCACGCCAGGTACGGCACCCCGACGAGCAGGAACCGCTTGGGCCAGAACTGCGCCATCGGCCGCGGACGCACCGTGTAGCTGTAGACGAGCACGAAGGCGGTCAACGAGAAGAAGACGAGCCGGGTGAAGTGCAGCAGGGCGAGGACCGCGTTCAGGCCGACGTCGTCGGACGCGGCCGTGTGGCTCGTGGTGTGCACGCCGATGACGCAGGCGAAGGTCAGGATGCGGAGGACGTCGACCTCGTACAGGTGGCGCGGCTTGCCAGCAGCCGTGCGGGTCGGGGTCTGGCCCGGCGGCTGCGGCTGCGGCTGCGCGGGTGCCAGCGCCTGCGTCTGCGCGGGGGCGGGTGCCTGCGCGGGTGCCTGCGAGGGTGCGGGTGCCTGTGGGTCCGTCACGACGGCTGCGCCATCGTCCGGACCTTCGCCCGCTGCACCTTGCCGGTGGGAGCCCGCGGCAGGTCGGGGACGACGATGATCTCGACGGGTCGGCGGAAGCGGGTCAGGTGGGCCTCGGCGCGCGCGGTGAGGTCGACGACCACGCGGGCGTCAGGGTCGCGGTCACCGTCCGGCTGCAGGATCACGTACGCCACCGGGACGGCCCCGAGCACGTCGTCCGGCCGCCCGACGACCACGGCCTCGAGCACCCGGGGGTCACCGAGCAGGACGTCCTCGACCTCGGCGGGGTAGACCTTCTCGCCGCCCCGGTTGATGACGTCGTCGGAGCGTCCGGCGAGCGAGACCCACCCGTCCGCTGCGACGGACCCCACGTCGCCGGTGCTGAGCCATCCGTCGGCGTCGAAGCGGTCCGCCGCACGCCCGAACAGGTAGCGCCCGACGATCCCCGGCCCGCGCACCCACAGCGCACCGACCTCGTCGGCGGGCAGCGGGGTGCCGTCCTCGTCGCGCACCTGCACCTCGGACCCGACCGGCACGCCGACGGTCCCGGGGCGGGCAGGCGCGTCCAACGGCGTCGCGGTGATCTGGGACGCCCCCTCGGTCATCCCCCAACTCACCACGAGTGGGACGTCCCCGAGCGCTGCGCGTACCGGGTCGGGCAGCGGCGCCGAGGCGCTCCGGACGAACCGGAGGCCCTCCGGGAAGTCCGGTGGGCCGGTCTTCGCGAGCACGGCCAGGATCGCCGGCACGGCGTTCAGCCAGGTGATGCGCCGTTCGGCGAGCAGTTCCCAGAACCCGGTCCGTCGGAAGCGCGGGTCGAGCACGAGCGTCGCCCCGGCGACGAGCGTCGCCAGTAGGCCGACGACCTCGGCGTTGACGTGGAACAGCGGCAGCGAGTTGAAGCCGCGGTCGCGGTCGGTCAACCCGTTGTGCCGTGCGACGGCACGCGCGACGAACAGCAGCTGCGACTCCGGCAGTTCGACGCCCTTCGGCGCGCCGGTCGACCCGGACGTGAACAGCACCACGGATCCCTCGCCCGGTGCGTCCGGGCTCTGCGTGGGCACGTCACCGTCGCGGACGGCGGCCGGGAGGAACGTGGCCGCGTCGATCCCGCTCGCGGGCGCCCCGGGGACGGCCCGGTCCACGGCACGGTCCGACACCACGATCGACGCCCCGCCGATCAGGTCGGCGAGCCGGGCCGGCTCGGTCGCCGGCTGTCCGGTGTCCACCGGGACCGCCCGCCGCCCGGTCGCCACGGCGGTCAGGTGCACCACGGCGAAGCAGAGGGGGTCGCCCACGTCGACGAGGACGGCTCCGGAAGCCGGGACGCCGATCGCGTCGAACGTCGCGGACCAGGCGGTCACCGCGTCCTCGAGGGCGCGGTAGCTCAGGACGCGCGCGGAGCGGGCGTCCTCCAGGTACGGGCGCTCGGGGCTCTCCGCCGCACGATCGCGGATGAGCGAGCGCAGGTCGGGTTCTCCGTCGACGGGCTGCACCAGCAGAGGCTATTGCGGGAGCCTATGAACCGTCGGAGGGAGCAGCTCCCCCGGCCGTCGTCGGGAAGCGGTGCAGCATCCACTGCCAGAGCGCCGACATCCGGGGCTCGCCGTCCGGTCCGAGCGGCGTGGAGTCCTTGATGATGAGCGAGTGCGCCTTCCCCCGGCCCCGGACGTCGGTCAGGATCGCGTGCGGGTCCGCGCCGGCGAGTGGTGGGGCGGTGTCCGTCCGGAAGGGTCCGTCGACGCCGTCGAGCCCGAGCACCTTCCACGACCCGGTGATCCGCGGCCCGAAGGCGTCGCGGACGTCGTCGACGGCGTACATCCGGGCGACGGGGGTCTTGCCGGGGCGGTCCATCCACGCCGCGTGCGACGGACCCCGCGACTCGACGGGTGACGAGAACATCAGCGCCCCGCGGACGGACCGGATGTGTGCGATGTACGCCGCTTCGCCGCCGCCCTGGGAGTGGCCCGCCACGACGATGTCCTGCCAGGCGATGTCGTCGTCGCCCTGCACGAAGCGGCCCCATCCGCCGTCGGGGTCGTGGTCGTCGAGGTACGCGACGGCGTCGCGGAAGCGCGACACGATCGACCCGGCGGGCGTCACGGAGCTGAACTCGGACGGACGGGTGCCGTCGAACCGGTTGCGCTGCACCATGCCGTAGCAGCGGGCGTCGGCCTCGCAGGTACCGGACAGCGTGCGACCGAGGTTCCAGTAGTCGAGCCCCAGCACGTGGTAGCCGTCGGCGAGGGCCTGCCCGAGGAACCGCTGGTACTCCGCCGGGCGTGACCGCGTCGCGGGCAGGAACAGCAGCAGGGGGCCGTCGACCGAGGTGCGGGCGGCGAAGTCGTCGCGGTTGGGGGTGAGCCGCTCGCCGTTCACGGTGCCGAGTCGGAACCGGTGGAACTCCCCCTCGGGGCCGCGTTGGTCGCCCGACGGGGCCTCGTCGGCGTGCGAACGGTCGATCGTCGGTGCCCGCCCCTCGTCCTCGATGCGCCGGGCGCCGAGCAGGTTCGCGGCGACCAGTGCTCCACCGCCGATCGCGACGAGCACGATCGCGGCGAGGACCAGCAGCAGACGGTGCTTCACGGGGTGATCCGCGACCACACCTCGTCGGCCGATCGAACGGTCTGGTCGAGCGAACCCGTCGCGTCGACGACGTGGTCGGCGAGGGCCAGCCGGTCGGCGTCGCTCGCCTGTGCGGCCACGCGGCGCTCGGCTTCGTCCCGGGGCATGTTCCGGTGGGCCACGAGCCGCTCGATGCGCTGTGCGGCCGGGGCGTCGACCACCACGACGGCGTCGAACCGGAGCGGGCGGGATCCGCGGGCCTCGGCGAGGAGCGGCACGTCGTACACGACGACGGCATCAGGATCGGCGGCCTCGGCCGCGTCGAAGGCACGCTGGGCGAGCCGCCAGACCTCGGGGTGGGTGATCGCCTCGAGGTCCTTCCGGGCCGCCGGGTCCGAGAACACGATCGCCCCGAGCGCCGGACGGTCGAGCGAACCGTCGGCCGCGATCACCGTCGGGCCGAACCGCTCGGCGACCTGCGCGAGACCGGGGCTGCCCGGCGCGACGGCGTCCCGCGCGAGCCGGTCGGCGTCGACGACGATCCCGCCGTGTTCCGCCCAACGCCTGGAGACCGTCGACTTGCCCGCGGCGATGCCGCCCGTGAGACCGATGATGCGCACGCGGACAGGCTAACGACCCGCGGCGTGGAAACGCCGGAAGCCCGGCACCCCCTGGGGGATGCCGGGCTTCCGGTCAGTGCGACTCGCTCGATCAGTTGGTCGAGCTGAGCTTCTCGCGGAGCGCCGCCAGCGAAGCGTCGTCGGCGAGGGGGCTCGCGCCACCGGTCTCGCTCGAGAACGACGACGAAGAGGAAGCGGACGACGACGATGCGCCGGCCGGGAGGTCGAAGCCACCCTTTTCCTCGTCGGCGATGGTCTTCGCGACCTGCGCCTTGTGGGCTTCCCAACGACCCTGGGCGGCCGCGTACTGGCCCTCCCACTCGGTGCGCTGGGTGTCGTAGCCCTCGAGCCACTCGTTCGTCTCCGGGTCGAAGCCGTCCGGGTACTTGTAGTCACCCTTGTCGTCGTACTCGGTCGGCATGCCGTAGAGCGCCGGGTCGAACTCGGTGCCCTCGGGGTCCACGCCCTCGTTCGCCTGCTTGAGGCTGAGCGAGATGCGGCGACGGTCGAGGTCGATGTCGATGATCTTGACGAAGACCTCGTCGTTGACCGAGACGACCTGCTCGGCGAGCTCGACGTGCTTGTTCGAGAGCTCCGAGATGTGCACCAGGCCCTCGATGCCGTCGGCAACGCGGACGAAGGCACCGAACGGGACGAGCTTCGTGACCTTGCCCGGTGCGATCTGGCCGATCGCGTGGGTGCGGGCGAAGACCTGCCACGGGTCCTCCTGCGTCGCCTTGAGCGAGAGCGACACGCGCTCGCGGTCCAGGTCGACCTCGAGGATCTCGACGGTGACTTCCTGACCGACCTCGACGACCTCGCTGGCGTGCTCGATGTGCTTCCAGCTGAGCTCGGAGACGTGGACGAGACCGTCGACGCCACCGAGGTCCACGAACGCACCGAAGTTGACGATCGAGGAGACGATGCCCTTGCGGACCTGGCCCTTGTGCAGGTTGTTGAGGAACGTGGTCCGGGACTCGGACTGCGTCTGCTCGAGGAGCGCACGGCGCGACAGGACCACGTTGTTGCGGTTCTTGTCGAGCTCGAGGATCTTCGCCTCGATCTCCTGGCCGAGGTACGGCGTGAGGTCGCGGACGCGACGGAGCTCGATGAGCGACGCGGGGAGGAAGCCGCGGAGACCGATGTCGACGATCAGGCCGCCCTTGACGACCTCGATGACCGTGCCGGTCACGACGCCGTCGGACTCCTTGATCTTCTCGACGTCGCCCCATGCGCGCTCGTACTGCGCACGCTTCTTCGACAGGATGAGGCGGCCTTCCTTGTCCTCCTTCTGGAGAACCAGGGCCTCGACCTCGTCGCCGACCTTGACGACCTCGTTGGGGTCGACGTCGTGCTTGATCGAGAGCTCGCGCGAGGGGATGACGCCCTCGGTCTTGTAACCGACGTCGAGGAGGACCTCGTCGCGGTCGATCTTCACGACGGTGCCGGAGATGAGATCACCGTCGTTGAAGAACTTCAGGGTCTTCTCGACCTCGGCCAGGAAGTCATCAGCCGAACCGATGTCGTTGATGGCGACCTGCTTAGGAGCCTTGGTCGTAGTGGTTGTCATGTAGAGATTGCTCCGAACGGACATGAGTCGGGCCGTGGCGTGCGGGGAGTCGAGACCCCCGTGGTGCTCCGCCGTGGCGATTGATTGAGTGGCGCGGATTGCGCCGCACAAGTCTAACCGCACCGGCCGAGCCCCCACAACCGGGCGTGTCGGCGGCGCGTCAGCGGAGCAGGGCGCTGCGCAGGGTGTCGAGACCGATGCTGCCGAGCGCGAGCGCACGACGGTGGAACGCCTTCAGGTCGAAGTCGGCGCCTTCGCGGGCGGCGACCTCGTCGCGGATCGACTCCCACACGCGCTGGCCCACCTTGTAGGACGGCGCCTGGCCGGGCCACCCGAAGTAGCGCGCGACCTCGAACTGCACGAACGCGTCGTCCATGTTCACGTTCTCGCGCATGAAGTCGAGGGCGTACTCCCACGTCCAGCCGCCGCCGTCCGGGTTGGTCTTCTGCAGGTGCACACCGATGTCGAGCACCACGCGGGCGGCACGCATGCGCTGCCCGTCGAGCATGCCGAGCCGGTCGCCGTCGTCGTCGAGGAACCCGAGCTGCTCCATCAGGCGCTCGGCGTAGAGCGCCCAGCCCTCGACGTGGCCCGACGAGCCGGACAGCTGGCGGCGCCACGTGTTGAGCTCGCCGCGGTTGTAGACGCCCTGGCTGATCTGCAGGTGGTGACCGGGGACGCCCTCGTGGTAGACCGTGGTCTTCTCACGCCAGGTGCCGAACTCGGTGACGCCCTCGGGCACCGACCACCACATCCGGCCGGCGCGCGAGAAGTCGTCCGACGGACCGCTGTAGTATATCCCGCCCTCCTGCGTGGGGGCGATCCGGCACTCGAGGCGGCGGATCGGTTCCGGGATGTCGAAGTAGGTGCCGGCCATCGCCGCGATCGAAGCGTCGCTCGTCTCCTGCATCCACCGCTGCAGGGCGTCCGTCCCGTGCAGGATCCGGGAGGGGTCGGTGTCCAGCACCTCGATCGCCCGGGCCACGCTCGCGCCCGACTCGATCCGGTCGGCGATGCGTTCCTGCTCGTCGCGCATGCGGGCGAGTTCCTCGAGGCCCCACTCGTACGTGTCGTCGAGGTCGACGACGGCGCCGAGGAACCGGCGGGAGTGCAGCTCGTACGCCTCGCGTCCGACGGCGTCGACCGGGGTGGCGAGCGGCAGCAGTTCGTGCTCGAGGAACTGCCCGAGGCTCCGGTACGCAGCCGATGCGACCTCGGCGCCGCGGGTCAGCTCGGCGCGGAGCGAGTCCGGCACGGCGGAGCCGTCGTCGAACGCCGCGCCCTCGGCCAGGCGGCGGAAGAACCCGTCCTCCGCGCCGTTGCGGGCGGCCTGCTCCGCGACCAGGGCGACCTGCCGCTTCGCCGGGGTGACGTCCTCGCGCGTGCCCTCGAGCAGGGTCTCGCGGATGCCCTCGAGCGCGTCCGGCAGCGCGTGCAGCCGGCTGGCGACGTCCTGCCAGTCCGCCTCCGTCGCCGTCGGCATCAGGTCGATGATCTCGCGGACGGACTGCGCCGGGCTCGCGATCACGTTGAGGTCGCGCAGGTGGAGCTTCCGCTCGTACGACTCCTGCACGAGGTCGAGTTCGGCGCCGAGGTCGGCCTTCGTGACCTCGTCGACCGGGTCGACCGCCGTAGCGGCGTCGAGGGCGCGCTTCGTCGCCCGCGCCGCATCGGCCAGGGCGGCTGCTCCGGCGGGCGAGGTGTCGCCGTACTCCCCCGTCCGACCCGGCACACCGATGTACGTCGCCGTCGTCGGGTCGAGGTCGACGAGGGTGGTGACCCATCCCTCGGCCACGTGGTCGACGGCGGTCTGCTGACGGACGGGACGCGCTTCGCTCATGCTCCGACCCTATCCACCAGCGCCGTCCGGCACGCGGTCAGTGCGCTGCGCTCTCCCAGTTCGCGCCGACACCGACCGAGACGTCGAGCGGCACGGTGAGCTCGGCGGCGTTGCCCATCCGGGTGCGCAGGATCTCCTCGACGCGCTCCTGCTCGCCGGGCGCGACCTCGAGGATGAGCTCGTCGTGCACCTGGAGCAGCAGGTGCGACTCGAGGCCGCCGTCGCGCAGGTCCTCGTCGACACCGAGCATCGCGATCTTCATGATGTCGGCAGCCGAGCCCTGGATCGGCGCGTTCAGCGCCGCGCGCTCGGCGTTCTCGCGCAGGACGCGGTTCGGGCTCTTCAGGTCCGGGAACGGGCGGCGACGGCCGAAGATCGTCTCGGTGTAGCCGTCCTCGCGCGCCTGCTCGACGACGTTGCGCAGGTAGTCGCGCACCGCGCCGAACCGGGCGAAGTACTCGGTCATGAGCGTCCGGGCCTCGGACTGCTCGATCCGCAGCTGCTTCGACAACCCGAACGCGCTCAGCCCGTAGGCCAGGCCGTACGACATCGCCTTGACCTTGGTGCGCATCTCGGCGGACACCTCGGCCGGCTCGACGCCGAACACCCGGGCGCCGACGAACCGGTGCAGGTCCTCACCCTCGTTGAACGCCTGGATGAGCCCGGGGTCGCCCGACAGGTGCGCCATGATCCGCATCTCGATCTGCGAGTAGTCGGCCGTGATGAGCGTCGTGTAGGGCTCGGCGACGGCGAACGCCGACCGGACCCGGCGCCCCACGGCGGTCTTCACCGGGATGTTCTGCAGGTTCGGGTCGGTCGACGAGATGCGGCCGGTGCTGCTGCCCGTCTGCTCGTACCGGGTGTGGATGCGCCCGTCGACGATCGCCGCGTCGAGCGTGTCGACGATCTGGCGGAGCTTGGTGGCGTCGCGGTGCTGCAGCAGCAACCCGAGGAACGGGTGCGGGTGCTGCTCCTGCAGGTCCGCCAGGCTGGCGGCGTCGGTCGAGAACCCGGTCTTCGTCTTGCGGGTCTTCGGCATCGCGAGCTCGGTGAACAGGACTTCCTGCAGCTGCTTCGGGGAACCGAGGTTCACCTCGTGCCCGATCTCGGCGAACGCCTGCTGCGCCAGTTCGGCGGCGCGCTCCCCCAGTTCCTTCGACAGCCCCGTGAGCACCGGACGGTCGATCCCGACGCCGATCGTCTCCATGCTCGCGAGCACCGACACCAGCGGGAGCTCGATGTCGTCGAGGACCGTGAGCGACGACTCGTCGAGTCGGGCACGGAGCGCCGTGGTGACCCGCAGGACGAACCACGCGTGCACGCCGACGTTCACCGGGTCGGTCTCCGGCACGAGCTGGTTCGGGTCGGCGGTGGGGAGCTCTTCGCCGAGCTCCTGGTAGACGAGGTCGGCCAGCGGTTGCCCCTGCTTGCCGGGCTGGGCGAGCCACCCCGTGATGCGGGCGTCACCGGCGACGCCGTTCACCACGAAGCCGGCGGTCCCGAGCGCCTTGATCGCCGCCTTGGCGTCGTGGAAGTGCTTCGGGGCGTCGGAGGCGAACCACGCCGACAGCTGCTCGTAGTCCTTCGCGCCGCTGCCGCCCGGGACCTGGACGGCGTCGTCGTGGGTCGCGATGCCGATGGTGCTGAGCCGGCCGTCGATGACCTCGACGGCGACGCCGTAGCCGTTCGCCGCCTCGGACGCGTTGCGCCGCTCGAGCCAGTAGCCGAGTTCCTCGTCGATCAGGGTCTTGACCGACGGCGGGGTCGCGGCCCCGTCCGTCACCCCGCCCTCGGCCGGCTGCTCGGACGGCTCGCCCGAGCCGGCGACCTTGAAGACGCGGTCGAGCAGCGTGCGGAACTGCAGCTTGGCGAAGAGCTCACGCACGGCGGTCTCGTCGAGGGGCCGGAGCGCGACGTCGGCCGGGCCCACCGGCAGTTCGACGTCCGTGACCAGGCGGTTCAGCCGGCGGTTCCGGATCGCCCGGTCCTGCTGCTCGCGCAGGTTGTTGCCGACGACGCCCTTGATCTCGTCGGCGTGCTCGAGGACGCCCTCGAGCGAGCCGTACTGGGTGACCCACTTGACCGCGGTCTTCTCGCCGACCTTGTCGATGCCGATCAGGTTGTCGCTGGTCTCGCCCACGAGGGCGGCGATGTCGGGGTACTGGTGCGGCTCGATCCCGTAGCGCTCGTACACCTTGTCGCGGTCGTACCGGGTCAGTTCGGACACGCCACGGACCGACGGGTAGAGCAGCGTGACGTCGTCGTTGACGAGCTGGATCGCGTCGCGGTCGCCGGAGACCACGTAGACCTGGTACCCCTGCGCAGCCCCCTGGGACGACAGGGTCGCGAGGATGTCGTCGGCCTCGTAGTCCTCCTTCGTCACCGTGGTGATGCCCATCGCCTCGAGCGCCTGCTGCAGCAGCGGGATCTGGCCCTTGAACTCGGCCGGGGTCTCGGAGCGGGTGCCCTTGTACGCCTCGTACTCACGGGTGCGGAACGAGAACCGGGAGATGTCGAACGCCACCGCCAGGTGGGTCGGCTTCTCGCGCTGCAGGAGCATGAGCAGCATCGAGATGAAGCCGTGGATGGCGTTCGTGTGCTGCCCGTCGCGGTTCACGAAACTGTCGACCGGCAGTGCGTAGAAGGCCCGGAAGGCGAGCGAGTGGCCGTCGATGACCATGAGGGTAGGCTTTGCGGAGTCCGACACCCGGACAGCCTACCGACGCCATCCGACACGGGAGTTCGAGCGCGTGACCGACGAAGCCACCATCACCGGGAACGTCGACGAGCGCCTCGCGGCCCGTGGGATGGGTGAGCTCGCCGACAAGATGGGCATGGTCATCACCGAGATGACGGCCGACCGTGCCGTCGGCAGCATCCCGGTCGAGGGCAACCGCCAGCCGGTCGGCCTGCTGCACGGGGGCGCCTACGTCGTCCTCGCCGAGAGCCTCGGGTCGATGGCCGCGAACGTGCACGCCGGCGCGGGTCGCTACGCCGTCGGCATCGAGCTGAACGCCTCGCACACCCGCAGCGCCACGTCCGGCACCGTCACCGGCGTCTGCACCGCGATCCACCTCGGCAGCACGCTCACCACGCACGAGATCGTGATCACGGACGACCAGGGGCGGCGCTGCTCCACCGTCCGCATCACCAACCTCATCCGCGAGGCACGCTGAACCGTCGTCAGTCCTCGGGCGGACGCTGCAGCAACAGGCGCGCATCGCCGAAGCCGAGACGCCGGTAGAGCCGCTCGCCGTCGACGCTCGAGTGCACCGAGGTCCGCTCGACGCCGAGGTCGTCGGCGATGTCGAGCAGTGCCGTGACGAGCCGTCCGGCGACACCGAGCCCGCGCAGGTCGGGGTGCACGTACACGGTCTGCACGTCGGCGGTCAGGCGCCGCCCCGGCCGGTCCGGGGTCGGCGGCCGGGCGACGAGTCCGAGCCACGCCATGCCGAGCACCGCGCCGTCGCGCTCCGCGACCACGCACCGGTGCGTGTCCGGGTGCTCCAGGGCGAAGGCCGCCATCGCCGCGCGGTAGCCGTCCGGCGTCGCGGCCGGCTCGGCGCCGCCCTCGCCGACGCTCCACCGCCACCGCAGGTCGGCCACCGCGGGCATGTCGTCAGGCCGGGAGGCCCGGATCACCACGTCGTCCACGGCTCCAGCCTGCCAGGTGGTCGCCTCCACCGCCCCACGCACCCGGGAACGCGGCAGCGCCGCCGGATCGGGGTCCGACGGCGCTGGTTGGTGTGAGCGACGGTGGTGCTACTTCTTGGCGCTGAGCTGCTCGATGATCGCCTTGGCGACGTCGTGCATGGTCAGGCGGCGGTCCATCGAGGCCTTCTGGATCCAGCGGAACGCCTCGGGCTCCGTGAGGCCCATCTTCTCGTTGAGCAGGCCCTTGGCGCGGTCGACGAGCTTGCGCGTCTCGAAGCGCTCGACCAGGTCGGCGACCTCGGCCTCGAGCGTGATGATCTGCTGGTGCCGCGAGAGGGCGATCTCGATCGCGGGGAGCAGGTCGTTCGGCGTGAACGGCTTGACCACGTAGGCCAGCGCGCCGGCCTCGGTGGCACGCTCGACGAGGTCCTTCTGGCTGAACGCCGTGAGGAGGACCACCGGAGCGATGTGGTTCTTGGACAGCTTCTCGGCTGCGGAGATGCCGTCGAGCTGGGGCATCTTGACGTCCATCACGACGAGGTCGGGGCGGAGGTCGGTGGCGAGCTGCACGGCGGTCTCGCCGTCGCCGGCCTCACCGACCACGTCGAACCCGTTGTCGCGGAGGATCTCGACGATGTCGAGGCGGATGAGCGACTCGTCCTCGGCGACGACGACGCGACGGGGTGCTGTTGCAGTTGCTTCTGTGTCACTCACAGCCGCAAGCCTACTAGACGCCAGAAGTGCTTCATGTCAGCACACGGCTCAGGTTGCCAATAAGCGTTGTACGAGTGGCGGGACGCGGCGCCGGTCCAGCCCCGCACGCCGTGAGCATGCGTTGTACGAGTGGCGGGACTTGAACCCGCACGCCGTGAGGCAGAGCATTTTGAGTGCCCCGTGTCTGCCGATTCCACCACACTCGCGAGGCCTCCAGGCTAGCAGGACCCCCGCCCCTCGACCGCCGCCGGCAGCCGCAGCTCGAACACCGCACCGCCGAGCACGCCGACCTCCTGGCCCTCGCCGACCTCGGCGTGCTGCAAGGACCCGCCGTGCGCCTCGGCGATGCCCCGAGCGATCGGCAGTCCCAGTCCGGCCCCGCCGGAACGGGCGTCGCGAGCGGCCTCGAGCCGGACGAGTCGGTCGAAGACCCGCACGCGGTCCTGCACCGGGATGCCCGGACCGTCGTCCTCCACCCGGACCACGGGGCCCGTTCCCCGGTCGTCGAGCGTGACGACGATCCTGCCCGCGGGTCCGGCAGCGCGGGCGGCGTTGTCGACGAGGTTGGCGACGACCTGGGCGAGCCGCTCGGCGTCGACGTCGGCGCACACGGCCCGCTCGGGCACCACGACCTCGAGCGCGACGGACGGCAGCCGCAACCGCAGCCGGTCGCCCTCCGCCACGAGGACGGCACCGAGGTCCACCGGTCGTCGGTCGAGTTCGATCCCCCGGTCGAGCCGGGCCATCGTGAGCATGTCCTCGATGAGCCGCGCGGCGCGGTCTGCCTGGCGGACGACGTGCACGGCGAGCACCTCGCGCGTGGCGACGTCGCCGCCGTTGCGCACGAGCGTGTCGGCCGCCGCACGGACCCCGGCGACCGGCGTGCGCAGCTCGTGCGCGGCGTCGGAGAGGAACGAGCGGACCCGTGCCTCCGCGGCGACGGCCTCGCGCTCCGCGCCCTCGACGGCGTCGAGCATCTCGTCCATGGCGACGGCGACGCGACCGATCTCGGTGTCCTGGCGCGAGGGTCGGAGGCGCCGGCCGCGGTCGCCGGCCGCGATCGACCGCGCGGTCGTCGCCATCTCGTCGAGCGGCCGCAGGGACCGACGGACGACGAGCACCACACCGAGGACGGCGACCCCGAGGAACGCCGCGGAGGCACCGCCCATCACCCAGCCGAGCTGCACCAGGGTGTCCTGCACGTCGCGAGTACCGACGGTCAGCGTGATGCGGGTGCCGTCGTCGAGCCGGCTCACGAGGGTGAGCACCCCGTCGCCCTCGCGCACGGACGACGACGAGATCGTGGCGCCGTCCGCGGTGGTCGTCGGCGTCGCCGCGGCCGTGGGTGCGGTCCCACCGACGAGTCCGCTGCCGCGCGGTACGGTCGCCGGCAGGCCGCCTGGATCCGGCGGGCCCGTCCGCAGCTGGTCCGGCGTCGGACCGGCCTCGACCGCCCCGCCGTCCGGCCCGACGATGCGCACCGACAACCCCTGCGCGGAGAGCCGGTCGGCGAGGTCCTCGGCGTCGACGGTCCCGACGAGTGCGGCGGCGGCCGATGCCCGGTCGCGGAGCCGGTCCTCGGCCTGGGCGCGCAGCCGGATGCCGAGCAGCACCTCGACGGCGACCGCCAGTCCGGCGAGCAGGACCGCGAGCAGGACCACGATCGCGACGACCGTGCGCAGCCGCAACGAGGTCGTCCGGAGCGGGCCGCTGTCGCCCGTCACGCCGCCGTCCGCTCGTCGCTCAGCCGGTACCCGATGCCGCGGACGGTGTGCACGAGCCGCGGCCCGTGCGCCTCCATCTTCCGTCGGAGGGCGCTGAGGTGGACCTCGACGACGTTCGCCGCGACGTCGTCGTAGCCCCACACCTGCGTCGTGATCTGCCCCTTCGACACGGTGCGACCCCGGCTCTCGGCGAGGAACCGCAGCAGGCGGAACTCCGTCGCGGTGAGGTCGAGCAGGACCCCGGCACGCCGGGCGGTGGCGGCGTCCGGGTCGAGGACGAGGTCGCCGACCTCGACGACCGACGGGATCCGCCCGCGCCGCCGGAGCACCGCCGTCACCCGCGCCACCAGCTCGGCCATCGCGAACGGCTTCACCACGTAGTCGTCGGCACCCTCGGCGAAGCCGCGCAACCGCTCGTCGAGCTCGTCCCGCGCGGTCATCATCACGACGGCGGCGTCCGAGGTGGAGCGCACCCGCCCGGCGAGCACGATGCCGCTCGGCCCGGGCAGCATCCAGTCCAGCAGGACGAGGTCGGGTGCGGCGCGGCGGAGGTCCTCGACGAGGTCGCGGCCGTCGGACGCCTCGGCGACGGTGAAGCCCTCGGCACGCAGGGTCGTCGCGACGGCGGTCCGGATGGAGTCGTCGTCGTCGACGACCAGGATTCGAGCGGGAACAGGCACGGCGGACACCGTAGGGCGCTCCGGCAGCCACCGAGCATGGAGGACGCTGGAGAACCCCTGTGCTTCAGGCATGCTTCAGATTCGGACTCGAGCGTCGTCTTCAGCGGCGGATCACCCGGATCTGCCCGGTCACGGAACGGAACCACCATGTTCGACGAACGAGACGACTCGACCACCACCACCCCGCGACGCGGCGCACTCCTGCGACGGGTCGGGATCGGCACGGCCGCGGCCGCGGTGCTGGTGCTCGGCGGGTTCGGCATCGCCACGGCGAACGCCGCGACGACCACCCCGGCGCCGAGCGCCCCGACTGGTGCGCCGACCAGCGCGACCACACCGGCTCCGGTTCCGTCGGACGGCGACACCGCGACGCCGCCCGCACCGCCCGAGGGCGGCCCCGCGACGGCGCCCGGCTGCCCGGCACCGCCGACGGCCGGCGATCCCGCGACCGTGCCCGCGCCGCCGAAGGGCCACGAGGGGAAGGCCCCGACCCCGCCGGCTCCCGACGCGACCACGACCCCGGCGCCGACCACCGGTTCCTGATCACCAGGTCGGGAGGCGCGCGCCGTCGGCGATCTCGACCGCGCGGGGCGCGCCTCCAGGCCGGGTCGTCCCGACCGACTCAGGGACCCTCGAGCGCCTCGATCGCCGCCACGAGACCAGCCCGCCGCGGCGACCGCCGCGGCAGGACCGCGAGCAGCGCGCGGAGCACGCGGCCGTCCGCTGCGCCGTCGGGCGTCCGCGCCCACGCGAGCAGCGCCTCGACACTGCCGTCCGCGACGACCGACTCGCGGAACCGACCGCGCACCAGGTCGCGCACGGCGTCCACCCCCGGCGCAGCCGACCCCGGCAGGACCGGCCCGGTGTACCGGTCGACGGCCTGGAGGCGCGCCCCGCGGTCGAGCGCGGACAGCACGGTGTCGACGTCGGTCGCCATCCCGGTCACCCGGTACGGACGCGACGTCACGGTCACGCCCGACGCGTGCTCCGCGAGGACCCGACGGAGCCGCACCACCTCGGCGCGCAGCGTCACGACGGCACCGGCGTCGCCGTACACCGCCTGCGCGAGGTCGGCTGCCGCCAACCCGTCGGGGTGGGCGGCGAGGACGACCAGGAGCTCGGAGTGCCGCGCGGACAGCTGCACCCGGCGGTCGCGGATGCGCAGGACGGCGGTGTCGGTGCCGAGGACCGTCAGTTCCGCGCCGGGCGCGGCCGGCGTCGGCACGGCGGGTCCGGGGACCCGGCTCGCGGCGAGGGCGAGCCGCGCCTCGGCGGCGGCGACCGTGGCGGCGAGGAGCGAGAGGGTGTGCCGTTCGACCGCTCGGTCGTCGCCCGTCAGGTCGAGCACACCGACGGTGGACCCGTGGGCGTCGTGCACGGGGACGGCGGTGCACGACCACGGCTTCACGGCGTTGGCGTAGTGCTCGTCGGAGCGGATCTGCACCGGCCGGTCGAGACGCAGGGCGGTGCCGGGTGCGCTCGTGCCGACGCGGTCCTCGGCCCAGTCGGCCCCGGGGACGAAGCCCATGTCCTCTGCCGCTCGTCGGGCCGTCCGCGCTCCGTCGACCCACACGAGCCGGCCGGAGGCGTCCCCGACCGCCAGGACGCAGCCGGCGGAGCGGGTGTCGTCGAGCAGGAGGTGCCGGACGACGGGCAGCAGGGTGGCCAGCGGGCCGTCACGGCGGGCGGCGTCGAGCTCGTCGTCGCCGAGGGCGAGTGCGGGGACCGCGTCCGGGTCGACCGCCGCGGACCGCCGCCAGGACGCGGCGACGAGTGGGCGGAGCCGGTCGGGTGCGCGCATGCGTCCTCCGATCGACCCCACCCGCCGCACCGTCGCGACGAGTACGGCCAGCCTACGTCCGGTGTGTGACCGGGACCAGGCCGAGATCCGCCAGCTCGGCGTCGTCGAACATCCGCGACCGGGTCAGGAACCGCTTGCCCTCGGGGCTCTCGACCGAGAACCCGCCGCCGCGCCCGTCGACGACGTCGATGGTGAGGTGCGTGTACTTCCAGTACTCGGGGCGCTTGGTAGCCGAGGGTTGACACCGGTAGACATCGGCTTGCTTACGCGGGTCGCGGTCGAGTGGCGCGTCGCACGCTGTAGCCGCTTCTCGCTATTGCTGCGGACTTTCTGCGGACTCGACAGCTCACTCACGCCACCATTTAGCCAGCTATATTCTGGAGGCTTGGATGCCGCTACTGTCGGCTCATGGCGTGGATGCGAGTGCGCGAGGCGGCGGCGTACACCGACTGTCACGTCGAGACACTGCGCGACGCGCTACGCGCTGGCGAGTGCCGCGGAGTGCAGCGAGTGAAGGCCGGCACGTGGCGCACTCGCGTCGAGTGGGTCGACGCATGGATCGAGCGGGAACGATGAAGCTGGCGGGAGGGGCCGCGATTATCGCGGCAGGCCTGATGTTGAGCGGCTGCGCGAGCGCGTCGGCAGCGAAGCCGAGCCCGACGCCCACGCCAACTCCGGTGTCGATCGAGACACGGCAGGCTAACTGCACGGCGTATTGGCTGGACCAGCGTCCGGTACACGAGGACTGGACGGAGTCGATCGCGGACCAGTACCGCGACGGCATCGACCGAAAGTGCGAAGGCGTCGTCTCCGAGGATGACGACGCCTTCGCTAGGGGGTAGGACTCAGCTCGGCTTGCCGAGGGGTGTCGGGTCGAGATTGACGGGGTCGGTCGTCTCGAAACGGATAGTCGTCGCTGCCGTTAGCAGGAAGGAGATCGTTCGATCCGGTGTTTCGACCGTCATGAAGCCGGCTAGGCCGGCATCGATCGTTTCGACGATCTGGCGCTGAAACTCCGTCTTGTCGGTCTCGTTGAGGTTTTCCCCGAGGATCTTGTCGCCGAGGTACATGGTCCAGGTGGGCTGAGGATGCCAAGTAGTCATGCGCCGAAGCTATCGGAGGGCACCGACGGCCTACGCCCTGATCCACGGGCGCCGGGCATGGTGATCGCGGGTAACCATCCACCCCTGTGATGTCGGACGTTCCGGATACTCTGGGGTAGCGAGAGCGAGAGGAAATCTCATGGGCTTCATTGACGGACACGGCCGAAGCTTCAACCCGAAGACGGTGACGGTGATTCACCACCGCGGCGAGGCGGACGAATCGGCCATCGAGATGCGTGGGCTCATCCAGGCAAAGAAGGGGTCCTTCGACGTCGACGCACAGGTGTTCGAAGGCGACTGGGTCGTCGTGCCCGATCCCAGAGGGGGATCGCGGGAACTCTACGTCTCGTCCGTCGAGATCTTCGACCACGGGTCGCAGCTTGACCACCTGTCCGCGATCTGGGGCAAGGCTCCAGCCAATGCGACGCGGCGCGAGAGCGCCCAGTCCGCCCTGCACGCCCCGGTGATCAACGTCTATGGGGACCATGCGCAAGTCGCATTCGGCAACGAGTCGGTAACCCAGCAGTCCCACGTCGTCACCAGCGGTTACACCGACCTCGCAGACACCGTTCGTGACGTACTGAGCCGCCTCGAAGACATAGACGAGCACACACGCCCCCTCGTCGTCGATTCGGCAAACGTGGTGCTGGGTGAGCTCGTGAAGCCGGAGCCGGACACGTCAATCGTTCAGCGTGGTCTCGCGCAGCTGCGCGGGGTGCTGGCCCCGATTGCCCTTGCCACCGCGACCGGCGCGGGTAAAGAGCTGTCGGAGTGGGCGGTAGACACCATCGGCAAGCTGGTGTCGTAGCACCTAGGACGTCACGTTCGGCACCTTGTAAGTCGCGTACGTAGTCAGCAGCGCTGTGGCGAGACCAACACACGGCGCCCGCTCTACAGGCAGTGACGTAAGTAGCCCGGCGGTCGTGAGCGCGCCGATCCCGGTCACGATGGTCTTGGCGAACTTCTGGTTCCGGCCGAACCAGCCGGTCCCTCTGCCGACATGGTCGCTCATCACGCCCCCTTGCCTCTAGTGCGGCCGAGGTCGTTGTCGATGTCGTCGAGCCGGTACTGATGCACGCCGACCGCGACGGCAAGCTGGTCGACCTTCTGCTCAATGCGGCCGAGTGCTCGGTAGTTCTGGTCGTGCCGGTCGTCGGCCTCTTCGCGGAGGTTGGTGGTGTGGTCGTTCTTCACCTCGCGCTTGACGATGCCGAGATCCTCACGAAGCTCGCCGATGGCCGCACGGATGCGGCGGGTGACCCGCTAGACACCGATGCCGAACACAGCGAAGAGGAAAACGTAGACGATCCACCGGGTGGTGGGCTCGGCCCACACAGCCCCGGCGAAGTCGGCCCAGGTGTCGGCGGCGACGATCACTGCTCGTCCACCCACAGCACTTCGAAGGACAGCGCCGTGGCGCCCGTGTCGAGGCTCTGCGAGTCGCCGCCGTAGTTCCGCTGGTAGCCGACGACGCGGAGTTTGTCGTTCGCGTTGAGGGAGACGCAGAGCCGAGACGATGGTTCCTGCCTGGTAGCCCTCCCTCCCCCGCCGCGCTGCGCGCATGGTTCAACAAAGCGTGCGACGCGGCCGGAGTAGGCGAGTTGACGCCGCACGATTACCGGCACTTCTACGCGTCCGGACTGGTCCGTGCCGGCCTCGACGCCGTGTCGGTCGCGCGAGCAATGGGCCATGCATCGGCGACAATCACCCTGAGCGTCTACGCGCACCTGTTTCCCGGTGCGGCGGACCGAACGCGATCCGCCGCATCGGACCTGCTGGATTCAACTGAGTCTTCTGCGGACGAAGTGCGGACTAGCGCCGATGAGCGGTGAGCCCGAGGTCTTCCAGTTCCACCTTTGTGAGCATGCGGGAGCGCGTCAAGAAGCGCTTCCCATCAGGGGTTTCGACCGAGAACCCGCCGCCGCGCCCGTCGACGACGTCGATGGTGAGGTGCGTGTACTTCCAGTACTCGAACTGCGACACCGACATGTAGACCTCGACGGGGTCGATGCCGTCCACCTGGAGCGCCCCCAACAACACGTCGCCGGAACCGGTCCGGAACATGCCGACCGGGTAGCACATCGGGCTCGATCCGTCGCAGCAGCCGCCCGACTGGTGGAACATCAGGGGGCCGTGCCGGGCGGCGAGGGTGCGCAGCAGCTCCCCCGCCGCCGGCGTGACCGCCACGCGTGCGGTGTCGGGCATCAGAAGAAGCCCATCGGACCGTCCGCGTAGGACACGAGCAGGTTCTTCGTCTGCTGGTAGTGGTCGAGCATCATCTTGTGGTTCTCCCGCCCGATGCCGGACTGCTTGTACCCGCCGAACGCCGCACCCGCGGGGTACTGGTGGTACGTGTTCGACCACACCCGTCCGGCCTGGATGTCCCGACCGGCGCGGTACAGGGTCGTGGCCTCGCGACTCCACACCCCGGCGCCGAGTCCGTACAGGGTGTCGTTGGCCGTGGCGATCGCGTCGTCGTACCCGCTGAAGGAGGTCAGCGCGAGGACCGGACCGAAGATCTCCTCCTGGAAGATCCGCATCGAGTTGACGCCCTCGAACACCGTCGGCGTGACGTAGTACCCGCCGGACAGCTCACCGCCGAGGTCCGCGCGTTCCCCGCCGGTGAGCAGCTTCGCGCCCTCCTGCTTGCCGATGTCGATGTAGCTCAGGATCTTCTCGAGCTGGTCGTTCGACGCCTGCGCGCCGATCATCGTGGAGAGGTCGAGCGGGTGCCCCTGCTTGACGGCGCGCACCCGGTCGAGGCCGTCGGCGACGAACCCGTCGTAGATCTCCTTCGCCACCAGCGCCCGGGACGGGCAGGTGCAGACCTCGCCCTGGTTGAGGTTGAAGAAGGTGAAGCCCTCGAGCGCCTTGTCGTAGAACGAGTCCTTCTCGGCGGCGACGTCCGGGAAGAACACGTTCGGGCTCTTGCCGCCGAGCTCGAGCGTCACCGGGATGAGACTCTGCGAGGCGTACTGCATGATCAACCGGCCGGTGGTGGTCTCGCCGGTGAACGCGATCTTCCGGATGTCCGGGTGCTGGGCGAGCGGCGCACCGACCTCGATGCCGAACCCGTTGACGACGTTGAGGACGCCGGCGGGCAGCAGGTCGCGGATGAGCTCGACGAGGACGTGGATCGACGCCGGGGTCTGCTCAGCAGGCTTCAGCACGACGCAGTTGCCCGCTGCCAGGGCGGGTGCGAGCTTCCACACGGCCATCAGGATCGGGAAGTTCCAGGGGATGATCTGCCCGACCACGCCGAGGGGTTCGTGGAAGTGGTACGCCACGGTGTCGTGGTCGATCTCGCCGGCCGAGCCCTCCTGCGCGCGGATCGCCCCGGCGAAGTAGCGGAAGTGGTCGATCGCGAGCGGGATGTCGGCACCGAGGGTCTCGCGGATCGGCTTGCCGTTCTCCCACGTCTCGGCGACGGCGAGCATCTCGAGGTGCTCCTCCATCCGGTCGGCGATCTTGTTGAGGATGACCGCGCGCTCGGCGGCGCTCGTCCTCCCCCAGCTCGGGAACGCCTTCCAGCCCGCTGCCACCGCACGGTCCACGTCGGTGGAGTCCCCGCGGGCGACCTCGGTGAAGACCTTGCCGGTGACGGGGGTCGGGTTCTCGAAGTACTGCCCACTCGCCGAGGGGACGTACTCGCCGCCGATGAAGTGGTCGTACCGCGACCGGTACTGGACGAGGGAGCCCGGTTCACCGGGTGCCGCGTAGGTGGTGGGCGATGGTGCGATGGTCATGGTGGTGGCCTTTCGACGACGCTGTCGGGGCACGTTCGGATCGCGTGCCTGCTCGCACGGTACGTCGGCGGGGGTTGCATCCGGTTGCACCGGCTCGCCGTCGGCCGGGTAGCGTTCGGGACTCCAGCGGTCCGATCAGGAGGAGTGTCCGTGGATTCTCGTGCCGTCCGCACGTTCCGGGTGTTCGTCGTCGTCACCGCGGTCGTCGCGATCGCCCTGGGGATCGTCGCCATCGCGTGGCCGCGGCCGTCGCTCGTCGTCGTCGCACTGCTGTTCGGCGTCTACCTCGTCGTCGCCGGCGCCCTGCGGGTCGTGGCGTCGGTGCGGGGGCACGGGACGCCGACGGTCTGGCGGTGGACGTCCGGCGTGGTGGGAGCGCTCGTCGCGGTCGCCGGCCTGGTGGCGCTGCTCGATCCGGCGATCCCCCTGGTCGTCTACGCCGTGCTCGCCGGGGTCGGATTCGTCGTCGAGGGCATCGTCTCCATCGTTGGCGGCTTCGTCGGCCACCCGGGGTCGTCCCGGGTGCCGACCCTGGTGAGCGGGGTGCTCTCGATCCTCGGCGGTGTGGTCGTGCTCGTCGCGCCGGGCCTCGCGCTCACGGTCTTCATGGTGTTCGCGGGCATCGCACTCATCGTCGTCGGCGCCGCGGCCCTGCTGCTGCTGCCCCCACGCGCCGCCCTCCGCCGCTAGGCGGCACCCGTCCCGAACAACAGTCCGAGCGCGTAGGTCACCACCGCGGCACCGAACCCGATCGCGAGCTGCCGGAACGCCCGCTTGCCCGGCGACGCCCCGCTGAGGACCCCGACGACCGCTCCGGTGCCGAGCAGCGCGAGCCCGACGAGCGTGCCGGCCACCGCGATGGCCGCCCACCCCTGCATGCCGAACAGGAACGGCAGCACCGGGATGATCGCGCCCGAGGCGAAGAACAGGAAGCTCGACACCGCGGCGCTCAGGCCGTTCCCGACCGCCTCGTGGTCGTCGGCGACGGGCACCGGGCCGGTCGCCGGACGACGCTCGCCGATGCCGGACAGCACATGGGCGGCGTGCTCGGTCGCTTCGGCCTCGGTCATGCCACGGGCCCGGTACACCAGGGCCAGCTCGTTCGCGTCGACGTCGAGGTCCGCCACGGCACGTCCGGCCTCGGGGTGCGGTGCGGACGCCTCGAGCAGTTCGCGCTGCGACCGGACCGAGACGTACTCCCCCGCGCCCATCGAGAGGGCGCCGGCGAGCAGACCGGCGATGCCGCTCAGCAGGACGAAGTGCCGGTCCGCACCCGAGGCGCTGATGCCGATGATGAGCGCCAGGTTCGACACGAGTCCGTCGTTGGCGCCGAAGACCGCCGCGCGGAACGTGCCCGACAGCCGCATGCGGCCACGGTTCGCCAGCCCGCGGACGACCTCGCCGTGGATGCGCTCGTCGGCCGCCATGCTCGCGGTCGCGTCGTCGTCGTCGGCGTACGGCGAGCGGTCCTCGGCGCGCTGCATCAACGCGAGGACGAAGACCGACCCGAACCGCTTCGCCAGCGTCGCGAGGACGCGGGTGCGCAGGCTGCCGCGCTGCGGACGCCCGACGTCGTCGCCGAGCAGGTCGAGCCAGTGCTGCTCGTGCCGTCCCTCGGCCTCGGCCAGCGCCGCGAGGATCTCGCGTTCCTCGCCGGACCGCCGCGCGGCGAGGTTGCGGTAGACCGCCGCCTCCGCACGCTCGTCGGCCAGGTAGCGGCGCCAGCGGCGGACGTCGGCGCGCGGCGCCGTGGATGCGGAGGCGGTGTCGTCCTGGAGGCTCACCCCGCCCATCCTGCCCGCACGGCGGTCCGGTCGCGCCGCGGCTCCACCCCACCGAGCGCGCCCCGAGCGTCGACGCGCGTCGGGAAGCCCACGACCGCGCCCCGCGGACGCCGTCGCGCCCCGGTGTGCGGGGGAGCGACGACCACGGCGGGGCGCAGCCGCGGCGCGTCCAGCGTCCGGCGTCCGGGCGGGACGCGACAGGGCGCGGACCGGAGGCGACGCGTGTTCGTGCGCCGGGCCTCCCGTCCGCGCCCTGTCGGCGTCGGGATCCTGCGGATCAGTCCCGCACGTAGGCCGGAGCGGCCTCGGCGTGGGCGTCGCCCACCCGGTGCACGCGCAGGTCGTTCGTCGAGCCCTCGATGCCGGGAGGGGAACCGGCCGTCACGATGACGCGGTCGCCGGGGGCGGCCAGGCCGTTCTCGAGCAGGACGTCGTCCACCTGCGAGAAGAGCTCGTCGGTGTGGGTCTTGCGCTCGACGAGGAACGACCGGACACCCCAGGTGAGCGCCATGCGGCGACGCGTCGCCTCGTTCGGGGTGAAGGCGATGATCGGCAGGCCGTGGCGCAGACGCGACATGCGTCGCGCGGAGTCGCCGGACTCGGTGAACACGCAGAGGTACGAGGCCTCGGTGAACTCCGCGATCTCGACCGCGGCGAGCGTGATCGCACCGCCGAGGGTGCGCGGCTTGGTGCCGAGCGGCGCGATGCGCTCGAGGCCGTGGTCCTCGGTGGACTCGACGATGCGGGCCATCGTGCGGACCGTCTGCACCGGGTACTCACCGACGCTCGTCTCGCCCGAGAGCATGACCGCGTCCGCGCCGTCGAGCACGGCGTTCGCGACGTCGGAGGTCTCCGCGCGGGTCGGGATCGGCGACGAGATCATCGACTCGAGCATCTGCGTCGCGACGATGACCGGCTTCGCCATGCGGCGGGACAGCTCCACGGCGCGCTTCTGCACGATCGGGACGGCCTCGAGCGGCAGCTCGACGCCGAGGTCACCGCGGGCGACCATGATGCTGTCGAAGGCGTCGATGATCTCCTCGAGCGCGTCGACGGCCTGCGGCTTCTCGACCTTGGCGATGACGGGCAGGCGCTTGCCCTCCTCGTCCATGATCTCGTGGGCACGGTCGACGTCGGCGGCGTTGCGCACGAACGACAGCGCGATGAGGTCGGCGCCCTGACGGATCGCCCACCGGAGGTCGGCCTCGTCCTTCTCGCTCAGCGCGGGGACGTTGACGGCGACGCCGGGCAGGTTGATGCCCTTGTTGTTCGACACCGTGCCGCCGACGACGACCTCGGTGCGGACGCGGACGCCGTCGGTGTCGAGCACGCGCAGGCGGACGCGACCGTCGTCGATGAGCAGCGGGTCGCCGGGCTTGACGTCCTGGGGCAGGCCCTTGAACGTCGTGCCGCAGATCTCCTTGGAGCCGGGGACGTCCTCGGTCGTGATGGTGAACACGTCGCCGACCGCGAGGTCGTGCGGGCCGTCGGCGAACTTGGCCAGACGGATCTTCGGACCCTGCAGGTCGACGAGGATCGCGACGGGCTTGCCGAGTTCCTCGGCCGCGCGACGGACGTTCACGTAGTTGGCCTCGTGGACGCTGTAGTCACCGTGGCTGAGGTTGAGTCGGGCGACGTCGACGCCCGCTTCGATGATCTCCTTGACGGTCTCGTAGTCCGACGTTGCCGGTCCGAGCGTCGAAACGATCTTTGCGCGTCTCAATGGATTCCTTCGTGGTGGTGGATGGTGCTTGGGTTTCCGCGCTGTGGGGCCGCGCGGAACGAAGCGAGGCCACCAGCACCTTATCGAGTGCGGGTGGCCCCTCGGTCACGAGATCGAGATCGCGCGGTCCGTCGCCTTCACCGGCGCGGGCAGGATCGTCGAGCCCTCGAGGTACTCGTCCACCTTCGCCGCCGCGGCTCGCCCCTCGGCGATCGCCCAGACGATCAGGGACTGCCCGCGGCCGGCGTCGCCGGCGACGAACACGCCCGCCTCGTTCGTCGTGTAGTCGGCGCGGCGGTCGAGCGCACCGGACACCGTGGTCGGCAGCCCGAGCTGCGGCTCGATCGTGTCTGCCTCAGGGCCGGTGAAGCCCATCGCGACGAGGACGAGGTCTGCGGGGATCTCGCGCTCGGAGCCGGCCTTCGGCACGCGACGGCCGTCGAGGTACTCGGTCTCGGCGACACGGAGGGCACGGACCTCGCCGGCCTCGTTCGCCAGGAACTCGACGGTCGAGGCGAGGAAGTGCCGCTCGCCGCCCTCTTCGTGGGCGCTCGTGACCTCGAACACGGTCGGGAACATCGGCCACGGCTGCTCGGACGGACGTTCCAGCGGCGGCTGCTTGCCGATCGCCAGGTTCGTCACGCTCAGCGCGCCCTGTCGGTGTGCGGTGCCGATGCAGTCCGCCCCGGTGTCGCCGCCGCCGATGACGACGACGTGCTTGCCCTCGGCGGTCAGCTGGTTGTCGACCCGGGTGCCGGCGTTCGCCTTGTTCTGCTGGACGAGGTAGTCCATCGCGAAGTGCACGCCCTCGAGGTCGCGCCCCGGGATCGGCAGGTCACGCGGCACCGTGGCGCCGGTGGCCACCACGACCGCGTCGTAGCGCGACTTCAGGTCGTCCCAGGTGATGTCGCGGCCGATCTCGACGCCCGCACGGAAGCGGGTGCCCTCGGCCTGCATCTGGGAGAGGCGCGCGTCGATCTGGCGCTTCTCCATCTTGAAGTCGGGGATCCCGTAGCGGAGCAGCCCGCCGATGCGGTCGTCGCGCTCGTAGACGGCGACGGTGTGCCCGGCGCGCGTGAGCTGCTGCGCGGCGGCGAGCCCGGCGGGGCCGGACCCCACGACGGCGACGGTCTTGCCCGTCAGACGCTCCGGCGGGTGGGGGGTGACCCAACCGTTCTGGAACGCGTCGTCGATGATCGAGACCTCGACCTGCTTGATCGTCACCGGCGGCTGGTTGATGCCGAGCACGCACGAGGACTCGCACGGGGCGGGGCACAGCCGGCCCGTGAACTCCGGGAAGTTGTTCGTCGCGTGCAGCCGCTCGATGGCCTGCCGGCCCTCACCGCGCCAGGTGAGGTCGTTCCACTCCGGGATCAGGTTGCCGAGGGGGCAGCCCTGGTGGCAGAACGGCACGCCGCAGTCCATGCAGCGGCCGGCCTGGCGCTTGAGGGCGCCGGACTCCTGCTGCTCGTAGACCTCTTTCCAGTCCATGAGCCGGACGGGCACGGGTCGCCGTGCCGGGAGCTCGCGTTCCTGGACCTTGAGGAATCCCTTGGGGTCAGCCACCGGTCACCTCCGAGGTCGTGTTGGGCGCTGCCGGTTCCAGACGTGCGTGACGTTCAGCCACCGGTCACCTCCGAGGTCGTGTTGGGCGCTGCCGGTTCCAGACGTGCGTGACGTTCAGCCACCGGTCACCTCCATGATTCGGTTCCACACGACGTCGCCGTCGGGGTCGAGCCCCTCGTCGACGGCGCGCTGGCGGGTCTCGAGCACCGCTGCGTAGTCGCGCGGCAGCACCTTGACGAAGTCGCTCAGGTCGCCGGACTCGAGCAGGTCGGATGCCAGCGTCGAACCGGTCTCCTCGGCGTGCCGGGTGAGCAGGTCGGTGACGATCTCGACGTCGGCGCTGTCCAGTGCCTCGAGTCGCAGCTCGCCGGTCGCGAGCGCGTCGGTGTTGACGTGTTCCTCGCGCAGACCGCGGACGTACGCGGTGCCGCCGGACATGCCGGCGCCGAGGTTGCGGCCGGTCTCGCCCAGGATGAGGGCGAGGCCGCCGGTCATGTACTCGAGCGCGTGGTCGCCGACGCCCTCGACCACCGCGGTCGCACCCGAGTTGCGCACCAGGAACCGCTCGCCCACGATGCCGCGGATGAACATGCTCCCCTGGGTCGCGCCGTAGCCGATCACGTTGCCGGCGATGACGTTCTGCGCCGGGTCGAAGCCGGAACCGGCGTCGGGGCGCACGATGATCTCGCCGCCGGACAGGCCCTTGCCGACGTAGTCGTTGCTGTCGCCGACGAGTCGCAGCGTGATGCCGGCCGGCATGAACGCGCCGAGCGACTGTCCGGCCGAACCACGCAGCGTGACGTCGATCGAGCCGCTGGGCAGCCCGTGCTCGCCGTACCGCTTCGTGACCTCGTGGCCGAGCATCGTGCCGACCGCGCGTTCGGTGTTGCGGATGGGCAGGTCGAGGGCGATCGAGCCGCCGTGGTCGAGCACGTCGGCGGTCTGCTGGATCAGGCCCACGTCGAAGTGGTGCTCGAGCTCGTGGTCCTGCTCGCGCTGGTGGCGACGCGGCTCGGCGGCCTCGAAGTGCGGGCCGGCGAGCACCGGCGCGAGGTCCAGCCCGGACGCCTTCCAGTGCTCGAGGGCACGGTCGACGTCGAGCGCGTCGGACTGGCCGATCGCCTCGTCGAGCGTGCGGAACCCGAGCTCGGCGAGGAGCTCCCGCACTTCCTGCGCGATGAACTCGAAGAAGTTCACGACGAACTCGGGCTTGCCGGAGAAACGCTTGCGGAGCTCGGGGTTCTGCGTCGCGACGCCCACCGGGCAGGTGTCGAGGTGGCAGACCCGCATCAGGATGCAGCCCTCGACGACGAGCGGGGCGGTGGCGAAGCCGTACTCCTCGGCGCCGAGGAGCGCCGCCACGACGACGTCGCGCCCGGTCTTCATCTGACCGTCGACCTGCACGACGACGCGGTCGCGCATGCCGTTGAGCATGAGCGTCTGCTGCGTCTCGGCGAGACCGATCTCCCACGGGGTGCCGGCGTGCTTGAGCGAGTTGAGCGGGGACGCGCCCGTTCCACCGTCGTGGCCGGACACGAGCACGACGTCGGCCAGGGCCTTCGTCACGCCGGCCGCGACCGCACCGATGCCGGACTGGCTCACGAGCTTGACGTGGACGCGGGCGGCCGGGTTGGCGCGCTTCACGTCGAAGATCAGCTGCTTGAGGTCCTCGATCGAGTAGATGTCGTGGTGCGGCGGCGGCGAGATGAGGCCGACGCCGGCCGTGGCGTGCCGGGTGCGGGCGACCCACGGGTACACCTTCTGCGGCGGCAGCTGGCCGCCCTCGCCCGGCTTCGCACCCTGCGCCATCTTCAGCTGGATGTCGGTGGCGTGGGTGAGGTACATGCTCGTCACGCCGAACCGTCCGGAGGCGACCTGCTTGATCGCGCTGCGGCGCTCGGGGTCGAGCAGCCGGTCGACGTCCTCGCCGCCCTCGCCCGTGTTCGAGCGACCACCCAGACGGTTCATCGCGATGGCGAGGGTCTCGTGGGCTTCCTTCGAGATGGAGCCGTACGACATCGCGCCGGTGTTGAAGCGCTTGACGATGGACTCGATCGACTCGACCTCGTCGAGCGCGACGGGCTTGCGGAGCCCGTGCTTGAACCGGAACAGCCCACGGAGCGTCATGAGCTCCTCGGACTGGTCGTCCACGGCGCTCGAGTACTCGCGGAAGATGTCGTAGCGGCGCGCACGGGTGGCGTGCTGCAGCCGGAAGACGGTGTCCGGGTTGAACAAGTGCGGGGGTCCCTCGCGACGCCACTGGTACTCGCCGCCGGTCTGCAGCCGCTCGTGCGAGAGCACCGCGCCGTCCTGCGGGTACGCCTGGGCGTGCCGCTCGGCGTTCTCCTTCGCGATGACGTCGATGTCGACGCCGCCGAGGATCGACGACGTGCCGGTGAAGTACTTGTCGACGAACTCCTGGCTGAGCCCGACTGCTTCGAACGCCTGCGCACCGGCGTAGCTCGACACGGTCGAGATGCCCATCTTCGACATGATCTTGAGGACGCCCTTGCCGAGCGCCTTGATCACGTTCTTGACGGCCTGCTCCGGGGTGATCCCCGTGATCATGCCGGCCCGGACCAGGTTCTCGCAGGTCTCCATCGCGAGGTACGGGTTGATGGCCGAGGCGCCGTACCCGATGAGCGTGGCCACGTGGTGGACCTCGCGCACGTCGCCGGCCTCGACGATCAGACCGACCTTCATGCGCTGCTCGGTGCGGATCAGGTGGTGGTGCACGGCGGCGAGGAGCAACAGGCTCGGCACGGGCGCCTGCTCGGCGTTGCCGTCGCGGTCGGACAGCACGATGAACTGCTTGCCCGACTCGATCGCGGCGTCGACCTCGTCGCACACCGCGGCGATGCGCTTCTGCATCGCCTTCTTGCCGGCGTCGACGCGGTACAGGCCCTTGATCGTGACGGTCAGGTGCCGACCCGACTCGGTTTCGAAGTGCTGCACCTTGGCGAGCTGGTCGTTGTCGATCACCGGGAAGTCGAGCGTGATCTGCTTCGCGTGCTCGGGCCCGGCCGACAGGAGGTTGCGCTCCGGACCGAGGCCCATGCCCATCGAGGTGATGACCTGCTCGCGGATCGAGTCGAGCGGCGGGTTCGTCACCTGCGCGAACTGCTGCGTGAAGTAGTCGAACAGCAGCCGCGGCCGCTGGGAGAGCACGGCGATCGGGGTGTCGGAGCCCATCGCGCCGAGCGGTTCCGCGCCGACCTGCGCCATCGGGCGGAGCAGGATGCGGACCTCTTCTTCGGTGTACCCGAACGCACGCTGCCGACGGGTGACCGATGCCGGGGTGTGCACGATGTGCTCACGGTCGGGCAGGTCGTTCAGGTTGATGCGGCCCTGGTCGAGCCACTCGCCCCACGGTCCGGACGACGCCAGACCCTGCTTGACCTCGTCGTCCTCGATGATGCGGCCGGCCTCGGTGTCCACCAGGAACATCCGGCCGGGGCGCAGACGCCCCTTGCGGACGACCTTCGCGGCGGGCACGTCGATGACACCGGTCTCGGACCCCATCACGATGAGGCCGTCGTCGGTGACGAGGAAGCGTCCGGGGCGCAGCCCGTTGCGGTCGAGCGTCGCGCCGACGAGCGAACCGTCGGTGAACGTGATGGCGGCCGGACCGTCCCACGGCTCCATGAGCATCGAGTGGTACTCGTAGAACGCGCGGAGCTCCGGGTCCATCCCGACCTGGTTCTCCCAGGCCTCCGGCACCATCATCGACACCGCGTGCGGCAACGTCCGGCCGGTCAGGGTGAGGAGCTCGAGGACCTCGTCGAACGACGCCGAGTCGCTCGCACCGGGGCTCACGATCGGCAGCAGCGGAGCCATGTCGCCGAGCAGTTCGCTCTCGAGCTGGGACTGCCGTGCGCGCATCCAGTTGCGGTTCCCGCGCACCGTGTTGATCTCGCCGTTGTGCGCGATCGTCCGGAACGGCTGGGCGAGCGGCCACGACGGGAAGGTGTTGGTGGAGTATCGCGAGTGCACGATCGCGAGCTTCGAGGCGAAGCGCTCGTCACTGAGGTCCGGGTAGAACGGCTCGAGCTGCAGCGTCGTGACCATGCCCTTGTAGACCATGGTGCGGCTCGACAGCGACATGAAGTACAGGTCGTTCGCGTGCTCGGCGCGCTTGCGGAGACGGAAGGTCTGGCGGTCCAGTGCGATGCCGCTCCACGACGCGCCGTGCACGTCGTGCCGCACCGAGGCGACGAACAGCTGCTCGAACGCGGGCATGGCGGCACGGGCCAGGGTGCCGAGCACGTCGGGGCGCACCGGGACCTCACGCCAGCCGAGGACCTTCAGGCCCTCTTCGCGTGCGAGCCGCTCGACGGCGCCCTTCGCCGCGTGCCGGTCGCCCTCGTCCTTCGGCAGGTAGGCGGTACCGACCGCGTACTCCCCCGCCGCCGGCAGGTCGAACGGCACCACGGCGCGCAGGAACTCGTCCGGCACCTGGCACAGGATGCCTGCGCCGTCGCCGGTGCCCGCGTCCGAACCGACGGCACCGCGGTGCTCGAGGTTGCGGAGGGCGCCGAGCGCGGCGTCGACGATGTCGTGGCCGGGCGTCCCGCGCAGTGTCGCGACCATCGCGAGACCGCAGGCGTCCTTCTCGTTCGCCGGGTCGTACATGCCGGTGGCGTCGGGGATCGCCGAGAACCGACGGTGCGCCGGCACGAGGTTCTTCGGTGCCGAGGGCTGGAGTGGCTGGAGCGCCATGGGGGAACCGTCCTCACGAGGAAGTGGAACAGGGACAGCGGTGGCCCGGTGGTGCGTTCCGCCCGGACGGGGCGGGACTGGTGCCCGTGCCCCGCTTGTGGCGGGGAGGGTGCTCCTAGGCGCGATCAGTGGGAGTCGTGACCGCTCCGGAGCCCTGGACCACGAGGTCGTCGTCGTCGCCCTCGTGCTCCGAGAAGGTGTCGTCGGAGTCTACATCGGACTTCGGACGCGGCTCGCGACCGGGCAGGTACGGGCTCGGCTCCTTGCCGGTGTGCCGACGGGTCTGCACGATGAAGATGACGATGCCGAGCAGGATGGCGGCGAAGGACATCCAGACGTTCGTGCGGATGCCCGCGAACGTTTCGCTGGTGTCGACGCGGATCGACTCGAGGAACGACCGGCCGACCCCGTACCAGATCAGGTACAGGGCGAGGACCTTGCCCCACTGCAGCGTGAACTTGCGGTCGAGCAGCAGGATGACGACGACGCCCAGGACGTTCCAGATGATCTCGTACAGGAACGTCGGGTGGAACAGCGTGCCCTCGGGCAGGCCCTTCGGGAACGCGGCGTTCGTCGACTCGATCTGCAGACCCCAGGGCAGGCTGGTCGGCATGCCGAAGAGCTCGTGGTTGAAGTAGTTGCCGAGCCGGCCGAACGCCTGCGCCAGCAGCACCCCGGGCACGACCGCGTCGATGAAGGACGTGAACTGCAGACCGACCTGTCGGCAGCCGATCCACGCGCCGACGGACCCGAGGATCAGGGCACCGAAGATGGCGAGCCCGCCCTCCCAGATGTACAGGAAGGACAGCGGGTCGATGCCGGGGCCGAAGTAGTCGGACACGTGCGTGAACACGTGGAAGAGCCGACCACCGATGATCCCGGCGGGCACCGCCCAGATCGCGATGTCGATGATGATCCAGCGCTCCACCCCGCGTGCGTTGAGGCGACGGTTGGCGAGCAGCACCGCGGCGACGATCCCGAGCAGGATGCAGATCGCGTAGGCGTGGATGCGGAAGTCGAGCGGCAGCGACCAACCGAACGCGTCGCGCAGCCAGGCGGTCAGGTCGAAGTACTGCCAGGCGGTGCTCGGGCTCGGGATGCTCAGGAGGGGCATGGAGGAACGGTCGCCTTTCGGAACTGACGGGGCGCGGTGTCGACGTGTCGTCGGCCCCGCTCACTGTAGCGCGGGTCGTGGGCCCGCCAGGAACTGGACTAGGAGCGGCGGGCGCCGGTGGTGAGGTCGGCGGCGCGGTCGGCGACCCCCTGCACGCCGAGGTCGGCCAGGGCCCGCACGAACGCCGAGCCGACGATCGCACCGTCCGCGTACTCGAGCACCTCGGCGACCTGCTCGGCGGTCGAGATGCCGAGCCCGACGCAGGTGCGTGCGACGCCGGCGTCGCGGAGTCGGGAGACCACGGTGCGCGCAGCGACGTCGACGCCGGCGCGCGCTCCGGTGACGCCCATCGTCGACACGGCGTAGACGAAGCCGCGGCTGGCCGCCACCGCCTGCTGCATCCGCGCGTCGGAGGAGGACGGTGCCGCGAGGAAGACACGGTCGAGTCCGGTCCGCTCCGACGACGACATCCACTCGGTGGCTTCATCGGGGATCAGGTCGGGCGTGATGAGGCCCGCGGCACCCGCGGCGACGAGGTCGTCGGCGAACCGGTCCACGCCGTAGCGGAGCACCGGGTTCCAGTACGTCATCACGAGCACCGGCACGTCCGCGCGCTCGGTGATCTGGTGCACGGCGTCGAAGACCTGCGCGACCCGGAAGCCGTTCGCCAGGCTCTCCTCCGCCGCACGCTGGATGACGGGGCCGTCCATGACGGGGTCGGAGTACGGCAGGCCGAGCTCGATGACGTCCACGCCGTTCTCGGCGAGGGCGACGGCGGCGTCGACACTGGTCTGCACGTCGGGGTAGCCGGCGGGCAGGTAGCCGACGACGGCACCGGCACGCTCGGCGTTGGCGGTGTCGATCGTCGTGGCGACGGTCTGGTTCGTGGTCACAGCTGCACCGCGTTCTCGTCGAGGATGCCGAAGTAGCGACTGGCGGACGCGACGTCCTTGTCACCACGGCCGGACAGGTTCACGAGCACGACGCCCTCGGGGCCGAGCTCCTTGCCGAGCTTGATCGCACCCGCCAGGGCGTGCGACGACTCGATCGCGGGGATGATGCCCTCGGTCTGGCTGAGCAGACGGAACGCCTCCATTGCCTCGGTGTCGGTGATCGGCGCGTACTTCGCACGGCCGATCGACGCCAGGTAGGCGTGCTCCGGCCCGACGCTCGGGTAGTCGAGCCCGGCGGAGATGCTGTGGCTCTCGATGGTCTGGCCGTCCTCGTCCTGCATGAGGTACGACTTCGCACCCTGCAGGACGCCTTCGCGTCCGAGGGTGATGCTCGCGGCGTGCCGACCGGTCTCGACGCCGTCGCCGCCGGCCTCGAAGCCGTGCAGCGCGACGGACTCGTCGTCGAGGAACGCCTCGAAGATGCCCATCGCGTTCGAGCCGCCACCGACGCACGCGGCGACGGCGTCCGGCAGACGGCCGACGCGGTCGAGGACCTGCTGGCGGGCCTCTTCGCCGATCACCTTGTGGAACTCGCGCACCATCTCCGGGAACGGGTGCGGGCCGGCGACCGTGCCGAGCAGGTAGTGGGTCGAATCGACGTTCGCCACCCAGTCGCGGAGTGCCTCGTTGATGGCGTCCTTGAGGGTGCGCGATCCGGTCTCGACCGGGATCACCTCGGCACCGAGCAACCGCATCCTGGCGACGTTGAGCGCCTGGCGCTCGGTGTCCACGGCACCCATGTACACGACGCAGTCCATGCCGAACAGCGCCGCGGCGGTCGCGGTGGCCACGCCGTGCTGTCCGGCACCGGTCTCCGCGATGAGGCGGGTCTTGCCGAGCCGTCGGGCCACGAGCGCCTGGCCGAGCACGTTGTTGATCTTGTGCGAACCGGTGTGGTTGAGGTCCTCGCGCTTGAGGATCACCCGGGCACCGCCGGCGTGCTTCGCGAACCGCGGCACCTCGGTGATGATCGACGGACGCCCGGTGTAGTCGCGCTGGAGCTCGTCGAGTTCCGCACGGAACGCCGGGTCGGCCCAGGCCGTGCGGAAGGCTGCCTCGAGCTCGTCGAGCGCGAGGACGAGCGACTCGGGGACGAAGCGTCCCCCGAAGTCACCGAAGTAGGGGCCGTGCAGGTCGCGGAGTGAGGTCACGATGGGTCTTCCCGGGACGAGTCCGACGCACCGGGCTGGGCCGATGGTCGGACGGGTGGAACGTTCAGCCGCGGTCGGCGGCCTCGATGAACGACGCGAGGGTGGTGGCGGGGTCGGCACCGGTGACCAGCGCTTCCCCGACGAGGACGACGTCGGCACCCGCGGCGCGGTAGTGGGCGACGTCGTCGGGACCCGCCACGGCGGACTCCGCGACGCGCACGACCCCGTCGGGGATGCGGTCGGCGAGGGACCCGAACAGGTCGCGGTCGAGCGAGAAGTCGGTGAGGTCGCGCGCGTTGACGCCGAGGATCCGCGCGCCGGCGTCGAGGCCGCGGGAGACCTCGTCGGCGGAGTGCGCCTCGACCAGCACGCGCATGCCGAGCTCTTCGGCCAGCGTGTGGAGCTCGACCAGCTGCTGCTGCTCGAGTGCTGCCACGATGAGCAGCACCACGTCGGCGCCGGCAGCCCGTGCCTCGACGACCTGGTACGGGTCGGCGATGAAGTCCTTGCGCAGGACGGGGACGCCGACACGGGCCTTGACGGCTTCGAGGTCGGCGAGGCTGCCGAGGAACTTGCGCCCCTCGGTCAGGACGCTGATCGTCGACGCGCCGCCGCGCTCGTAGTCGGCAGCGAGTGCGGCCGGGTCCTCGATCGGGGCCATCGAGCCGCGGGACGGGCTGGCGCGTTTGACCTCGGCGAGGATCTTCACCCGGTCGCCGGGGGCGAGGAACGCGAGGGCGTCGAGCGGCGACGCCACCCGGTCGAGGTCACGTTCGACGTCCGAGTAGGGACGGTCGACACGACGGGCGGCGGCGTCCTCGAGCGCGCCCGCGACGAGGGTCTCGAGCACGTTCGGCATGCGAGTCCTACTCGGCGTGGTGCTTGGCGACGTACTTCGGACCGTTGACGCCGTAGCCCGCCTTCGCCATGACCGCGCCGATGACCAGCCCGATGACGACGACCGCGGCAGAGGCCCAGACGCCCCACGCCTGGTCGAACCAGAAGAACAGCGTGCCTGCCGCGAATCCGATCAGCATGATCACGACGGCGGTCCAGGCGGCCGGCGAGTGGCCTTCGCCGAGTTCTGCGGGCTCAGTGTTGCTCACGGTGCTCCTCGTTCTGCTCCGGCGTCGTCGGTCGACCGACGCCCATCCGATCCTACCGTGCCGGCGGTCGGGTCGACCCCAGCACTGAGGTCGTCCCAGTCCACGACGGCGTCCCGCTCGACCGGTGCCTTCGCGCGGGCGTCGGCCGCAGCGCCGGCCGTGGCCGCGCCGTACTTCCGGCTCGGTCCGGGCCAGGCACGCTGCACCACGATGACGACGATGCCGAGCAGCACGGCGAGCACGCCACCCACGATCCCGACGGCCGGCCAGAGCGACACGTCCACTCCGGACACGACACGGCGCACGGCGGCCAGGTCGCTGACCCCGGCCACCTCGCCGACCGCACCCTTCGCGGCGGCGATCGGGTCGCCGAGGGCGGTGATGCCGCTGACCACGACGCCGACGCCGAGCAGGATCTCGACGCACGCGAGCACGACGCGCAGGACCCGGCCCGCGATCGTCATCGCGAGGAACAGCGCCAGGCTCGCGATCGCCAGGGCGGTGTACTGCGGCACCACCGCGGCTCCGTCGGCGTCGACCGTCGAGGTGACCGCAGCACCAGCGTGCAGGTCCACCGTGAACCAGGTCTGCGTCCACGAGAGCATGATGACGCCGGCGACGAGCAGCCCGGCGACGACGACGATCGGGCGCGAGCGCTTCACGAGCGCACCTCGCGCATCAGGTTCGCCGTGGCGACGGCCCGCAGCGGTGCGGCCGCCTTGTTGATGGTCTCCTCGTGCTCGGTCGCGGGGTCGGAGTCGGCCACCAGGCCGGCGCCCGCCTGCACGCGCGCCACGCCGTCCTTGATGAGGGCGGTCCGGATCGCGATCGCGATGTCCGCGTCGCCGGCGAAGTCGAAGTACCCGACGACCCCGGCGTAGGCACCGCGCTTCGCCGGTTCGAGCTCGTCGATGATCTCCAGCGCGCGGGGCTTCGGCGCGCCCGACAGCGTGCCCGCCGGGAACGTCGCCCGGAACACGTCGATGGCGGTCATCCCCGGCCGCACCGCACCCTCGACGCTCGACACCAGGTGCATGATGTGGCTGAACCGCTCGACCGTCATGAACTCGGTGACCGCGACGCTGCCGGGCTCGCAGACCTTCTGCAGGTCG
Source organism: Curtobacterium sp. JUb34 (assembly GCF_003755065.1). Taxonomy (NCBI): domain Bacteria; kingdom Bacillati; phylum Actinomycetota; class Actinomycetes; order Micrococcales; family Microbacteriaceae; genus Curtobacterium; species Curtobacterium sp. JUb34. The sequence goes on along the minus strand of NZ_RJVH01000002.1, from coordinate 292,640 downwards.
TTGCGGGCCAGGTCGACGAGCATCAGGTGCTCGGCGCGCTCCTTCGGGTCGTCGAGCAGGTCGTCGCCGAACCGGACGTCCTCCTCCGGGGTCGCACCGCGCGGGCGCGACCCGGCGATCGGGTGCGTGATGGCGCGGCCGGACTGCACCTTCACCAGCGCCTCGGGCGAGGCGCCGACGATCCAGTAGCGCTCGTCGGCGGTGTCCGCCAGCGCGAGGAAGTACATGTAGGGACTCGGGTTCAGGGTCCGGAGCACGCGGTACACGTCGAGCGGGTCGGCCGTCACCTCGTGGTCGAACCGCTGCGAGACGACGACCTGGAACACGTCGCCGTCGCGGATGAACTCCTTGGAGCGCTCGACCGCGGCCATGTACTCGTCCGGCGTGGAGCGGTGCGTCGGCGTCGGCTCGGCGATCTCGAAGGCCTCGGCGACGGTCGCGACGCTCGGCTGCACCAGGTCGGCCTGCAGGCGGTCGAGGCGGCGCTGCGCGTCGGCCCACAGGGTGTCGGCGTCGTCGGTGCCGTCGTTGAGCACGCTCGCGACGAGCAGGACGAGACCCGTGCGGTGGTCGAGCGCGACGAGCTCGGAGACGAACGACAGCGCCTGTCCGGGCACGTCGAAGTCGGCCGGCGGCACGTTCGGCAGGTGCTCCAGCTGGCGGACGGCCTCCCAGCCGATGAACCCGACGGTCCCGCCGACGAGCGGCGGCGAGCCGGGCACCCGCGGAGTGGCCCAGCGCTCGTGCAGGCGCGCGAGGACCTCGAGCGGTTCGCCGTCGAGCGATCCGACGGCGCGCTCGGCGTCGATGCCGGTGTCGATCCAGGCGGCGCGGTCGCCGTCCTGCGTCAGGACGCCGAAGCTCCGCACGCCGACGAACGACCAGCGCGACCAGAGGCCGCCCTGGCCGGCGGACTCGAGCAGGAACGACCCGGGACGGCCGTCGGCGAGCTTGCGGTAGACGCCGACCGGCGTCTCGCTGTCGGCGTACAGCGCGCGCACCACCGGGACGACACGGTGGTCGCCCAGCACGGCGTCGAACTCCGGCCGGGAGGTCGTGTGCGGCGCGTCGGAGATCGTCGCGGTCGTCATCGGGTCGCCTCCACTGCCGTCTCGGCCGGGGCAGACGCGGTCGCGTCCGTCGGCGCAGATGCGGTCACGGGCGCGAGCGGGTCGACGTCGAAGCACCGGTGCGCACCGGTGTGGCACGCGGCCCCGACCTGCTGCACCGTGACGAGGAGCGTGTCGTCGTCGCAGTCCAGCGCGGCACCGCGCACGTACTGGGCGTGCCCCGAGGTGTCGCCCTTCCGCCAGTACTCGTTCCGCGACCGCGACCAGAAGGTCACGCGCCCCTCGGTGAGGGTGCGGCGGAGCGCTTCCCGGTCCATGTACCCGAGCATGAGGACGTCCTTCGACGACTCCTCTTGCACGATGGCGGGGAGCAGCCCGTCCGCACCGAAACGTGCGCGGTCGAGGACCGCCTCGGTGTCGGTGCTGGTGCTGTCGGTCATGAGACTCCTAGCCTACGGCGGCGGATCGGCGGAAGGCGGCGGTTCGGCGCTTCAGCGGACGGCGTGGCCGGTCGCGCGCAGCGCGGCCTTGACGTCGCCCACCGTCATCTCGCCACGGTGGAAGACGGACGCGGCGAGGAGGGCATCCGCACCCGCGTCGACGGCGGGGGCGAAGTGCTCGACCCGACCCGCGCCTCCCGAGGCGATGACCGGGACGCGCGCGACCGAGCGCACCGCGGTCACGAGTTCGAGGTCGAACCCGTTCTTCGTGCCGTCCGCGTCGATGGAGTTGACGAGCAGCTCCCCCGCGCCGCGCTCGACGGCGTCACGCGCCCAGGCGATCGCGTCGATGTCCGTCTCGGTGCGGCCGCCGTGCGTGGTGACCACGAAGCCGGACGCGGTCCGGTCGGAGCGCTTGACGTCGAGCGACAGCACGACGGCCTGCGCGCCGAAACGGTCGGCGATCTCGCCGACCAGGTCGGGCCGGGCGATCGCGGCGCTGTTCACGCCGATCTTGTCCGCGCCGCACTGCTGCAGGCGGGACACGTCGTCGACGGAGCGGACGCCGCCGCCCACCGTGAGCGGGATGAAGACCTGCTCGGCGGTGCGGGTGACCGTGTCGTACATCGTGGCGCGGTTCTCGACCGTGGCGCCCACGTCGAGGAAGGTCAGCTCGTCGGCACCCTGCTCGTAGTAGCGGGCGGCGAGCTCGACGGGGTCACCGGCGTCCTGCAGGTCGAGGAAGTTGACGCCCTTGACGACCCGGCCGCCCTTGACGTCGAGGCACGGGATGACCCGGACGGCCACGCCGCCGAGCGCCGTGGCTGCCGCGGTCACAGTCGGGCCGCGTGGATCGGGCTGACGAGGATCGCACGGGCGCCGAGGTCGTACAGGGCGTCCATGATCAGGTTCGCGTCGTCGCGCGGGATCATCACGCGCACCGCGGACCAGTCGCGGCCGTGCAGCGGCGACACCGTCGGCGACTCGATGCCGGAGGCGACCGCCGTCGCCTGCTCGAGCAGGGCGGTCGGGATGTCGTAGTCGAGCATGACGTAGCCGCGGGCGACGAGCACGCCCTGCAGCCGACGACGGAGCACGTCGATGCCGGGGATCGTCTCGTCGGTCGACACCAGCAGTGCCGTCGACTCGAGGATGACCGGGCCGAAGATCTCGAGGCCGGCCTGTCGCAGCGTGCTGCCCGTCGACACGACGTCGGCCACGGCGTCGGCGACCCCGAGGCGCACGGCGCTCTCGACCGCGCCGTCGAGCTTGACGAGCGTGGCGGTCACGCCGTGGCGGGTGAGGAAGTCCCCCACCAGGCCCGGGTAGCTCGTCGCGACGCGGACCCCGTCGAGGTCCTGCAGGGTGCTGAAGCGGCCCGGCGTGCCGGCGAACCGGAAGGTGGAGTCCGCGAAGCCGAGCGCGTCGACCTCGTGCGCCTCGGATCCGGAGTCGAGCAGCAGGTCGCGCCCGGTGATGCCGACGTCGAGCGCACCGGAACCGACGTACGTCGCGATGTCGCGCGGGCGGAGGAAGAAGAACTCGACACCGTTGCGCTCGTCGAGCAGGTGCAGCGCCTTCGGGTCACGCCGACCGGCGTACCCGGCCTCGCGCAGCATGTCGGACGCGGTCTCGGACAGGGAACCCTTGTTGGGCACGGCGATGCGGAGCATCAGGAGGTCTGCTTTCTGGTCGGGAGCATGACGGATCGAGGTCGGTGCACGGGCGATGCCCGGCTCGTCCTACAGATGTCGCCAGATGTCCGCCGGGGACAGCCCCTTCGCGACCATGAGCACCTGCAGGTGGTACAGGAGCTGCGAGATCTCCTCCGAGGTGCGCTCGTCGCCCTCGTACTCGGCCGCCATCCAGACCTCGGCTGCTTCTTCCACGATCTTCTTGCCGATCTGGTGCACGCCGGCGTCCAGTTCGGCGACGGTGCCGGAGCCCTCGGGGCGCGTGCGCGCCTTCTCGGTGAGCTCCTGGAACAGGTCGTCGAACGTCTTCACGCGGTCCAGGCTACCGGTCTCCGCTGACGCTTCCGACGTACCGTCCGGACGGGGCGCGCTCATGCCCGCGCCCGGGCAGCCGCTTCGCGCAGGTCGGTGATGCGCTGGGCGGGTTCACCGCCGTAGACGGCCGACCCCGCGACGAGCGTGTCGGCGCCGCTGCGCACGGCCTCGGGCACGGTGTCCACCGAGATGCCGCCGTCGACCTCGAGCCACACGTCGAGCCCGGAGGCGTCCACCGCCGCACGGGCGTCGGCGAGCTTCGGCATCACGGACGGCATGAAGGACTGGCCGCCGAACCCGGGCTCGACGGTCATGAGCAGGATCATGTCGTAGGCGTCGAGGTGGTGCAGCACCTGCGTGATCGGGGTGCCCGGCTTCACGGCGACGGCCGCGCGGGCGCCGTTCGACCGGATCGCGGCGGCGGTCGCCACCGGGTCGTCGGCTGCCTCGAAGTGGAACGTGACGCTCGACGCACCGGTCTCGGCGTACTTCGGCGCGTTGACGTCGGCGTCGGTCACCATGAGGTGCACGTCGAGCGGCACCGGGGACACCTGCTGCAGGCGCTCGACGATCGGCAGGCCGAGCGTGAGGTTCGGTACGAAGTGGTTGTCCATCACGTCGACGTGCACCAGGTCGGCGGTCTCGATGCGGTGGAGTTCACGCTCGAGGTTCGCGAAGTCGGCGGACAGGATGCTCGGCGAGATGCGGATCGTCACCCGGCAAGCCTACCGGCGCGTGGCCGACACCCGGCCCGGCGCGACGCTCAGCCCACGCGGCGGAACAACGCGATGAACATCGCGTCCGTCCCGACCCGGTGCGGCCAGAGCTGCGCCGTGTTCCCGTCCGCGATCTCCGGGTCGCGAGCGGCGACCCCGCGGACGATCGACGCGGTCTCGAGCTGCTCGAGCACGTCGCCGTGCCGCCCCATCAGCGCGTCGACCTGCCCGCGCGTCTCGGCCAGGTGCGGCGAGCACGTCACGTACGCGAGCGTCCCGCCCGGTGCGAGCACCCGGACCGCGGCGTCGAGCAGCTCGGTCTGCAGTGCCGCGAGCTCCTGGACGTCCTCGGGGGTCTTCCGCCAGCGCGCCTCCGGCCGACGACGCAGGGCGCCGAGGCCCGTGCACGGGGCGTCGAGCAGGATGCGGTCGAACGTCATGCCGGTGCCGTCACGGCCGTAGCGCCTCGCGTCGCCCTCGACGACGCGGACGTGGTCGCCGAACACGCCGAGCGCGTTCCGCACGAGTCCGGCGCGCGCCGGCACGAGCTCGTTCGCGACGAGGGTCGCACCGCCCTGCTGCGCCTCGGCGGCGAGCAGCGCGGCCTTGCCGCCGGGGCCGGCGCACATGTCGAGCCAGCGCTCCCCCGCGCGGACCTCGGACGACCGGCTCAGCGCGAGGGCGGCGAGCTGCGAGCCCTCGTCCTGCACGCGCAGGCGACCGGCGGCGACGCCCGGCACGCGCGCGGGGTCACCGGAGATGCCCCGGATCCCGACGGGCGAGACCGGCAGGGCGTCGGCGTCCGGCACGGGGTCGGCGGTCCGGACGGGAGGCACGGTGCCGGTCGCGCCGTCGGCCTCCGGTTCGTCGTCGGCCGGCACCAGGGCCGCGGGGACGTCGTCCGTACCGGTCGCGTCGGCGAACGCGGCAGCGGCGTCCTCGTCTGCGTCGGGCACCGTGCGCGCGGTCGCGGTGGCGATGTCCTCGTCGGTGGCGAGCCCGGGCAGCGCGGCGAGCTGCACCCGGGGCGCAGCGTTGTCGGCGGCGAGCAGGGCGGCGAGCTCGTCGCGGGAGCGTTCGGCGGCCAGGGCGTCGCGCAGTGCCGAGACGACCCAGACCGGGTGCGACCACCGGGTGGCGAGCAGCGCGTCGCCGCCACGGCCCGCGGTGATCTGCGCGTCCCACTCCGCGTCGGTGCGCGCCGCGATCTTGCGCATCACGGCGTTCACGAAGCCGGTTGCGCGGCGGGCACCGACCTCGCGCGCGAGCTCGACCGTGGCGTCGACCGCGGCGTGCGTCGGGGTGCGCATCGCGAGCAGCTGGTGGGCGCCGAGCCGCATGACGTCGAGGACGTCGGCCTCGATGTTCTCGGGCCGACGACCGGAGGCCAGCGCGATGATGACGTCGTAGCGGCCGAGCATCCGGATCGAGCCGTAGGTGAGCTCGGTCGCGAACGCGGCGTCGCGGGCGGTGAGGCCGGCACGGCGGATGCGGGTCGGCAGCAGCAGGTTCGCGTAGGCGTCGTCGACCTGGACGGCACGGAGCACGTCGAACGCGACACGTCGGGCGTTCGCGGGGCGCGGGCCGCGGCGGGTGTTCGTCGGCTGGCTCATGCGAGGACCTTCCCGTCCAGTTCACCCAGGCCGCGGGCCCAGGCTGCGGCGTCCATCGCCTTCTTGCCGGCCGGCTGCACCTCGAGCAGCGCCAGCGGGGTGTCGGCGGTCCCGACCAGCAGCCGGCCGCCGTGGAGTGCCAGCGCACCGGGCGCGAGCTGCGGGGCGGGGTCCCCCGTGCCTCCCGTCAGGCGGTTGCTGCGGAGCAGCTTCACCCGGGTCTCGCCGAGGTGGGCGTACGCGCCGGGCTCGGGGGTGACCCCGCGCAGGCGGGCGTGCACGACGGTCGCCGGAGCACCGAAGTCGATGCGCCCGTCGTCGATCGTGAGCTTCGGCGCGAGCGTCGGCGCACCGGTCTGCTCGGTCGCGACGGCCGCGCCGGCGGCGATGTCGTCGACCACCCGGGCGACCGTCTCGGCGCCGGACTCGGCCATGGCGGCGAGGACCTCGCCGGAGGTCGCCTCCGGGTCGATGTCGAACGGGTCGGCGGCGTACACCGGGCCGGCGTCGAGCGCCTCGACGAGCTGGAAGACGGACGCGGCGGTGCGGGTGTCCCCTGCCATCACGGCCCGCTGGACCGGCGCGGCGCCGCGGTACGCCGGCAGGTCGGAGAAGTGCAGGTTGACCCAGCCGAGTCGCGGGGCGTCGAGCGCGGGGCGTCGGAGCAACGCCCCGTAGGCGACGATGACGCCGAGGTCGACGTCGAGGTCGGCGATGCGCGCGGTGACGTCGGCGTCGACGCGGCTCGCCTCGATGACGGGCAGTCCGAGCTCCGCGGCGACCTGCGCGACCGGTGTCGGCGTCAGCACGCGCTTCCGGCCCTGCGGTGTCGGCGGACGCGTGAGGACCGCGGCGATCTCGTGGTCGGACGCCGCCAGGCGACGGAGGGTGGGGACGGCCGCAGCGGGGCTGCCGGCGACGACGAGACGCATGGGTTCGATCCTCCCACGAGCGCGCTCGCCGGACTGACCCGAACCGGGCCTCGGGCGGGTGGGTACGGTCTGCGGCACAGAACGAGAGGGGTTCCCATGTCCGACGTCACCACGTCCACCAACCGCTTCGCAGGGTCCAGCATCCAGAAGGTCGCGCTGCTCGTCGGCGTCGTGTTCCTGCTCGTCGGGATCGCCGGCTTCGTGCCGGGGCTGACCACGGGCGACCTCGGGGGTGCCGGCCACGGCTCGATGGCGATGCTGCTCGGGCTCTTCCAGGTGTCGGTGCTGCACAACATCGTGCACCTGCTGTTCGGGGTCGTCGGCGTGCTCGCCGCCGGGTACGCCACCGGTTCGAGGATGTACCTGGTGCTCGGCGGGGTCGTCTACTTCGTGCTCTGGGTCTACGGGCTCTTCACGGCCGGGCACTCCTCCGGCGCGAACTTCGTGCCACTGAACTGGGCGGACAACTGGCTGCACCTCGTGCTCGCGGTCGGCATGGTCGCGCTCGGCGTGGTGTTCCCGCGCGAGCGTCCTCGTCCGGTCGGCGCCTGACCCGCGGTCGGTCATCGACCCGGAACGACATCCTCGTCGTCGTACGACGTCGAGGATGTCGTCCGACGTCGGCAGCCGGCGGGTCAGACCTCGCTGAACGGTTCGGCGTCGTCGAGCCGGACCCGCAGCGTCGGTGCCGCCCGACGCCGGTTGCCCCCCTTGAGCACCCGGCGGGTCGACGAGCGCCGGATCACCTCGGCCTTCAGGGTCGCCGCGACCTCGGCGCCGTGGGCGTACGGGAACCGCACGATCGCCCGGACCGTGCCGGGCAGGGCGTCGTCCTCCACCGGGACCGGACCGAGGACGGGACCGGCGGTCGCCCCCTCGAGGGCCTCGACCGCGGCGGTCACGGCCTCGTCGGTGCCGGTCATCGTCGCGACGCGGACCGCCGGCGGGAAGTGCAGCTCGCGGCGGTCGGTCAGTTCGTCGTGCGCGGGGCCGTCGAGCCGCCACAGGGCCATCGCGGTCGCGAGCTTGCCGCCGATGCCGACCAGGTAGGCCTCGGCCCCGGGAGCGCCCTTCGCGGCGGCGTTGGTCCAGAACCGGAGCACGTCCTCCTGCACGCGGAGCCCTTCGCGCGCGAGCATCTTCTCGCCGTCGAGCAACAGCACGCACGCGTACCCACCGGGCACGCTCGGCTCGGCACCACGGGTCGCGACGACGACGGACGGTCTGGCGGGGACCTCGTCGAGCGGGCGTGAGCCGTCGGCCACCACGATCCGGGTACCGGGGAACGCCCGCCCGAGTTCGTCCGCGGTGCGTTGGGCGCCCTGCCCCACGGGCTTCACGGTGCCGTTGCCGCACGTCGGGCAGCGGAAGCCGACCGCGAGTGCACCGCAGAAGCGGCATTGCGGCGTGGCACCGCGGTGCGGACTGCCGAGCGGACCGCCGCAGATCCGGCAGTGCGCCCGTTCGCCGCACTCGGCGCAGACGAGACCGGTGCCGAACCCGGGGCTCGCGACCTGCACGAGCACCGGGCCGTGCTGGCTGGCCTCGCGCGCCGCACGCCAGGCGGAGCTGGGGATGCGTGCCTGTGCGGCGTACCCCTCTGCCGAGGTCTGCTGCACGGTCGGGATGACCTTCGGGGTCTTCACCCGGAACGGCGTGACGTCCTGCAGCCAGTGGAGTTCGACGAGCCGCTGCACGTCGGTGCTGCGGGCGTGCGAGACGAACAGCAGGGCGGCACCGGACTGCGCAGCGCGCACCAGCGCGACGTCGCGCGTGTGCACGTACGGCGCACGCTGCTCGATGAACGAGGCGTCGCCGTCGTCCCACATCGCGATGAGCCCGAGGTCGGTGGCCGGCGCGTACACCGCCGTACGGTTGCCGATGGCGACGACGGGGTGCGTGCGCGCCTGCAGCAGGGCCTTCGCCCGTTGCCCGTTCGTCTGCTTGGCGTCGAAACGCACGACGCGTTCCGGTGGCAGCACCGCGAGCAGGGCGCGTTCGAGGTCGATGACGTCGCGGAAGTCCGGGACGGCGATGACGGCGGACTGCTCGGCAGCGAGGGTGTGGGCGGCCGCCTGGGCGAGCGTCGCGGCCCACCCGGGGACCCACACGGGATCCGCGGCGCCATCGCGGTCGCCCTCGTCGCCGGCGGGCCCGGGCAGCGCCACGGGGTGCGGCACGGCGGCCACCGCAGCGCGGTCGTGCTCCGCGATCACCCCTTCGAGCATGCCCTCGGCGTAGCCGGTCACCGGCGGAGCGGACACCGGCGGCGGCGACCACGAGGGGTCGCGCGCGAGCCAGGCCTTCTCGGCCCGGACCTGCCGTGTCGGCACGGCCAGGCGGAGGACGTCGGACGCCACACCGGCGGCGCGGTCGGCCACGGCGCGGGCGAGCTTCCAGATCTCCGGCGCGAGGACCGGCACGGGTGACACCAGGGTCTCGATCGCGCTGAGCTCACCCGGGTAGTCGCCCTCGTCGACGATCTCGACGACGTACCCGTCGGACATCCGGGCCCCGGTTCGGAGCGGGACCTTCACGCGGACCCCCGGCACGCAGTCGTCCTCGAGCTCGGCCGGCACCCGGTAGTCGAACAGACGGTCCAATTGCGGGAGCGGCGAGTCGAGGACGACGCGCGCGACGGTGGTCACGCGGTGCCTCAGACGGCGGAGGTCAGGAGCCCTGCGGCGGCGCGGAGCTCCTCGACGCGGTCGAGCTGCTCCCAGGTGAACCCGGGCAGTTCGCGGCCGAAGTGCCCGTACGTCGCGGTCTGCGCGTAGATCGGACGGAGCAGGTCGAGGTCGCGGATGATCGCGGCCGGACGCAGGTCGAAGACCTGGCGGATCGCGGCTTCGATCGTGGCGTCGTCGACGTGCCCGGTGCCGAACGTCTCGACGTAGAGCCCGACGGGCTTGGCGCGGCCGATCGCGTAGGCGACCTGCACCTCGAGCCGGTCGGCGAGTCCCGCGGCGACCGCGTTCTTCGCGACCCAGCGCAGCGCGTACGCCGCCGAACGGTCGACCTTCGACGGGTCCTTGCCGCTGAACGCGCCGCCGCCGTGACGGGAGGCCCCGCCGTAGGTGTCGACGATGACCTTGCGGCCGGTGAGTCCGGCATCGCCCTGCGGGCCGCCGATCTCGAAGCGACCGGTCGGGTTCACGATGACGTCGACGTGCGACGAGTCGAGGTCGACGAGGTCGAGCACCGGACGGATCACGTGCTCGGTGATCGCCGCGGTGAGCTCGTCGAGCGTGACGCTCGGCGAGTGCTGCGTGGAGAGCACGACGGTCTCGACGGTCTTCGGCACGACGCCGTCGTACCCGACGGTGACCTGCGTCTTGCCGTCCGGGCGCAGGAACGACAGCTCGCCGGACTTGCGGACGGCGGCCAGCCGCTCGGCCAGGCGGTGCGCCAGCCAGATCGCGACCGGCATGTACTCGGGGGTCTCGTTCGTCGCGAAGCCGAACATGATGCCCTGGTCTCCGGCGCCCTGGCGGTCGAGCGGGTCGACGGCGCCGGTGCGGGAGTCGAGCGACTCGTCGACGCCCTGCGCGATGTCCGGCGACTGCGCGCCGATCGACACCTCGACGCCGCACGTGGCGCCGTCGAAGGAGACGTCCGACGAGTTGTAGCCGATGCCCGTGATGACGTCGCGGACGAGCTTGGGGATCTCGACGTAGCCCGAGGTCGTGACCTCGCCCGCGACGTGCACGAGGCCGGTCGTCACCATCGTCTCGACGGCGACCCGAGCGTTCGGGTCCACCGTGAGCAGGGCGTCGAGGATGCTGTCCGAGATCTGATCGCAGATCTTGTCGGGGTGCCCCTCGGTCACCGACTCGGACGTGAAGAGGCGCAGAGCAGCTGCAGTCACCGGGATCAGTCGGAGGGCTGCTGCTGCTTGGTGACGGTGAGCTTGTCCTCGTTGATCTCGTGCAGAGCCACGGACAGCGGCTTGTCGTCGATCGTCGAGTCGACGAGCGGGCCGACGTTGTCGAAGAGCGAGCCCTCGTGCAGGTCGGCGTAGTAGTCGTTGATCTGGCGCGCGCGCTTGGAAGCGAAGATGACGAGCGCGTACTTCGACTCGACCTTGCTGAGCAGGTCGTCGATGGGCGGGTCGATGATGCCCTGGGGGTTGGCCATGGAGTCTCCTCGTCGTCGGTGCACCCGTCAGGGCGCAGAGAACAAGTCTACGACCTGTCGTGCCGCGGTGCCGACATCGGAGTTCACGATGCGGACGTCGAACTCGTCCTGGGCGGCCAGTTCGACCTTCGCGGTGTCGAGTCGACGCGCCTGTTCCTCGGGCGACTCGGTACCGCGGCCGATCAGCCGGCGCACCAGTTCTTCCCACGTCGGGGGCAGCAGGAACACGAGGACGGCCTCGGGCATGGCGTCACGGACCTGACGAGCACCCTGCAGGTCGATCTCGAGCATGACCCGCTCGCCGGCGTCGAGCGCGCGGTCGATCGGCGGCCGCGGGGTGCCGTACCGGTAGGAGTTGTGCACCGTGGCCCACTCGAGCAGCTCGCGTTCGCGGATCATCCGGTCGAACTCGGCGTCGTCGACGAAGTAGTAGTGCACGCCGTCGACCTCGCCCGGACGGGGCTTGCGGGTCGTGGCGGAGACGCTGAGGTTGACGTCGGGGTACTGCTCGCGGATGTACGCGCTCACCGTGCCCTTGCCGACGGCCGTCGGTCCGGCGAGCACCACGAGCTTCGACGCACCGCGCTTGCGACCGCGGGCGGCGAGCCAGTCGGCCAGGGCCGTGCGCTGCCTGCTGCCGAGTCCCCCGAGACGCTTCGAGGGCGCGATGCGCAGCGTGCCCATGATCGACTCGGCACGTGCCGGGCCGATGCCGGGCAGGCTGACGAGCAGGTCGCGGACCCGGAGCGAGCGTTCCGCCGAGGTCGTCTCGACCAGGGCGTCGTCCCACGCCGAGCGTGCGACCTCGAGCGCCGACCGCTCCTCCGACGCGATCGCGGCCTTCACCGCGGCTCGGGCGCGTCGCGCGGCGACCGCGGCCTGGGCGGCCGCGACACGGTCGACCTCCGGTGGGGTGCGGTGGGCTGGCTGGTCGCCGCGGTCCGTGCCGTCAGCGGTCATGCCGCTGCTCCGAGTGCGGCGACGATGCGGTCCGCGCGGTCGGCGACGAGCGCTGCGACCCCGTCCGGACCGTCGGTCAGCAGACCCCGCGACTCGCTCACGAGCACCTGCTCGGCACGCGAGCCGTACAGCGCGCGGAGGTCCTCGATCCGGGCCCCCTGGGCACCGAAGCCCGGGGCGAGCACCGGTGCGGTGCCGATCGCGTCCGCGTCGATGCCGAAGTCGTCGAGGTGAAGGGTCGCGCCGAGCACGAGCCCGACGTCGCCCAGGGCCTGGTCGCCCACGGATCGGTTGTCGTCTGCCACGTCCAAGACGATACCGGCCGCGACCGTCCGGCCGGTACGCGGTCCCTCCGCCAGCACCGCGGTCTGCAGCACCCGGGCCTCGGGGTTGCTCGTCGCGGCGAGCACGAAGACCCCGGCACCGTTCCGGCGCGCGACGTCGATCGTGCCCCGGAGCGAGCCATACCCCAGGTACGGCGAGACCGTCATGGCGTCGGCCGCGAACGGCCCGTCACGGTCCAGCCACGCCAGCGCGTAGTCGTCACCGGTGGTCCCGATGTCGCCCCGCTTCACGTCGGCGACGACCAGGAGGCCCGCATCGCGTGCCCGACGGATCGTCGCGTCGAGCGCACGGTAGCCCGCCACCCCGGCCGCCTCGAAGAAGGCGATCTGCGGCTTCACGATCGCCGCGCGGCCGGCGGCCGCGTCGACCAGGGCCGCGCCGAAGGCGGTCAGGCCCTGCTCGTCGCGGCCGAGCCCCCACGCCGCCAGGGTGGTGGCGTGGGGGTCGATGCCGACGCAGAGCGGTGAACGCTCGCCCATCGCGGACGCGAGCCGATCGCCGAAGGAGGCCGGGCCTCCCGACCGTCCGTCGCTCACCAGGTCGCGCGCTCCCGCGCGTAGTCCTGCAGACTGCGGACGTTGAGCGGCGTGCCGATCGTCTCGATCGCCGCGACCGCCGCACCGATCTGCGCGATCGTCGTGAACAGCGGCTTGTCCGCGGCGACCGTGGCCGCGCGGATCTCGTACCCGTCCGCACGACCGGCGGCACCCGACGGCGTGTTGATGACGATGTCGACCTCGTTGCGCGTCAGCAGGTCGACGACGCTCTCGCCGCCCTGGCTGTACTTGCCGACGATGCCGACCTCGATGCCGTTGCGACGGAGGATCTCCGCCGTGCCCTCGGTCGCGATGATCGTGAAGCCGAGCTGCTGCAGGCGGTGCACCGGCAGCACGATGGCGCGCTTGTCGGTGTCCGCGACGCTCACGAAGACCGTGCCGCTGGTCGGCAGGCCGCCGTACGCGGCGTCCTGCGACTTGAGGAACGCCCGCGGGAAGTCACGGTCGATGCCCATGACCTCGCCGGTGGAGCGCATCTCGGGGCTGAGCACCGAGTCGACGACCTGCCCCTCGCGGGTGCGGAAGCGGCGGAAGGGCAGTACGGCCTCCTTGACGGCGACAGGGGCCTCCATCGGGACGAACGCCCCGTCGCGGGCCGGCAGCATGCCCTCGGCGACGAGCTCGTCGACGCTGGTGCCGGTCATGATGCGGGACGCGGCCTTCGCCAGCGGGATGCCGAGCGCCTTCGAGACGAACGGGACCGTGCGGCTGGCGCGCGGGTTCGCCTCGAGGACGTAGAGCACCCCGGCACCGATGGCGAACTGGACGTTGAGCAGACCCTGCACGCCGATGCCGCGGGCGATCTTCTCGGTCGCGTCGACGACGCCCTGGATCTCGGCACGGCCGAGGCCGACCGGGGGCAGGGTGCACGCGGAGTCGCCGGAGTGGATGCCCGCTTCTTCCAGGTGCTCCATGATGCCGCCGATGTAGAGCCGCTCGCCGTCGAAGAGCGCGTCGACGTCGATCTCCACCGCGTCGTCCAGGAACCGGTCGACGAGGAGCGGGAGCTCCGGGCCGATGATCGCCTGGTCTGCCATGCGGTCGAAGTAGTCGGCGAGCGACGGGGAGTCGTACAGGATCTCCATGCCGCGGCCGCCGAGCACGAAGGACGGGCGGACGAGGACCGGGTAGCCGATCTCCTCGGCGACCGCGGTCGCGCTCGCCAGGTCGTGGGCGGTGCCGTTGCGCGGTGCGAGCAGCCCCGCGGCGTCGAGGATGGCGGAGAACTGCCCGCGCTCCTCGGCCGAGTCGATCGCCGTCGGGCTGGTCCCGAGGATCGGGATCCCCGCGGCCTCGAGCGGCTTCGCCAGGCCCAGGGCGGTCTGGCCGCCGAGCTGCACGACGACGCCGAACAACTCACCCGATGCCGCCTCGGCCTCGATGACCTCGAGGACGTCCTCGGCCGTGAGCGGCTCGAAGTACAGGCGGTCCGAGGTGTCGTAGTCGGTGGAGACCGTCTCGGGGTTGCAGTTGATCATGATCGTCTCGAACCCGGCGTCGCTCAGCGCGAAGGACGCGTGCACGCACGAGTAGTCGAACTCGACGCCCTGGCCGATGCGGTTCGGGCCGGACCCCAGGATGACGACCTTCTTGCGGTTGCTCGCGGCCACCTCGGTCTCGGCGTCGTACGACGAGTAGTGGTACGGCGTCAGGGCCGGGAACTCGCCGGCACAGGTGTCGACGGTCTTGAAGACGGGGCGGATGCCGAGGGCGTGCCGCTCGTCGCGGACCTGCTGCTCGCTGACGGGGTGTTCGGGGGTGCTGCGGAGGGCAGCGATCTGGGTGTCGCTGAAGCCGTGCTCCTTGGCCCAGCGGACGGTGTCCGCGTCGAGCTCCTCGGCGGCCGCGACCTCGGCAGCGACCTCGTTGATGAGCACGATCTGGTCGATGAACCACGGGTCGATCTTCGTGGCCTCGAAGACCTCGTCCGCGGTGGCGCCGGCGACCAGGGCCTGCTGCACCGTGACGATCCGGCCGTCGGTGGGGACGGAGGACTTCGCGAGCAGGGCGTCCTTGTCGAGTTCCGCCGCCGGGGTGTCCCAGTGGAAGCTCGACCCGCGCTTCTCGAGCGAGCGCAGCGACTTCTGCAGTGCCGTCGCGTAGTTGCGGCCGATGGCCATCGCCTCGCCGACGCTCTTCATCGTCGTGGTGAGCGTGGCGTCCGCCGCGGGGAACTTCTCGAACGCGAAGCGCGGGGTCTTCACGACGACGTAGTCGAGCGTCGGCTCGAAGCTGGCCGGCGTGACCTTCGTGATGTCGTTCTGGATCTCGTCAAGGCGGTACCCGATGGCGAGCTTCGCGGCGATCTTCGCGATCGGGAAGCCCGTGGCCTTCGACGCCAGGGCAGACGAGCGGGAGACACGCGGGTTCATCTCGATGACGATCAGGCGGCCGTTCGACGGGTCGACGGCGAACTGGATGTTGCAGCCACCGGTGTCGACGCCGACGCGACGGATGATGTCGATGCCGATGTTGCGCATGTTCTGGTACTCGCGGTCGGTGAGCGTGAGCGCCGGGGCGACGGTGATCGAGTCGCCGGTGTGGACGCCCACCGGGTCGACGTTCTCGATCGAGCAGATGACGACGGTGTTGTCGTAGTTGTCGCGCATCAGCTCGAGCTCGTACTCCTTCCAGCCGAGGATCGACTCCTCGAGCAGGACCTCGGTCGTCGGGCTGGACTGCAGCCCGTCACCGACGAAGCGGACGAGTTCGGCCTCGTCGTACGCGAAGCCCGAACCGAGACCGCCCATGGTGAACGAGGGGCGGACGACCAGCGGGTAGCCGAGGTCCTTCGCGAACTCCTTCGCCTCTTCCAGCGTGTGGGCGATGTGGCTGCGGGCCACGTCGGCACCGGACTCGAGCACGAGCTCCTTGAAGAGCTGGCGGTCCTCACCGCGCTGGATGGCCTCGACCTTGGCGCCGATGAGCTCGACGCCGTGCTTGGCGAGGATGCCGGCCTCGTCGAGCGCGATCGCCGCGTTCAGGGCGGTCTGGCCGCCCAGCGTCGGCAGGACGGCGTCCGGCTTCTCGATGCGGATGATCTCCTCGAGGCACGCGTTCGTGATCGGCTCGATGTAGGTCGCGTCGGCGAAGTCGGGGTCGGTCATGATCGTCGCCGGGTTCGGGTTCACGAGGATGACCCGGACGCCCTCGGCACGGAGGACGCGGCACGCCTGGGTGCCGGAGTAGTCGAACTCGGCGGCCTGACCGATGACGATCGGGCCGGACCCGATGACGAGGACGGAGTTGATGTCTGCGCGCTTGGGCATCAGTTCGCTTCCTTGGTGATGTCTGCTGCGGGAGTGGTCGCGTCGGCGGTGGCCGCGTCGAGCGGCTCCCCGTCACGTCGCGCGCGCACCAGGTCCGCGAACCGGTCGAAGAGGTACATGCTGTCGTGCGGACCAGCGGCGGCCTCGGGGTGGTACTGCACGCTGAACGCGGGGACGTCGAGCGCACGCAGGCCCTCGACCACGTCGTCGTTCAGCGAGTAGTGCGAGACCTCGACGCGGCCGAACCCGGCCGGCGACTCGAGCACCTGGCCCAGGGGCGCGTCGACCGCGAAGCCGTGGTTCTGGCTCGTGATCTCGACCTTGCCCGTGGTGGTGTCGAGCACCGGCTGGTTGATGCCGCGGTGACCGAAGGGCAGCTTGTAGGTGCCGAAGCCGAGCGCGCGCCCGAGCAGCTGGTTGCCGAAGCAGATGCCGAAGAACGGGCGCCCGGTCCGCAGGCTCTCCTGCAGCAGTTCGACCTGGGCGTCCGACGCGGCCGGGTCCCCTGGGCCGTTCGAGTAGAAGAGCGCGTCCGGTGCCAGGGCTTCCAGGTCGGCGGCGCTGATGTCCTGCGGCACCACGTGCACCTCGAACCCGCGCTGGGCGAGGTAGCGGGTGGTCGATGCCTTCACGCCCAGGTCGAGCACGGCCAGTCGGCCGATCTGCTCGCCCTCGGCCGGCACCACGTACGTCTCGGGGGTGGACACGATCGCCGAGAAACTCGCACCCGCCATCGTGGCCTGCGACCGGACGGCGTCCAGCTGCTCCGACTCCGGCAGCGCCGCGTCGGCACCGCTGAAGACGCCGCCCTTCATGGCCCCGGCGTCACGGATCCGGCGTGTCAGGGCGCGGGTGTCGATCCCGGAGATGCCGACGATGCCGTCGCGCACCAGGTGGTCGTCGAGCGACGCGCTCGCGCGGTGGTTCGACACCACGCGGCTGGGGTCGCGCACCACGTACCCGGCGACCCAGATGCGACGGGACTCGGGGTCCTCGTCGTTCACACCGGTGTTGCCGATGTGCGGCGCGGTCTGCACCACGATCTGGCCGGCGTAGGAGGGGTCGGTCAGCGTCTCCTGGTACCCGGTCATGCCGGTCGCGAAGACCACCTCGCCGAGCGTGCGCCCACGGGCGCCGTAGGCCCAGCCGTCGTACCGGGTGCCGTCTTCGAGGACCAGGACGGCCCGTTCGCGTGTCATGCTTTCTTCCCTTCGCCCGCGGTTCGCGGGGCATCGGCCGCAGTCGCCTGCGGCCCGGTCTCGGTCAGTCCCTGCAGGGCGAGCAGCGCGGCTGCGTCACCCTCCGGGAACCGGAAGTACGTGTCGAGGTCCGTCGCACCTGCGGCGCCGGTCGCCGTCCATCGCAGACGGACCAGTCCCCCGGGCTCGACCACGCGGTCGATCGCCCACGTCGAGCGGTCGGCACCGCGGACCGCAGCACGTGCGATCCACCGGTCGTCCGCCCCGGCGAGTCGCAGGACCACACCGGTCTCGTGGACGGTCACGCCACCGCGGCCCCGGAACCCGAGTCCGCCGGCGGTGATGCGTTCCAGCGGCTGGTCGGCGCGGGTCGTCGCGACGGAGAAGCCGTCCCAGGACCCGGCCGCCGGTCCGACCGTGGTCGGGACGGGGACGGGAGGCACGGCTTCCGCCTGCTTCCTGGTCCGCGTCCGCCAGGTGCGCGCCATGGCGACGAACAGCGCGGCGACCGCGAGCAGGATCACCCCGCCGAGCAGCCAGCGCGCGGCGTCGCCGCTCATGCGCGCGCCCCCGTCCGGAGCGCCGCGGCGTGCGCGGCCACGGTGTCGGCGTCCACCAGGCGGCCGTCGAGCACCGTCGGCGCGCCCAGGTGGAACGTCGCGACGACCCGGCCGGGCAGGGTCATGCCGAGGTACGGCGAGTTCTGCGACTGTCCGGCGAGGTCGGCGACCGCGAACTCGCGGCTGGCCGACGGGTCGTAGAGCGTGACCTCGGCGGGTGCGCCCTCGGCGAGTCGCTGGCCGTGGCCCTCCACCTGGCCGATGCGGGCTGGCGCCTCGGACAGGACCCGTGCGACGTCGGCCCAGTCGAGCTGGCCCGACGCGACGACGGCGGACTGCACGACGCTGAGCGCCGACTCGAGGCCGACCATGCCGTTCGCCGCGGCCGGCCACTCGCAGCACTTCGCCTCGGCGGTGTGCGGTGCGTGGTCGGTCGCGACGATGTCGATGGTGCCGTCGGCCAGGGCCGCGCGCAGGGCGTCGACGTCCTCGCGTGCCCGGAGCGGCGGGTTCACCTTGTAGCGGGCGTCGTACCCGGGGGCGCCGTCGTGCCCGGCGATGAGGTCCTCGGTGAGCACGAGGTGGTGCGGCGTGACCTCGGCGGTGACGTCGATGCCGCGGGACTTGGCCCAGCGGATCACCTCGACGCTGCCGGCGGTCGACACGTGGCAGACGTGCAGTCGTGCGCCCACGTGGTCGGCGAGCAGGACGTCACGGGCGATGATCGCCTCTTCCGCCACGGCCGGCCAGCCCGCGAGCCCGAGCTCCGACGACAGCCGGCCCTCGTTCATCTGCGCGCCGATGGTCAGGCGGGGTTCCTGCGCGTGCTGCGCGAGCACACCGCCGAAGCCCTTGATGTACTCGAGCGCGCGGCGCATGAGCAGCGGGTCGGCGACGCAGGAACCGTCGTCCGAGAACACCCGGACCTTCGCCCGCGAGGTCGCCATGGCACCGATCTCGGACAGGTGCGTGCCCTGCAGCCCCTGCGACACCGCGCCGATCGGGCGGACGGTGACGTAGCCGGCGTCGTCGCCGAGCGCCTGGACCTGCTCGACGACACCGGCGGTGTCGGCGACCGGGCTCGAGTTCGCCATCGCGTTCACGGCAGTGAAGCCCCCGGCCGCTGCGGCGCGCGAACCCGTCAGGACCGTCTCGGACTCCTCGTGCCCGGGCTCGCGCAAGTGGGTGTGCAGGTCGACGAGGCCGGGCAGGGCGATGAGCCCGTCGGCGTCGACCACCGTCGCGCCGCCCGCGTCCACACCGGACCCGACCGCCGTGATGCGGCCGTCCTGCAGACGGATGTCGGCGCGCGAGCCGTCGACCAGCTGCGCGCCGCGGATCAGGTGAGCGGTCATGCGGCTGACTCCTTCGCTTCGGTGGTGGTCGGGTCACTGCCGGTCAGGGCCAGGTAGAGGACCGCCATGCGGACCGAGACGCCGTTCTCGACCTGCTCGACCACCGTCGAGCGCGGGTCGTCGGCCGCGATGCCCGCGATCTCCAGCCCGCGGTTCATCGGACCGGGGTGCATGATCAGCGTGCGCTCCGACAGCCGAGCGAACCGCGCAGCCGTCAGGCCCCAGTGCCGCGTGTACTCGCGCGGGTTCGGGAAGAACGCGTCGTTCATCCGCTCCTGCTGGATGCGGAGCGTCATCACGACGTCCGGGTCCTCGGCCAGTGCTGCGTCGAGGTCGTGGTGCACGGCCGCCCCGAACGGCGTCGTCGTCGCGGGCAGCAGCGTCGGCGGCGCGGCGAAGGTCACGCTCGCGCCGAGGGTCCGGAGCAGCCACGCGTTCGACCGGGCGACGCGGCTGTGCAGCACGTCGCCGACGATCAGGACCCGGACGCCGTCGAGGCCCTGTCCGCGCGACCCCGCACCGTGCAGGCGGCGGCGCATGGTGAAGGCGTCGAGCAGCGCCTGCGTCGGGTGCTCGTGCGTCCCGTCGCCGGCGTTCACCACGGGGACGTCGATCCAGTCGGCGTCGGCGAGCACGCGCGGGGCACCGGACGAGCCGTGCCGCATCACGATCCCGTCGATGCCCATGGCGCCGAGGGTCTGCACGGTGTCCTTCAGGGACTCGCCCTTGGAGACGCTCGAGCCCTTGGCCGCGAAGTTGATGACGTCGGCCGACAGGCGCTTGGCTGCCGCTTCGAACGAGATGCGCGTGCGCGTCGAGTCCTCGAAGAACAGGTTCACGACGGTCTTGCCGCGCAGCGCCGGGAGCTTCCGGACCTCGCGCGTGTTGACCTCGGCCATCTCCTCGGCGACGTCGAGGATGTGCACGGCCTGGTCGCGCGACAGGTCGGCGGTGGAGAGCAGGTGCCGCATCACGCCACCCCCTGCTCGATGAACACGGTGTCGTCGCCGTCGGTCTCGGACAGGTGCAGGGTGACCCGCTCGTCGGACGCGGTCGGCAGGTTCTTGCCGACGTGGTCGGCGCGGATCGGCAGCTCGCGGTGGCCACGGTCGACGAGCACGGCGAGGCGGACGGCACGCGGGCGGCCGATCCCCTGCAGGGCGTCGAGCGCTGCCCGGACCGTGCGGCCCGAGTACAGGACGTCGTCGACGAGCACGACGACCTTGCCGTCGATGCCGCCGGCGGGGATGACGGTGCGGTGCGGTGCGCGGCCGATGCCGTGGCCGAGGTCGTCGCGGTGCATCGTGACGTCGAGCGTGCCGACACGCTCGGTCCCGATGCCGCCAGCGGCCGATGCCCACTCCGGCTCGATGTCGGCCAGGATCCGGCCGAGCCGTTCCGCCAGGACCGCGCCGCGGGTCGGGATCCCCAGGAGCACGAGGTCCGAGCCGCCGTGGTTGGCCTCGAGGATCTCGTGTGCGATGCGCGTCAGAGCGCGCGTGATGTCGGGTTGCTGCAGGACCGTTCTGGTACCCACGTCGACCCCCTTCCCCGCCTCACTGGACGGCATTAAAGGATGCTGACGGGGACAAGCCTAACGGGACTCCGGGTCCCCTGCGACCGTCCGACCGGACGGTGCACGGCCGCCGGCGACGGCTCCGAGGACACCGTTCACGAAGCCCGCGGAGTCCTCGGTCGAGAGCGACTGGGCGAGCTCGACGGCCTCGGCGATCGCGACCGCGTCGGGCACCTCCGGGTTGAACCGGAGCTCCCAGACGGCCATCCGCAGGATGCAGCGGTCGAGGACCGGCATCCGGGCGATCGACCACCCCTGGGCATGGTCGACGATGACGGAGTCGATCTCGTGACGGGCGTCGTCGACACCCGTCACGATCTGCCGCGCGTAGTCCCAGCTCGAGGCGCGCTCGGGCTGGTCCAGGTGGCGGACCGTCTCGGTGGCCAGCACGTCCGCGATCGGGAGCTCACGCACCTCGGCCACGTACAGCATGTCGAGGGCGCGCTTGCGGGCCTTCGAACGAGCACTCATACGGACGTCGCCTAGGAGTTGACGCGGCCGAGGAAGCTGCCGTCGCGCGTGTCGATCTTCACCGTGGTACCGCTCTCGAGGTAGAGCGGAACCTGGATGCGGTGACCGGTCGCGATGATGGTCGCGTCCTTGGTGCCACCGGAGGAACGGTCGCCCTGCAGGCCCGGCTCGGTCTCGACCTCGGTCACGATCGACGTCGGGAGCTCGACGTAGAGCGGGTTGCCCTCGTTCATCGCGATGGTGACCATCGCGGACTCGAGCAGGTAGTTCTTCGCGTCGCCGACGACCGTCGCCGAGACCGGGATCTGGTCGTAGGTGTCGGTGTCCATGAACACGTACGAGTCGCCGTCCTCGTAGAGGAACTGGTAGTCACGGCGGTCGACCACCGCGGTGTCGATCTTCGCGCCGGCGTTGAAGGTGCGGTCGACGACCTTGCCGGAGACGACGTTCTTCAGCTTGGTGCGGACGAACGCGCCACCCTTGCCGGGCTTGACGTGCTGGAACTCCACGACCGACCACAGCTGGCCGTCGATGATGAGAACGGCGCCGTTCTTGATGTCAGTGGTACTGGCCATGAGTCTTCGGTGTCCCGTTCGGTCGTGTTGTGAAAGGTCTTCGGGCCGCGCTCGGCCCCGGACGAGTGTAGCGGACGCCCGCCCGTCGCCATCAGCGTCGCCGTCGGGCGCGCCAGGCGTCGATCGCCGCCCAGCCGAGCAGCACCACGGCCGCTCCCCCGAGCAGGGCTCCGGCGACCACGGTCGAGATCGCCGCGTCGGGTCGGGCGGGCAGCGCCAGGTACACGATCGCCAGGATGCCGGCACCGGCTCCGAGCAGCACGAGCAGGATGCGCCGGACCATGCCGGACACGAGCTCCCGGTCGCGGCGGTCCGCGAACAGCCGGATGTTCACGGTGAACTTGCCGGTCTCGATCGCCTCGCCGATCCGGTCGACCCGGCGCGGCAGCCGTCGTGCCGCGGAGACGACACCGATGAGTTCCTTGGCCGCCAGGTCGCGGAGCTTGCCGGGGCGCAACTGGTCGGTGATCTGCTCACGGGCGAGCCCGCGGGACTCCTCGAGCAGGTCGAACGACGGTGCGAGCGTCCGGAGGGTGCCCTCGAAGATCGCCAGGGCCCGCGCGGCGGCGACGAAGTCCGGCGGCGGCTTGAGCCGGTAGCGCCCGAAGACCTCGACCGCGTCGTCCACGGTCTCGACCCCGATGCGGGCGCCCGGTCCGAGCTCGTCGGCGACGAAGCGCGCGATGTCCCGACGGAAGTCGGGCTCGTCGTGCGCGTCGCGCACCGGCGCCATCCGCAGGACCGCATCGGCGATCCGCGACGTGTCGTCCTGCAGGTAGGCGACCAGCAGGTCCTGGACCGTGTCCCTGAGGGTCGGGTCGAGCCTCCCGACCGATCCGAAGTCGATCAACGCGGGCCGCCCGTCGGGCAGCACCAGGACGTTCCCCGGGTGCAGGTCGGCGTGGTACAGGCCGTCGAAGACGACCTGGCGCAGGAACGCGCGCAGGATCGCGCGCATCGGGCCGTCCAGGTCGCGGTCCGCGCGCTCGGCGCGGATCGCGCTGAGCGTGTCGCCCTCCAGGAACTCCATCACGAGCACGCGGCGTCCGGACAGCTCGGGGTACGGGTCCGGGAACCGGACCTCGTCGGGGCGGGCGCTGCGTGCCTGCGCCGCACGCAGGGCGGTGAGGTTCCGCAGCTCGGAGACGAAGTCGACCTGGCGGACCAGGTCGTCGGCGTACTGCGCGGCCACGTCCTGCACGCCGACCTGCCGGGCCTCGGTCGACCACCGCGCCAGGAAGCGGACGACGCGGAGCGCGATGTCGACGTCACGGCGCACCGCGGCGTCGATCCCCGGCCGCTGCACCTTGACCGCGACCGCGGTGCCGTCGGGCAGGCGGGCGCGGTGGACCTGGGCGATCGAGGCCGCCGCGACGGGCACCGGGTCGAAGGACGCGAACACCTGGTCGACCGGGGCGCCGAGCTCCCGTTCGAGCAGGGCGAGCACCTGGTCGGCGGGAGCGGCGGTGACGTTGCGCTGCAGGTGCGCGAGCCCCTCGGTCCACTCCTCGGGGAGCAGGTCGTCGCGCGTGGACAGCAGTTGCCCCATCTTCACGAACCCGCCGCCGGCCTCCTCGAGCGCACGCCGCAGGTGCTCGGCCTGGCTTCTGCGCAGGTCGGAGGTGGCGGGGTCGTGCGAGAAGTCGAGGCGGCGGAACGGCACGAGGCGGTGGCGCCGGGCGATCGACAGGAGTTCGGTGAACCGGCGGCCGCGGGACCGGAGGGTGCCGGTGTCGGCCTCCTGCGAGCCGGACAGGTCGCTCAGGCGGGGTGGGTTGGGCACGTCGTCAGTCTGCTCCCCGCTGCTGGGTCCGCCAGGTGGACGCGTCCTCCTGCACGGGCCGGGAGGCGCGGTCCGGCATCCACAGATCGGCACCCGTGCCTCGTCGGGTCGCGCCCACTGCCGCAGGCTCTCCCCGTGGAGACAGCACTGATCGCGGCGTGCATCGCCGCCGGCGCGGCGATCGTGGCGGCGGTCGTCAGCTGGTTCGGGGCGTTCCACGGCCGGCGGACGACCGATCGTCGATGCAGGTCAAGTGGTGGTGGCGACGGACGCGGCGGGTGTTGCGCTGACGCCGGGTCAGGCGCCGCTGCCGTTGTAGCGCGCGGTGACGCCGGACTCGACCAGGTCGCGGTAGCGCTCGAGCGCGGCCTCGGCACCCGTGTCGTGCTCCTGGTGCACGTCGATGCCCCGCGCCACGAGCTGCTCGCGCCAGTCCCCCGGCACCGGTCCCTCGTCGAAGCCCGTGATGCGCTCGACCGTGGCACCGTCCGCGGCGAACTCCAGCGCCGAGACGCCCGACCACAGCAGCGCGCCGAGGCACATCACGCACGGTTGGGCGTTCACGACCAGCACACGCCGGTGCCCGACGTCGCGGCCAAGGTTCCAGGCGCCCGTCCGAGCCTGTGCGAGTCCGAGGGTGACGACCTCGGCGTGCATCGACGACACGTTCGCGTGCAGCACGAGGTTCACCCCGAGCGCGACGACCGCACCCGTGTCCTCGTCGACGACGGCCGCGGCGAACGGGCCGCCGGTGCCCTCCTCGACGTTCCGTTCGGCGAGGGCGTTGACGAGCGCGAACCGTTCCGCTCGGGTGCCGAGGTACTCCGGTGCAGCGGCCTGCGCGTCGCGGAGCCAGCCGGGGACGCCGACACGGAGTTCGGTCGGGAACGGGGCGAGGGCTGCACGGGACATGCGGTGACGCTAGCGGCGCATCGTTTCGACGGTGTTTCCCGGTCGAGACGATGCCGAGACACCGCGCCGTGAGCGTCGTGCACCACCGGTCCGAGCCGGGAGGAGACCGCGGAAGTACTAGACGCCGACCTCTTGGTACGCGGTGAAGAGCAGGTGGTCCTCCGGGCCCTCGAGGACCACCGGCTTGCCGACCCCGTCGAGGATGATGAACCGGAGCATGCCGGCACGGGCCTTCTTGTCGCGACGCATCGCGGCGAGGAGGCCCTGCCACCGGCCGATCCCGTACGACGTCGGCAGGTCCAGGGAGTCCAGGATCGCCCGGTGCCGGTCCACGGTCGCGTCGTCGAGGTGCCCCGTCAGACGTGCGAGCTCCGCGGCGAACACCATGCCGACCGACACCGCCGCGCCGTGGCGCCACTGGTACCGCTCCGCGTGCTCGATGGCGTGTCCGAGCGTGTGGCCGTAGTTCAGGATCTCGCGACGACCCTGCTCGGTGAAGTCGTCCGACACGACCTCGGCCTTCAGGGCGATGGCGAGTTCGACCACCCGGCGGAACTCCGGCGTCGTCGGGTCCGTGACGCGGTCGACGTCCGCCTCGACGATGTCGAGGATCTCCGGTACGGCGATGAACCCGGCCTTCACGATCTCGGCGAAACCGGTCAGGATCTCGTTGCGCGGCAGGGTCCGGACGAGGTCGAGGTCGGCCACGACCGCGCGGGGGGCGGAGAAGGCGCCGACCAGGTTCTTGCCCTCGTTCGTGTTGATGCCGGTCTTCCCACCCACGCTGGCGTCCACCATGCCGAGCACGCTCGTCGGCACCGCCACGTACGGCACGCCGCGCAGCCAGGTCGCGGCGACGAAGCCGGCCAGGTCGGTGACGGCGCCGCCGCCGAGGCCGATGACCGCGTCGGTGCGGGTGAAGTCGGACTGGCCCATGATCTGCCAGCAGAACGACGCGACCTCGATGCGCTTCGCGCCCTCGGCGTCGGGGACCTCGGCGATGAGGGCTTCGAGGCCGGCGTCGACGAGCAGGTCGCGCAGGTCGTTCGCCCGCGCGCCGAGGGTCGGGGCGTGCACGATCAGGACCTTGGCGACGCGAGGGCCGAGGATTGCGGGGAGCGAGCCGAGCAGGCCCGAGCCGACCGCCACCACGTAGCCGTCGTCACCGCCGACGCGGATCTCGGTGGTCCCTGCGGGCAGGATCGGGTCGGTCACGGTGCTCCTTCAGTGGTGGTGCTGGTGTCGTCGCTGCTGTCGCTGCTGTCGCTGCTGTCGCTGCGCAGCCAGGTGACGACCTCGTCGACCACCCGGGACATCGGACGGCGCGAGGTGTCGACCACGACGTGCGCGAGTTCGGCGTAGGTCGCCGCACGCTCGTCCATGATCGTCTGCCAGGCGTCGATGCCGCCGTTCGCGAGCAGGGGCCGGTCCGAGCCGGCGATCCGCTCGGCGACGGCCTCGGGCGAGACGGTGAGCAGGACGATGCGGGCACCGGTCAGTGCCTCACGGGTGTCGGCGTGCGTCACCGCTCCGCCGCCGACGGCGATGACGCCCCCGGTGCCGAGTGCGGTGCGGACCGCGTCGGCCTCGAGGGCGCGGAAGGCGGGTTCACCGCGGTCCGCGAAGATGCCGGGGATGGGCCCGTGCTCGCGGACGATCACCCGGTCGGTGTCGGTGAACGGCACCCCTAGCGCCTTGGCGACGCGCTTGCCGACGCTGGACTTGCCGGCTCCCATCGGGCCGATCACGACGACGGGCGCAGCTGGACCCCGCGCCGCGCCGCCGGATGCAGCGTCGTGGGCCGCCGGGCCGCCGGACGCAGCGTCGTGGGCCGCCGGGCCGCCGGACGCAGCGTCGCGGGGCGCTGCGCCGCCAGACGCAGCACCGCCGCCGCGCGCGGTCACGACGCGTCGGCCGGTGCCGCCGGCTCCGTCCGACGGGTGCGGAGCGTCTCCGGGATCGACGCGAGGTAGGCGTCGAGGTTGCGCTTGGTCTCGACGACGTTGTCGCCGCCGAACTTCTCGAGCACGGCGTCGGCGAGCACGAGGGCCACCATCGCCTCGGCCACGACGCCGGCGGCCGGGACCGCGCAGACGTCGGAACGCTGGTGGTGCGCCGAGGCGTCCTCGCCCGAGACGACGTCGACGGTGTGCAGCGCGTGCGGCACGGTCGCGATCGGCTTCATGCCGGCACGGACGCGCAGGACGGTCCCCGTGGACATGCCGCCCTCGGTGCCACCGGCCCGGTCGCTCGTGCGGTAGATCTCGCCGTCTTCACGGTAGAGCTCGTCGTGGGCGGCGGAGCCGCGACGACCGGCGGTCGCGAAGCCGTCGCCGACCTCGACGCCCTTGATCGCCTGGATGCCCATGATGGCGGCGGCCAGGCGCGCGTCGAGCCGTCGGTCCCACTGCACGTGCGAGCCGAGCCCGGGCGGGACGCCGTAGAACAGCACCTCGACGACGCCACCCAGGGTGTCCCCGTCCTTCTTCGCGGCCTCGACCTCGGTCACCATGCGGGCCGAGGTGTCCGCGTCGAAGCACCGCAACTGGTCGTCGTCGAGACGGTCGACGTCGTCGGGCAGCGGCAGGTCGGTGCCGTCCGGCACGCGAACCGTACCGACCTGCAGGGTGTGCGCCACCGACCGCATGCCGAGTTCGGCGAGGAAGGACTTGGCGACCGCCCCGAGTGCGACGCGGGCCGCGGTCTCACGGGCGCTCGCGCGCTCGAGGATCGGGCGGGCTTCGTCGAAGCCGTACTTCTGCATGCCGACCAGGTCGGCGTGGCCCGGTCGGGGGCGCGTCAGCGGGGCGCTGCGGCCGCGCGACATCTCGGTGGACTCGACGGGTTCGGGGTTCATGACCTCGACCCACTTCGGCCACTCGGTGTTGCCGATCCGGATCGCGATCGGGCTGCCGAGCGAGTACCCGTGCCGGACACCGCCGGACACGTGCAGCTCGTCCTGTTCGAACTTCATGCGCGAGCCACGACCGTAGCCGAGCTTGCGGCGCGCGAGATCGGTACGGATGGACTCGAACGACACCGGGACACCCGCGGGCAGGCCCTCGAGCATCGCGATCAGTTCGGGTCCGTGGGACTCACCAGCAGTCAACCAACGAAGCATGCTGCAATCCTCCCACAGCGCACCGACGTGCGACGTCGCCGCTCTACTGGTAGTCGGGGTGCGCCCGGAGCCACGCCTGGAACTGGTCCACGGCGACGAGGTGCTGGTCGTAGGTGTCCGAGAACACCGTCTCGCCGGTCTCCAGGTTCACCGTCACGAAGTAGAGCCACTTGCCCGGCGCCTCGTTCGTGACGGCCTTGATCGCGATGTCACCGGGGTTCGAGATCGGTGCCGGCGGCAGTCCCTCGTGCACGTAGGTGTTGTACGGGTTCGACTCGTCGGCGCGCTCGGCGTCCGTCGTCGTCACGGTGTGCGTGTTGCCCGTGCCGTAGGCGACCGTGGCGTCGGACTGCAGGCGCATGCCCTGGTCGAGCCGGTTCTGGAACACCCGCGCGACCTTCGGGTAGTCGGCTGCCAGGCCGGCTTCCTTCTGCACGAGCGACGCGAACACGATGACGCGCTCCTGGTCGGCCTCCTTGACGCCCGCGGCCGCCAGGTGCTCCTTCATGGTGTCGACCATCGACGCGAAGTACTGCTCCGCGCTCCAGCCCGGGTTGATCGGGTACGTCGCGGGGAACAGCCAGCCCTCGAGCGTCGTCACGCCGGACGGCAGGTCGTACGCGGACAGGTTCTTCGCGGCCTTCGCGACCTCGGTCTTCGTCAGGCCGGCCTTCGAGACCATGCCGGCTTCGATGTCCGCCAGCGCGGTGCCCTCGGGGATCACGATCGAGGCCTGCACGCGGTTGTCCTCGTCCTGCAGCGCCGCCAGCGCCGACTTCGAGCTCATCTGCTTCTTCAGCGAGTACGAGCCCGGCTGGAACTGGACGTCGGGCGAGGCCAGCAGCAGCTTGTAGAAGACCTTCGAGTCCTTCACGACGCCGCTGCGCTGCAGCGTCGCGGCGACGTTCTCGCCGATGTCGCCCTGCTTGATGGTGATGGTGACCTTCGCCTTGCCGGTCCCGGTGTAGTCGTCCGGCTCGCTCGACCCGCTGACCGCGGCGACGATCTGCTGGATCTTCGGCGCGGCGAACGCGTACGCGCTGACCCCGCCGGCCACGACCACCGCGACGATCACGATGCCGGCGATGAGCGGCCCGCGTCGGCGCTTCGGGCGCGGTTCGCGCGGCGGCCTGGAGGCTCCACCGCGTCCGCCACGCCCGCCGCGGCCGCCGCCTCCCGCGGCTCCACCGCCGCCGGTGCGCCCGGCGTCGTCGGGACGGTCGGGCCCGTCGGACCCGGCTCCGCCGGCCGTGGGAGCTGACGGCACCTCGCCGGTCAGGAGCGCGGCGACCTCGGGATGGAGGCCGGGGGCCGCCTGCTGCGGTGACGCGGGCTCCGGCGCCGACTGCTCGCGCGGAGCGGTCGAGTCGGTGTCGACGCGGTCGTCCGGACTGACGGGCCCGTCGGGCGTCGGGTCGGGCTCGGTCCCCGCGGCGGCGGCGTCGCGACGAGCGCGCTCCGCTTCGAGTGCGCGGGCCTCGCGGCGGGACATCGGACGGTCCGGCTGCGGGGCCACCCGCACGGAGTCGTCACGGTCATCGGTACCTGCTGCGCGGTCGGAAGTCGTCTTCCGCCGCTCGGCTTCGTTGCCGGGCGCGATGATCGCGTTCCAGTCCAGATCGTCTGCCAACGGTTCTCGGTCTCTCGGTGGGGAACTCCGCCTGGGCACCGTCGTCCTCGGGTGACGGAAGGGCTGCCGGGTCGCGGCGGGTCGCCCTGTCAGGGAAGCGTGGTGCCCGGAGGGGCACCGGCACTGCGTTCGTGGTCGAGCGCGTGTTGCAGAATGATAACAGCGGCCGCTTGGTCGATCACGGAGCGCGACTTCTTCGTGTTCTTGCCGGCCTGGTGCAGGCCACGCTGGGCGGTCACGGTGGACAGCCGCTCGTCGACCAGCCGGACCGGACGGTGCTCGGCGATCCGGGCCGCGAACGCCCGAGCGTCGTCCGTGGACGGTGTGTCGCCGCCGGACATCGACAAGGGCAGTCCGACGACGAGCTCGAGGGCGTCGTACTCGTCGGCGATCTCGAGGATCCGACGCAGGTCGGACGAGTCGTCACGACGCACGGTCTCGACCGGCGTCGCCAGCAACCCGTCGCGGTCGCACACGGCGATCCCGATCCGGGCGCGGCCGACGTCCACGCCGAGCCGCCGCCCGGACCGGATCGCCACGATCAGCCCGCGATCCGGGCGGTCACGGCACGGAGCGCGGCCGGGAGCGCGGCCGGGTCGGTCCCGCCACCCTGCGCCAGGTCCGGCTTGCCGCCGCCGCCGCCACCGAGCACGCCGGCGGCCTCCTTGGCGAGCGGACCCGCCTGGACACCGGCGGAGCGCGCCGCGTCGTTGGTCGCCACGATGACGATCGGCTTCCCGCTCACCACGGCGCCGAGCACGACGACGGCAGCACCGTCACCGAGCTGCGCGCGCACACCGGTCGCCAGGGAGCGCAGGTCGTCGCCGGACTGCAGGCCGTCGACGGTCTCGGCCACGACCGTGGTCGTTCCGACGGTCGTCGCGGTGCGGGCGATCGACGGGACCCGCTGCTGCAGGTTCGCCGACTCGTACTCGGCGATCTTCTTCTGCGCGGTCCGGAGGTCCTCCATGAGCGACTGCACGCGCGTGGGCAGGTCGGCACGGGGCGCCTTCAAGGCGCTGGAGAGCTGCGAGACGATGGTCCGCTCGACCGCGAGGTCGCGGAAGCCCTCGAGCCCGACGAGCGCCTCGACACGGCGGTTGGTCGAACCGACGCTCGACTCCCCCACCAGGTTGACGAGGCCGATCTGGGCGCTCGACGCGACGTGCGTGCCACCGCAGAGCTCGCGGGACCACGGTCCGCCGATGTCGACCATGCGGACCTCGGCGCCGTACTTCTCGCCGAAGAGCGCCTGTGCGCCGAGTGCCTTCGCCTCGTCGATCGGCATGATGCGGGTCGAGACCTCAAGGTCGGTGCGGATCGCGGTGTTGACGACCTCCTCGATCTCCGAACGGGTCGCGAGCGAGATCGGCTGCGACCACGAGAAGTCGAGGCGCATGTACCCGGACTTGTTGTACGAGCCCGCCTGCAGTGCCTCGGGGCCGAGGATGTCGCGGAGCGCGGCGTTCACCAGGTGCGTCGCGGAGTGCGCCTGCGTGGCGCCGCGGCGGTACTCGGCGTCGACGACGGTGCTCGCCGCGTCGCCCACGCCGACCTCACCGGAGCGGACCTGGACGGTGTGGCTCCAGAGGCCGGCGACGGGACGCTGGACGTCGAGGACCTCGAGGTCGAAGCCGTTGCCGACGATCGATCCCTGGTCGGCGTCCTGCCCGCCGGACTCGGCGTACAGCGACGTCTCGCCGAGGATGACCTCGGCGATGTCGCCCGCCACGGCACGGTCCACGCTGACGCCCCCGACGATGATGCCGAGCACGTTCGTCTCGGCCTCGAGCGCGTCGTAGCCGAGGAAGACCGTCTCGCCCTTCGCCCGGAACGCGCTGTACACGCTCAGGTCGGCGATCGCGGTCTTCTTGCTCTTCGCGTCGGCCTTCGCCCGGGCACGCTGCTCGGACATCAGGGTCTCGAACGCGGTCCGGTCGACGTGGACACCGGCCTCCTCGGCCATCTCCATCGTCAGGTCGATCGGGAACCCGAAGGTGTCGTGCAGCAGGAACGCGGTGTCCCCGCCGATGGACGGTGCACCGTCCTGCTTCGCGCGCTCGACGGCGACGTCGAGGATCGTCGTGCCCTGCGCGAGCGTGCGGAGGAACGTCTCCTCTTCCGCGTAGGCGATCCGCGCGATGCGGTCGTAGTCGGAGGCGACCTCGGGGTAGGCGTCGCGCATCGCGTCGCGGGACGCCGGGAACAGCTCCGGGAAGGTCGCGGTCTCGACGCCGAGCAGGCGCATCGCACGGACCGTGCGGCGCAGCAGACGACGCAGGATGTACCCGCGGCCCTCGTTCGACGGGCTCACGCCGTCGGCGATGAGCATGAGCGCGGAGCGCACGTGGTCCGCGATGACCCGCATGCGGACGTCGTCCTCGTGCACGGCGCCGTAGCGGCGGCCGGAGATCTCGGACGCGCGGTCGAGGACCGGGCGGACCTGGTCGATCTCGTACATGTTGTCGACGCCCTGCTTGATGAAGGCGACGCGCTCGAGCCCCATGCCGGTGTCGATGTTCTTGTTCGGCAGCTCGCCGGTGATCTCGAAGTCGTACTTCGAGCGGACGTCCGCGATCTGGTACTGCATGAACACGAGGTTCCAGATCTCGACGTACCGGTCGTCGTCGGTGGCCGGGCCACCGTCGATGCCGTACTCGGGCCCGCGGTCGAAGAAGATCTCCGAGCAGGGTCCTGCGGGTCCGGGCTGGCCGGTGGACCAGTAGTTCGTGTCCTTGCCGAGGCGCTGGATGCGCTCTTCGGGCAGGGAGGAGTGCTGCTTCCAGAAGGCGATCGCCTCGTCGTCGTCCTCGTAGACCGTCACCCAGAGGTCGTCGGGCGAGAAGCCGAGTCCGCCGTCGGACTCGGGGTTCGTCAGGAACTCCCAGGCGAACTGGATCGCCTGCTCCTTGAAGTAGTCGCCGAACGAGAAGTTGCCGTTCATCTGGAAGAACGTGCCGTGGCGAGGGGTCTTGCCGACCTCTTCGATGTCGTTCGTGCGGATGCACTTCTGGACGCTCGTGGCACGGGGGTACGGCGCGGGGACGAGCCCGGTCAGGTACGGGATGAACGGCACCATACCGGCGACCGTGAAGAGGAGCGACGGGTCGTCGGAGACGAGGGACGCGGACGGGACGACGGTGTGGCCGCGGTCACCGAAGTACTGGAGCCAACGGCGGCGGATCTCTGCGGTCTGCATGGTGCTTCCTGGGTTCAGCTCGGGGGTGGGAGGTGGAGGCGGGACGACGGTGCGGCCGGACCGCGGTGGAGCTCGACGACTCAGACGTCGGTGCGGAGCTCGGCCCCGCGGGACCGGTACCCGTCGGCGACCGCGCCCGTGAAGGCCTTCGTGCTCGCGTCGACGACGGCGAAGAGCCGTGCGCCTCCGGGGGTCCTGGCGACCTGGTGCGCCACGGCGAACCCGATGACGACGCCGACCGCGACGAAGAACAGCTGCTTCACGGTGCCTCTCCCTCTGTGCACCCTGGCGGTGCATGCCCGGACAAGCTTAGTCGCCGGGCACTTCGGGGCCGGAACGCCGAACGGCGGGCCGTCCTCGAGAGGACGACCCGCCGTTCGGGTGTGATCAGTGGATCAGCGAGCTGCGTAGTACTCGACGACGAGCTGCACTTCACAGGTCACGGGGACCTCGGCGCGCTTCGGGCGACGCACGAGGCGGGCCTGGAGCTTGTCGATCTCGACCTCGAGGTAACCCGGGACCTTCGGCAGGACTTCCTGGTGGCCACCGGCAGCGGCGACCTGGAAGGGCTCCATCGACTCGGACTTCGGCTTGACGTGGATCAGCTGGCCCTCCTTGACGCGGAAGGAGGGGCGGTCCACGAGCTTGCCGTCGACCAGCAGGTGACGGTGCACGATCAGCTGACGGGCCTGCGCGGTGGTGCGGGCGAAGCCGGCCCGGACCACGAGGGCGTCGAGGCGCTGCTCGAGGAGCTCGACCAGGTTCTCACCGGTGAGGCCCTTCGTCTTGCGGGCCTCTTCGAAGACGATGCGGAGCTGCTTCTCGCGGATGCCGTACTGGGCGCGCAGACGCTGCTTCTCTCGGAGGCGGACGGCGTAGTCGCTGTCCGCACGACGGCGCGTACGGCCGTGCTCACCGGGGCCGTAGGGGCGCTTCTCGAGGTAACGGGCCGCCTTCGGCGTCAGCGGGATGCCGAGTGCGCGCGAGAGGCGGGTCTTGCTGCGGGTACGTGACTTGGTAGACACAGGGTCCTTTTCTCTGTTCGAACTGAATACTCACCGGAGGCCGGGCACGCGAGTGCTCGTGGCCCCGACGACGGGATCCAGAGGGATGAGCCTGTGGGATCGGACGGCTACAGTCCGAACCTCTGCCCCCGTACCACCGGAGTGGCACTCTGTCCTCGACGCAGCCGTGCTCGAGGACCAGGACGTAGGCCCGGCAATGCTAGCAGGAACTCGACGTGCCGTCCTACTGCCCGCGGGTGATCTTCCGGAGTCGTTCGAGCCGCGGACCGACCTCGCGCTCGTACCCGTTCGTGGTCGGGGTGTAGTACTCGGTGCCCTCGAGCGCATCGGGTAGGTACTGCTGCTCGGCGACCCCGTGCTCGGCGTCGTGCGAGTAGACGTACCCCTTGCCGTGGCCGAGTCGCTTGGCCCCGGCGTAGTGCGCGTCGCGCAGGTGCATCGGCACGGTGCCCATCCGGCCGGCCTTGACGTCCGCCATCGCCGCGTTCACGCCGTTGTAAGCGGCGTTCGACTTCGGCGCGGTCGCCAGGTACACCACTGCCTCGGCCAGTGGGATGCGCCCCTCGGGCATCCCGATGAGCTGCACGGCCTGCGCCGCCGCGACGGCGATGGAGAGCGCCTGCGGGTCGGCCATGCCGATGTCCTCGGACGCCGAGATGATGATCCGGCGCGCGATGAACCGCGAGTCCTCGCCCGCCTCGATCATCCGCGCGAGGTAGTGCAGTGCGGCGTCGACGTCGCTCCCCCGCACCGACTTGATGAAGGCGCTGATGACGTCGTAGTGCTCGTCGCCCTGTCGGTCGTACCGCAGCAGCGCACGGTCGACGGCTGCGGCGACGGTGTCCGCGTCGACAACCGGCACGGTGTCGTCCTCGTCGTCCTGGGCGGCGGTGGCCGACGCCGCAGCGGCCTCGAGCGCGGTGAGGGCGCGTCGGGCGTCACCGGAGGCCAACCGGACGATGGCCCCGCGTGCTTCGTCACCGAGGACGACCGCACCACCGAGACCGCGTGGGTCCTCCACCGCACGGTCGATGAGCATGCCGAGGTCGGCGTCGGTGAGCGGCTTGAGCGTCAGGAGCAGGGACCGGGACAGGAGCGGGGAGATGACCGAGAACGACGGGTTCTCGGTGGTGGCCGCGATGAGGATCACCCACCCGTTCTCGACACCGGGCAGCAGGGCGTCCTGCTGTGCCTTGCTGAACCGGTGGATCTCGTCGAGGAACAGCACCGTCGTGGAGCCGTAGAGGTCGCGGTGGGTGAGGGCCTTCTCCATGACCTCGCGCACGTCCTTGACGCCGGCGGTCACCGCGGAGAGCTCGACGAACTCGCGCCCCGACTGACGGGCGATGGCCTGCGCCAACGTCGTCTTGCCGGTGCCGGGAGGACCCCAGAGGATGACCGAGACGCCACCCGGGTTGTCGCGGGTTCCGGTGGCGAGCTGCACGAGCGGTGAACCGCGACCGAGCAGGTGCTGCTGGCCCGCGACCTCGTCGAGACTGGTGGGGCGCATCCGGACCGCGAGCGGGACGGAACCCTGCGCGAGCCCGGCGCGACCGCCCGTCGTGGGCGCACGCATGCTCGACCGGTCCGCTGCCATGCAGCAATCGTAGGCCGACCCACTGACAGCCCCGCGCCTCCCGGGCCGTTGACGGTGACGACTCGGATACGCTCGTCGCACACTGCGACGAGAGGGCAGAACAGCACCGTGGCACCGAAGAACCCAGCGCGCGACAACCGCGAGGCGCGCGAGCGCCTCCGCCTCTACCAGGCCCGCCGAGGACTCCACGACCGGCAGCGCCGCCGGCGGGTGCGCGACAACCTGGTCGGCGCCGGTGCGCTCGTGCTGGTCGCCGCGCTGGCCACCGGGTCGCAGCTCGCCTTCGCGGGCTCGCAGGGGAACGGGTCGGCTGACGCCAGTGCGAGCGCCACGGCCACACCGACGCCCTCGGCGAGTGCCACGGCGGCGAACACGGGCGACGTGCCGAGCAAGGAGATCGCGAAGGGCGCGACCTGGACGGGCTCGTTGACGCTCAACAAGTCGATCGACCTCGGCATCGAGCTCGACGGCGCGAAGGCCCCGCAGGCCGCGAGCGTCGAGATCTCGTTGATCAAGGAGCAGTTCTACAACGGCACCTCCTGCCACCGGCTCGCCGACAGTGACGGGCTGAAGTTCCTGCAGTGCGGTTCGGCGAACGGTGACGGCACGGGCGACGCCGGGTTCGAGTACGGCCCGCTCGAGAACGTGCCGGAGGACGGCGTCTACGACGAGGGAACCATCGCGATCGCGCGGTCGAGCTCGCCGTACTCGCAGTCGACGCAGTTCTTCATCGTCTACGGCGACACCACGCTCGACGGCTCCACCGGCGGCTACACGGTCGTCGGGAAGGTCACGAGCGGCCTGTCCGAACTCGAGTCGAAGATCGCGGACAAGGGCATCGCGTCGCCCGGCCGCGACGGCACCGGCGAGCCGAAGGTGGCGACGAAGATCACCGACGCGACCATCGCGCAGGAGAAGTAGTCCACAAGCCGACGCTCACAGCGGGCCGCGGAGCCCGTCCGTGCAATAGGCTGACGACCTGACCGTGCCGACGGTGACGTCGGCGATGCACGACCACGATCGAGGCGAGACCTGTGGGATCTGACGAAGCAACGACCTGGGGGCGGGTCGACGAGAACGGGACCGTGTACGTCCGGTACGAAGAGACCGAACGTGCTGTCGGTGAGTACCCGGACGCCACCCCCGAAGAAGCCCTCGCCTACTTCGCGCGGAAGTACGCCGACCTCGAGGGGCAGGTGAAGATCGCCGAGCAGCGCGTCCAGCGTGGTGCGTCGGCGAACGACGTCGCCCGAACGGTCGAGCACCTGACGACCCTGGTGGCCGAAGCCCGCGTCATCGGCGACATCAAGTCGCTCGAGACCCGTGTGGGTGCGCTCACCGAGCAGCTCGGCTCGCTCACCAAGGAGCAGGCGGAGCAGGCGCAGCAGGCGCTGAACGACGCCCTGGCACACCGCGCCGCCCTGGTCGAAGAGGCCGAGGCGCTCGCGGCGGTGGACCCGGCGCGCGCGCAGTGGAAGCAGATCACGGCACAGCTCGACGACGTGTTCGCCCGGTGGCAGCAGCACCAGCACGACGGCCCGCGCATCCCCAAGAACGAGGCGAACGAACTCTGGAAGCGGTTCCGCGCAGCGCGGTCCACCGTCGACCAGCACCGCCGCGCGTTCTACTCCGAGCTCGACGCGCAGCACCGCGACGCCCGCACCCGCAAGCAGGAGCTCGTGTCGCAGGCCGAGGCACTCGCGTCACGCGGGTCCGACGCGATCCCGGACTACCGTCAGCTCCTCGACGACTGGAAGAACGCCGGGCGCGCCGGCAAGCGCCACGACGACGCCCTCTGGGCGCGGTTCAAGGCCGCCGGCGACGTCCTGTTCGAGCAGCGCCACGCCGAGAGCGCAGCCGAGGACGAAGAGTTCTCCGGCAACCTCGAGGCGAAGCAGGCCCTGCTCACCGAGGCCGAGCCGCTGCTCAAGGCGACCGACCGTGTCGCGGCCCGCAAGACCCTGACCGGCATCCAGCGGCGCTGGGACGAGATCGGCAAGGTCCCCCGCGGGGACGTCCGCCGCATCGAGGACCGCCTGCGGGCGATCGAGGACCACGTGCGTGGGCTCGAGGACGCGCACTGGAAGGAGTCCAACCCGGAGCGCAAGGCCCGGCAGACCGGACTCGCGAGCCAGCTCGAGGACGCCATCGGCAAGCTCGAGTCCGAGCTCGCCGACGCGCAGGCCTCCGGTGACGCGCGCAAGATCAAGGACGCGCAGGAAGCGCTCGACGCCCGCAAGATCTGGCTCGACGCCCTCGGCAGCTAGTCACCGCACACGACGACGCCCCCGTGACCGATCGGTCACGGGGGCGTCGTCGCGTGGCGGCGCGTGGCGTGGCGTCGCGGCGCGTGGCGTCGCGGCGCGTGGCGTCGCGGCGCGTGGCGTCGCAGGTCAGACCGGCGTGGGCAGGCCCAGCAGCAACCGGATGTCGAGGTCGTCCTGGCGCATCTGCGTGGCGAGCTCGTCCATCGAGTCGAACTTCACCATGCCGCGCACGTAGGACACGAACAGCACGGAGATGCGGTCCCCGTACAGGTCGAGGTCGACGTCGAGCAGGTGCGCCTCGATCTGCTTGGCCGGCACGCCTTCGAACGTCGGGTTGTTGCCGACCGAGACGGCTGCCGGGTACACCGTGCCGTCGTGCAGCACCCGGGCGGCGTAGACGCCGTCGGCCGGCGCGAAGCCCTCGAAGGCCGGGTCGAGGTTCGCCGTCGGGTACCCCATCGCCCGCCCCCGCTGGTTGCCGTGCACCACGGTGCTGCGGACCGCGTGCTCACGACCGAGCAGCCGGGCGGCCTCGGCCACCCGCCCGTCGCCGAGGAGCTCGCGGATCCACGTCGACGAGACGCGTCGCTCGCCGTCGGGTCGGACGTCGTCCACCAGGTCGACGTCGTCGATGAGCTCGACCGTGAAGCCGTGCTGCTCCCCCAGGGCGCGCAACAGGGTGACGTCGCCGGCGCCCTTGGCCCCGAAGCGGAAGTCGCTGCCGACGAAGACGAGCCGGGCGTGCAGGGTGTCGACGAGGATCTCGGACACGAACGCCTCGGGCGACTTCGACTGCAGTTGCTCGTCGAAGCGGAGGAGCAGGGTGGCGTCGACGCCGGCGTCGTCGAGGAGCTCGCGCCGCTGCGCCGTGCTCGTGAGCGCCGGCGGGACGTGCTGCGGGTCGATGACGTTGAGCGGGTGCCGGTCGAACGTCACCACGGTGGCGACCAGGCCCTGCTCGTGGGCGGCGCGCTCGAGGTGCGCGATCACCGCGCGGTGCCCGACGTGCACACCGTCGAACTTGCCGATCGTGACGGCGCTCGGGCCGAAGCCCTCCGCCACGTCGGCGATGTCGTCGTAGAACTGCACGGCTGCTCCTACTCGCCCACGGGGGCGGTGGTCGATGCGGCCACCGGCTCGGCCGACGCGGTGCGGTGGTGCTTGCGGAGCCACCAGAGACCGGCGATCGGCAGCACCAGCGGTGCGAAGGCGTAGCCCATGCCGTAGTACGACCAGATCGTGTCGTCGGGGAAGAGCTGCCGGTCGAAGAGCGACAACGTGCCGATGACGAGCACACCGGTCATCTCGAACACGATCGTCACGCAGGCCACCCGGTACCAGGAGCGTCCGGGCACGATCAGGGCGATCATCGCCACGATGTACACGACGGCGGCGATGGCGCTCACCGTGTACGCGAACGGTGCGAACGAGAACTTCTCGATGATCTGGACGACGCTCCGGCCCGTCGCCGCCAGGGCGAGGATGCCGTACACGGCGATGAGGACGCGGCCGATGCCGGTCGCGAGTGAGGATCTGGTCGCCATTGCACCGATTCTACCGACGTGCGGGGACCACCATGACGCTCGGGGTCAGTTCAGGGCGAACCAGATCTGGTACATCCGGTAGACCATGACCGCGACGGTGAACGCACCGGCACCGAGGACGACGGTGCTCCACTTCGTGCGGTCGACGAGCGCCCAGACGATGGCAGCCGGCGGCACCAGGAGCACCGACACCGCGTACACCCCGAACTCGAGGGCGTTGCCGTCCGGCGGGCTGCCCGTCGCGGGGAGCACGATCGAGATGACGCCCTGCGCCAGGAGCAGGACCTCGATGAGCGCGAGGGACCCGACGGTGTAGTCGTTGGGCTTCCAGCCGATGAACCCGACCACGACGGCGAACAGCCCGGCCAGGACGGCGACGACGAGCTGGACCCACATGAACCACTCGATCACGCGTGCGCCCCGTTCTGCGGAGCCGGCGCAGGAGCGGCAGCCGGCGCGGGAGCGGCAGCCGGCGCCGGGAAGTTCGTGATGACCCGGAGCAGTCCGCGCCGGACCGAGACCAGTCCGACGAGGCGGTCGTCGGCGGCCGCCACCGCGGCCACCGGGTCGTCCGAGTCCGGGTGGTCGGCCGCGACGCGCTTGCCGTCGGTCAGGTCCTTCGCCGCGGCCGCGTCGAGCGACACCGAGGAGAACAGGCGACGCGCCACGACGGCCGGACGCGCGAGCGCAGCGCGGACGTCGACCGCGTCGTCCTCGAGGTCGATCGCGTCGGCCACGTCGAACGGACCGACCTGGGTGCGGCGGAGCGCGGTGAGGTGGGCACCGGTGCCGAGGGCCGCGCCGACGTCGCGCGCGAGGGCCCGGACGTACGTGCCGGACGAGCAGGTCACGACGACGTCGAGGTCGACGACCGGCACCTCGGCGCCGTCGACCGTGACTGTGCGGTCGTTCCGGCCGGTGACGTCGAACCGCGAGACGGTGACCGTGCGGGACTGCAGCTCGACGGTCTCGCCCTTGCGCGCGAGGTCGTACGCACGGCGCCCGTCGACCTTGATCGCGCTGACGGTGGAGGGGACCTGGTCGATCTGGCCGCGCTGTTGGGCGACGGCACGTTCGACGGCTTCGTCCGTGACGTCCGCGGCAGCCACGCCGGTCGCGGCGGTCGGGGTGCCGTCGGCATCGTCGGAGTCCGTGGACACGCCGAGCCGGATGGTGGCGGTGTAGGTCTTGCCGAGGCCGACCAGGTGGGTCAGCAGCCGGGTGGAGTGCCCGATGCCCAGGAGCAGCAGCCCGGTCGCCATCGGGTCGAGGGTCCCCGCGTGCCCGACCTTCTTCAGACCGAGGCGGCGGCGGGCGATCGACACGACGCGGTGGCTGGAGATCCCCTGCGGTTTGTCGACGAGGAGGATGCCGTCCGGCACGGTTTCGAGCACCAGAGGAGATTACCAGCGCCGGTCAGCAGGCGTCGTTCCACTCGCGACGGGGGTGCTCGGGATCGGTGACGTCGAGGACGGCGGAGGCGGCGATCTTGACGTCCGCGCGGCGTTCCAGCCGACCCGCTTCCTGCTCGACCCACAGCGACCAGCGCCAGAGACCGCGGACACCGGGAGCCAACAGCCCGTGCCCGTGCACGACCAGCACGCCGTCCCCGGCACCGGTGGTGCGGAACGGGGTCACCACCTCGGCGCGCAGCGTGTCGGGGGCGGTGGACGGCGCGGCGGCGGCCATCGCGGACACCCCGTGCTGCTGGAAACCGGCCACCAGCGCCGCGGCGACGTGTTCGAGATCGGTGCCGTCCTGACCGTCGATGCCGATCACGGTCCGGTTCGTGCCGACCTGCGCGATCGCCTCCGCAGCGATCGCGGCCATCGTGTCGGTCTCTTCGGGTGCCCAGCGTGCCATGCGTCCACCGTAGGCTGTCGTGGTGAACGCGAGCAGGGCCTCCCGACCGGATGTGGACAACGCGAGCGTCCCCGACATCGCGCCCCCGTTGATCAGCTGGTTCCGACAGGAGGCCCGCGACCTGCCGTGGCGTCGCCCCGGCTTCCCCGCCTGGGGCACGCTGGTCAGCGAGATCATGCTGCAGCAGACGCAGGTGGCGCGCGTCGTCCCCCGACTGGAGGCGTGGCTCACCCGGTGGCCGACGCCTGCGGACCTCGCGGCCTCACCCCCGGCGGATGCGGTGCGCGCCTGGGACCGGCTCGGCTACCCGAGACGCGCGCTCGCGCTGCACGCAGCCGCGACCGTGATCGCGAACGAGCACGGCAACGTCGTGCCGCGGGACGTCGATGCGCTGCTCGCACTCCCCGGCATCGGCGACTACACGGCACGGGCCGTGGCGGTGTTCGCGTACGGCGACCGGCACCCGGTCGTGGACGTCAACGTGCGGCGGGTGCTCAAGCGCGCGCTCCTCGGCCAGGGCGAACCCGGGCCGGCGAAGGCGAAGGACGACCTGCCGCTGATGGAGTCCGTGCTGCCCGCCGACCGCGACGACGCCGCTGCGACGAACGCTGCGGTGATGGAACTCGGTGCGCTCGTGTGCGTCTCCCGCTCCCCCGCGTGCGACGCCTGCCCGATCGCCGACCGCTGCGCCTGGCGAGCCGCCGGCTACCCAGACCACGACGGCCCGCGCGCGCCGAAGCAGGCGAAGTTCGCCGGCAGCGACCGGCAGGTGCGCGGCCTGGTGATGGCCGAGCTGCGGGCGAGCGACGTACCGGTCGCCCGGTCCGAGATCGAACTGGTCTGGCCGGACGCCGAGCAGCGGGACCGGGCGCTCGCGTCGCTGCTGCGCGACGGGCTGGCGGTCGGCGACGACACGACCGGGTACCAGCTGCCGGACGCCTGATGCACGACCGCCCGGGGCGCGACCGCCGGACGCACGAACGCCCCGCTGCACACGGTGCGGCGGGGCGTTCGGACACGCGCTGACTAGGCCCGCTCGGCGTCCTGCTCGTCGTCGGACTCGTCGTCCTCGTCCTCGTCGCGCTTGTACGGGTCGGCGTCGCCGGCGTACGTCGCGCCGACCGAGGCGGCACGCACCTGCTCGTCACGCACCTGGGCCTGCACGAGCAGGTCCTCCATGTGCGCGGAGGTCTCCGGCAGCGCGTCGGCGATGAACTCCAGCGACGGGGTGAGCCGCGCCGTGATGTTCTTGCCGACCTCGGAGCGGAGCATGCCGGTCGCCGCCTTGAGCGCGGCAGCGGAATCGGCGCGTTCCTCGTCGGTGCCGTACACGGTGTAGAAGACCGATGCGTGCTGCAGGTCTCCGGTCACGCGGACGTCGGTGATCGTCACGAACCCGAGACGCGGGTCGCGCAGACCCTTGTCGAGACGGCGTGCGACGACTTCCTTGATGCGGTCCGCCATCTTGCGTGCGCGCTGCGGATCGGCCATGGGTGCCTCCTGAGGCAGTGGCGGGACGTTTCCCGCCGGTGGTTCTGCGTGGAAAGGGGTCGGGCCCCGACCTCCCGGAACGGGAGGCCGGGGCCCATCTGGACTCGCACCTCCCGTACGGGGAGGCCGGGGCCCAGGGTGGTCACACGATCAGTCGCGCGGCTTCTCGACGAGCTCGGTGGTCTCGATCTCGTCACCGATCTGGATGTCGTTGAACTTGCCCAGACCGATACCGGCCTCGAAGTCCGTGCGGACTTCGGTGACGTCGTCCTTGAAGCGACGGAGCGACTCGATCGCCAGTCCGTCGGCCAGGACCACACCGTCACGGATGACGCGCGCCTTGGCGTTGCGCGTGATCGTGCCGGAGCGGACGATGACACCCGCGATGTTGCCGAACTTCGAGGAGCGGAAGACCTCTCGGATCTCGGCGACACCGGACTGGACCTCTTCGTACTCGGGCTTGAGCATGCCCTTGAGGGACTGCTCGATGTCGTCGAGTGCGTTGTAGATGACCGAGTAGAAGCGCACGTCGATGCCTTCGCGCGCCGCACGCTCACGGGCCTTGACGTCCGGACGGACGTTGAAGCCGACCACGATGGCGTTGTCGATCGTGGCGAGGTCGATGTCCGACTCCGTGATCGCACCGACACCGCGGTGGAGGATGCGGAGCTGGACGCTGTCGTCGACCTCGATGTCCAGGAGCGACTGCTCGAGTGCCTCGACGGCACCGGAGACGTCACCCTTGATGATGAGGTTGAGCGAGTCGACCTTGCCCTCTTCGAGTGCACGGGTGAAGTCCTCGAGCGAGATGCGCTTGCGGGCCTTGGCCAGCTGGGCGTTGCGCTCGGCGGCCTCACGCTTCTCGGCGATCTGACGTGCCGTGCGGTCCTCTTCGGTGACGAGGAACGTGTCACCGGCGCGGGGCACCGAGGACAGACCCTGCACCTGGACCGGGCGGCTCGGCGTGGCGGCCTTGACCGCGAC
The DNA here is from genome assembly GCF_003755065.1 of Curtobacterium sp. JUb34. NCBI lineage: Bacteria > Bacillati > Actinomycetota > Actinomycetes > Micrococcales > Microbacteriaceae > Curtobacterium > Curtobacterium sp. JUb34. Next base: position 249,440 of record NZ_RJVH01000002.1, on the reverse strand, counting down.
ACCGTTCTCGTCGGTCATCGCACGGACGCGGCCGTACGCCGTGCCCGCCACGATGGCGTCGCCGACGTGCAGCGTTCCGGACTGGATGAGGACGGTCGCCACCGCACCGCGGCCCTTGTCGAGCCGTGCTTCGATCGCGACGCCGCGGGCGTCCTTGTCGGGGTTCGCACGCAGGTCGAGCCCGGCGTCAGCGGTGAGCAGCACGGCGTCCAGGAGCTCCTGGATACCGATGTTCTGCCGAGCCGAGACGTCGACGAACATGACGTCTCCGCCGTACTCCTCCGCCACCAGGTTGTACTCGGTGAGCTGCTGGCGGACCTTGGCCGGGTTCGCGCCTTCCTTGTCGATCTTGTTCACCGCGACCACGATCGGCACGTTGGCCGACTGCGCGTGGTTCAGCGCCTCGATCGTCTGGGGCATGATGCCGTCGTCCGCCGCGACCACGAGGATCGCGATGTCGGTGACCTGCGCACCACGAGCACGCATGGCCGTGAAGGCCTCGTGACCCGGGGTGTCGATGAACGTGATCGGACGCTCGATGCCCTCGTGCTCGGTGACGATCTGGTACGCACCGATGTGCTGGGTGATGCCACCGGCTTCACCCTCGACGACCTTCGAGTTCCGGATCGCGTCGAGCAGTCGCGTCTTACCGTGGTCGACGTGACCCATGACGGTCACGACGGGGGGACGGACCTGCAGGACGGAGTCGTCCTCGTCGGCGTACTCGGCATCGATGTCGATGTCGAAGCCCTCGAGGAGCTCCTTGTCCTCGTCCTCAGGCGAGACGATCTGGATCTTGTAGCCCAGCTCGTCACCGAGGACCTCGAACGTGGCCTCGTCCAGCGACTCGGTCGCGGTCGCCATCTCACCGAGGTGGAACAGCACCGTGACCAGGTTGCCGGGCATGGCGTCGATCTTGTCCGCGAAGTCCGAGATGCTCGCACCGCGACGGAGTCGGACGACCGTGTTGCCGTCACCACGAGGGACCTGCACACCGCCGAGCGACGGGGCCTGACGCATCTCGTACTCGGCGCGCTTCGTCCGCTTCGACTTGCGGGCACGGCTCTTGCCGCCTCCGCGACCGAACGCACCAGCGGTACCGCCACCGGGGCCACGACCACGGCCACCGCCACCGGCGGGACGCGGGCCGCTGAAGGCCGGACGCGGGAAGCCGCCACCGGCACCGCCGCCGGCACCCGGACGGGCGCCACCGGGGCCGCCACGACCGCCACCCTGGCCCGGGCGCTGCCCGAAGCCGTTGGGACGGTTCGCCTGACCGGGTCCACCCGGACGCGGTGCACCCGGACGCGGGACGCCGGGACGCGGGGGCTGCGGACGCGGGATGCCCGCTCCGCCGGCACCAGCGGCGGGGCGCTGGCCCATGCCCTGGTTCGACGCGAACGGGTTGTTGCCGGGGCGCGGCGGGCGCGAGCCCATGCCCTGGTTCGACGCGTAGGGGTTGTTGCCCGGACGTGCTCCGGGCTTGGGGCCACCGGGCTTCGGACCGGCAGCGGCGGGCTTGGCACTCGAGCCGGGCTTCACCGCGTCGGTCTTCGGCTCGTCGCCGGCGGACTCGGCCGGCTGCGTGGCGGCCTGCTGCTCGGCGGCGGCCTTCTCGGCACGGGCCTTCTGTGCGGCCTCGGCCTCGGCCTGTCGCTGGGCGACGGACTTCGGTGCTGCCGGGGTCGGGACGTCCTCGGCCGCAGGTGCTGCCTGGACCTCGGGCTCGGGAGCGGGTGCCGGACGGACCGGGCCGGGGCGCGGGCCGCCGGGCTTCGGCGCGCCGGACTTGGGCGTGCTGCTCTTCGCCGGCGTGCTCGGCGCGGGGGCCGAGGCTGCGGGCTTGGATGCCGGGACGCCGTCCGCCTGCAGGGCGGCACGGAGCTTCCGGGCAACGGGGGGCTCGATGCTCGAGCTGGCACCCCGGACGAACTCTCCGAGCTCCTTGAGCTTCTCGAGTGCGGTCTTGCTGTCGACGCCGAGTTCGCTTGCGATCTCGTGTACGCGTGGTTTAGCCACTGTTCTCCTTCACGGGTCCCACCCCGTAAAGGGCAGGACTCAATGGATGACGGGTCTCATTTCGAGCCGCTCATCAGTTGTCCATAAGCCGTTCAGCCTGTTCTGTCATGTCCGGGCGCTCGGTCGACTCCTGTGGGAGACCGACGATGTGGTCGAGCACCGCGGACGTGTCGGGATCGCGATCCAACCGGAGCGCACGGCGGAAAGCCCTGCGCTTGACGGCCAGATCGTAGGCATCGACGGTCGGCGTGAGCCATGCTCCCCGGCCCGGCATGACTGCCTTCGGATCCGCCACGACGCGGCCATCGCTCAGGGCGACGACTCGGAGGAGTGAGGATCGGGAAGCGCGACGACGACTGCCGATGCACGTTCTGACGGGAACCACTCTACTCCTTGCCTCGGACGTGCGCGATCCGGCGCGCCCTTGTGGACACGCCGGCGGCGAAATCGCCCTAGTCGTCGCCGTCCAGGATGGAGTCCGGCTGGATGTCGATCCGGGCCCCGGTGAGCTTGGCGGCGAGGCGGGCATTCTGCCCTTCCTTGCCGATCGCGAGCGACAGCTGGTAGTCCGGCACGAGCGCGCGGACGGCCTTGGTCGATGCGTCGAGCACGAAGGCGCTCGTCACCTTGGCCGGCGACAGGGCACTCGCGACGAACGCCGACAGGTCCGGGGACCAGTCCACGATGTCGACCTTCTCGGCGCCGAGCTCGTTCGTGACGGCACGGACGCGCGCGCCGAGCTCGCCGATGCAGGCACCCTTCGCGTTCACGCCGGGCTCGTTCGCCTTGACCGCGATCTTCGTGCGGTGACCGGCTTCACGCGCGAGCGACGTGATCTCCACGACGCCCGAGGCGATCTCCGGCACCTCGAGGGCGAAGAGCTTCCGGACCAGGCCCGGGTGCGTGCGCGACACCGTGATCTGCGGACCCTTGTTGCCACGGGCGACGCTCGTCACGTACACGCGGATGCGGGAACCGTGGGCGTAGGACTCCCCGGGGACCTGTTCCTCCGGCGGCAGGATCGCCTCGACCGTGCCGAGGTCGACCATCACCATGCGCGGGTTCGGTCCCTGCTGGACCACGCCGGCGACGATGTCGCCTTCCTTGCCGCGGAACTCGCCGAGGATCTTGTCGTCGCCGATGTCGCGCAGGCGCTGGTTGATGACCTGCTTCGCCGCGAACGCCGCGATGCGGCCGAAGTCGCTGGGCTGGTCGACGGCTTCACCGATGACGGTGCCCTCGTCGTCGAGCTCGGGGACGTAGACGCTGACCTCGCCGGACTTGCGGTCGAGCTCGACACGCGACTGCGCGTGGGCCGGCTCGCCGTTCTCCTCGGCGTGCTTCTGGTAGGCGGTCAGGATGGCAGATTCGATGATCTGGACCAGTTCGTCGAACGGGATCTCCCGCTCGCGCTCCATGAGTCGCAGGACTGCGAGATCGATCTTCACCGAGGTGCCTCCGTATTCAGATGAGTCGCTCCTGCGGATGGAACCGTCGCAGAAGTCGGCCACAAGCGTACCGCACTGCGGCTCGCGGACCCGAGCACGGATGCACGGGAGGCCCGTGGCGGCGTCGCCACGGGCCTCCCGTCCGTCAGGTGGTCGCGTCCAGGACGCGACCCGCTAGATCGCGCGGACCGCGTCGAGCAGCTCGGCGACCGGCACGTCGCGGCGTTCGCCGCTGGCCCGGTTCCACAGCTCGACGACGCCGTCGGCGGCGCCGCGGCCGGCGACGACCACGATCGGCATGCCGAGCAGCTCCGCGTCGCGCAGCTTCACACCCGGCGAGACCTTCGGACGGTCGTCGTAGAGCACGTCGAACCGCTCGCCCTCGAGCTCGGCGACGATCGACGTCGCCAGGTCGTAGGCGACCTGGTCACGGCCGGTCGCGACGATGTGCACGTCGAACGGCGCGACGTTCTTCGGCCAGGCCAGGCCCTTCTCGTCGTTGTGGGCCTCGGCCAGGATCGCCAGGATGCGCGTCACGCCGATGCCGTACGAGCCCATCGTGACCGTCGCGAGCTTGCCGTTCTCGTCCTGCACCTTCAGGCCCAGGGCCTCGGCGTACTTGCGGCCGAGCTGGAAGACGTGCCCGATCTCCATGCCGCGGGCGGTCTCGAGCGGGCCGGAGCCGTCGGGCGACGGGTCCCCCGCGCGGACGTCGGAGACCTCGGCGACACCGTCGGCCACGAAGTCACGGCCGGCGACGAGGCCGGAGACGTGCACGCCGCGCTCGTTGGCGCCGGTGACCCAGGCGGTGCCGTCGACCACGCGCGGGTCGACGAAGTACCGGATGCCCGTGGCGCTGTCGGCGCCGAGGACCTGCGGGCCGATGTAGCCCTTGATCAGGCCCTTGTGCTTCTTGAAGTCGTCGTCGCCTGCGGCTTCGACCTCGGCCGGGGCGAACGCGACCTCGGCACGCTTCAGGTCGACGTCGCGGTCACCGGGGAGCCCGACGACCACGACCTCGCGCGTGCCGTCCAGGTGGGTGAGCGCGAGGACGACGTTCTTCAGCGTGTCCGCCGCGGTCCACGGCGCACCGTCGCGCGGCGCGACCTCGTTCGCGTGGGCGACGAGCGTGTCGATCGTCGGGGTGTCGGACGCGGGCAGGAGCACCGCCTCGGGCTGGCCCTCGATCGGCAGCGACGCGGGCACGGGCGTGACGTAGGCCTCGACGTTCGCCGCGTAGCCGTTCGCGCTGCGGACGAAGGTGTCCTCGCCGACGGCGATCGGGTGCAGGAACTCCTCCGACTTGGAGCCGCCCATCGCGCCGGCGTCCGCCTTGACGATGACGTACTCGAGGCCGAGGCGCGCGAAGATCTTCTCGTACGCGTCGCGCATCACCTGGTAGCTACGCTCGAGGCCCTCGTCGGTGAGGTCGAACGAGTACGCGTCCTTCATGGTGAACTCGCGACCGCGCAGCAGGCCGGCGCGGGGCCGTGCCTCGTCGCGGTACTTGTCCTGGATCTGGAACAGCGTGACGGGCAGGTCCTTGTACGACGAGTACAGGTCCTTCACCAGCAGCGCGAACATCTCTTCGTGCGTCGGGGCGAGCAGGTAGTCGGAACCCTTGCGGTCCTGCAGGCGGAACATGCCGTCGCCGTACTCGGTCCAGCGGTTCGTCGCCTCGTACGGCTCGCGCGGCAGCAGCGCCGGCAGCAGGACCTCCTGCGCACCGGCGGCGACCATCTCGTCGCGGATGATCCCCTCGATCTTGGCGCGCACCCGGAGACCGAGTGGCAGCCAGGCGAAGATCCCCGGGGACTGGCGACGGACGTACCCGGCGCGGACGAGCAGCTTGTGGCTCGTCACCTCGGCGTCGGAGGGGTCGTCGCGGAGGGTACGGAGGAACAGATGCGAAAGCCGTGTGACCACAGGGCCAGCCTAGCGGCGTGCGCGCACCGCGCGGGGCGCGGGCGGACGCGCACCGTGCGAGGTTCGCCGGCGGGTGCGGCGCCAGCCGCACCGTGCGCCGTCACGAGCTCGCACCGGACTGCTGAGCCGTCACGGGCCCGCGAAGTCCGCATGGTGCGGACGGGACGCCCGGCGCCAGGCCGCCACCGGCCTCCCGTCCGGCACGACCGCGACGCCCGGGGCGGGCTCACGTGCACCGTGCGAAGTTCGCCGGCGGGTGCGGCGAGAGCCGCGCCGTGCCGCCTTCTGACCCTGCACCGAGCCGCCAACCCGGCACAGAGTGACGGAATCCGCACGGTGCCGGAGCGCGGCCTACGGGGTGGTGATGACCTCGGGGCTGCCGAGCGCGGCCTCGGGACCCATCTCGTCGGCGATGCGGTTCGCCTCGGCGATGAGCGTCTGCACGATCTCGTGCTCCGGCACCGTCTTGACGACCTTGCCCTTGACGAAGATCTGGCCCTTGCCGTTGCCCGACGCCACGCCGAGGTCGGCCTCGCGGGCTTCGCCCGGGCCGTTCACGACACAGCCCATGACGGCGACGCGCAGGGGGACGGACATGCCCTCGAGCCCCTTGGTGACGTCGTTCGCCAGCTGGTAGACGTCGACCTGGGCCCGGCCGCAGCTCGGGCACGAGACGATCTCGAGCTTGCGCTCGCGCAGGTTGAGGGACTGCAGGATCTGCAGGCCGACCTTGACCTCTTGCGCGGGCGGCGCGGACAGGGACACGCGGATGGTGTCGCCGATGCCCTCGGCCAGCAGAATGCCGAACGCGGTGGCGCTCTTGATCGTGCCCTGGAACTCCGGGCCGGCCTCGGTCACACCGAGGTGCAGCGGCCAGTCACCGGCGGCGGCGAGCTGTCGGTAGGCCTTGACCATGACGATCGGGTCGTTGTGCTTGACCGAGATCTTGAAGTCGTGGAAGTCGTGCTCCTCGAACAGGCTGGCTTCCCACACGGCGGACTCGACGAGTGCCTCGGGCGTGGCCTTGCCGTACTTCTGCAGCAGGCTCGGCTCGAGCGACCCGGCGTTGACACCGATGCGCAGGCTCACCCCGGCGGCCTTCGCTGCGGCGGCGATCGCGCCGACCTGGTCGTCGAACTTGCGGATGTTGCCCGGGTTCACGCGGACCGCGGCGCAACCGGCGTCGATCGCCTGGAACACGTACTTCGGCTGGAAGTGGATGTCTGCGATCACCGGGATCTGCGACTTCTTCGCGATGATCGGCAGCGCGTCGGCGTCCTCCTGCGTCGGCACCGCGACCCGGACGATGTCGCAGCCGGACGCGGTGAGCTCGGCGATCTGCTGCAGCGTCGCGTTGATGTTCGTCGTCGGGGTCGTGGTCATCGACTGGACGGACACCGGAGCGTCGCCGCCCACGAGCACCTTGCCGACCCGGATCTGGCGCGACTTGCGTCGGGGGGCGAGGGTTTCGGGCGACTTGGGCATACCGAGGTTCACAGCGGGCACGTGAGCACTCTACGCGCTCGCTCTGATCGGCCAGCCCCGGTCACACCGGACGTTCAGAGCCGCGAGGCGTCGTCCACCACGGTGATGAGCGGCGCGTACAACCGCATCGCGTCCAACGCCCGCTCGTGGTCCGCGTCGCTCGCCCCGGCGCACGCGTCCGCCACGACCGTCACGGCCGCTCCGGCGTCCGCCGCCGCCAGGGCGGTCGACAGCACGCAGCAGTCGGTCGACACGCCCGTCAGCACCAGGTGCGGGTGGTCACCGACGACTGACTGGAGGCCCGTCCCCCACTTGCCGAACGTCGGCTCGGTCACGACGGGGTCGTTCCGGTCCCCTGCCGCACTCGCGAATGGTTCGGTCAGCGCGTACAGCGGGTCGGCGTCCGGCACGAGGGCGAAGGGCCACTCGCGGTAGTACGGCACCCAGGCGCCCTGCGGGCGCTGGGGCGCGACGAACCGGGTGAACACCGTGCGGCCGGTGAACCGGGGCAGCAGACGTTCGATGCCGGCACCGGCGTGGTCGTACCGCGGGGCCGCCCACGGGGACTCCCCCGTGAAGACCTGCTGCATGTCGATGACGACGAGCCAGGCATCGTCGGGGACGATCGTGCTCCCCGACGTGCTCACCGCTCCGCTCACCGCTGTGCTTCCTGGCGCCGGACGGAGCCCCGGGCGAACAGCAGGGTGCCGAGGAACCCGACGACCAGGGCGACCAGCACTCCGAGGTTCGCGTAGGCCCAGGCACCGTCGCGTCCGCCGAGCCCGAACGGCTCGAGCAGGTAGCCCTGCCACGACAGCCACGCCGGCGACGCCAGCGTCACCAGGCCCCACCCGAGCGCCGTGCCGACCGCGACCAGGGCGATCGCACCCCACCGGACGTCGCCGTACCGGCCGTGACGGTCGTCGAGCTCGCCCTCGGCGTACGCCGCGCGACGCAGCAGGACGTCCGCGACGAAGATGCCGGCCCACACCGCGATCGGCACGCCGAGGGTGATGAGGAACGCCTGGAACGGCTTGGCGAAGCCCGTCGCGAAGAAGACGATGTAGATCGCACCCGCCACCATGAACACACCGTCGACCCCGGCGGCGACCGGCCGCGGGATCTTCACGCCGACGCTCAGCAGCGCGAGGCCCGACGAGTAGATGTCGAGCACCGCGCCGCCGACGAGCCCGAGGATCGCGACGAGGGCGAACGGGATGAGGAACCACACCGGCAGGATCGTGGTGAGCGCGCCGATCGGGTCGTCCTGGATCGCGGCGTTCAGGTCTGGTGACGAGCCGGCGAGCAAGACACCGAAGACCACGAGGATCGCTGGTGCCAGCGCTCCACCGAAGGTCGTCCAGCCGACGACTCCCCCGGTGGACGACGACCGCGGCAGGTACCGCGAGTAGTCGGCCGCGGCGTTCACCCAGCCCAGCCCGAAGCCGGTCATCACGAGCACGAGCGCACCGATGAACTGCTGGGCACTGCCCGTCGGCATCGCGGCGATCGCGGCGAAGTCGATGGACGGCACCGCGAGCACGACGTAGACGACGGTGAGCACCCCCGTGATGACCGTGATCCAGGTCTGCAGGCGCATGATCACGTCGAAGCCCGCGACGCCGGCCCCGACCACGAGCGCGGCGACCACGACGAGGGCGACGACCTTCGTCAGCACCCCGCCGTCCGAGCCGAGCTCGGTGAACACCGTCGAGGTCGCGAGGACCGCCAGTGCGGCGAGGGCCGTCTCCCACCCGACGGTGAGGATCCAGCTGAGGAACGAGGGCAGCCGGTTGCCGCGGACCCCGAAGGCCGCGCGGCTCAGCACCATCGTCGGCGCCGACCCGCGTTTGCCGGCGATCGCGACGATGCCGCACAGCAGGAACGAGAACACCACCCCGATGACCGAGACGACGGTGGCCTGCCAGAACGAGATGCCGAACCCGACGACGAAGGACCCGTAGGCGATGCCGAGGACGGAGATGTTCGCCGCGAACCACGGCCAGAACAGTCCCCGCGGGGTGCCCTTGCGGTCGGACTCGGCGATGACGTCGAGGCCCTGTCGTTCGACGGTGCGGACCTCGGGCGCGGCGGTGGTGGGCCCGGAGTTCGTGGGCGCTGTGCTCATCCGCTGAGCGTAGCGCCGGAGCGACTACCCGAACAGGTTCACGGGCCGCACGATGTCGGCGTAGATCAGCAGCGCGCTCATCCCCGCCAGCAGCACCACGACGACCATCGTGAGCGGCATCGTCTTCGCCAGGTCGATGGGGCCCGGGTCCGCCTTGCCGACGAGCTTGAAGGATCGTCGCTTGATTGCCTCCCACAGGGCGCCGGCGATGTGCCCGCCGTCGAGCGGCAGCAGCGGCACCATGTTCAGCACGAACAGGCCGATGTTCAACGAGGCCAGCAGCCCGAGGATCGTGTACGCCTTGTCGACCACCGGCACGCCGCTCATCGACGAGACCTCGCCGATCGCGCGGCCGACACCGACGACCGACACGGGGCTGTCCTGCGACCGCTCCTGCGCGCCGAACGCAGCGTTCCAGACGGCCACGAGGCGCTGCGGCAGGTCGATGATGAGGTGCGCCGACGCGGAGATCTGCGCACCCGTCGCGGGCAGGACCTCGGCCGGCGACTGCCGCACGAGCGACTGCCCGATGCTGACGCCGACGACACCGACCCGCTGGGTCTTCGTCGTGCCGTCGTCGTTCGTGACGACCTTGCCCTCGGCATCGTAGACGTCACGGGTGGCGGTCGTCGGGGTGATCTCGAGCGTCTTCCGGGCGCCGTCGCGCTCGACGACGACCGTGACCTGCTCGCCGGCGGACTCCTGGAAGACCTCGGAGACGCGCGCGATGGTCGGGTCCTGCTCGCCGTTCACCGAGAGCACGACGTCGCCGGACGCGATGCCGGCCTGCTTCGCCGGCGACTCCGGGTCGCCCGAAGTGCACTCGGTCGCCTGGCTGGTCGGCAGGACGCAGTCGACGCTCGACGTGAAGGTCGTGGTCGGTGATCCGAAGCCGCACAGCAGCACGCCGAACAGCACGATGCCGATCACCAGGTTCATCGCGGGGCCCGCGACCATCACGATGATGCGCTTCCAGGGGGTGAGTCGGTAGAAGGCACGGGAGTCGTCGCCGCCCGAGTCCGCGATCTGCTCGGCGCTGGCCTGGCGGGCGTCCTGCACGAACGCCCCGTACATGCCGGTGTTCGTGATCGCACTCGGACGGCCGGAGGCACGCGGCTTGAGCATGCCGACCATCGAGATGTACCCGCCGAGCAGGATCGGGCGGATGCCGTACTCGGTCTCGCCCCGCTTGAACGACCACATGGCCTTGCCGAACCCCAGCGAGTACTGCGTCACCTTGACGTTGAACAGCTTCGCGAAGGACAGGTGCCCCAGCTCGTGGAGTCCGATCGAGACCAGCAGGCCGATGATGAAGACGACCACGCCGAGGACGAAGAGCAGGACGGATTCGACGGTCACCGGGAAAGGGTACGGGACGGTTGCCATGACGGAGCCGAGCGCCGTCTGAGAGGCGAGCTGGGCCTCCGGGCCTGCGCGTCACGTCCGCGGTCTGCCGCCTCCGCGTCGGACGGGAGGCGCGACTCGCGTCAGCGGGTCAGCGCGCGGTCCGCCGCGGCGCGGGCCCAGTGCTCCGCCGCCAGCACGCCGTCGAGTGACGACTCCCCCGCTGTGTGCTCCTCGACGACGCGCTCGACGGTGTCGACGATGTCCAGGAAACCGATCGCACCGGCGTGGAACGCGGTGACCGCCTGCTCGTTCGCGGCGTTGAACACGGCCGGGAACGTGCCACCCAGCTCACCCACCCGCTTGGCGAGGGCGACGGCGCCGAACGCGTCCGTGTCGAGCGGCTCGAACGTCCAGGTGCTCGCCGTGGTCCAGTCGAGCGGCACGCCGACGCCGGGCACCCGGTCCGGCCAGGCGAGACCGAGCGCGATGGGCAGGCGCATGTCCGGCGGCGAGGCCTGGGCGATGGTGGAACCGTCGACGAACTCGACCATCGAGTGCACGATCGACTGCGCGTGCACCGTGACGTCGATGCGGTCGTAGGGCACGCCGAAGAGCAGGTGCGCCTCGATGACCTCGAGCCCCTTGTTGACGAGCGTGGCGGAGTTCGTCGTGACGACGAGTCCCATGTCCCACGTCGGGTGCGCCAGCGCCTGCGCGGGCGTGACGTCGCGGAGGTCCGCACGCGTGCGACCACGGAACGGTCCGCCGCTCGCGGTCAGGACGAGGCGCTGCACCTCGGCGTCGGCACCGGAGCGGAGCGCCTGCGCGATCGCCGAGTGCTCGCTGTCCACGGGGACGATCTGGCCCGGCGCTGCAGCCTGCTGCACCAGGGAACCGCCCACGATGAGGCTCTCCTTGTTGGCGAGCGCCAGCGTCGCGCCGGTCTCGAGTGCCGCGAGCGTCGGCCCGAGGCCGACCGAGCCCGTGATGCCGTTCAGGACGACGTCGGCCTCGACGCTGCGGACGAGCTGCTCGGAGTCCTGCGCCCCGAACGCCGTGTCGCGCACACCGAACCGGGCGGCCTGCTCGGCGACCAGGTCGCGGTTGCTGCCGGCGGTCAGGCCGACGACCTCGAACCGGTCGGGGTTGCGGGCGACGACGTCGAGCGCCTGCGTGCCGATCGAGCCGGTGCTGCCGAGGACGACGATGCGGCGCCGCGCCACGGTCAGCCCTTCGCGAGGATGTCGACCACGAAGACGAGGGTCGCGTTCTTCGGGATGCCCGAGCCCTCCTGCGGGTTCGCACCGTAGGCGTCCTCCGGCGTGGCGACGATCAGCACCTGGGAACCGACCTTCTGGCCGACGAGCCCGGTGACGAAGCCCTTGATGAGCGCGCTCTCGGAGACCGTGAAGGTCGTCGGGGCGCCCTTCGACCACGAGGAGTCGAACTCCTTGCCGGTGCTGTAGACGACGCCCTTGTACTGCACGAGGGCGGTGTCGCCGTCGGCGATCGACGCGCCGTCGCCCTGCTTGAGGACCTCGACGGTCGTCTTCGTCGGGGCCTTCACACCGTCTGGGATCGTGATCTCCGGTTCGCCGGACGCCTTGTCCTTGACCGTCGGCAGGTCGGGATCCTGGTCCTGCGGGGTCCCGTTCGCCTTGGTGGGGGTCTGCGCGACGACGTCCGCGACCACGACGATCTCGCCGCCGGTGTTGAACCCGAGCGCCGACGACTGGCCGACCGCGGCGACGCGGTCGCCGACCTTCGAGCAGGCGAGCAGGGCTCCGAAGCCCGAGCCGCCGACGGACAGGACCTGCGGGTTGCCCTCGTCGAAGCCGACGGTGCCGAGCTTCTTGGCGTCGGACGCCTCGTAGACCGTGTACGAGACCTGGGCGTAGTCGCCCTCGTCCAGCGACGAGCCCTTGCCCGTCACGAGCTTGGTGGCCTGCGGGGTCTTCGCCGACAGGCCGGCCTCGAACTTGACCGTCGGGGCCTTCGCGCCGCCGAACGAGCCGGTCGCACGGATCGCGTCGGACGACTTGCCCGGGTCCGGGCAGGACGTGATCGCCGAGGCGGTGGCACTGGCGGTCGGGGTCGGCGACGCCGTGGACCCGTCCGAACCGGAGCCGGAGCATGCGGCGAGTCCCAGCACGACGGCGGGGACGAGGGCGATCGGGAGCAGGCGCAGACGCTTCACGGGACCCTAGTCTGCCCCACGTGCCGAAGAGTCCCCTGCCAATGTCGCGGCACGGACGACCGTCTCGGCCTCGTGGTGCACCGGGAAGGCGACGGAGCGTGCGATGAAGCAGAGCTGGTTGGCGGTGGCGTGCGCGGCCTCGGCATCGGCGACGCGGTCGGCCTCGAGGATCGTCACGACCGGGTGCAGGGTCGCCCCGGTGAGCTCGCCCGAGCCGTCGCGGTTCAGGTTCAGCGACGCCGTGGCCGTGTCACGGTAGTCGACGACGGTGAAGCCCTGGGTGACCGCGACGTGCAGGTAGCTGAGCATGTGGCACTGGGCCAACGCCGCGACGACGAGTTCCTCCGGGTTCCAGCGGTCGCGGTCACCGCGGAACGTGGGGTCGGCGGAGCCGGGCACGTCGGGCTTGCCGACCGCCGACACGACGTGGTCGCGGCCGTAGTCGCGGTAGCCGGAGGTACCGGTGCCGCGGTCCCCCGTCCAGCTGACGGAGACCTCGTAGGTGTGGTCCTGCACGCGGGTGCCCCTTCGTCGGCGTCGCTGGCGGTCGTCCGCCCTGGCTAGCATGGCGGCATGACGGTGAGCCACGAAGTCCGCACTGATCGCCATCCTCTCACCGCCGACGGGTCGGTCGAACTCGCGGTCCTCGACCGGTCCGGGTTCGACGAGAGCCGGCACATCGGCGCCGGGGTCGTGGTCGACTCCGCGGGAGCCGTGGTCGACTCGGTCGGCGACGCCACCGCCAGCATCTACCCGCGCTCGACGATGAAGCCGTTCCAAGCCCTCGCCGTCCGCCGCGCCGGTGCCCTGTTCTCCGACGAGGAACTCGTCCTCACCACCGCGAGCCACGCCGGCACCGCCGCGCACCAGGCCCTCGCCCTGCACATGCTCGAGTCGTTCGACCACGTCGAGGCCGACCTCGGGTGCCCGCCGGACATGCCCTTCGACCGCGCGACCGGCCGGACGATGGACGGTCCCCGACGCCTGGCGATGAACTGCTCGGGCAAGCACGCCGGAATGCTCGCCGCCTGCCGCGTCAACGGCTGGGACGAGGCGACATACCTGGACATCGAGCACCCCGTGCAGCAGCGTGTCCGCTCGGTGGTCGAGGAGTACACGCACGAGACGGTGGACCTGGTGGGCACCGACGGCTGCGGCGCCCCCGTGTTCCCGCTCACGCTGACCGGACTCGCACGCGGCTTCGCCGGTGTCGTCGCCCGTGCCGACGACGACTCCGCGGCGCTGACCGACGCCGTCCTGGCGCACCCGTGGGCGATCGACGGCGTCGGGCGGGCGAACACCGTCACGATCGAGCGACTGCAGGTCCTGGCGAAGCTCGGTGCCGAGGGCGTCATGGTCATGGGGCTCCCCGGCGGTGCCGCGGTCGCGGTGAAGGTGCTGGACGGATCGCAGCGCGCGGGCACCCTCGCAGCACTGGCCCTGTTGCAGCGGAACGGGTTGGTGGGTGCCGACGGCGTGGCCGAGGTGCTCGCGGCGACCGGTGAGCAGGTGCTCGGCGGTGGTGTGCCGGTCGGCGCGGTCCGGGTCGGCTCCGGCCTGCGCTGAGGCCCTCACCCGACGAGCTCCGGCAGTAGCGGGAGCACCGGGAGCACCGGTGTGAGCGTGACTCCGCGTCGGTCGGGTGGGCGACGGACGGTGCAGCCGTACCGGGTGACCTCGACCGCGGCGTCCCAGAGCCGTGGCATCGTGCCGAGGCCCGGCACGAGCACGACCGTGCCGCTCGGGCGTCCGGACCGGTCGAGCCGCGCGAGCACCGCCGTGCCGTCGGGCGCGGCCGTGCCGTCAGGTACGGCTGCGCCGTCAGGTACCGCCGCGCCGGCGGGCAGCGCCGCGGTCTCGCCGGCGGGGGTCTCGAGTCGGCCGGCCGTGCGGAGGTCGTCGCACGGGTCGGCGGTGGCACGGAGCTGTTCGGCGATCGCCTGGAACACCGCGGCGGCCAGTGCCCCGGTGCCGACGACCACGACGTGACCGGTCGTGTCGGTCTCCCACGGGACACCGTCCGGGCCGTGGCCGAGCAGGAGCCGTCCGGGTGCGCTCGGACGGAGGGGCTCGACGGTCGCTGCGGAGTCGTCGACGGACAGCGACTCCGGTTCGTGGCGTCCGTCCGCACTGGACCGGTACAGCAGGACGTCGAGCACCGCGCAGCACCCGGCGGCTGCGAACGCCACCGGGCGGGAGGCGCCGTCGAGGGGCGCGAACACCCCGGCGAGCACGAGCACGACGGCGGTCCCGACCAGGACGCACCGAGCAGCGAACGGGGTCATGCCTCCATCGCACCAGAAGCGCGACGGTGCCGGGGCGGCCCCGACCGATCTGTGGAGAAGGTCGGGACCGCTACTGCACGAGGAAGAACTGCTCGCCGATGTCCACGCGTGCACCGCGCTCCACGCGGTAGCGGCGCCCCGGCTCGCACCGGCGGATCGAACCGTCGATGTGCCGGACGACGGTGCCGTTGCCGGAGAACCGATCGGACACCCACAGGTCGTCGCCGTCACGACCGAGTTCGAGGTGGGTCTTGGAGACCGACTTGCCCGGGTCGTGGACGGTCAGCAGGTCGTCGTAGCGCTCCCCCGGCTGCGGACGCGGCAGTCGGCCGAGCAGTCCGGTGCCGTGCACGCCGAAGCGCTCGCCCGTGCTGAAGTGCAGCAGGAACGGCGCACGCGTCGGGGTCTTCGAGACGATGCGGGTCTCGTCGACGTCCTCGTCGAGTTCGTCGTCGTCAGCACGGGCCTCGGGGCGCTCCGACGGCGGGAGCGGGACCTCGGGCGTCGTCGCCCCGGGGACCGGTGGCAGCGGCGCGGCGAGCGGGGTCTGCGCCGTCGGAGCCCAGGACCGTTCGGCCCCCTGCGACTCGCCGGACTCTGCCGCATCACCGGGCTCGGACGGCTCGGTGACCGGCGCCGCGTGTGCGCCGCGGGGACGCCCACCCGGCCGCGATGCCTCGCTGTCCGGCAGGGCCGACTCGTCGTCGGCAGCGCCGTCGTCGGCAGCACCGTCGTCGGCAGCGCCGTCGTCGGTCGCGGCCTCGTCGAGCGTGATCTCGTCGGCAGCGGTCTCGTCGGCAGCGGTCTCGTCGACCGGGATCTCGTCGTCCGGCACGGCTGCCGACGACGATCCGCCCGCTCCGGCCGATTCCTCGCCGGAGTGCTCGGTCGCCCAGTCCGGACGCGCCATGGGCAGCGGCACGACCGGCCCGGTGAACGCGGCGGTCACGGCAGGCCGGACGGCACCGCACTCGCCGCAGAAGATGTCGTCCGGCTCGAGGCGGTTGCCGCAGACGTGGCAGATGGTCGTGGCGTGCATTCCCGGCGTCACGAGGGGTGCGGGCCGCGGCGGTCGGCGGTCGATCAGCGGCTCGACCACGGCGGTGTCCCCCGGCTGTGGCGGGGACACGACGGGCGCAGCGGCGGACTGTTCGCCGGCGCCGTTCGGTCCGGGCGCATCCGCGTCGGACCCCGCGGGGGCAGACGCGTCCTGCGTGGCGTCAGCCGAGGAGGTGTCGGCGTCGCGACCAGACGTGGTCGGGATCGGCGGCACGACGGGTACGTCGGGTTCCGACGGCACTCCGGGTTCCGCTGCGGCGTCCGGCTCGACTGCGGCGCCTCGGCCGACCCACCACGAGGGGCCGCTCGGAGCGGCGGTCGGGGCGGGAGCGACGGGCGGCGCCCACACCGGGGCCGGGGCCTCGTCGGGCGCCGGGGTCGCGGGGCGCTCGTCGACGGGGGCCAAGCGCGTGCGCTCGGGGTCGTCGGCCAGGGCGTCCGCGGGCTCGGACCGGTAGGCGTCCGGGTCGAGCGGCGGTTCGTCCTGAACAGGTGCGGCGCCGGGCTGCGCGGCCGCGTTCGACCAGTCGCCGAGGCCCGAACCCGAACCGTGCACGTGCGACGGTGCCTCGCGCGGGGCGAGGTCGTCAGGGCGCTGGACCGGCACGGCTGCCGGGGGCTCGGTGTCGCGGCGGTCGGCACCGGTCAGCCAGGCGCGGGTGGCGGGGTCGAGGGTCGACTCGGGCAGCCACGCGTCGGCGGCCGGATCGGAGCGACGTCCGTGGGCGTCGGGCTGCTGCAGGGGCGGTGGCGGGGCCTGCTCGACGGGGGTCGGAGCGACCGGCCGGCGGCTCGCCCCGGCGGTCACCGCGCGTCCGCACTCACCGCAGAAGATCGCCCCGTCCGGGAGCATCGATCCACAGTGTTCGCATCTGATCACGGTCTGCCTCTGTCCTCACTCGGCCGTCCACGACGCTCGTCAGGCCTCCGGCCATCGTAGTCACCGCGTCTCGCCGAGCCCTGACCGGTCGTCCCGCGCGGTCGATCGGGTCCGCGCAGGGACCGGAGCGACACGGCGGTGCGGAACCGCTCACGCCGCGTCCGACCGGCACGCAGGGTCCCGACGGCGTCGTCCGTCGCCGACCACATCCGGTCGGCAGCGACCTGGTCGACGTCGCTCGGTCCGAACACCGCCCGGTCCGCGAGCGCGGCCAGTCCGGTCCCGCCCTCACCCGGGGCGCCGGCGACGGTCTCGCGCCGGGTGGCCGATCCGGCGACGTCGTGCCCGCGGTCGAGGAGCGCGTCGCGGTACTCGTCCCACGCGCCGACGATGCGGCCGCGTGGCGTCGGTGCGCGACGACGCCGACGACGACGGATCCGCTTCAGCAGGACGATCACGCCGAACGGCAGGAGGACGAGCGCGATCAGCCCGAGCGCACCGAGCACCCAGGGCAGTGCCGCGAGCAGGATCTGCAGCCACAGCGGCTGCACGGGCGGCGTGTTCCGGTCGCTCTGCGGCGGCGCCTGCTGGTCCTGGTCCTGCTGGTCCACCGGGGGCGGCGGCACGACGGTCTCGGGGCGGGTCACCGGCTGCGGCGTCTGCTGCTGCTCGTTCGGGATCTCGCGGACGCTCGGGTTCGGGTTGAGCATCACCCATCCCCACTGCGCGGTGTCGACCTCGATACGGGCCGTGACATCCGAGCCGCGGAACGTGGTGGTGCCCCCACTCGCCGACGCCCCGGCGGACCCGGAGTCGCCGCCGGCGGTGAAGCCCATGACGACCCGGGCCGGGAACCCGAGCTCGTCGGCCATCAGCGCTGCGGCGGCCGCGTACTGCTCCTGGTCGCCGATCATCAGCGGCGACGTCAAGAGCTCCTGGATGCGGTCGGCACCGTGCCCGGAACGACTCATCCGGTCGTCGCCGACGCCGTGGCTGACGTAGCCGTTGCGCTTGAGGGCCTGGATCACCGCGACCAGCTTCGCGCCCGACGACGCATCGGCGTCGGTCGTGGCCTCGACCGTCTCGCGGACGGCGTCCGGCACGTCGCGCACCGTCGGGACCGCTGCGCTCCCGGGGCGGGCCGCCTCGAGCTGCGCGTCAGTCGGCTGGTCCGGCACCACGGCGGTGAGGTCGTACGCGGTGCCGTCACGGACCCCGCCGACCACGGCGCCGGTCTGCGTCGAGCCGTTGTAGAAGAAGGACCCGCGCTCGTCATCGGCGTCGGCACCGGTGAACTCGACGCGCTCCAGGTCGCCCACCGTCGGCAACCAGACCCCGCTGTAGCCGTCGACGGTCACCCCGACGCGCACCCTCGTGCCGGTCACGCCGCGGACGTCGACCGACGTCGGCACGCGCTCGAACGTGCCCGACGCCGAGGAGCCGTCCGACCCGCCGACGCGGTAGACGACGCCGTCGTAGGTGTCGAGCGTCGCGATGCGCACGAACCCGGTCTCCGGCAGTCCGGTGACCCGGAGCTGCGCCGTGTCCGCGGCGCTCCGCTCCTCGTACGCCCGGAACCCGCTGAGCGGGCTGACGTAGTCGCGCGGGTCGAAGGGCTTGACGACGTCGGTCCGGGCGACGGTGCGCTCGTTCCCGGGCGGTGCGACCAGCCCGAGTCCGGTGGCGACGACGGCCGCCGCCACGATCGTGCCCGTGCCGACGAGCGCAGGGCGCACGACGGACCGTGCGATCGGCACCGCCGACCCGATCGTGGTCGCGACGGCGACCGCGCGACGCGCGTGCCGCACCGTCAGCGCCCAGACGAGCGCGATGGCGACGAGCACGACGGCCGTCACGATCGACGTGTCCAGCCGACTCGGCCCGACCACGACCCCGACCGCGAACAGCACCAGTGCCGGGATGCTCGCGAGTTCCTGCCTGGAGGCTCGGGTCGCCACGCTCACGGCCGTCACCGTGGCGACGAGGAGCGTCACGAAGTACGGCACGAGGAGCGCCTCGTACGACCCGACCGGCAGGCTGATGGTCACCAGCTGCTTCCACCCGAGCGCGACACCGGCGAACAGCGCGAGCAGGCCCGGCCCCGTGGGCAGGACCCCGTTGGCCTGGCCGGGCACGGCCGCGGGCACACCGGCGAGCGTGAACGCCGCCACCGTCGCGATCGCCACGACGACGAGCGGCAGACGCAGGACCGCGCCGACGAGGGCGACGAGCGTGCCGAAGACGATCGCGGTCACCGCCGCGACGATCATCGAGTCGTCGCGGTAGACCGGCCACCAGGACACGCTCGCGACCGCGAGCAGGAGCCACACGACGAGGGTCCCGCCGGCGAGACGGAACGGCGCGAGCCGTCGGGCATCGCGATGGGAACGGCGGGTCGACCGGCGAGCACGCTCTGGCGGCGGCGGCGGAGTGGTCGCCGGAGCGGCGCTCACGCGGCGGCCGATCGGTGGAGGGCGTGCCGGAGGTCGTCCAGGTACCCGATGGTCATCACGGTCAGCCCTGCGACGCGCAGGAACCGCGGCTGCGCTTCGGGCTCGCAGATCACCGCGACGACCTCGACCCCGACCGGGAAGCGCGTCGCCGCGAGCCGGAGTGCCGGCAACCCGATCGTCGAACCGACGACCAGGAACGCCACCGAGATGCCCTCGGTGTCGCTGCCGACGATCCGCGATACCTCGGCGATGGGCAGGCAGGCATCGGCGAGTCCGACCGAGGCGAAGTCGTCGAGGAGGCGTGTGGGGGTGACGGTCGGCAGGGTCCGTACCGCGTAGACCGCGCGCTTCGCGAACTCCGGGGTGCGTTCGGACACGACGACCGAGACCTCCCGGCCGTCGCGGATCGCGCGGGCACCGAGCGACGCCGCCGCGCTCACCGCGAGCTCGAACTCCTCGTCGTCGCCGAACTCCGACCGGGCGATGCCGAGCGCCACGACCAGGTGCGAGCGGCGCGTGTCCTCGAACTGGCGCACCATCAGGGCGCCCGACTTCGCCGTCGACTTCCAGTGGATGGTCCGGGGGTCGTCACCGGGCATGTACTCGCGGATGGCGTGGAAGGCGATGTCGGCCGGTGACAGGTCGGTGGTCGCCTGCCCCTCGAGGTCGCGCACCAGCCCCGTGCTCGTCGACGGGATCGCGATCGTGCGCGGGTGCACGATGACCTGCTCGCGCGCTGTCCACACGACCTCGCGACGGACGAGACCGACCGGGTCGGCGCGGACACCGGTGACCGGACCCACGTCGAGCACGCCGCGGCGCACGGTCGGCACCGGCACCAGCTGCTCGAACGTGCCGTGCGCGCCGATCGCCGGGATCGCGACGTCGACCAGACCCGGACCGACCGGCACCTCGACCGTCGTCGGCACCGAGGGCAGGCGCGTCGGGTTCTCCGCCGTCACCACCACACCGGCCTCGTCGCCGACCGCCACCCGGTGCTGCGGCAGGCGCATCCGGATCACCAGACGAGTCCGGCCGATGAGCGCGATCGCCGCCACGACGACCAGCACCGCCCCCGCGAACCCGACGACGACGATCTCGCGCAGGCCGAACCGGTAGCCGGCGACGAACGCGACGAGCGTGAGCGCGGCGACCGTCCAACCGAGCCCGGTGACGACGGACGAGACCTCGCCCCAGGAACGCTTGACGAGCCTCCAGGCCGTCGCCCAGATCCGGACGATCCCGACGACCGCATCCGCGGCGACGCCTTCGCGGTCACCGACGATCCGCGAGCGGACGTTGGTCAGGCCGGCGACCGTCCCCGTGCGCTCGTACGCCGTCGTCCCGCGACGCGACCGCGTCGAGGACGGACGGCGCGAGCGCGTGGAGACGGGCCGGCGGTCCGTCACGTCGTGACTCGGTCGGCCGGCGGCGGCGTCTCCACCAGCAGCTGCGCGATGACGCTCGGCGCGCTGACACCGTCGAACTCCGCTTCGGCGTCGAGCACCAGGCGGTGCGCCAGCACCGGTACGGCGAGGGCCTTGACGTCGTCCGGGGTGACGTAGTGGCGGCCGCTCAGCGCAGCGAGCACACGTGCCGACCGGATGAGGCCCATGGCGCCGCGGACGCTGACGCCGAGGCGGACCTCGCTGGCCGAACGCGTCGCGTCGACCAGCCGTGCGACGTAGTCGGCGATGACGGCGTCGACGTGCACCGTGCGCGCCAGCGCGGCCATCTCGGTGATCGTCGCCGCGGGCACCACGCTCGCGAGCGGCACCGACGCCGACGGCGCCGACGAGGTCTCGAGGATCTTCACCGTGGCGGCGTGGTCCGGGTAGCCGATCGAGGTCTTCATGAGGAAGCGGTCGAGCTGCGCCTCGGGCAGGCGGTACGTGCCGGCCTGCTCGATCGGGTTCTGCGTCGCGATGACCATGAACGGGGCCGCCAGGCGGTGGTTCACGCCGTCGACGGTGATCGCCGACTCCTCCATCGCCTCGAGCAGGGCCGACTGCGTCTTCGGACTCGCACGGTTGATCTCGTCGGCGAGGACGATGTTGGCGAAGACCGGGCCGCGGTGGAAGTCGAACTCCTGGGTGCGCTGGTCGTAGACGCTGATGCCGGTGATGTCGCCGGGCAGCAGGTCGGGGGTGAACTGGATGCGGTTCGTGGTCCCCTGCACGCTCTGCGCCATCGCCCGCGCCAGGCTCGTCTTGCCCGTGCCGGGGACGTCCTCGAGCAGCAGGTGCCCCTCGCTGAGCATCGCCGTCACCGCGAGGCGGATCACGAACGTCTTCCCGAGGAGCACCTGCTCGACGTTGGTCACGATGCGGCCTGCGACGTCGGCGAACCAGGTGGCCTGCTCCGGGGTCATGCTCATGCGTGGTCGTTCCTCGTTCTCGGGGATGGCGGTGTGTGCAGCGTACGGTCCGCGGGCCGCGGAACCGGGTCAGCCGGGCGCGGGTTCCGGATCGGGCTCACCCGGAACGGGCTGCGATGGCTCGGGGTCGGGTGCCGGCGCCGCTGCGATCCGTGCGCTCGGCGGGTTCGGGTCCTTGTGTCCATCGACGATCGCGGCGACGTACACGAGGCCGGAACTGATGGAGCTGTCAATCACGGGGAGATTCTGGGGGTCGTAGTCGGCCGCGGTCCCACAGTCGAGCGAACCAAGCAACGTGCGTGTGCAGATTGTGACGCTGTAGGCCGTCGGCTGGACACCGGCGTTCTGCGGCGCCGCGCTCACCGTCACCTGGGTGCCAGCGGTCATCGAATCCGGCAGCGTTGCCCGCGTCTGGACCGGACGGAGCCCGTTGACCGTGGTGCCGTCTCCGCAGAAGTTCGAGGTGCCGTCGGCACACGCCACCACGGTCACGTTCACCGCAGAGCCGAAGGCCACGCCGCTCACCCACGAACCGTTGGCGCCGAACGACACGAGGCCGCCGCCGTTCACCGAGTACGCGTAGTGGTCGATCGATCCGTTCGGGCTCGCCTGGGCGCGCGGGTTGCGGATCCGGATCGCGTAGGTGCCGTCGTCATCGCTGAACTTCTCCACGGCGATGTCGGCGGACGCGGTACCCGGTGCCGCGTAGCCCTGGACGGACGCCGCACGGCTCGGCGTGCAGAACAGCCCGTTGTCGGCCAGTGCGACGTACTGGAAGTTCCCGTTCGAGCTCAACGTGTCCGTCGCGCTGCTGCCGTCCCACTTCTTGTCCGAGCCCGTCGTCGTGCAGCCGCCCGGGATGTCGACGCCGGGCGGGTAGCGGACGATCGTGAGCGTACGACCGCTGCCGGCCCAGTCGCTCTCGGACGCGCTCAGCGCGACCGTCGTCTTCCCCGGGGACTGGTCCCGCGTCGCGTGCAGCGTCGGGACCGAGGGGGTCCCGACGGCCGTGCCCGTGGCCGACCCCGAGTTCCACTGCACGACCGTGCCGTTGCGGTCGGCGTCGTTCCGGGCCGAGATCGTCACCTTGTACTGCGCGGCGCTCTGGGCTCCGGTGAACGAGGTGCTCGTCGCCGTGCCGGTGTGCCGGGTGCCGGACAGACCCGGCCCCTCGATGGTCACGATGTAGTCGTCGACCGCGCTCCCCCGGTTCGGAGCAGCCACGGCGTTCCACTTGACGTCGAGCTGGTTCGGCGTCGACTTGCTCGGCGTGACGGTGATGCCCTTCGGCGGTGCCGGCACGAAGTCCGCGCTGATCGGGGCGGAGCGGCCCGACGGCTTCGAGTCGCCGATGGCGTTGGTGGCGATGACCTGGAACCGGTAGGACGCCTTCGGGTCGAGCCCGGTCAGGGTGCAGACCGTCGCGGTACCGCAGTTCTTCGACACGCCGTTGGTGCCGGTGACGCGGTACCCGGTGATCGGCGAGTTGTTGCCCTGCGGGGTGGACCAGGTCAGCGTGGCCTGCCCGCCGTCGTAGGACCCGGTACGGGTCGGTGTCCCCGGAGCGTCGGGGACGTCCTGCACCGAGATCGTCACGTCGCCCCACACGTACCGGTCCGGGTCGTTCGTCGCGTCGGCGACCTGGTACTGCAGGTGGGCGTCCACGGGCTTGGCACTGTCGGACACGCGGACCTGCAGGCGGGTGCGGTCGGCGCTCGGCGTCACGGAGACGCCGCTCGGCAGTCCGCCGGACAGACCGCGGATGTTCACGACGCGCAGCCGCTGCCCGGGGAACGGGTTCGTCGGCTGGTCGTTGGTCAGCACGTCGATGGTGGTCGTCGCGCCGCGCTTGGTGATCGAGCGGTCGGCGCCGGGTTGCACGAGCGGCCTGGTCGAGGCCACCACCCCGACGGTGACGGTGCCGGCGCGACCGGCGTTCGCGTCGTCCTGCACGCCGATGCCGATCGACGCCGTGGTGTTCTTCTTCGCGGTGTCGGCGACCGTGATGGTCAGCTGCTGCTTGGAGATCGTCGCGGTGGTGCCGGCCGTGGGACGACCGAGGACGGAGTAGCGCAGCTCCGGCAGGTCCTTCGGGTACGGGTAGTCGGTGAGCTTCGTCAGGTCGACGGTGCGGGTCTCGCCCGGCTGCATCTCGACCGCCGAGCCGGTGAACGCCGGCGGCTGGTTCGACCGTGGCGTCACGGTGACCGGCAGCACGAGGGTCGCCACGCGGCCCTTCCCGCCGTTGGCGGCGGACCCGTCCGTGACCTCGAACGAGATGGACGCGTTGCCGTAGTAGAGCTTCGACGACGTGAACTGCAGCGTCGACGAGTCCACGACCAGGCTCTGGCCGTTCGCGTGCGTCGCCTTCACCGTGCCGCGGTCCGTGATCGTCGCCGTCTCGCCGTTCGCGGTGACGACGTAGTCCTCGAGCGGGATCCGGACGGTGGCTTCGCTCTTCACGGTGACGGCACCGGCCGAGCGGTTGATCTGCGGCAGGGCGTCGTCGAACCCGGGCACGTTGATGAAGCCGTAGGACACGATGTCGGGGTGGTCGACCCGTGCGACCGAGAACGGGATCACCTGGGACTCGTCGGTGAGCCGGACCGTGATCCGTCCGTCGTCGGTGAGCCGTGCGGTGTCGCCGTAGCCGTCGACGACCCCGACCTGCAGATCGGCGGCGGTGCCCTCGGCGAAGAAGACGTTGTCGAGCACGTCGACGGTCACGCTCTCACGCCGCAGGATGTCCTGCAGGTCCAGGGTGGTGTCGTCCACCTCGGGACGGAGGGGCTGCGCGTCCGGGTCGACGGTGACGGTGAGGAACGCGGTGCTCGACCCCCCGCTGGCGTTCGCGACCGTGTAGAGCACGGCGTAGTCGCCCGACCTCGCGGCCTTCGGGGGTGTCACCCGGATCTGCTGCTTCCGCAGGATCTTCGCCGACACGTCGTCGGCGGTGGGCTCGGCCGCCGACACGGTGAGCTGGCCGCCCTCGGGGTCGGAGTCGTTCTGCAGCACCCGCACGGTCACTGAGCCGCCGGGTCGGATCGTCACGTGGTCGGCCTCGGCGACGGGGTTCGACGCCTGCTCGGCCCGTGGCGCGATGCCCACGCGAACGGTGCCGGTGGCGCGTGCGCCGAGGGCGTCGACCACCGTGTAGGTGAACTCGTCGGTGCCGGCCGAGTAGTCCCCCGCCTCGTAGGTCAGTGCGTCGGAGGCCACGTCGGTGACCGAGCCCTTGTCGGGGTTGGATCCGACGCCGACGAGCTGCACGGAGTCGCCGTCCGGGTCGATCCCGTTCAGCGGCACCGTGATCCGCACCGACGAGCCGGCCACGACCCGGGCGGTGACGGTCTGCGGCACCGGCGGGTTGTTCGTCGCTGCGTCCCGTTCGCGCACCGAGATCGAGACGGCCGCGTCGGCGTACTGGCCGTCCGGACCCGCGACGCGGTAGACGGCCGTGTAGTTGCCGGGGGTCTTCGGCGCGAGGTAGCGCAGGTGGTCGCCCGAGGCGAACAGCAGACCGCCGTCGCCGGGCACGTTCTGCACGAGTTCGGGCTCGAGGGTCAGGGGTTCGCCCTCGGGCTGGGTGTCGTTGTCCAGCACGTCGATGTTCGCGACGTCACCGACCCGGACGGTGGCGCTGTCGGGCTGGGCCACGGGCGGCTGGATCCGGTCGGGCTTGGGGATCTCGACGACGGTGATCGTGCCGGTGGACGACGCCAGGCCGTTCGTCTCGGTGTAGCCGAACGACACCGGCCCGTCGAGCGGTGCGGTCAGCGTGACGCGCACGGTGTGCTGGTCGAGGATGCTCGCCTGCACGCCACTCCCCCGGACCGGACCGTCGAGGGCGGTGACGAGCAGCACGCCGCCCGCGGGGTCGATGTCGGTCGCGGTGACGTCGGTGTCCTTGGTCGACAGCGTGTTGACGAAGACCGTCTTCGGGGTCGTGATGGGGGCGGTCGAGGCGTCCGGGGGCGCGAGCACCGTGACGCGGACGATGCCGCTCGACGTCTTCACGCCGTCGGTCACGGTGTACTCGAGCTGGTGGTCGCCGGCACTCGCACCCTGCACCCGGAAGGTGCCCGCGTCGTAGCTCGGGGTGACCGTCAGGCCCGACGCCGACGACACGCTCGTCAGGGTCACGGTGCCGTTGCCGCCGCGGACGTGGTCGAGCGGTTCCACGGTGAACGCCTTGCCGGCGTAGCCCTGCACCGGGAACGGGTCGGCACGCAGGGGCACGCTGCCCTGCTTCGCGACGTGGACGGTCACCGAGCCGCGGCCGTCGGCGCGTCCGTCGCTCACGACGAGCTGCACGGCGCGGTCGCCGGTCCGTCCGCTGTCCGCCCGGAAGTCCAGCAGACCGTCCGGTGTGGTGGACACCCGGTCGCCGTCGGAGGCGGTCGCGGACTTCAGGTAGACCGGGTCACCGTCGGGGTCGACCCAGTCGCCGAGCACGCTGCTGACGACGTGTCCGTTCTGCACCACGTCCGCCGAGGTGTCGCGCACCTGCCGCGGGGCTTCGTTCTGCGACTCCGGCCGGACGCTCACCCGGACGGTCGCGGTGTCCGATCCGCCGTTGCCGTCGGTGATCGTGTAGGGGAAGGTCACCGTGCCGCTCGCCCGCGACGACAGCGTGACCTGCAGCCGCTGGCCGTCCCCGACGATCGCCACGCGACCCGCCGACTCCGGGAAGGACCCGACCTCGCTCACGATGATCGGGTCACCGTTCGGGTCGTAGTCGTTCAGCAGGACCGGGAGGCTCGTGGTGCGTCCGGGACGAGCGCCCAGGTCGTCGTCGACCGCCACCGGCGGCTTCTGGTCCTTGTCGACCTCGGGGTCGTCGTCGGAGACCTGCTCCTGCTGCTGCTCGTCGTCCTGCTTGATGAGGTCGGCCCAGTTGTCGATGAGCTGGCCGCTGCGGTCGATCGCCCAGGACCGCCCGCTCGCGGGGTCGTTCGCGACGATCGTCTGCCCGTTGTGCAGGATCTGCAGCGTGCTGGTCCCGCCGGTGCTCGCGAGCCGCTGGAGCGCGTTGCCGTCGCAGGTGTCGATCGCCTGACCGCCGGCCCACGCCGCGTAGGTGCAGCTCCCAACGACGTACGGTCGCGCCGCACGGCCGGACACCTGGAGGGCCGTGGCGTCGACGGAGCCCGAGGCGCTCACGCGCACGAGCCCGGCGGTCCCGGCGACGGTGACGTCCGACGAGGTGTCGGACGATCGCTGGAGCGCGGGCGACGCCCCCACCCGGTCGCCGAGCTCGACCGTGCGGCCGTCGATCGACAGGGCACCGCTGGTGCGGTCGAGCACGGCCAGGTGCCCGTCGAAGGTCGCCACCTGGAAGTCGTCGGTGCGGTCCATGTCGACCTTCCACCGCTGGTCGACGGACAGCGTCGACCCGACGTCGACGAGCGACGCCGTGCCGGTCTTCGCCGAGTACACGGCGACGTGTCCGTCCGAGGCGTCGAACACGGTGTCCGCCCCGAGCGTCAGGTCGGCCTTGGTCGAGGCGTCGAACTCGGTCAGGTCCGCCGCGGGCGTCGCCCAGAGCTCGCCGGTGTCCTGGTTGCCGATCACCGCCGTGTCGCCCGCGAAGAAGACCTGGGGTGTCCCGGCGGGCAGCGTCACGGCATCGCCGACGGTGGCGTCGGCGACGTCGACCTTCGCGACGGTCCCCTTGGTCTGGTCGACGCTGTAGACCATGGACCCGCGCTGCAGCACGGACAGGTCGTCGCTCGCGGTCTCGACGGCGGTGTTCAGCTGGAGGACCCCGGTGTTGGCCCGGCCGACCGCTCCGTACTCCGCAGAGGGCACCCAGACGGTGCCGTCGCCGAGGTCGACGCGCTGCGTGTGGTACCCGGTCGAGACGATCGCCGTGGTCGCGACGACCGCGGCGACCAGGACGGAGACCCCGGTGGTGACGGCGGCGGAACGGTGCTTCGCGACGAGCGCGCGGATCACCCGGCGCTCCCGACGGTCGCGCACTTCTGCGCGCTCGCGGCGCCGGTCTTGCCGTCACGGTTCACCGCGACCGCGATGCACTCCTCGTCACCGCGTTGGCCGGAGACGACGAACGTCGTGCCGGTCTGCTGGCTGGACGACCCGTTCGACGAGATGACGTACGTGTCGCCGCTCCGCAGCCCGGGGTCCGCCCACGAGAAGGACACCGACTCCGCCGAGGTCTGCGCGCGGACGTCGGCCACCACGGGGATGGCCCCGGCGCCGAGCCGCCCGACGACGACCACGGTGGCGATGGCCAGGGCGGCGACCACGACGACGGTCAGGGACGTCGCCCAGACGAGCGTCGAACGGGTGCGGCGACGCGCACGCGTG
Source organism: Curtobacterium sp. JUb34 (assembly GCF_003755065.1). Classification (NCBI taxonomy): domain Bacteria; kingdom Bacillati; phylum Actinomycetota; class Actinomycetes; order Micrococcales; family Microbacteriaceae; genus Curtobacterium; species Curtobacterium sp. JUb34. The sequence goes on along the minus strand of NZ_RJVH01000002.1, from coordinate 221,506 downwards.
ACCGACCCGGTGCGGTGGACCGTCCCGACGCTCTGCGAGCCGCCGGCGACCACCCCGCCCTGGACCGCACGACGTGTTCGGCGCCGGGCACCGACCCGTGACGGCGGCTGGAGCTCGCGGATGATGGTCCGGTCGCCCTCGGGCGCCGGGGTCGCGATGGCCCAGGCCTCGACCGCGACGTCGGCGGCGGTCTGCGGGATCCCGAGCTCGGCCTCGACCTGCTGGAACCCGCGCACCAGTTCGAGCACGGTCGTCGGCCGCGACGGCACCTTGCGGGACAGCGCGGTGGCGAGCAGACGTTCGAGCGACGGCGGCACGTCGGTGCGACCGGTCGGCTTGACGCCGCCCTTGTCGATCCGGGCCATCAGGTCGCTCGCACCGTTCTTGCCGCCGCGGACCTCGAAGGGGCTGCGGCCGGCGAGCAGCGAGTACACGGTGGCGGCGAGGGAGTAGACCTCGGACTGGATCGTGCCGCGGGACTCGTCGATGAGCACCTCGGGCGCCGACCACGGGATCGACATGCCGACGGGCTCGTCCGGGTCGGTCCCGCCGATGGTGGCCGCGATCCCGAAGTCGGACAGGACGGGGTTGCCGTACGCCGTGAGCAGGATGTTCGACGGTTTGATGTCGCGGTGGAGCACGCCTTCGCGGTGCGCGGTCTCGAGGGCGGACCCGATCCGGACACCGATCGAGAGCACCTCGGACACCGGGATCGGCTCACGCCGGTAGCGCTCGCTGAGCGACGAGGAGCAGAGCTCCATCACCAGGTACGGACGGCCGTCCGCCGCGACGCTCGCCTGGAACACGGTCAGGATGGACGGGTGGGTGCTGAGCCGGGCCATCAGGTTGGCCTCGGCCTGGAACATCTGTCGGACGCGGTCGTCGACGACCTCGTCGAGCAGGACCTTCACCGCGACCTGACGGCGCGGCATGTCCTGCTCGTACAGGAAGACGTCGGCGAAGCCACCGGAGCCGAGGACGTGCAGGGGGCTGAACCCGCCGATCACCGGCGGGTTGGACGGCAGGCGTCGAGCCATCGTCGTCTCCTCCCCGGCCGAGCGGCCAACTCTCTCGTCGTGGCACAGTCATTGTACGAAGCGCCGGTGACCGTCGATCCGCGCACCGACCGCCTGTGGACGGGTGCACTCCCCCAGTTCGGGGGGTCCTGGCAGCGGTCAGTGCCGCGGGAGCGTGTCCTCGAGGTCGCCGTCGTCGGGCGCGGCATCGACCTGCAGCACGACGACGGTGACGTTGTCCCGACCGCCGGCGACGACCGCGTCGCCGACCAGGCGTTCGGCGAGCTCCTGCGCGCCGGCCTCCCGCGCGGCGATGCGTGCGATGCCGGCGTCGCCGAGTTCCTTCGTCAGTCCGTCGGAGCAGACGATGTAGCGGTCACCCGCGCGGAGCGGCAGCGTCCACCAGTCCGGTGCCGGTGGCTCACCGAACCCGACCGCGCGGGTGATGACGTTGCTGTCCGGGTGCTGCTCGGCGTCCTCGGCGCGCAGCAGGCCGGCGTCCACCATCTCCTGCACCACGGAGTGGTCCACGGTGACGCGTCGCAGGACGCCGTCCTCGATGCGGTAGGTCCGGGAGTCGCCGACGTTGAAGACGAGTGCGGCCGGCTGGCCGAGCGACGCGACCAGTGCGATGCCGGTGACGGTCGTCCCGGCGCCGATCGCATTGCCACCGGCTGCGCGTTCGATGTCGGCGGTGGCGAGCAGCAGCGCCCGCTGGATGCCCTGCCGCGAGGTGAAGGACTCCTGCGTCACCTGCTCGAGCCGACGCACGACGGCGTCGCTCGCGCGGTCACCGGCGAGGTGACCGCCCATGCCGTCGGCGACGACGAAGAAGGGCGCCCCGACGATGTAGCTGTCCTCGTTGTGGTCACGCCGACGACCGACGTCGGTCGCGGCTCCCCACGAGAGCGTCAGGGTGGCACCGTCGGCACCGGGGACGTCGATGGCGTGCGCAGTCGCTGCTCGGCCGAGTTCGGTCACGTTTCAGGATCGCTCTCTGGGGGGTCGGGGCGTGCCGGGTGCTGTCTGGTCGGTGGGCCACGGGGGAACCGGTGGGAACCCGTCCGCCGTCGGTGCGACCCGGAGGTACGGCGACAGGACCTCGATGGCGTTGCCGTCACCGACCTCGACTACCGTACCCGTCAGTGCGACGATCGACGCACCCGATGCCATGCGGTACACCGGCGCGCCGGCCGGTCGGACGACGGTGCCGTTCGTGGACCGGAGGTCCTGCACGACCACGGCTTCGCCCTCGGCGTGGATGCGGACGTGCGAGGACGACACCTGCCCGTTGGCGGAGCGCACCGTCACGAGTTCCGGTTCGGGGCCGCTGGTGATCCGCGGCAGCGACGGGCGCCGCCCGATGATCACCGGGTGGTCCAGTCGGAAGGTGCGGTCGCCGATGCGGACGGACGGCACACGCGCCGCGGGCGCGGCAGGGACGGGCGGGAGGCCCGGCACGGCTCCGACGGGCACGCTCGGTCCGGCGGTGCTCCGGACACGGGCGCGGACGATCGTGTCCTCCGGGTCGGCTCCGTCGACGGCCGGCTCGCCGTCGGGCGCCGGCGGCTCCGTGCGCGGCCGGATGACGGTGTCGCCGAACAGGTCGTCGACACGGTCGCCGCCGCCCGTACCGTGGGGTCGACGGATGACGGTGTCGTCGATGTCGTCGTCGCGCAACCGGAGCCCTTCGGATGTGGTCCCATCCACCGTAGACGATCCGGTCGACCCGTCACACCGTGTCGTCCGACGTGCGGGTGACCGGGGCCGGGGCCGGTCACGATCGGCGCCGGTCACGACGGGGGTCACCCCACGTCGGGGAGCTACCGGCCAGCACCGAGCGCAGGACCAGGCCGGCGAGCGGGTCGTCTGCGCAGGTCTCGAGGGCGTAGCGCGCACGGGTCTCCGCTCGGGCCGACGACCCGAGCGCCCACGCACACCAGGCTCCGAGCGCGAGCGCACCGGCGGCTCCGGCCGCGCTGTCCCCCAGCCGGTCCTCGGCGCGCCAGACCCGCCACGCCTCGGCACACCGGTCGCCAGCCTTCCGCACACGGTCGCGATCCGGTCCGGGCCCGAGACCCAGCAGCGCTGGCGGCACGGGGCCGTCGGACGGGTCGAACCCGCGGACCGACCGTGGATCCGGCAGATCGCGTGCCACCAGGAACGGCACGAGGGCCAGACGTGTCGCGAGGGCACCACACGCCGTGACGATCGCGATCGCCCCGGTCCTGGTGCAGGGGCCAGCGCCGGGCGCGACCAGCGATGCCGCGGCCGCGGGCAGTGTGACCGCCGCGGCGATCTCGCGAGGGAAACGGACTGCGGTCTGGTCGGGGGAACGTACCGTCGAGGGGATCATGCACGCCATCGAAGCGTGATCCGGGCCTCCCGGCAGGCACGAGCCAACCACCTGTGGACAGCACCGCCCCGGCCCGACCTGTGGAGGACGGACCGGGGCGATGGTCAGACGGTGACGGGTTCGAGGCTCTCGGCGACCAGGTCCCACCCGGAGTCGCTTCGCTCGACGACGACGCCGTAGGCCGCGGCCCAGTCGACCAGCTCGTCCATGGTCACGACGACCGCTCCGGTGCGCGCGAGCAGCGCGACCAGCCGACCCTTCGCGGTCTTGTTCCAGTGGTTCAACGCTCGCCGTCGACCGGAGCCGTCGACGCTCACGACGCGCGGGGCGACCGAGCCCGGGACGGGACCGAGCTGGCGGTAGCCCTCCGACCGGAGGTCGAGGACCAGGCCGTCTGCCCGCTCGTCCAGGACCCGGGACGAGACCGCCGGCCAGTGCGACGCGAGCCGGAGGTTCCCGAGCCGGGAGTCGTGCGACAGCCGGTACGCCGGGATCGGGTCGCCCGCGCCGATCGGACCGAACATCGCCGACTGCACGACCACGTGGTCGAACCACCACGACCGCGTCGAGTCGTCGGCCGTCTGCGCGCCGAGCGGGTCGTAGAGCACTCCCGTGTAGCGCTCGATCGCGGGCATCGTCCCCGACGTGTCGAGCTCGAGGTTCCGGAACCGTTCGGCGATCGACTTCGGGCCGAGCTTGAGAGCCGTCCTGGCCGAGGACTCCTCGGAACTGACAGAGCGGGCCGCGGTGATCACCGCGGCCCGCTCATCGGCCAGTTCCGGGAACGAGAGTGCACGCAGATCGAGCGTGCGGCTCGTGTCCCCACCCTCCCGCTTCGTCTCCGAAGGCGGGAGGAGGACGGTCAGTCCGGTCAGGACGCCAGCGCGGCCTGCCGCGCGACGATCGTCACCGTGTCGTGCTCCACCGACAGGAAGCCGTCTTCGGCGTCGACCGCGACGGTCGACCCGTCGGCCCGCGTGATGCGGACCTGACCCTGCGCCAGGATCGCGAGCATCGGCTCGTGTCCCGCGAGGATACCGATCTGGCCCTCTGTCGTGCGTGCGACGACCATGGTGGTGTCGCCCGACCAGACCTCACGGTCGGCCGAGACGACGCTCACGCTGAGACCCGCCATGTCAGCGGTTCTCCTTCTGGATCTGTGCCCACTTCTCTTCCACGTCGTTGATGCCACCGACGTTGAAGAACGCCTGCGTCGCAACGTGGTCGAACTCGCCGTCGGCGATGGCGCGGAAGGACTCGATGGTGTCCTTGAGCGGCACCGTGGAGCCCTCGACGCCCGTGAACTTCTTCGCCATGTACGTGTTCTGCGAGAGGAACTGCTGGATACGACGAGCGCGCTCGACCGTGATCTTGTCCTCCTCGGAGAGCTCGTCGACACCGAGGATGGCGATGATCTCCTGCAGTTCCTTGTTCTTCTGGAGGATCTGCTTGACGCGCGTGGCCGTCTCGTAGTGGTCGGCGCCCAGGTACCGCGGGTCCATGATCCGCGACGTCGAGGTCAGCGGGTCGATCGCGGGGTACAGACCCTGCGACGCGATCTCACGCGAGAGCTCGGTGGTCGCGTCGAGGTGCGCGAACGTGGTGGCCGGAGCCGGGTCGGTGTAGTCGTCAGCCGGCACGTAGATCGCCTGCAGCGAGGTGATCGAGTGACCACGCGTCGAGGTGATGCGCTCCTGGAGCACACCCATCTCGTCGGCGAGGTTGGGCTGGTAGCCCACGGCGGACGGCATGCGACCGAGCAGCGTCGAGACCTCGGAGCCGGCCTGCGTGAAGCGGAAGATGTTGTCGATGAAGAGGAGCACGTCCTGCTTCTGGACATCGCGGAAGTACTCCGCCATCGTCAGCGCCGACAGGGCCACGCGGAGACGCGTTCCCGGCGGCTCGTCCATCTGGCCGAACACGAGGGCCGTCTTGTCGAAGACCCCCGCCTCTTCCATCTCACCGATGAGGTCGTTGCCCTCACGGGTGCGCTCACCGACACCGGCGAACACCGACACACCGCCGTGGTCCTGCGCGACGCGCTGGATCATCTCCTGGATGAGGACGGTCTTGCCGACGCCCGCACCACCGAAGAGGCCGATCTTGCCACCCTGCACGTACGGGGTGAGGAGGTCGATGGACTTGATGCCGGTCTCGAACATCGAGGTCTTCGACTCGAGCTGGTCGAAGGCCGGGGCCTTGCGGTGGATCGGCCAGCGCTCGGTGATCTCGAGCTTCTCGTCCGTGTTGAGCACGTTCCCGAGGACGTCGAACACCTTGCCCTTGGTGACGTCGCCGACGGGGACCGAGATCGGAGCGCCCGAGTCACGGACCTCCTGGCCACGGACCAGGCCGTCGGTCGGCTTCAGGGAGATGGCACGGACCAGGTCGTCGCCCAGGTGCTGGGCGACCTCGAGGCCGATCTCCTGCGACGAGTCACCGATGGTGATGGTCGTGAACAGGAGGTTGTACATCTCCGGGATTGCGTCGTGGGGGAACTCGATGTCGACGACGGGACCCGTGACACGGGCGATCCGGCCGACACCGGGCGCCGACGACGTCTCGACCGCGGTGGTTGCGGTGTCGGTCATGGCTGGTGCCTTCCTGAGGGTGGGTATCTGTCCGCGAACGACGCGGACTACTTCTTCTTCGACGAGAGGGCGTCGGCGCCGCCGACGATCTCGGAGATCTGCTGCGTGATCTCCGCCTGACGCGCGTTGTTCGCGAGTCGGGTGAAGTCACGGATCAGCGAGTCCGCGTTGTCGCTGGCCGCCTTCATCGCCTTCTGACGGGCGGCGTGCTCGGAAGCAGCCGACTGCAGCATGGCGTTGAAGATGCGGCTCTCGATGTAGACCGGGAGCAGCGAGTCGAGCACCGCATCGGCGTCCGGCTCGAACTCGTAGAGCGGCAGGGGCTCGTTACCCTCGGGCTCCTCGACCCCTTCGACGACCTCGAGGGGCAGCAGGCGAACGACCTGCGGCTCCTGCGTCGCCAGGCTGAGGAACCGGTTGAACACGATGTGGATCTCGTCCACGCCGCCCTCTGCGGTGTCCTGGAGGAACTTCGCCACGACGGCGTCGCCGATCTCCTTGGCCGTCGAGAACTCCGGCTGGTCGGTGTTGCCGACCCACTGCTGCTCCGACGCGCGCTCACGGAACGCGAAGTACCCGACGGACTTGCGACCGACCAGGTAGTAGACGACGTCCTTGCCCTCGCTGCGGAGCAGGGAGGCGAGCTCCTCGCCCTGCTTGAGGACGTTCGTGCTGAACGCACCGTTCAGGCCGCGGTCCGAGGTGAAGAGCACCACGGCCGCGCGGGTCGAGGACTCCGGCTCGGTGGTCAGCACGTGGTCGACGTTCGAGAACGTCGCCACGGCCGACACCGCACGCGTCACGGCTCGCGAGTACGGGCCGGACGCAGCCATGCGGGCCTGCGCCTTCTGGATCCGCGACGCCGAGATCAGTTCCATCGCGCGAGTGACCTTCTTCGTGGTCTTCGCGGACTTGATTCGCTGTCGGTAGACCCGGACCTGCGCTGCCATCTAGCGACGACCCTTGACGATCTGCTCCTGGTCGACGTCCTCGGCGTCTGCCGCGTCGAACTGCTCGGAGCCGAGGGTCTTGCCGTCGCTCGTCTGGAAGCTCTTCGAGAACTCGTCGATCTGCTTCGACATCTCGGCGACGGTCTCGTCGCTGAGCTGGTTCGTCTCGCGCAGGGTCGTGAGGACCTCGGAGTTGCGACGCAGGTGGTCGAGCAGTTCGGACTCGAAGCGCAGCACGTCCGGCACCGGAACGGTGTCGAGCTTGCCGTTGGTGCCGGCCCAGATGGACACGACCTGCTCCTCGACCGGGTACGGCGAGTACTGCGGCTGCTTGAGGAGCTCGGTCAGGCGGGCACCACGGTCCAGCTGACGACGCGACGCCTGGTCGAGGTCGGACGCGAACATCGCGAAAGCCTCGAGTGAGCGGTACTGCGCCAGCTCGAGCTTCAGCGTGCCGGAGACCTTCTTGATCGACTTCACCTGGGCGTCACCACCGACGCGGGACACCGAGATGCCCACGTCGACGGCCGGACGCTGGTTCGCGTTGAAGAGGTCCGACTGCAGGAAGATCTGGCCGTCGGTGATCGAGATGACGTTGGTCGGGATGTACGCCGAGACGTCGTTCGCCTTGGTCTCGATGATCGGGAGACCCGTCATCGAACCGGCGCCGAGCTCGTCGGACAGCTTCGCACAACGCTCCAGCAGACGGGAGTGCAGGTAGAAGACGTCACCCGGGTACGCCTCGCGCCCCGGCGGACGACGCAGGAGGAGCGACACGGCACGGTATGCCTCGGCCTGCTTCGACAGGTCGTCGAAGATGATGAGGACGTGCTTGCCGGAGTACATCCAGTGCTGGCCGATGGCCGAACCGGTGTACGGGGCGAGGTACTTGAAGCCGGCCGGGTCGGACGCGGGAGCGGCGACGATGGTGGTGTACTCCATCGCACCGGCATCCTCGAGCGCGCCCTTGACGGAGGCAATCGTGGAGCCCTTCTGACCGATGGCGACGTAGATGCAGCGGACCTGCTTGTCCTCGTCGCCGGACTCCCAGTTGGCCTTCTGGTTGATGATCGTGTCGATCGCGATGGCCGTCTTGCCGGTCTGGCGGTCGCCGATGATCAGCTGACGCTGACCACGGCCGACGGGGATCATCGCGTCGATGGCCTTGATGCCGGTCTGCAGCGGCTCGTGCACCGACTTGCGGGACATGACGCCGGGAGCCTGGAGCTCGAGGGCACGACGCCCTTCGGCTGCGATCTCGCCGAGGCCGTCGATCGGGGCGCCGAGGGGGTCGACGACGCGGCCGAGGAAGCCGTCACCGACGGGGGCCGAGAGGACCTCACCGGTACGCGTGACTTCCATGCCTTCTTCGATGCCGGCGAACTCGCCGAGCACGATCGCGCCGATCTCGTCTTCGTCGAGGTTCTGGGCCAGGCCGAGCGTGCCGTCCGCGAAGCGGATGAGCTCGTTGGCCATGACGCCGGGGAGGCCCTCGACGTGCGCGATGCCGTCACCGGCGTCGGTGACGTGCCCGACCTCGGCCGTGGAGGCCTTCGTCGGCTCGTAGTTCGAGACGAAGTCCTTCAGGGCATCACGGATCTCATCGGGGCTGATGGTGATGTCTGCCATGGGATTTTCCTTGTGGTTTTCCGGGGCCCTTCGGCTCCGAGAGGGTGACGCTGCCGGACTCGGCAGTTCCCGTTGTGGACTTGGGAGGAGCGGCTTCGACCGTACGCCTAGCCGGCGAGCTGGAGCCGGAGCTCCGAGAGCCGCGTGGACACGGTGCCGTCGATGACGTCGCCGCCGATCTGCACCCGGACCCCGCCGACGACCGTGGGGTCGACGACCTGGTTGATGCTGATGTCCTTGCCGTAGCGCTCGGCCAGACCGCGTGCAACGCGTGCCGACTGGGCGGTCGTGAGTGCCGTGGCGGTGACCACGGTCGCGACGAGCTTGCCGTCCTGCTCGGCCACGATGCGCGAGGCATCGCGGACGAGTTCACCGATGCGGCGGCCGCGAGGCTGCTGCACGAGCGCGGAGACGATGGTCACGGTCTGCTGCGACGCCTTCGGGCCGAGGAGCCGCTCGACGAGCGCGCCCTTCTGCGCCGGGCTACCGAGCTTCGTGCCGAGTGCCAGCTCGAGGCCGGCGTCCGAACGGACGGCGGTCTCGAAGGCGAACAACTCGGACTCGATCGGCGAGCCCGGACCCGCGGTGGCGGCGACGGCGCGGATACCCGCGTCCTCGATGCCTGCGAGCAGATCCTGCTGCGAGGACCAGCGCGAGCCGGCCACCGCGGTCAGGACCGCGCGCGTCGCGTTCGACTGACCGGCGAAGACGCGGTCGAGGAGGACCTTCTTGCCGGCCGGGTCGGCCGTCGGGTCGGACAGCAGCCCGAGCAGCTGCGGCGCACCGGCGATCGCACGCCCGGAGGCGAGGATCTCGGCACCCGCGGCCAGGTCGGCGCTCGAACCGAGGTCCGAGAGCACCGCCCTGGTGGACGCGAGTGCTTCTCTGGTAGCGCTGCGCATGCTCAGTGCTCCCCCGTCTTCGTGGCCTGCGAGGCCTCGAGGTCGGCGAGGAAGCGGTCGACGACTGCCGACGACTTGGCGTCGTCCTTGAGCGATTCGCCGATCACGCCGGACGCGAGGTCGAGGGCAAGGGTGCCCACCTCGGACCGGAGAGACTGGACAGCGCTCTGGCGCTCGGCTTCGATCTGCGCCTGGGCGTTGGCCGTGATGCGTGCTGCATCGGCCGCTGCCTGCTCGCGGACCTCGTTGCCGATCGCCGTGGCGTCGGCGCGGGCCTGCTCGCGGATGCGGGACGCCTCGGAGCGGGCGTCGGCGAGCTGCTTGTTGTACTCGTCGAGCGCAGCAGCGGCCTGCTCCTGAGCAGCCTCTGCCTTCTTGATGCCACCCTCGATGGCCTCAGTGCGCTCATCGAGCATCTTCGTGATGCGCGGCGTGACGACACGCCACATCACCACGAGGATGATGAGGAAGGCCACCGCGGACCACACGATGTCGTACACCGGCGGAATGAGGGGGTTGTGCGTCTCCTCCGCCGCGATGATGAGTGCGTTGTGCATCGAGGAACCTTAGTTGGTGAAGATGAAGTACGTGGCGATGCCGATGAAGGCCAGGGCCTCGGTGAAGGCGATACCGATGTACATGAGGGTCGTCAGGCGGCCCTGGAGCTCGGGCTGGCGAGCGACGGACTCGATCGTCTTGCCGACGACGATGCCGACACCGATGGCCGGGCCGATCGCAGCGAGGCCGTAGCCAACCGTCGCGATGTTGCCGTTGATCTCCGCGAGAACGGTCGTTGCGTCCACGTGTTTTCCTTTCGAGGTGCGGGTCCGACGGTCGCCGGTCCCGTAGGGGGTCAGTGAGGAATCAGTGCTCGTCAGCCAGCGCCAGCTGGATGTAGACGGCGGTGAGGAGCATGAAGACGTAGGCCTGCAGCAGCGCGACGAGGATCTCGAAGAAGCTGAACGCGATGCCGAACGCGAGCGTCCCGACGCCGAAGGCCTTGAAGCCGAGCGAAGCGTCGAAGAAGAAGAACTGCGTGGCCGAGAAGAACAGGACGAGCAGCAGGTGCCCGACGACCATGTTCATCAGGAGTCGCAGCGTCAGCGTGACCGGACGGAGCACGAACGTCGAGACGAGCTCGATCGGCGTCACGATGATGTAGAGGAACCACGGCACCCCGGGCGGGAAGAGCGAGTTCCGGAGGAACGTGCCCGGGTGCTTGCGGAGGCCGGCGTAGATGAACGCGACGTAGGCGACGATCGCGAGGATCATCGGCATCGCGATGCGACTGGTGCCGGCGAGGTTCATGCCCGGGATCAGACCGGTCAGGTTCATGAACAGCACGCCGAAGAAGATCGTCGCCAGGAGCGGCAGGAATCGCTTGCCGTCCTTCTCTCCGAGGTTGTCGAAGGTGTTGCGACGAACGACGTCGAACGCGTACTCGATGAACGCCTGACCGCGGTTCGGGACGAGCTTCAGCGCGCGTGTTCCCACGAAGGCGAACACCAGGAGCACGGCGACGGCGAAGAAGCGGATGAGGACGACCCGATCGATCTCGAACGGCGTCCCGGCGAAGAAGATCGCATCCGGGAAGAACTCGTTGATCGACGGACCATGGAACTCGGCGGCCTTGCTGCTCCCCGCCGCAACGGTGTCAACCGCAGCAGAGAGGGACAGGGGAAGAGCGTGGGATAGCAGCGCTGTCTCCTGTGTCGGCGCGCGCACATCATGGCACGCGATGGTGGACGTTGTGGAGGCTTGCCCGCTCCGAGCGAAAGGCTCCGGTGGCGGACTCCGAGAAGCCTATCAGGTGCGAGAGGCTTCCCGGCTTCTCAGTTGCGGGGGGTCGGGTTCTCAGCGTCCGCGGAGCCATCGGCCCCGTCGCCGGGCAGCTGCACGCCGATCGGGATGCGGGCCTTCGCCACCGCGACGACGTCGATGACCAGGGACCCGACGACACCCGCGATGATCACGATCGCGAGCACCGGGAAGTCCACCCAGGTGCGGTCCTTCAGCGCCACGAGCAGCACGATGAAGACGATGAACTTGAGCAGCCAGGTGCCCATCACGATGCCGAAGAAGGCACCCGAGATCATCTGTCCCTTGGAGACGCGCAGCGCGACGAGGACACTGACGGCGGTCAGCCCGAGGAACACGACGCTGAGCACGGCTCCGAGCAGGCCGCCGACGAGCCCGGGAGTGTCGGCGACGAGCAGTCCCACGACTCCCCCGACGATCGCCAGGGCGACGGCGAGGATCGCTCCCCAGGTGATGATGCGGCGGAACACCGGCCGGACGTGGTCGAGCGCGTTCGGTGCGGTCACGTGATGTCTCCTGGGATCGTGCGGTCGTTGGCGGCCCGGTCGAGCGGGTCGAGGCTGGCGTCCACCACGGCGGCGGAGCGGTTGGCGGTCTGGGCGGCGATCTCGGTCCGCTTCCGGCCGAGCGGCGCGAACGTGGCGACCGCGCACACGGTGAAGCCGACCGCGACGAAGGTGACCACCCAGTACCAGTCGACGAACAGGAACAGCAGGCACCCGACCGCGACGGTGGCGGTCCACGCGTAGAAGATCAGCACGGCGTGGAAGTGCGAGTGCCCCATGTCGAGCAGGCGGTGGTGCAGGTGCTTGCGGTCGGCCGAGAACGGGGACTTCCCGGCACTGAGCCGCCTGGTGACCGCCAGGCCGAAGTCGAGGATCGGCACGATCAGGATCGCGAAGGGCAGCAGGATCGGGATGAAGGCCGGCAGCAGTGCCTGGCGTGTCTGCACCGCTGCCGGATCGATGTTGCCCGTGACCGACACCGCGCTCGTGGCCATCAGGAAGCCGACGAGCAGGGCTCCGGCGTCACCCATGAAGAGCTTCGCGGGGTGCCAGTTGAGGATGAGGAACCCGAAGCAGGACCCGACGAGCACCGCCGTCAGCAGGGACGGCAGGTTGAAGAAGAACTCGGTCTGCACGACCACGCGGTTGATGAAGAACGTGTAGAGGAAGAACACTCCGCCGGCGATGATCGCGACCCCCGCGACCAAACCGTCGAGTCCGTCGATGAAGTTCACCGCGTTCATCACGAGCACCACCGCCAGCACCGTGAAGATCAGGCTCATGTACGACGAGCCGACCCCCAGGGTGTTCCCGATCGGCAGCGACACGATGGCCACGCCCTGCCAGGCGAGGATGCCCGCGGCGATGATCTGGCCCGCGAGCTTCGTCATCCAGTCGAGGTCCCAGATGTCGTCCGCGACCCCGAGGACCACGATGATCGTCGCTCCCCCGAGCACCGCCAACACGCGGCCCGGCTCGGAGAACACCAGCCGGAAGTAGTCGGTCCCCGCGATCGAGGGGAACAGGAACCACGCCGCCAGCAGCGACACGATGACGCCGATGTACATCGCGATCCCGCCGAGGCGCGGCGTGGGCGTGCGGTGCACGTCCCGCTCGCGGACCTGGGGGTACCACTTGTACTTCAGCCCGAGCTTCCAGACGAGCACGCTGACCAGGAAGCTCACGACCGCGGCGATCGCCCCCGCCAGCAGGTAGTACTTCATCCGACGAGGTCGGCTCCGACGACCCGGGTGATCTCGTCGTCGGAGATCACCCCGTGCCGGACGATGCGGAGCTTCCCGCCGTCCGACAGCCCCGTCGCGTCGACGATCGTCGACCCGGTCGAGGCCTCGAAGCCCTCGTGCTCCCCGATGGCGCCACCGTCCAGGTACACCGCGACGCTGTCCCCGAGCATCCGCTCGGCGGCGTCGACGTCCATCGCGGCCGGGTCACCGGTCGAGTTCGCGGAGGAGACCGCGAGCGGACCCACTTCTTGCAGGAGCTCGAGCGCGATCCGCGAGTCCGGCATCCGCAGGGCGACCGTGCCCCGCGTCTCGCCGAGGTCCCAGTCGAGCGACGGCTGTGCACGCAGGATCACGGTCAGCCCGCCGGGCCAGAACTCGGCGACGAGGTCGCGCACCTGCTGCGGCACGTCGCTCGCGAGCGCGTCGAGCGTCGGCGGGCCGGGGATGAGCACCGGCGGCGGCGACTGCCGCGTCCGGCCCTTCGCGTCGAGCAGCCGCTGGACGGCGGCAGCGTTGAAGGCGTCCGCGGCGAGGCCGTAGACGGTGTCGGTGGGGACGACGACGAGGTCTCCGCGCCCGAGGGCGGCACGTGCGAGCCGCATCCCGGTCAGGAGCCCGTCGGAGTCGGTGCAGTCGTATCGGGATGCCATGACTCGACGATGATAGTGCGACACAATGGAGGACATCGTGAACGAGACCCCTGCGCCCCACCTCCTGTTCCTCTTCGACATGGACGACGTCCTGGTCCGGTACGACTGGCAGGTGCGGATGGCCGCACTCTCCGAGTTCACCGGACACGAGTTCGCGGAGCTCCGCCGGCGCTGGTGGGACTGCGGCCACGAGATGCGTGCCGAGGCCGGTGGCTTCGCCGACGGTGACGAGTACCTCGCCGCGTTCGAGCGGGCCATGGAGTGCGACGTCCCCGAGTCCGAGTGGGCGCGGATCCGCGGTGCTGCCATGACCGAGCTGCCCGAGCGCATCGAGGCCGTCCGCATCGCGAGCGAGCACGGGCGTGTCGGCCTGCTCACGAACAACGGGCCGCTCGCCGGTCGGTGGATCCACCAGTGGGCCCCCTCGCTGCCCGGGCTGTTCGGCGAGCACCTGGACACGTCGAGCAACTTCGGCGCCCGCAAGCCCGAGCCCGAGGTCTTCCTCCGCGCGGTCGAGCACCACGGCGTGCCCGCCGAGCGCACGTTCTTCGCCGACGACATGCCCGAGAACATCGCGGGCGCCCGGAGCGTCGGCATCCACGCCGTCCTGGTCGAGCGCGACACCGATCTGCGCGAGCACGTCCGCGCGTTCGTCGCGCAGCAGCGCGAGGCCTCCCCCGTCGCCTGACCGACACACCGACCGGGAGGCCCGTGGTGCGTCCGGCTACCGCGTCGCGGTGGTCGTGCGGTCGCGTCCCGTCAGGTCGACGTGCGTCTCCGGGGTCCGGAACCCCCGGCGCGCGAGCACGTCGCGGACGCCGGCGCCCTGCGGCTCGGCGTGCTCGATGACGAGCACCCCGCCGGACACGAGCAGCCGCCACGCCGTCTCGGCCAGGGCACGCACGGCGTCGAGGCCGTCCGGTCCGCCGTACAGCGCCATCGCGGGGTCGTGGTCGCGCACCTCGGGATCGATCGGGACCGCGTCGTCCGGCACGTACGGCGGGTTCGAGACCACGACGGACACCGTGCCGTCGAGTTCGGGCAGCGCGTCGGCCAGGTCACCCTCGACGAGTCGCACCGTGCCGCCGTGGGCATCGACGTTCCGACGGGTCCAGGGCAGTGCCTCGGGCGAGGCCTCGACCGCGTAGACGACGGCGTTCGGCACCTCGGTGTCCATCGCGATGGCGATCGCACCACTGCCCGAACCGAGGTCGACCGCGATCGGCGCCGGCACCGCGACCGTCCGGAGCGCGTCGATGCCGAACTGCACGACGCCCTCGGTCTCGGGGCGGGGCACGAAGACCCCGGGCCCGACCGCCAGGGTCAGCGCGCGGAAGTACGCCTGCCCGGTGATGTGCTGCAGGGGTTCGCGGGTGCTCCGACGCGCGATCGCGTGCCGGAAGCGCTCGACGTGCTCCGCCGCGATGGCGCCACCGGTCATCGCCCGGGCCTGCACGGCGCCGCGCGACGTGTCGGTCGCCCATGCGAGCAACAGCTCGGCGTCGACCTGGGGTGTCGGGACGCCGGACGCGACGAGCGCCGCGGCCGCCTGCTCGAGCAGGCGATCCGCGGCGTACGTGACGGGCGTGTCGGAGGTGATCGGTGCCTCCGGGGCTACGCGTCCTGGTCGCCGATGGCGGCCAGCCGTGCCTCTTCGTCCGCCTGGATGGCGGACTGGACGACGGGCTCGAGCGCACCGTTCATGACGCGGTCGAGGTCGTACGCCTTGTAGCCGGTGCGGTGGTCCGCGATCCGGTTCTCCGGGAAGTTGTACGTCCGGATGCGCTCCGAACGGTCCATCCCGCGGATCTGCGACTTGCGCGCGTCCGAGGCGATCGCGTCGAGCTCCTCCTGCTGCCGCGCGAGGATACG
This sequence comes from Curtobacterium sp. JUb34, assembly GCF_003755065.1. Taxonomy (NCBI): domain Bacteria; kingdom Bacillati; phylum Actinomycetota; class Actinomycetes; order Micrococcales; family Microbacteriaceae; genus Curtobacterium; species Curtobacterium sp. JUb34. The sequence continues at coordinate 205,972 of NZ_RJVH01000002.1, read as the reverse complement.
TGCGCGGAGCACGCGCATGCCGGCCTCACGGTTCTGCAGCTGCGACTTCTCGTTCTGCATCGCCACCGTGATGCCCGTGGGCAGGTGGGTGATGCGGACCGCGGAGTCCGTCGTGTTGACGGACTGGCCGCCGGGGCCGGACGACCGGTAGACGTCGATCTTGAGGTCGTTCTGGTTGATCGCGACCTCCTCCGGCTCGTCGACCTCGGGGAACACCAGCACGCCGGTCGTCGAGGTGTGGATGCGCCCCTGCGACTCGGTCTGCGGCACGCGCTGCACGCGGTGCACGCCGCCCTCGTACTTCAGGTGCGCCCAGACGCCCTGCGACGGGTCGGTGGTGTTCGACTTGATCGCGACCTGGACGTCCTTGTAGCCGCCCAGGTCGGACTCGGTGCGCTCGAGGAGCTCGACCTTCCAGCCCTTGGTCTCGGCGTAGTGCGAGTACATGCGCAGGAGGTCGGCCGCGAACAGCGCCGATTCCTCGCCGCCCTCGCCGCCCTTGATCTCCATGATCACGTCGCGTCCGTCGTCGGGGTCGCGCGGGATGAGCAGCCGGCGGAGACGCTCCTGACGCTCCGCCAACTGCTCCTCGAGCCCGGGGACCTCGTCCGCGAACGCCGAGTCCTCGCGCGCGAGCTCCTGGGCGGCGGCGAGGTCGTCCCCCGCCGCCTGCCAGGACTCGTACGCGGACTTGATCTGGTTGAGCTCGGCGTAGCGCCGGTTCACCTTCTTCGCCCGGGCCGCATCGGCGTGGAGCGCGGGGTCCGACAGCTGCTGCGTCAGGTCCTCGTGTTCCGCCAGCAGCCCTGCCACCGACTCGAACACGCGTTACTCCTGGTGACCGTTGTGGTGGGCGCCGCCGGTCGTCGGGACCGACTTCTGCACCTGCACCAGGAACTCGACGTTCGACTGCGTCTCCTTGAGGTTCCGCAGCACGATCTCGAGGGCCTGCTGCGGGTCGAGCCCGGCGAGGGCCCGACGCAGACGCCACGTGATCTTGACCTCGTCGGCGGAGAGCAGCTGCTCCTCGCGACGGGTGCCGGAGGCGTTGACGTCGACGGCCGGGAAGATCCGCTTGTCCGCCAGGTGACGGTTGAGGCGGAGCTCCATGTTGCCGGTGCCCTTGAACTCCTCGAAGATGACCTCGTCCATCTTGGAACCGGTCTCGACGAGCGCTGTGGCGAGGATGGTCAGCGAGCCACCGTCCTCGATGTTGCGCGCCGCACCGAAGAAGCGCTTCGGCGGGTAGAGCGCCGCCGAGTCGACGCCGCCGGAGAGCACGCGGCCCGACGCCGGGGTCGACAGGTTGTACGCACGGCCCAGACGGGTGATCGAGTCGAGCAGGAGCACGACGTCGTGGCCGAGCTCCACCAGGCGCTTCGCGCGCTCGATGGCGAGCTCGGCGACCGTGGTGTGGTCCTCTGCCGGACGGTCGAAGGTCGAGGCGATGACCTCGCCCTTCACCGTGCGCTGCATGTCGGTGACCTCTTCGGGCCGCTCGTCGACCAGGACGACCATGAGGTGCGCCTCGGGGTTGTTCTTCGCGACCGCATTGGCGATGGCCTGCAGCACGACGGTCTTGCCGGCCTTGGGCGGCGAGACGATCAGGCCGCGCTGGCCCTTGCCGATCGGCGACACGAGGTCGATGATGCGCGTGCTCAGCTTGCCGGGCTCCGTCTCGAGGCGCAGGCGCTCGTTCGGGTACAGCGGGGTGAGGTCGGAGAAGTCGACGCGGGCCGCTGCCTCTTCGGCGGTCTGGCCGTTGACCGAGTCGACGGTCACGAGCGCGTTGTACTTCTGACGGCTCTGCTGCTCGTTGTCACGGGGCTGCTTGATCGAGCCGACGACGGCGTCGCCCTTGCGCAGGTGGTACTTCTTCACCTGGCCGAGCGAGACGTAGACGTCGTTCGGTCCGGGCAGGTAGCCCGTGGTGCGGACGAACGCGTAGTTGTCGAGGACGTCGAGGATGCCCGCGATCGGGATCAGGACGTCGTCCTCGGTGACCTCGGGCTCGAAGTCGTCGTTCTGGCCACCACGGCCGCGCTTGCGGTCCCGCTGGCGACGGCTGCGGCCACCCTCGGAGTCGTCGGCGTTCTGCTGGGCCTGCTGGCCCTGCTTCTGCTGACCGTTCTGCTTCTGCTGGTTGGCCGCCTGCTGCTTCTGCTCGGCGCGGTCGTCCTGCTTCTGATCGCGCTGCTTGGCGTCGTTCTGCTTGGCGTCGGCCTGCTTGGCGTCGGCCTGCTTCTGCTGGTCGCCGCCGTTCTGCTTCTGCTGGCCGCCCTGCTGGTGCTGCTGGCCGTCCTGCTGCGGCTGCTGGTCAGCGTTCTGCTCGCCGTTCTCGGCGTTCTGCCCACGGCCACGACCGCGACCACGGCTGCGACGGCCGCGACGCGAACCGCTCTCGCCCTGCTGGTCGTTCTGGTCGTTCTGCTCGCCGGAGTCGGCGGCAGCGGACTGGTCCTGCGACGCACCCTCGGTGCTCTGCTGGTCGTTCCGCGCCTGCTGGTCGTCCTGCGCAGGTGCCGAGGTCGGCGTCTGCTGGTCGGCCGACTCGTCCGGCTGCTGGGCCTGCTGGTCGGAACCGCGCTGGCCACGGCCGCGACGCTGCCCACCGGTCTGCGTCTGGGCGGCTTCCTGGGCGTCCTTCTCGGCACGCACCTGGTCGAGGCCCGCGAGCAGGTCCTCGGTGCCGGTGTGGCCGGCGTTGGTGTGCTCGGCGGCCGAGGTCGGGCCGGCGTTCACGGTGCCCCCGGACGACGCACGACGCGAACGGCGGGCACGCGACGGCGCGGCCGGCTCAGACTCGACGGCGGGGGCCTCGGGGTCGGCGACCGGAGCGGTCGGCGCCTCGGCTGCGGGCTCCGGCAGCGTCGGCTGCTCGGTCACCGGGGCCGTGACGGGGGTCGCGGCGGGCGCTGCCGCGGCGGGGGCGTCGTCCGTCACGGGACGCTTGTCCTCGATCGAGGCGATGAGGTCGCCCTTGCGGAGCTTGGAGAGCCCGGTGATGCCGAGCGAGGAGGCGATGCGCTGGAGTTCCGGCAGTCGGAGGGCGCGCAGGTCGCTGGGGATCTCCACCTGGGCGGAGTTGTTGTCGGTCAAGGTCGGTGTTTCCTTTCGAACCGCAGAACGCGGAGAGTTTCCACCGTCCCGGATGCACGGGTATGCATCGACCGCCGTTCAGACGACGGACCGGGATTCGGTGATCAGAAAGAGAGTGCCCCCGCGCACCGGACCCTGCGCTGCGTCGGAGCTGGCCACGGGATGGACCCCATGGCACGAGCAGTCCGGGCGACTACGCGGGTTCGGCTTCGAGCGCCGAGTGCGCCACCACTGTAGCACCACCGAGATCGACGGCCAGCATGAGCGCCCGCCAGTCGGATTCCCCGTGCCGGGCGACGAGATCCGCGGCGGTGAGCCGTTGCGCCGGGTCGCTGCCGAGCACGAGCAGGCTCGGTCCCGCCCCGGACACGACGGCCGCGAGCCCGTGCTGACGGAGCAGTCCGATCAGTGCGTCGGTCTCCGGCATCGCACTGGCCCGGTAGGCCTGGTGCAGACGGTCCTCGGTCGCGGCGAGCAGGAGCTCGGGGCTCTGGATGAGCGCGGCGACGAGCAGTGCGGAGCGGGAGACGTTGAACGCGGCGTCGGCGTGCGGGACGTTCTCGGGCTGCAGGGAGCGGGCCAGCTTCGTCGACAACGTGGACGTCGGCACGAACACGACCGGTGCGACACCGCGGTGCACCAGGAGCCGCTTGTAGGCGGGTCCTTCGGCCGTCATCCACGCGATGGTGAGCCCACCGAACAGTGCGGGGGCGACGTTGTCCGGGTGCCCCTCCATCTCGGTGGCCAGGCTGAGCAGCGTCGAGGCGTCCAGGTCGACGACGCCCTCGAGCAGCCCGCGGGCCGCCATCAGGCCGGCGACGATCGCGGCCGCCGAGGAACCGAGCCCACGGCCGTGCGGGATGGCGTTCGTGGCGTGCAGTTCGAGGCCGGGCTGGTCGACACCGGCGTGCTCGAGGCCGCGGCGGACGGCACGCACGACCAGGTTCGTGTCGTCGGTGGCGACCTCGCCCGCACCGACGCCCTGCACCGTGACGGTGGCGCCGGGTTCCGGGCGGACCCGGACGACCACCTCGTCGTACAGCGAGAGCGCGAGGCCGAGCGAGTCGAACCCCGGGCCGAGGTTCGCGGACGTCGCCGGCACGCGGACGCGCACGGCCCGTCCGGCGGGCACAGCGTGGACCGCCCGTCCGGCCGGTACAGCACTGTGGGCGGTGACGCCCTCCCCCGGTCCGGACGAGCGGTCGAGGCTCACTGCGCCGAGACCAGTCCGAGCACGTCCGCGATCGACTTGGTGTCGACCGGCACGCTCGTCGGGGTGACCGCGCTGCCGTCCTCGGTGCGCAGGGCCCACTGCGGGTCCTTCAGGCCGTGGCCGGTGACGGTGATGACGACCTTCGCGCCCTTCGGCACGACGCCGGCGTCGGCGCGCTCGAGCAGCCCGGCGACACCGATCGCCGACGCGGGCTCGACGAAGACGCCGACCTCGGCCGACAGGATGTGGTGCGCGGCGAGGATGGCCTCGTCCGAGATGGCGCCGAAGTAGCCGTCGGTCTCGTCGCGGGCCTCGAGGGCGAACTGCCACGAGGCCGGGTTGCCGATGCGGATCGCCGACGCGATGGTGTCCGGGTTCTTGACGACCTCGCCGCGGACGATCGGCGCGGAGCCGGCGGCCTGGAAGCCGAACATGCGCGGGAGCTTCGTCGTGCGGCCAGCGGCCACGTCCTCGCGGTAGCCGCGCGAGTACGCGGTGTAGTTGCCCGCGTTGCCGACCGGCAGGAAGTGGAAGTCCGGGGCGTCGCCGAGCACGTCGACGACCTCGAACGCGGCGGTCTTCTGGCCCTCGATGCGGTCGTTGTTGACCGAGTTGACGAGGTGCACCGGGTAGTTCGCCGCCAGGTCGCGGGCGATGTCGAGGCAGTCGTCGAAGTTGCCCTGGACCTGCAGCAGCTGCGCGTCGTGCGCGACGGCCTGGCTGAGCTTGCCCATGGCGATCTTGCCCTCGGGCACGAGCACCGCGGCGGTGATGCCGGCGTGCGTGGCGTACGCGGCGGCCGAGGCGCTCGTGTTGCCGGTCGAGGCGCAGATGACGGCCTTCGCACCGTGCTCGACGGCCTTCGAGATCGCCATCGTCATGCCGCGGTCCTTGAAGGACCCGGTCGGGTTCATGCCCTCGAACTTGACGTAGACCTCGGCGCCGGTGCGCTCGGAGAGCCGACGAGCCGGGATGAGGGGCGTACCGCCCTCACCGAGCGTGACGATCGGCGTCGCCTCGGTCACGTCGAGTCGGTCGGCGTACTCGCGCAGGACTCCCTGCCACTGGTGGGCCATCAGGCTTCTCTCTCTGTCCGGTGGGTCGGTCTGGTTTCGGTTCGGGGTCGGCCTGGAGGCCCGTGGTGCGTCAGGCGCCGACGAAGCGCAGGACGCTGGTCACATCCAGGACCACGTCCTCGCCGCGGAGCGTGCGGACGGTGTCCGCCAGGTCGGCTTCGCGCGCCAGGTGCGTGCCGATGACGAGCGCGGCCGTCCCCTCGGAGGCGCCCGCGGTGGTCTGCTCGACGGTCTCGACGCTCACGCCGTGCTTCGCGAGCACGCCGGCGACCGTCGACAGCACGCCGGGGGCGTCCGTGACGTGCAACGTGATCTGGTAGCGCGTGCGGACGGTGCCGATCGGGAAGACGGGCAGGTCCGACTGGGTCGACTCCGCGACGCCCGGGCCGCCGATGACGTGCCGACGTGCGGCGGACACGAGGTCACCGAGCACGGCGGAGGCCGTCTCGACGCCACCGGCACCGGCACCGTAGAACATGAGGTCGCCAGCTGCTTCGGCCTCGACGAACACCGCGTTCTTCGCACCGTGCACGCTCGCCAGGGGGTGCGACTCCGGCACGAGGGCCGGGTACACCCGGGCGCTGACGCCCTCGCGGCCGTCCTCGTCGGTCAGCCGCTCGGCGGTCGCCAGGATCTTCACGACGTAGCCGGCCTTGCGCGCGGCACGGACCTGCTCGATCGTCACCGACGTGATGCCCTCGCGGTGCACCGCAGCCAGCGGCACCGAGGTGTGGAACGCCAGCGAGGCCAGGATCGCGGCCTTCTGCGCGGCGTCGTAGCCCTCGATGTCGGCGGTCGGGTCGGCCTCGGCGTACCCGAGGTCGGTCGCGGTGGCCAGGGCGTCCTCGAACGTGCTCCCCTGCCGGTCCATCAGGTCGAGGATGAAGTTCGTGGTGCCGTTGACGATGCCCATGATCCGCTCGATGCGGTCACCGGCGAGCGAGTCGTGCAGCGGTCGGATGATCGGGATCGCACCGGCGACGGCGGCCTCGTAGTACAGCTGCGCGCCGACCTGCTCGGCCACCGCGAAGAGCTCCGGACCGTGGGTCGCCAGGAGCGCCTTGTTGCCCGTGACGACGTCCGCGCCGGACTGCAGCGCCTGCAGCACGAGCGTGCGCGCCGGCTCGATGCCACCGATCAGCTCGACGACGATGTCGGCACCGAGGATGAGCGATCCGGCATCGGTCGTGTAGAGCTCACGGGGCAGGTCGACGTCGCGCGGGGCGTCGACGTCGCGCACGGCGATCCCGACGAGTTCGAGGCCGGCACCCGCGCGGGAGGCGAGTTCGTCGGCGTGCTCGAGCAGGAGCCGAGCGACCTGGGACCCGACCGAGCCGGCCCCGAGCAGCGCGACGCGGACGTTGCGGTATTCGATCATCTGGTGTGGTTCCTGTCGGTGGGGGTGAGCCCTGTTCATCGGGTCAGTGGCCGGTGCCGGCGTGGGGTACGGGCACGACCCCGGTGTCACGGGCGAGGAGGTCGTCGATCGACTCGCCCCGCACGAGGATACGGGCTGCGCCGTCCGCCACGGCGACGACCGGCGGGCGGCCCACGTGGTTGTAGTTGCTCGACAGCGCCCAGCAGTACGCGCCGGTGGCCGCGACGGCGAGCAGGTCACCGCGCTGGACGTCTCCGGGCAGGTACTCGTCGTTGACCACGATGTCCCCGCTCTCGCAGTGCTTCCCGACGACGCGGGTGAGCACGGCCGGCGACTCGGACGTCCGGGCGAGCCGGGCGGTGTAGTCCGCGCCGTACAGGGCCGGGCGGGCGTTGTCGCTCATGCCGCCGTCGACGGACACGTACGTGCGCGTCGCGTGACCCGCGTCGTCGCCGGTCTCGAGCGTGACGGGCTTGATCGTCCCGACGCGGTAGAGCGTGATACCCGCCGGGCCGACGATGTAGCGACCGGGCTCGACCGCGACCTTGGGCACGGGGATGTCCCGCTCGGCACAGGCCTCGGCGATGATCGCGGCGAGGGCGTCGGCGACGTCCTCGGGCGCGAAGGCGGAGTCGGCCTCGGTGTAGTCGATGCCCCAGCCGCCGCCGAGGTTCAGCTCGGGCACCGGACCGGTCTCGACCAGCGTCGCGTGCACGTCCATCAGGCGTCGGGCGGCCTCACGGAACCCGGACTCGTCGAAGATCTGCGAACCGATGTGCGAGTGCAGTCCGACGAACACGAGCGACGACTCGGCGCGCACCGCCTCGGCCGCGGCCACGGCCTCGGTGAGCGGGATGCCGAACTTCTGGTCCTCGCGCGCGGTGGCCAGGTACTCGTGGGTCGACGCGTGCACGCCGCTGTTGATCCGGATGCGCACGCGCTGCACGACCCCGGCGTCCGCCGCGGCACGGGCGACACGCTGGACCTCTTCGTGGCTGTCCAGCACGATCGTGCCCACGCCGACCTCGACCGCGCGGGCGATCTCGGCGTCGGACTTGTCGTTGCCGTGGAAGCCGAGCATCGCCGGGTCGATGCCGGCGGCCAGGGCGACCGCGAGCTCCCCGCCGGTGCAGACGTCGACGCGCAGGTCGGCCTCGGCCATCCACGCCACGACCTGGGTCGTCAGGAACGCCTTGCCGGCGTAGTAGACGTGGGCGCGGGTGCCGATGCCCTCGAACGCCTCGGTGAACGCGTTGCGCACCCGGACCGCACGGGACTGCACGTCGCGCTCGTCGACGACGTAGAGCGGGGTGCCGTACTGCCGGACCAGGTCCGTCGCGGTGACACCGCCGATGGCCAGGTCGCCGTCGTCGGTCCGCGTCGCGGACGCGGGCCAGATCCGGTCCACCAGCTCGGAGGCGTCCGTCGGGAACCGCAGTCGCGGCGGTGCAAGGGGGTTCTCGCTCACGGGACCCGATCCTACCGACGCTGGACGGGCCTCCCGGCCGCGTTACGCAGCCACGGGATCAGCCGCAGCTGCCGACCGTCTGCAGACCCTCCTCGTTGAGCGGCAGCGCGTCCGCGGTGACGCGGACCGTCGCGTCGGCCTTCGAGACGTCGAGCGAGCGCACGCGGAGCGATTCGGGCAGGAACTGCGCCGTGCAGACCTGCACCGGCACGTTCGTGACGCCGGGGATCGAGTCCACCTTGAGGCCGAGGTCCGAGTTGGTGATCCGCACGCTCTTCGGGGTGATCGTGATGCCGCGGCCGTCGTCCTGCGCGACCACGTCGCCCTTCGCCGCGTAGGTGATGTCGTAGCCGAGCACCGCGGTGGAGCCGGACAGCTCGACGCCGCCGTCCACCAGGGAGAGCCGGTCGAACAGCGGGCTGTACTTCGACAGGTCCTTCACGCTCGACGACGCCAGCGTGACGGTGCCGTCCACGTCGCGCACGTCGCCCTTGCCGTCCACCGGGACGTCCCGCGCGGTGACGTCGGCGGCGAGCGGGATGCCGTCGACGGTGAGCTTCGATGAGGAGATCTCGACCCGGTCGAGCGTGCCGCCGATGAGCTGCGGGATGACGATGCCGTCGGCGTGCGCCTCGACCTGGCCCGTGGTGCCGTCGGGCAGCGACTGCTCGACCTGCTGCGCGATCATGCGGTCGACGACCCCGCGGAGCACGAACTCGGCGATCACGACGAGGGCGGCGAGCACGACGACGACCACGATCAGGACGACGGGCCAGCGGCGGCGCTTGCGGGGGCGTTCGGTGGCGGCGGACATGCCGCCCACCCTGCCAGGTGGTCCCGTCAGCCTGCCTGGAGGCGGGGGGCGGCGGGGGCGTGCGCGGGGCGCGGGCCCGCTCGATCGCGCCCCGCCACGGTCATCGCGCCCCCGCACACGGGGGCGCGATGACCGTCAGGGGGCGCGTCACGACAACGGCTCGGCCGTCTGCTCAGCGACGCCGCTCCGCTACATGCGGGACGGAGCGCTCACACCGAGCAGGCCGAGGCCGTTGCGGACGACCTGGCCGGTGGCGTCGTTCAGCCACAGGCGCGTGCGGTGCAGGTCGGTGACGGGCTCGTCGCCGAGCGGGGTCACGCGGCAGGCGTCGTACCAGCGGTGGTACAGGCCCGCGAGCTGCTCGATGTACCGGGCGATGCGGTGCGGCTCACGGAGCTCTGCGGCGTGGCGCACCACGCGCGGGTACTCGGCCAGGGCACCGAGCAGCGCGCCCTCGGAGTCGTGCGTCAACAGCGAGGCATCGAACGCGGACCGGTCGACGCCAGCGGCCTCGGCGTTGCGGGCCACCGACTGGGTGCGCGCGTGGGCGTACTGCACGTAGAAGACGGGGTTGTCGTTCGTCCGCTTCGTGAGCAGGTCGAGGTCGATGTCGATCGCGGTGTCGCTGGCGAACCGGACGAGCGAGTACCGGCCGGCGTCGACCCCGACGGCGTCGACGAGGTCCTCCATCGTGACGATGGTGCCGTTGCGCTTCGACATGCGCATCGGCTCGCCGTCCTTGAGCAGGTTGACCATCTGCCCGATCAGGATCTCGAGGTTCGTGCCCGGCTCGTCACCGAACGCCGCGCACATCGCCATCATCCGGCCGACGTAGCCGTGGTGGTCCGCGCCGAGCATGATCAGGTTGCGCTCGAAGCCGCGCTCGCGCTTGTCGAGGTAGTACGCCAGGTCGCCGGCGATGTACGCGGGCTCGCCGTCGGACTTGATGACCACGCGGTCGCGGTCGTCGCCGAAGTCGGTCGTGCGGAGCCACTCGGCACCCTCGGCCTCGTACATCACGCCGGCCGAACGCAGACGGGCGATGGCGCGCTCGACGGCCTTCGACTCGTGGAGGGCGTTCTCGTGGAAGTAGACGTCGAAGTCCACACCGAAGTCGTGCAGCGACGACTTGATGTCCGCGAACATGAAGTCCACGCCCTCACGCCGGAAGACCTCCTGCGCCTCGTCGCGCGGCAGGTCCTTGACGTCGGTCGACGGGTCGAGCGTCGCGATCACACGCGCAGCGATCTCGGAGATGTACGCGCCGCCGTAGCCGTCCTCCGGCGTGGGCTCACCGAGCGCCGACGCGACGAGCGAGCGGGCGAAGCGGTCGATCTGCGCGCCGTGGTCGTTGAAGTAGTACTCACGGGTGACGAGGCCGCCCTGCGCCTGGAACACGCGGGCCAGGCTGTCGCCCACCGCGGCCCAGCGCACGCCGCCCATGTGGATCGGGCCGGTTGGGTTCGCCGACACGAACTCCAGGTTGATCCGGACGCCGTCGTACAGGTCGCCGCGCCCGAAGGACTCGCCGCCCTCGACGATCGTGCGCGCGATCTCGCCGGCCGCCGCCGCCTCGAGCGTGACGTTGATGAACCCCGGGCCGGCGACGTCGACCGAGGCCACGCCGTCGAGCTCGGTCAGCTCACCGGCGATCTCCGTCGCGAGCTCGCGCGGGTTCGTGCCGATGCGCTTCGCGAGCTGCATGGCGGCGTTCGAGGCCCAGTCGCCGTGCGCGCGGTTCTTCGGCCGCTCGAGCACCACGTGGGAGTCCCCGATCGTCACGGTCTCGGACGCGCCTCGTCGCTCGACGATCCCGGTCAGGATCGACAGGTACGCGGCGGAGAGTTCGGCAGGAGTCACGGCGGACGAGTCTACCGGGACACCCAGGTGCACGCCGGACGATGGGCCATCATGTCGGCATGACCACCCGAAGCCGTGCCCGGGCGTGCTCCGTCGCCGTCGTCACCGCCGCAGCAGCACTCGCCCTGTCGGCCTGCTCGAGCGGCGGCGACAGCGACCCGACGCCGAGTGCGACCCCGGTCGGCACGGCGGTGGCCCAGACGTGCGCCGAGCTCCTGCCGACCGAGGCCCTGTCGGTGTACGGCACGACCTTCGCGCTCGACGACTCCTTCACCCCGGCGAAGGGCTCCCCCGCCGCCACCATCGCGAAGCAGCGGGGCCGCGTCTGCCAGTTCGTCGCCACCGACGACGACACCGAGACGATCACCCTCGCCGTCGCCCACCTGCCTGAGAAGTCGCTCACCAACCTGAAGGACGCCCTGTACGACCGGGGCGGCTCGGTCCCCACCTACCGCGTCGAGGGCTACTTCGCGCTGAACGACGACGTCGGCCGCGCGGACGCCTTCGCGGACCCGTACTGGATCACCACGCAGTCGACGCTGTTCACCGAGCCCGGCGGTGCACAGCCCGTCGTCGACGCGGTCCGCGCCGCGCTGCAGCCGACGGCGTCGGCGACGGCGACGGCGACGCCCGCGGGCTGACGCGGCCGCGGGCTGACGCGACCACGCACGGCGCCGGGTCCGTCGTCCGGTGCGAGGTTGCACACGTGGTGCGCGTCTACAGCGCCGCACGGAACACGGAACCTCGCACCGGCCCGCGACGCGCGCACCGTGCGGACGGGAGGCCCGAGGCGGGCCCGCACCGCGCCTCCCGTCCAGCGGCGACCACGCACGGCGCCGGGTCCGCCATCCGGTGCGAGGTTGCACACGTCGTGCGCGCCTACAGCGCCTCACGGAACACGCAACCTCGCACCGGCCCGCAACGCGCGCACCGTGCGGACGGGAGGCCCGCGGCGGGCCCACACCGCGCCTCCCGTCCGCCCTGCAGTCGCGTCCCCTGCGCGACACGCGCTGTCCGGGACCGCGCGCCGGACCTGCTACGGTTGTTGCACCCCTTGGCCCCCATAGCTCAGGGGATAGAGCACTGCCCTCCGGAGGCAGGGGCGGAGGTTCGAATCCTCCTGGGGGCACCAGAACAACGCCGCAGGGCCGCGTGACGCAGACCACGCGACGGGCGCGGACGGGGTCGTCACCGGGGCTCCGCTCGCACCGCGAACAGGTTCCCGAACGGGTCGAGCAGCTGGCAGAGCCGCTCCCCTGTGAACACCGTCTTCGGCCCCCGGTGCGCGACGGCTCCGTTCGCGACCCAGTCCTCGACGACGGCATCGACGTCCGGCACCGTCCAGTACGGGACCGTGCCCGAGGGCCCCGGTGTGTTCAGCTCGTCGGCCCGGTGCAGCGTGAAGCGGACGCTCCCGATGTCGAACGCGACGAGCGCGCCACCGCGGACGACCGGTTCGCGGCGGAGCCTGGCCGAGTACCAGGCGACCGCGGCGTCGAGGTCGTCCACGAACAGGAAGACGTTGCCGACGGGACCGATCGTGAGCGGGGGTGCGGGGTCGTCAGGCATGCGGGTTCTCCTTCGTCGTGGGCTGGTGCGGCGATGGCGTCGGCGCTCCGCTCACCGGTGCTCGACCTCGAGCGCCTGCGCGAGGAACGCGAGCGATCCGGGAAGGGCGTGGTCGGTGTACCCCTCGGCGTGCCGGAGACCCGGGATCAGCTGCAGGGTGCTCGGCACGCCGACCGCTGCGAGCGCTGCCTGCAGGGCGATCGGGTCCGACCGTGGGACCCACTCCTCGAGGGAGTTGGCGAGGTAGACCGGGCCGGTCGACGCCGTCACGTGCCCGACCGTGGATGCTCCGTCGAGCGCCGATCGATCGCCGCCGACCTCCTGCAGGATCACCCAGCGGAGGAATGCGTCGTCCCGCCCGGTCTGGTCGATGTCCGCGCTGCGCATCGCGTTGAGGTCCTGCGTCGTCGGCGCGGCGTCGACCGTGCCGTCGGTTGCTCGGATTATGTCCGCGAGGCCGAAGATCCCCGACCAGCTCACGGAGGGTCGGCCGGTCGCGATGCCGCCCTCGACGGCGAGGTTCCCGCCCGCGGATCCCCCGAAGAACGCGACCTTGTTCCGGTCGAACGCGACGTCGGACTGCAGCGCCCACTCGTACGCGGCCAGCACGTCGTCCCTGCTCGCGGGGAACACGTCGGTCGGCGCCAGCCGGTAGTCCGGCACGAAGACGGTGTACCCAGCGTGCACGAGCCGCGCGGCCAGTCCGTCCTCCTTGGCCTTGTCCCCGCGGAACCAGCCGCCCCCGTGCACCAGCACGACGGCGCCGACGCTCGCGGGCGATCCGGGGCCAGGACGGTGGACGTCGAGGACCAGCGACTCGTGCTGGTCCGAGTACCGCACGTCGCGGTCGATGCGTGGCGGCTGTTGTGCGGGCATCCGATGACGACCTTCCTCGAGCTCCCGACGCCCGATCGGGCAGGGGGACGGAATCCGATTGTGATCGACTGCGGCACGGGACGGTTGTGTCAGATGACTCGATGCGGGTCGGATCCGGGGCGCCAGGCCGCGCGACGACGGTCGGGTCCGCCCGGTAGCGTGCCGGCATGACGATGACGTTCCCCGAGCCCGAGGTCCACGCGCTCCGAGGCGGGCCGACGCTCGGGTGGGGCGTGATCGGCCCCGGGGAGATCGCGAACGACTTCACCGCCACGATGCACGCGAACTCCGACCAGCGCGTCGTCGCCGTGGGGTCCCGCTCCCCCGAGCGTGCCGCCGCCTTCGCCGCCCGCCACGGCGTCCCCGGGGTGCACGGCTCGTACGAGGCCCTCGTCGCGGACCCCACCGTCGACGTCGTCTACGTCGCCTCCCCGCACCCGCAGCACCTCGGGCACGCGCTGCTCGCGATCGCCGCGGGCAAGCACGTCCTCGTCGAGAAGCCGATGACGACCTCGGCCGCGGACACCCGCACCCTCGCCGACGCCGCACGGGCCGAGGGCGTCCTGGCGATGGAGGCCATGTGGACCCGGTACCTGCCCGGCTCCACGGTGATCGCCCGTCTGCTCGCGGACGGCGCCCTCGGCGACGTCCGGCTCGCGACCGTGGACGTCGGCTGGCCGCACGACCCGGACCCGGCCGACCGCATGTTCGACCCCGCCGCCGGCGGCGGCGCACTCCTCGATGCCGGTGTCTACGGGCACTGGTTCGCACGGTTCGCCACCGGCGCCCCGGTGACCAGCAGCACGACGGGAGCGGTCTCGGATCGCGGGGTCGACCTCCAGTCCGTCACCGTGTCGACGGCGGACGGTGGCGCACAGGCCGTGGTGGCCACGTCGATGACGGCGTGGACGCCGGGGCTGGCGGCCATCGCGGGCAGCCGGGCCACCGTGCGGTACACCGACCACTTCGTGTTCCCGGCGTCGTTCGCGGTGCACCACCGGGGTGGGGAGGACCGCTGGTCGGAGCCGACCGGGCTGCGGGGTCGACAGGGGCTCGTCTGGCAGGCGGCGGCGCTCGCCCGGTACGTGGCGGACGGCCGGACGGAGTCGCCGGTGCACTCGCTCGACGACTCGATCGGGATCGCGCGGGCGCTCGACGCGGCGCGTGCGGACCTCGGCACAGGGGCCGTGGCGTCTGTTTCCGAGCGCGACACCTCGACCCCCTAGGATCACGGGCCGGTCGACCACCCGGCCGGGAAGAGGGAACCGATGACCACCGGCACCGGGAACGCGCAGCTCGAACTCGCCCGCGGCGGGGACGCCCCCGCGCCACGGACGCTGTTCGACGTCCTCGCGGCGACCGCGGCCACCCACCCGACCGCCACCGCGCTCGAGGACCCCGCCGGCACCGTCGACTACGCCGCGCTGCTCGACCTGGTGCGCGCACAGGCCGACGACCTCGCCCGTCGCGGTGTCCGACGGGGCGACCGGGTCGGCGTGCGGATCCCCTCCGGCGGACGCGACCTGTACCTGTCGATCCTCGCCGTCCTCGCCGCCGGAGCCGCGTACGTGCCCGTCGACGCCGACGACCCCGAGGAACGCGCGACCCTGGTGTTCGGCGAGGCCGGCGTCGTGGGCGTCATCGGAGCCGGCGGCGTCCTGCGCGACCGCGACGGCGGCGAACTGCCCGTGACGGACCCCGCGGCGAGCGCCGCACTCCCCCACGAGGACGACGATGCGTGGATCATCTTCACGTCCGGGTCCACGGGTGTGCCGAAGGGCGTGGCGGTCACCCACCGCAGTGCTGCGGCGTTCGTGGACGCCGAGGCGCGGATGTTCCTGCAGTCGGCGCCGATCGGTCCGGGCGACCGGGTGCTGGCGGGGCTGAGTGTGGCGTTCGACGCGTCGTGCGAGGAGATGTGGTTGGCGTGGGGGCACGGTGCCGCGTTGGTGCCGGCGCCGCGGTCGTTGGTGCGGACGGGGGTGGACCTGGGGCCGTGGCTCATCGCGCACACGATCACGGTGGTGTCGACGGTGCCGACGCTCGCGGCGTTGTGGCCGGACGACGCGTTGGAGCAGGTGCGGCTGGTGATCTTCGGTGGTGAGGCGTGCCCGCCGGAGCTGGCGGCGCGCATCGCGAGTCGTGACCGTGAGGTGTGGAACACGTACGGGCCGACCGAGGCGACGGTGGTGGCGTGCGGGTCCCTGCTCGACGGGAGCCAGCCGATCCGGATCGGGCTGCCGCTGGACGGGTGGGACCTGGCGGTGGTGGACGCTGCCGGGCAGCGGGTGGAGCCCGGTGGGGTCGGTGAGCTCGTGATCGGTGGTGTCGGGTTGGGTCGGTACCTGGACCCGGCGAAGGACGCGGAGAAGTACGCGCCGTTCCCGGAGCTCGGGTGGGCGCGGGCGTACCGGAGCGGTGACCTGGTGCGGTACGACCCCGAGGGACTCGTGTTCCAGGGACGTGCGGACGACCAGGTGAAGCTCGGGGGCCGGCGGATCGAGCTCGGTGAGATCGACGCGGCCCTGCAGGCGCTCGACGACGTGGCGGGTGGTGCGGCGGCGGTGCAGCGGACCCCTGCGGGGAACCAGGTGCTGGTCGGGTACGTGGCGCCGGTCGCGGGGGCCACGGTCGACGTCGCGCTCGCGAACGCCCGGTTGCGGCAGGAGCTCCCCGCTGCCCTCGTGCCGCTCGTCGCGGTGGTGGACGCGCTGCCGACGCGGACGTCGGGCAAGGTCGACCGTGCCGCCCTGCCGTGGCCGTTGCCCGGGGCGACCGACGCCGCGATGCTGCCGGACACCGTCGCCTGGATCGCGGAGCGGTGGGCGGCGATCCTCGGGGTGCCGGTGTCGAGCGTCGACGACGACTTCTTCGCGCACGGCGGCGGGTCGTTGACGGCGGCGCAGCTCGTCTC
The DNA here is from genome assembly GCF_003755065.1 of Curtobacterium sp. JUb34. Lineage (NCBI taxonomy): Bacteria > Bacillati > Actinomycetota > Actinomycetes > Micrococcales > Microbacteriaceae > Curtobacterium > Curtobacterium sp. JUb34. Next base: position 189,705 of record NZ_RJVH01000002.1, on the reverse strand, counting down.
GGCGATCCGCGAGCGGTTCCCGACGACGACGGTGGCGGACGTGTACGACCACCCGCGCATCGGTGCGCTGGCGGCCGCGCTGGACGAGTCCGGTCCGGTGGCAGCGGCGTCGCGCGACGTGACCCCGGTCCCGCCGGCGACGGGGCTCGCGATGACGGTGCTCGGGCTGCCGGTGCAGGTGCTGCGCGGGCTGCGGGTCCTGACGTGGACGGCGTCGGTCGCGGCGGTGCTGCACGCGACCACGCTGCCGTTCCTGCCGGTGCTCCCCTGGCCGGCACTCGTCGTCGCGTTGCTGGTGTTCGTGACGCCGATCGGCAAGATGGCGCTGACGGTCGTGCTCGCCCGGCTGCTGCTCGTCGGGGTCCGTCCGGGCGAGCACCCCCGCGGCGGTTCGGTGCACCTGCGGGTCTGGCTGGCGGAGCGGATCGCCGAGGCGGTCGACGGCCCCTCGACCGCCGGGGCGCCGTGGATCAGCTACTACGCCCGTGCGCTGGGGGCGCGGATCGGCGCCGACGTCGACCTGCACACGCTCCCGCCGGTCACCGGGATGCTCACGATCGGCAAGCGTGCGTCGATCGAGCCGGAGGTCGACCTCGCGGGGCACTGGGTGGACGGCGACGTGTTCCGACTGGGTCGGGTCCGCGTCGAGGACGACGCGGTCGTGCACAGCCGCACCACGCTGCTGCCCGGTGCGCACGTGGGCGCGGGCGCCGAGGTCGAGGCCGGTTCGGCCGTCGCCGGCCGGGTGCCCGCCGGTGAACGCTGGGCAGGTTCGCCCGCCGAGCGCATCGGCTCGGCCAGGCACGGCCGGGAGGCCCGTCCCCCGTCGCGTCGACGCTGGCTGCTGGCGTACGGGGCCGGCTCCGTGGCCGTGGCCGGGTTGCCGGTGATCGGTGTCGCGGTCGGGCTGCTGGTCGCCGCCGCCCTGGTCGGGCGCGCGCCGACGCTCGGTGACGCCGTCCTGCGCGCCCTCGCGACGGTGCCGCTCGCGACCGTGGTCGCCGGGGCCGTGTACGCCCTGCTCGTGGTGGGGTCGGTGCGGCTCCTGGGCATCGGGTTGCACGAGGGACGCCACCCCGTGCGCTCGCGGATCGGCTGGCAGGCGTGGTCGACGGAGCGAGTGCTCGACGCGGCCCGTACGCTGCTGTTCCCGCTGTACGCCTCGCTCGTGACGCCGGTGTGGCTGCGGCTGCTCGGAGCGAAGGTCGGCCGGAACACGGAGATCTCCACGGTCCTGCTCATCCCCGCGCTGACGCAGATCGCGTCCGGGGCGTTCCTGGCCGACGACACCATGGTCGCGACGTACGAGCTCGGCGGGGGCCGGGTGCGGATCGGCCGATCGAAGGTGGGCCGGCGGGCCTTCCTCGGCAACAGCGGGATGACGGGCGCCGGACGCTCCGTGCCGCGCGAAGCCCTGGTGGCGGTCCTGTCCGCCGTGCCGAAGAAGGCCAAGCGCGGGTCGTCGTGGCTCGGCTCGCCCCCGGTGCGGCTCCGCCGTGCGGCGACGCAGTTCGACGAGGAGCGCACCTTCCGTCCGCCGGTGCGGCTCAAGGTCGCCCGCGGCTGCTGGGAGCTGCTGCGGCTCGTGGCGCCGATGGTGTCCGCGGGCGTCGCCCTCGGCGTGGCCGGCACGCTGCTCGCCCTGTGGTCCGCGGTCGGTGTCGGGTGGACGGTGCTGCTCGCCGGGCCGGTGCTGATCGTCGCCGGTGCCGTCGCCGCGGTGGTGTCGACGATCGCGAAGTGGGTCTTCGTCGGCCGGATCACCGCCCGCGAGCACCCGCTGTGGTCGTCGTTCGTCTGGCGCAACGAGGTGCAGGACACCTTCGTCGAGACGGTCGCCCGGCCGTGGTTCGCCGAGCAGGCCACCGGCACCCCGGCCCTGGCGGCGTGGCTGCGGAGCCTCGGTGCGACGATCGGCCGCGGCACCTGGCTCGAGACCTACTGGCTCCCCGAGGCCGACCTCGTGACCATCGGCGCCGGCGCCTCGGTGGCGCGCGGGACCGTCGTGCAGACCCACCTGTTCCACGACCGCGTGATGCAGCTCGACACCGTCCGCCTCGACGCCGGGGCGACCCTCGGCCCGCACAGCGTCGTCCTGCCCGCCGCGGGCATCGGCACGGGCGCGACGGTGGGTCCGGCCTCGCTCGTGATGCGCGGCGAGCAGGTGCCCACCGGGTCGCGTTGGTCCGGCAACCCCATCGCTCCGTGGGCAGCCGAACCGGCCACCGTGGCGGACTGACCGGCGCCATGGGGTTGACTGAGACCGTGCCGAACACCTCCGCTGCCGACCCGTACACCCCGCACAGCGGCGACCGACGCTGGAGCGCCGAGCACTACGACCTCCGCCTCGACTACCGCGTCGCCACGAACCGCCTCGACGGCACCGCGACGATCACCGCGCGCGCCCTCGAGCCGCTGGACAAGATCGTGGTCGACCTGCACGGCCTGAGCGTCGAGCGCGCCGACGTCGACGGTGCCCGCGCGAAGAAGGTGTCGAACGCCGTGCACAAGGTCACCGTCACCCCGGCGTCCCCGATCGCGGCCGGCACGACGTTCACCGTGCACCTGAAGTACCGCGGCAACCCGCGCCCCGTGCGCAGCGCCTGGGGTCAGGTCGGGTGGGAGGAGCTCACCGACGGCGTCATCGTCGCGGCCCAGCCGACCGGGGCACCCTCGTGGTTCCCGTGCAACGACCGACCGGACGACAAGGCGACCTACCGGTTCGAGATCGCCGCCGAGGCCGCGTACGACGTCCTGGCGAACGGCGAACTGCTCGGCAAGGAACGCGACCGGATCGGCACCCGCTGGACCTACGCCACCACCGAGCCGATGGCGACGTACCTGGCGACGGTGCAGATGGGCCGGTACCGCACGACGAGGCTCCGCGGCGCCGTCGTCCCCGTCACCCTGCACCACCCCGCCGACCTTGCGACCGCCGCGAAGACCGACTTCGGTCAGGTGCCGGAGATGCTCGCGCTGTTCTCCGACCGCTTCGGCCCGTACCCGTTCGCGGCGTACGGCGTCGTGGTCACCGACGACGAGCTCGAGATCCCGCTCGAAGCCCACGGGCTGGCGGTGTTCGGCCGCAACCACGTCGACGGCGAGCACGGCACCGACCGACTCATCGCGCACGAGCTCGCACACCAGTGGTTCGGCAACTCGGTGACGGTCGCGCGCTGGCAGGACATCTGGCTGCACGAGGGGTTCGCCTGCTACGCCGAGTGGCTCTGGTCCGAGGAACGCGGTGGCGACACCGCCGACGCGCTCGCGGCGGAGTACCGGCAGGGCCTGCTCGACCAGCCCGAGGACCTCGTCGTCGGGGGCCCCGGTGCGAAGGACATGTTCGACGACCGCGTCTACAAGCGCGGCGCCCTCGCCCTGCACGCCGTCCGCCGCACGTTCGGCGACGACGCGTTCTTCACCGGGCTGCGCAGCATCACCGAACGGCACCGGCACGGTTCGGTGACGGTGCCCGACGTGCTCGGGGCGTTCGCGGACGCCGCCGGCCGTCCCGTCGCGGACGTCCGTGCGGTCACCGGCCCGTGGATCGACCAGACGTCGGTTCCCGCGCTGCCCGCGCCGCGCGTCGACTAGCGGGCTCCGCTGCCCGGTCGGTGAGCGGGCTCCGCCGCCCGGTCGGTGAGCGGGCTCCGCTGCCCGGTCGGCTAGCCCGCCAGTTCGCCGTCGGCCGGGTCGCAGCTGACCTCGGACCACACCGCGTCGAGCGACAGTCCGACCACGCCCGCGACGGACGCGATGGTCGAGAACGCCGGCGTCGCGATGCGCCCGGTCTCGATCTTGCGGAGCGTCTCGGGCGAGATCCCGGCAGCGAGGGCGGTGTCGACGATCGACCGTGGACCACGGGCACGACGGAGCAGCGCACCGAGGCGGCGGCCGCGCGCGACCTCGTCGGGGCTGAGCGGGAGACGGACCATTCCCACATAGTAATACCGGTATGATCATCCGCGTGATCGAGATCCTGACGCCCGCCGAGGTCGACAAGGCCCGCGCCACCGGAGCCCTCGTGGGCACCATCCTGCAGACCCTGCGCGAACGGACCCGCGTCGGCACGAACCTGCTGGAGATCGACCGGTGGGCGAAGCAGATGATCGAGGACGCCGGTGCCGACTCCTGCTACGTCGACTACGCACCCTCGTTCGGCCGCGGTCCGTTCGGCCACCACATCTGCACCGCCGTGAACGACGCCGTTCTGCACGGGCTGCCGCACGACCGGGCCCTCGCCGACGGCGACCTGCTCACCCTCGACCTCGCGGTGTCCCTCGACGGCATCGCCGCCGACGCCGCCGTCAGCTTCGTCGTCGGGACCCCGCGCGACGAGGACCTCGCCCTCATCGACGCCACCGAGCGCGCCCTCGCCGCCGGGATCGCCGCTGCCGGACCCGGTGCGCGCACCGGGGACCTGTCGCACGCCATCGGCACCGTGCTCGAGGCCGCCGGCTACCCGGTCAACGTCGAGTTCGGCGGCCACGGCATCGGTTCGACCATGCACCAGGACCCGCACGTGTCGAACACCGGCCGCGCGGGTCGCGGCTACACGCTCCGGCCGGGGCTCCTGCTCGCGCTCGAGCCGTGGGTGATGGCCGACACCGACGTGCTCGTCACCGACCCCGACGGATGGACGCTGCGCAGCGCCACCGGAGCCCGGACGGCCCACACCGAGCACACCATCGCGATCACCGAGGACGGCGCAGCGGTGCTCACGCTCCCCCGCTGACCGTCCCCTCGACCACGACGGGCAGCCCGCCGGCCGCCACGACGAGCACCAGGTCGGCTGCCGGTCGGAGGACCGTGACGGCGTGGTCGACCCCCTCGAAGCGCGCGGACCCGGCCGCGACGTCGACGTCCACCGAGCTCGGGTCGACGCGCAGGCCCCGGCCGTCGCGCTTCAGCACGGCCTCCTTCGCCGCCCAGCAGGCCGCGAGCAGGCCGACGTCACCCGCCGAGCGATCGCGTTCACCGGACGTGAAGGCGTCGAGCGGCGCCGCGGCGACGCGGGACACGCGCTCGACGTCGACGCCGACCGAGCCGGGAGCGACCGCGATGGCGACTGCCCCGGTCGTGCGCGACAAGCTGACGCCGTAGCCGGTGCCGCGCACCGTGGCCCACGGACGACCGTGGTCGGTCCCGCCGCAGTGCGGGCAGACGCGCCCCGCGCGCACCTCGGCCGTCTCGGAACCGGACGCCGACGCGACGGCGGCGATCAGGGCCTCCCCGTCGGCAGCGCGGTCCGGACCGGGCGCGCACAGCGTCACGACGACGGTCTGGAGGCCCGACTCACCCACGCACGCAGCCTACGGTGCGCGGATGGCCGGTCCAGAGCCGTGTCGCTACGCGTGCGTGAGCGCGATGAGTGCGACGTTCATGGTGCTGTAGAGACCCTCGGATCGGGTCGCCTGGCGGACGCGTCCGCGCAGCACCTCGTAGCGGCCGTCGTGCTCGCGCACGAAACCGATCACGCCGGTCGCCGGCGTCGACACGCGGTGGTAGCCGTCCTCGAGCGGGACGACCTCGGTACTCGTGGTTCGCTCCATTGCTGTTCCCTTCCGTTCGTCGTCGAACAGTGCCGTCAGCATACCCCGGCTCGGGGGACAAGACACCCATGGATCGGCTTGTCCACAGGGTTCACCGGGAGTCTGTCCGTGCGCTCCGGGGCCTGGATAGACTCCGGGCGACGGCGCACACAGGGCGCGGTTCGGTGCGGTGTCGACGGCGCCGACCGGTGACGGACGGAGGACGGATGCGAACGGTCCAGCACGGATCGGGCACAGGCGGGTCGAGCACGGAACGGGGGACAGCGCGGCTCTGGGGTCGCGTCACGGCAGCAGTCGTGGCGATGCTGATCGTCCTGGCTCCGGCGGCGACCGCGCAGGCCACGGCACCCGTCGACCTTGGTGGTGCGTACGTCCTCGACGAAGCCGACGCCCTCAGTTCGTCGCAGCAGGCGCAGGTCGAACAGGCGGTGCAGGACCTGTACGCCGAGACCCAGACGCAGCTGTACGTGGTGTTCGTGCCGACGTTCACCGATCCGACGGACCACACCGCATGGGGCTCCGCGGTCATGGACCGGAACCAGATCGACACGGACGGCATCCTGCTGTCCGTCGCGGTCGACGAGCGCAACTACGACGTCCAGCAGACCAACGAGACCGCCATCTCCGAGTCCGACGTGCAGAGCGCCGTGAACGACGCACTGCTCCCCGAGCTGAAGCAGGGCGACTGGTCCGGCGCGGCCGTGGCGTTCGCGAACGGCCTGACCGACACCCAGGCGCCGCCGGACCTGACCTGGCTCTGGGTCCTGCTGCTCGTCATCGTCGTCGGCCTGGTGGTCGTCGTGATCGTCATCCGCACCCGCAACAAGCGCAGGACCGCCGCGGCCACCAAGGCGCAGCAGGAGTCCCTCGCCGACCTCGAACGCACCGCGGGCGGAGCGCTCGTCACCATCGACGACGAACTCCGCACCGCCGAGCAGGAGGTCGGGTTCGCCACGGCGCAGTTCGGTCCCGACGCCGCGAAGCCCTTCGCCGACGCCGTCGCCGCAGCACAGCAGGCCGTGCGCAAGGCCTTCACGTTCCGGCAGCAGCTCGACGACGAGATCCCCGACTCCCCCCAGCAGCGGGCCGACTGGGCGAACCAGATCATCGCGATCTGCCAGCAGGCGCACGCCTCGATCGAGGAGCAGACCGAGGCCTTCGACCAACTCCGGTCGCTCGAGGACGGCGTCGACGACGCTGCGGTCGCACTGGCCCAGGCAGTGGCGGCCGCCCCGGCTTCGGTCGGCGCGGCAGCAGCAGCCCTCGACCGCGTCCGGTCGCGCTACACCGGCCGAACCCTCGCCACCGTGTCCGACAACGTCGACCAGGCCCACCAGGTCCTCGCCTACGCCACCGAGCGCTCGAACGCGGCCACCGCGGCGATCGCCGCGGGCGACAAGGGCGAGGCCGTGGTCGCCGTGCGTGACGCCCAGCACGCACTGGCGCAGGTGCAACAGCTCACGAACAGCGCGATCGCCGCCGAGGGGTCGTTCGCCGAGGCAACGGCGCGCGCCGAGGCGATGCGCATCGACATCGAGGGCGACGTCGCGGCGGCCCGGACGCTCACCGTCGGCGGTCCCGACCTCGCCGCCGCCGTCACACGGGCGCAGACCGTGCTCCGACAGGGCCTCGACCCGAAGGACCCGGTCGCCGCGGTCGACGCCCTCACCAAGGCGAACACCGAGATCGACCAGGCCATCGCCGCAGCCCGCGGTGCCGAGGAGCAGCAGCGCCGGGCGTCCCGAGCGCTCGACGACGCCCTGCGCGACGCCCGGAACCGGATCAGCCAGGCGCGGGAGTACATCTCGCTGCACCGCGGCGGCATCGGACCGACCGCCCGCACCCGGTTGTCCGAGGCCGAGCGCGCCCTCGACGACGCCGTGCAGCTCGCCACGACCGATCCCGGACAGGCCCTGCAGGCCGCACGCGCCGCAGAGCAGTACGCGGCCGCCGCGATGGACGCCGCGAACGGCGACATGGGCGGCTGGGGCGGCGGTGGCGGCGGCTTCGGCGGTGGCGGCGGCAACGGGGCACAACTCGGCGGCCTCGTCACCGGCATCGTGCTCGGCGGCCTGCTCGGCGGCCGCGGCGGCAGCTTCGGCGGCGGTTCCTTCGGGGGCGGCGGCGGGGGCTTCGGCGGGGGCGGCGGCTTCGGTGGTGGGGGCGGCGGAGGCGGCGGAGGCGGGTTCTCCGGCGGCGGCCGCTTCTGACCCCGCCCCAGCCGACGAACAGACCACACACCCGACAGACCAGACACACCACGTCAGACCTTCCAGGAAAGGGAACAGCAATGGCAAAGCAGACGATCTTCGGCCGCATCTCCACCCTCGTGCGGGCGAACATCAACCAGCTCATCGACGACGCCGAGGACCCGCAGAAGATGCTGGACCAGCTCGTGCGCGACTACACGAACAACATCGCCGACGCGAAGACGGCGATCGCGCAGACCATCGGCAACGTCCGTCTGCTCGAGCAGGACCACGAAGAGGACAAGCGCGCCTCGACCGAGTGGGGCCAGAAGGCGGCCAACGCGTCCTCCGCCGCGGACAAGTACCGCGCCGAGGGCAAGACGGCCGAGGCGGACAAGTTCGACAACCTCGCCAAGATCGCGATCGGCAAGCAGATCGCCGCCGAGCAGGAGGTCAAGGACGCCGAGCCGAACCTCGCCTCGCAGAACGAAGCGGTGGAGAAGCTCAAGACCGGGCTCGCCGGCATGGAGCAGAAGCTCGAGGAACTCCGGGCGAAGCGCGACAACCTCGTCGCCCGCTCCAAGACGGCCGAAGCGCAGTCCAAGGTCAACGACGCGCTCGGCAACATCGACGTGCTCGACCCGACGAGCGACCTCGGTCGCTTCGAGGAGAAGGTCCGTCGTGAAGAAGCGAAGGTCCTCGGGCAGCAGGAGCTGCAGTCGTCGAGCCTCGACGCCCAGTTCGAGAGCCTCGAGGACGTGGGCAAGGACGCCGAGGTCGAAGCACGACTCGCCGCGCTGAAGTCCGGCGGCTCGTCGAGCCTCTGACCTTCCCGGACGACGCCGGACCCCACCTGACAGACTGAGACGATGCAGTTCCTCGTGGTCGGTCAGTGGCAGGGTTCGGCGTCGTCGCGCGCGATGCGCCTCGGGGACGGAGCGACCGCGATCGCGGCCGACCTCCCCCGAGCGTCCACCACCGTGGTCGACGTCCCCACCGGTGCCGGCGACCGCCTCGAGACGGCCGTCGCCCGCTACACCTCCGTGCTCGCCGTCGCCGACCGCGTGGCAGAGGAGACCGGCGTCGCGAGCGAACCGGTCCTCGTGGTCGGCGGGGACGGTGCGAGCGTCCTCGGCGCGACCGTGGGCCTCGGCCCCGACACCGCGTTCGTGCGGATCGCGGGGTCCAGCGGGTACCGGCCACTCAATCGTGCGCAACCCGTCGCCGCCGAGACCGCAGCCCTGCGGATCCTCGTCGACCGCGCCGACGAGCTGTTCCCCGCCCTGCCCGTGCTCCCCGCCTCGTCGGTCGTGGTCGCGGGGGTCCGGGGTCTCGACGACGCCGAGGAAGCAGCGCTCGACCGTGCCGGGATCGCCCGGCTCGACGTCGACGCCGCCACCCCGGACGCCCTCGCCGCCGCCGTCGACGCCACCGGTGCCACGTCGGTGTTCGTGCACGTCGACCTCGACGTCCTCGACCCGTCCGAGGTCGACGGCCTGCTCGAACCCGTGCCGTTCGGACTCGACGGCGCCGGGCTGGTCGAGCGGATCCAGGCCGCGACCCGCGGCCGGCGCCTGGCCGGCGCCGCGCTCACCGGATTCGCTCCCGTCGACCCGGACCGTGCAGTGGACGACCTCGGCGTGATCCTGCGCGTCGTCGGGGCGTTGACCAGCGCCTCCCGGGTGGCCTGAGAGCCGAACCGGCGCGCCGGGCGCACCCCATGCCGGTCCGCGTACGCTCGGGCCCATGACGGACTACGACCTCATCGTGATCGGCGCCGGCGCAGTCGGCGAGAACGTGGCGGACTACGCCCACAAGCGCGGCCTGGCGGTCGCGATCGTGGAGTCCGAACTGGTCGGCGGCGAGTGCTCCTACTGGGCGTGCATGCCGTCGAAGGCACTGTTGCGCAGCGGCCACGCCCTGGCCGCGGCGAAGCGCCTGGACGGTGCGAAGCAGGCCGTCACCGGCGAACTCGACGCGGCCCACGTGCTCGCGCGCCGCAACTCGTTCACCTCGGACTGGAAGGACGACGGCCAGGTGTCCTGGCTCGAGTCCGCCGACATCGCCCTGATCCGCGGCCACGCCCGCATCACCGGCGAGAAGACGATCGAGGTCGGCGGCGAGACGCACACGGCCCGCGCCGCCGTCGCGGTCGTGACCGGGTCGCTGCACGCGCTCCCCGACGTGCCGGGACTCGCCGACGCGAAGCCGTGGGGCACGCGCGAGGGCACCAGCGCCCAGCAGGTTCCCGAGAGCCTGCTCGTGATCGGCGGCGGCGTCGCCGGCTCCGAGCTCGCCACCGCCTGGGCGTCGCTCGGTGCGAAGGTCACCCTCGTCGCCCGCCACGGGCTGCTCGGCGGCATGGAGCCGTTCGCCGGCGAGCTCGTCACCGACGCGCTCCGCGAACTCGGCGTCGACGTCCGCACCGGTGTGAGCCCCGTGCGGGTCGACCGCGACGAGCACGGGCTCGTCACCACCACACTCGACGACGACACCACCGTCATCACGAGCGAGGTCCTGGCCGCCACCGGCCGCACCCCGCACACCGCCGACCTGGGGCTCGAGTCCGTCGGGCTCACCGCCGGTGACTGGCTCGAGGTCGACGACACCATGCTCGTGCACGGCACCGACTGGCTGTACGCCGTCGGCGACGCCAACCACCGCGCGCTCCTCACCCACCAGGGCAAGTACCAGGCCCGCGCAGCCGGCGAGGCCATCGCGGCCCGGTACCAGGGCACGCCGCTGCACACCGAGCCGTGGGGTGCCCACGTCGCGACGGCAGACCACGCCGCGGTCCCCCAGGTCACGTTCACCGACCCCGAGGTCGCGAGCGTCGGCCTGACCGAGCGTGCCGCCCGCGAGCAGGGGCTGAACGTCCGTGCCGTGGAGTACGACCTCGGCGGGGTCGCGGGGTCCGCACTGCAGGCCGACGGGTACACCGGGCGGGCCAAGATGGTCGTCGACGAGGACCGAGGGGTCGTCGTCGGGGTCACCTTCGTCGGCCAGGACGTCGCCGAGATGCTGCACGCGGCGACGATCGCGGTCGTCGGCGAGGTCCCGGTCGACCGCCTCTGGCACGCGGTGCCGGCCTACCCGACGATGAACGAGATCTGGCTCCGCCTGCTCGAGACCTACGGTCGACCGGAGTAGGGGTGCGCAACCCGCTCCTGGACTCCCCGGTGTCCCGCGCGGGCTGGCTGTTCGCGACCGCGGTCGGCCTCGCGGTGGGCCTGCCGCTGTCGACCGGGCCCGTCCGGGTCGTCGACGGGTTGATCGTCTGCACGGGGCTGCCGCGGTGGGTGTTCCGCCGCGGTGGCACCTGCGTGGGCTCGGTCTACCTGACCCGCGACAACGACGGGCCCAGGGTGCTCCGGCACGAGCGGGTGCACGTCGCGCAGTGGCGGCGGTACGGCATGCTCATGCCCGTGCTGTACGCCGCCGCCGGCCGTGATCCACTCCGGAACCGCTTCGAGGTCGAGGCCGGTCTGGAGGACGGCGGCTACCGCTGAGCCCCTGCGTCGGCGAGGGCGACGGCTCCCCCTGCCGCCGAGGTTCCACGACATGCGGCCTGCGTCCCGCCGAGGTTCCACGGGCGACTCGTGGGCGCGGTGAGATGCCGAGATTTCGGAACCTCGGGGAACCCGCCGGGCGCGGCGCGGCGGGGCCGGGCGGGGCGGGCGGGCGTCAGGCTGCGGCGGGGCGACGCGGGACGATGAGGGGCGTGCCGGTCTCGGGGTCGGGGACGACCACGCACGGCAGACCGAAGACGTCCTCCACCAGGTCGGCGGTGAGCACGGACGACGGCGGCCCCGCGGCCACGATCGACCCCTGGCGCATCGCGATGACGTGGGTGGCGTAGCGCGCCGCCTGGTTCAGGTCGTGCAGCACCGCGACCACCGTCCGACCGGCGGCGTGCAGCGCGGAGGCCAGTTCGAGCACGTCGTACTGGTGGGCGATGTCGAGGAACGTCGTGGGCTCGTCGAGCAGCACGATGTCGGTCTCCTGGGCCAGGACCATCGCGATCCACACCCGTTGCCGCTGCCCGCCGGAGAGCTCGTCGACGCTGCGGTCGGCCAGGTCGAGGGTCTCGGTCTGCTCGAGGGCGGCCTGCACGGCCCGCCGGTCGGACCCGGAGGACGGGTGCAGCAGGTCCTGGTGCGGGAAGCGCCCGCGGGACACCAGGTCGCGGACGGTGATGCCGTCGGGGGCGATCGGCGTCTGCGGGAGCATGCCGACCCGTCGGGCCACGGCCTTCGGTCGGTACGAGTCGATCGGCGCGCCGTCGAGGTACACGGTGCCGGCGCGCGGCTTGAGGGTGCGAGCGAACGACTTCAGCAGCGTCGACTTGCCGCACGCGTTCGGGCCGACGATGACGGTCAGTTCGCCGTCGGGGACGTCCACGTCGAGCGCGTCCACCACGATGCGGTCGTCGTACGCGAGCGTCAGCCCACGCACGCCCAACGCGGTCGTGGGGAGCTCGGCTGCGGCGTTCAGTTCTCGGCCTTGCCGTGCCGCCAGTACCCCATGAACGCGACCTGCTTCCGGTCGATCCCGACGCCGCGCACCAGGTGCCGACGAAGCTCCTTGACGCAGCCGGCCTCCCCCGCGATCCACGCGTACACCGGACGCTCGTCCACCGGCGCGGGGACGTCCCAGAGCACCTGCTCGTCGACGTCGACGTCGGTCAGCTCGACGGCGTCCCCGCAGGCGGGACCGGCGACGGACGCAGGACCGGCGACGGACGCGGAACCGGCGACGACCGTCGACGCCCAGGCGTGCACCTGGTCGGTCATGCGGACGCCGTGCGTCGCGCCGTTCCGGGCGATCCAGCGGACCTCGACCCCGGCGGGCGCGGTCACGGGCAGCCGGTCGGCGTCGGTCGGCACCTCGATGAAGACGTGGCCGACGGTCGAGACGTCGAGCGCCTCGAGGATGGCGCAGATGGCCGGGGCGGCGGTCTCGTCCCCGGCGAGCAGGATGCGGTTCGCGTGCCCGGGTGCGAACTCGGCGGCACCGGTCGGCAGGTCCTCGGGCGACTCCGGCACGCGGGGCCCGACGATCCGGAGCTCGTCACCGACGCGGCAGGACGACACCCACCGCGATGCGGGTCCGGCGTCGCCGTGCGCGACGAAGTCGATGTCGAGCTCGCGGGCGTCGGGCCGGAACGAGCGGACCGTGTACGTGCGCAGCGGGTTCCGTTCCGCGTCCGGCAGGGCACGCCAGGCGGCGTACCAGTCCTCGTCCTCCGGCAGTTCGGAGAAGCCCACGCCGTCCAGCGGCAGCACGACCTTGATCCGTTGGTCGAGCCCGACCGAGGAGAAGTCCGCCAGGGCATCGCCCGTCAGCGTCACCCGGACGAAGTGCGGGGTGAGGGACGTGACCGCTGCCACACGGACGGAGAAGACGCGGTACCGGGTTGCCACGGATCCGAGTATGGCATGCCTTACCTAACAGCTCCAGAGCCCGCGGACGGTGCGAAGATCGCTTCCGTGCCCGATGCCCCCGACGACGAATTCGCAGACCTGGCCGCCCTCGCCCGCGCGAGCGGCGTGACGGAGCCGCTCCGCGCCTCCAGGCAGGTGGTCCGCACCCACGACGGACAGGAGACGTCCGCCATCCGGTGGGGAGACCGGGAGGCACGGATCACCTACTTGCACGGGCTCGGCATCGACGCCCACAGCTTCGACCAGACCGCGCTCGCCGTCGGCGAGCCGGCGGTCGCCCTCGACCTGCCGGGACACGGCCGGTCGTCGTGGCGGGACGACGCGGACTACGGGGCGTCCGTGACGGCGCCGACCGTGCTCGCCGCGCTCGACGCCCTGCAGGTCCCGCCGGGGATCGTCGTCGGGCACTCCCTCGGCGCGATCCTGGCGGCACGGCTCGCGGCCACGGCACCGGAGCGGGTCACCGGGCTCGTGCTCGTCGACATGTCGCCGGACTTCGCGCAGCGGGCGGTCGACCGGATCGCCCGGGCGCTCGAGGCCGAGGAGCCCTTCGCCACGTTGGACCAGGTCGTCGACCGGGCGATCGAGGCACGCGTCGGCGACGACCGGCACGTGCTGCTCCGCGAGGCTCGCCACACCACGCGGCTCGGCGACGACGGCGCGCTCGTCCGGCGGCACCACTTCCCGCACCTGCCCGCCGGCCGCACGTCGTCGGTGGGGCGCTTCGCCGACGCCTGGCCCGACCTCGAGGCCCTGCGGGTGCCGATCCTGCTCGTCCGCGGCGACCGCGGGTACGTCTCACCGAAGCTGCACGCCGCGTTCGCCGAGCGCCTGCCGGACGCCGAGATCGTGACGGTCACCGCACGGCACGCGGTGCAGAACCAGGCGCCCCTCGAACTCGCTGCGGCGATCCGGGCATGGGCGGGACGTCACGGTTTGTTGCACCGGATCGATGAACCGTCGCGGGACCGTACCGGCCCCCGGTAACCTCGTGCGAGCGCGAGCTGTGACCATCGCCTCGCGTCCGGAAGGAACCCACACCCCATGAGTCCGCTCCTGCACCGCCGTACCGCCCGGGCTGCGCGCACCACGCGCATCGGACGTGCTGCCCTCGCCGCCACCGCGGTCGCCGTCGTCTCCGCCCTCGCGCTGACCGGCTGCTCCGGCTCGTCGAACGAGAACGGCGGCGCCGACGCCACCGTGCGCGTCGGCCTGGTGCTCGAACCGACCAGCCTCGACATCCGCACGCAGTCCGGTGCAGCGCTCGACCAGGTGCTCATCGACAACGTGTACCAGGGCCTCGTCGGCCGGACCGCCGACGGCGACATCCGCGACGTGCTGGCCTCCGAGCACGAGGTCTCCGACGACGGCCTGACCTACACGTTCACGCTGCGCGACGGCATCACGTTCCAGGACGGCAAGGACGTCACCGCGGCCGACGTCGTGTGGTCGCTCGAGCAGGTCAAGTCGAACGAGACCTACGTGGACTCCGCCAAGCTCGCCGGCGTCACCTCGATCACCTCCCCGTCGACCGGTGTGGTCCAGCTCGAGCTGGCGAAGCCCGACTCGGACCTGCTCTGGAACCTGACCGGCCGCTCCGGACTGGTGCTCGAGAAGGCCGCGACGAACGACCTGTCGGACACCGCCAACGGCACCGGCCCCTACGAGGTCGCGAGCTGGAAGCAGGGCGACTCGCTCACCTTCGAGCGCAACGACGACTACTGGGGCGCGAAGGCGAAGGTCGCGAAGATCGTCTTCCGGTACATCACCGACCCGTCGACGGCCGTCAACGCGATGGCGAACGGGGACCTCGACGTCCTCAACCCGGTCGACGGCACGCTGAAGAGCCAGCTCCAGGGGAACGCCGACATCGCGCTGCACAGCGGCAAGACGACGGACAAGTACACGCTGGCGTTCAACGACCGCAAGGAACCGTTCACCGACAAGCGGGTGCGCCAGGCGATCCGGCAGGCGATCGACCCGAAGGCGCTCATCAAGGCCATCGGCGGCACGGGCGTCGAGCAGGGCGGTCCGATCCCGGAACTCGACCCCGGGTACGAGGACCTGACCGACATCGACGCGTACGACCCCGACAACGCGAAGCGGCTCCTCGCCGCTGCCGGGCAACAGGACCTCGAGCTCACGCTCACCTACGCGAACGTCTACCCGGCGACCATCGGCGACGTGCTGAAGTCGCAGCTCGCCGACGTCGGGATCACCCTGACCGTCAAGCGCGTCGACTTCGCGACCTGGCTGTCCTCGGTGTTCCAGGCACCGAAGTCGGGCGAACGTGACTTCGACCTGTCGATGGTCGACCACGTCGAGGCCCGCGACTTCGGCAACTGGGCGAACCCCGACTACTACTTCGGCTACGACAACGCCGAAGTGCAGTCGCTCTACGCCGAGTCGATCGCGGCGACCGACGAGGCCACCAAGACCGAGGCCCTGCGCAAGGCCGCGAAGATCGTGAGCGAGGACGCCGCCGGCGAGTGGCTCTACACGGCCACCGAGATCACCGCGGTGCGGACCGGCGTCACGGGCTTCCCCGTCGACGGCGGCAACTCGAGGCTCGACCTGTCGAAGCTCGCCGTCAAGTGAGCCGACCCGCTGCCGGAGCTCCGAGCACGTGACCCGGTTCCTGGTCGGCAGGCTGCTGCTGCTCGTCGTCGGGCTGCTCGTCGCGAGCGTCATCATCTTCGCGACCCTGCGGGTGCTGCCCGGCGACGTCGCGCAGGTCGTCGCCGGCACCCAGTCGACCCCGGCGCAGGTCGAGCAGCTCCGGCAGCAGCTCGGCCTCGACCGGCCGGTCGTGGTGCAGTACCTCGACTGGATCGGCGGGGTGTTCCGCGGCGACCTCGGTCGGTCCCTCGTGACGAACGGGCAGGTCGCGCCGGAGATCGCGCAGAAACTGGCGATCACCCTGCCGCTCGCGGGCATGTCGCTCGCGACCGCGCTCGTGATCGGCGTCCCCCTCGGGGTCGTCGCCGCGGTGCTCCGCCGTCGGCCGGGCGGCGCCGTCATCGGGTTCGTCGCGCAGGCCGTCGCCGCCGTCCCGGTCGTCTGGGCCGGCATGCTGCTCGTCGCCCTGTTCGCCGTCACGCTGCACTGGCTGCCGACGCAGGGCTTCCCGCTCGACGGCTGGTCCGAGCCGGGCCGGGCGTTCGCCTCGCTCGTGCTCCCCGCCCTGACCATCGGCGCGGTCGAGGGTGCCGTCATCCTGCGCTTCACCCGGTCGGCGACCCTGTCGGTGCTCGACGCGGACCACGTCCGCACCGCTGCCGCGATCGGCCTCACCCGCACGCAGGCACTGCTCCGGCACGGGCTGCCGTCGGTCGCCCTCACGGTGCTCGCCGTGCTCGGGGTGCAGATCGCCGGGCTGCTGGTCGGGGCCGTCGTCGTCGAGCAGCTGTTCTCGCTGCCCGGGGTCGGGCGCATGCTCGTGACCGACGTCGGCCGCCGCGACATCACCAAGGTGCAGTCCGAGCTCCTCGTGCTCACCGGACTGGTGCTGCTCGTCGGGTTCGCCGTCGACGTCGTGCACCGCACCCTCGACCCACGCCAACGCGAGGTGTCCGGGTGATCCGCCGTTTGCTGTCCCGCCCCACCGGGGTCTTCGCCGTCGTCGTGCTCGGTCTGCTCGTGGTGCTCGCCGCGGTGTCGCTCGTGTGGACGCCGCAGGACCCGTTCCGCGCCGACCCGTTCCACCAGTGGGAGGGTCCGAGCGCCGCGCACTGGTTCGGCACCGACGCCGCCGGCCGCGACATCGCGAGCTACCTGCTCGCCGGCACCCGCACCACCGTGCTCGTCGCCGTCGGGGCCGGGGTGATCGCCAGCGTCGTCGGCATCGTCCTGACCGCGATCGGGTCGCTCACCGCCCGCTGGGTGCGCGAGGGCACGGCCGTCCTGCTCGACATCCTGGTGGCGTTCCCGACCCTGCTGACCGCGATGCTCCTGACCGCGGTGTTCGGCGGGTCGCTCGGGGTCGTCATCGTCAGCGTCGGGCTGTCCTTCGGGGTGACGATCGCCCGGGTCGCCCGCGGCGAGATCCGCCGCATCGCCCGCAGCGACTACGTCACCGCGGCCCGCGCCTCCGGTGTCGGTGGTGCCGGGGTGCTGTTCCGCCACCTGGTGCCGAACGCCGCGCCGCTGTTCACCGTGCAGCTCTCGCTCGCGATGGCCACCGCGGTCCTCGCCGAGGCCGGCCTGTCGTACCTGGGCTACGGCGCCGGGTCGGACACGGCGTCGTGGGGCAGCCTGCTGTCCGACCTGCAGACCTACATCGGGGTGCACCCGTGGAGCGCCACCTGGCCCGGAGCCGCGATCGCGCTGGTCGTCGCCGCGCTCTCCCTGCTCGGCGACGCGATCCGAGACGCCACCGACCCGCGTCTGACGACGAACGACCGCGCAGCGGACGGCGACCGCCGTCCGGACGCGGCCACGACCGCCCCCGGGGTGACCGCATGACCGACCGCAGCCACAGCCGCAGCGACACCGGCACCGGCGGGCTCGAGGTGGTGGGGCTCTCCGTCCGCATCACGGGGCGGACGATCCTGGACGACGTGACGTTCACCGTGCCTCCCGGCGAACGCGTGGGCGTGATCGGCGCGTCCGGATCCGGCAAGTCGATGACCTCGCTCGCCCTGATGGGACTGGAGCCCACCGGGGCGACCGTCACCGGCAGCATCCGCCTGGACGGCACCGAACTCGTCGGCCTGCCCGACCGGCAGCGCGCACGGCTCCGCGGGGCCGGCATCGGCATGGTCTTCCAGGAGCCCGGCACCGCCCTCGACCCGCTGCGTCGCGTCGGCACGCAGATCGCCGAGCCCCTGCGGCTGCACCGGGGACTCGACCGGCGGGCGGCGCGTGCGGCGGCGACCGCGCTGGCGGCGGACGTCGGACTGCCGGATCCGGAGTCGCTGCTGCGCCAGTACCCGCACCAGCTGTCCGGTGGGCAGCGCCAGCGGATCTGCATCGCGATGGCGATGGCCGGGCAGCCCGCGTACCTGGTCGCCGACGAACCGACGACGGCGCTCGACGTCACGACCGAGGCACGGATCCTCGACCTCTTCGAAGGGTTGTCGGCCGGCATGGTCTTCGTCACGCACGACCTGGCGGTGCTCGCCCGGATCGCCGACACCGCCGTCGTGCTCGACGCCGGCCGGGTCGTCGAGCAGGGCTCGGTCGCGTCGCTGCTCGCGGCGCCGCAGCACCCCGCGACCGTCGCGCTCGTCGATGCCGCGCGCGCGACCGCCCGTCGTACCCGTCCGTCCGGAGGCTCCGCATGACCGCCGTCCTCGACGGAGTCGGGCTGCACCGCACCTACCGACTCCCCCGCCGCGGGCCCTTCGAACCCGGCCCCGTGCGCACCGCCGTCGACGGCGTCGACCTGACGGTCGCCCCCGGCCAGCGGCTCGGGATCGTCGGCGAGTCGGGATCCGGCAAGTCGACCCTGGTTCGGCTGCTCGCCGGCCTGGAGGCACCTTCCGCGGGTTCCGTGACCGCCTCCGGTCGTCCGGTGGTGGCGTCCGGGTCCGCGGGTGCGATGCGCTGGTTCCGTCGCGAGACCGGGGTGCTGTTCCAGGACCCGTACGCGTCGCTCGACCCGCGGATGCGCGTCGGCGCGATCATCCGCGAACCGTTGCGGGCGCTCCGGGTGGAGGGTTCGCACGCCGCGCTCGTCCGGGACGTCCTCGAACGGGTCGACCTGCCGGCGGACGCCGTCGACCGCTACCCGCACGAGTTCTCCGGCGGCCAGCGGCAGCGCATCGCCATCGCGCGGGCGGTGGTGCACGGTCCGCGGATCCTGTTCGGGGACGAACCGATGAGCGCGCTCGACGTGGTGGTGCGGGCACGGGTCATCGACCTGTTCCGCTCGCTCGCCGACGACCTCGGGCTGACGCTGGTGCTGGTGTCGCACGACATCGGCGTGGTGCAGCGGCTGTGCGACACCGTCGCGGTGATGTCGGCGGGGCGCATCGTGGAGCACGGGCCGGTCGGGCTGCTCGACGCGCCGGTGCACCCGGTGACGCGGGCGCTGGTCGAGGCCGCGCCGACCCTGCCGTAGCGCGGGCGGCGGCGCGGTCAGGCGGTCCAGGCCGCCGGGTGCCGCCGCTGCCACCGCAGCCGACGCTCGAGCTGGGCCCCGATCGCGAGCAGGACCCGCTCGCCCCCTGGCCGCCCGATCAACTGGACGCCCATCGGCAGGCCGCCACCGTCCGGGTGGTCGTCGGCGGTGACCCCGACGGGCAGGGTGATCGCCGGCAGCCCCGCCACGTTCGCCATCGAGGTCCACGGCGAGTAGGCGCACTGGCGGCGGAAGTCCTCGTCCGGGTCGTCGCCGTACCAGCCGAGCGGCCGCGGGGTCAGCGCGAGCGTCGGTGACAGCACCGCGTCGAGCCGGTCGAACGCGCCGATCAGCGTCGCCGAGAACGTGTCGAGCGTGGTCATCGCGTCGAGCACCTGCGTGCCGGTGAGCCGCCGTCCCCGTTCCACGAGCCACGCCACCAGGGGCGTCAGCGCGGTCAGGTCGATGCCGGGGACCATCGGCAGCCGCGCCGCAGAGCTCTCCCAGGCCACCCGGAACGCGTCGGCGTACGGCGCCCGGGGCATCTGCACGTCCTCCACGCCGTGCCCCACCTCGCCGAGGACCCGCACCGCGGTCTCGACGGCAGCGCGCGCCGCGGGGTCGACCACCACGTCGACGGTGTCGTCCCACGGTGAGCCGTCGAGCAGTCCGACGACGAAGCGCCCCTCGCCGCGGACGGCCGCCGCGGTGAACGGGCCGTCACCCACGTCCGGCGTGACCAGGGCGTACGGTGCCGGTTCCGCCAGCCCGGTCGGCGCCACGAGCGCGTCGAGCAGCATCCCGGCGTCCGCGACCGACCGGGTCAGCGGCCCGGCGACGGACAGTCCACCGACGCCGGAGCGACCGGGCATCGACGGCACCCGCCCACGGCTCGGCTTGAGGCCGACGAGTCCGGTCGCGGCGGCCGGGATCCGGACCGATCCCCCACCGTCGGACCCGACGGCCGCCGGCAGCAGTCCGGCCGCGACGGCGACCGCCGCACCGCTCGACGACCCGCCGGGCGCACGGCTCGTGTCGTACGGGTTCCGCGTCACCCCGAACCGGGTCTCCGACGACGAGGACATCCCGAACTCGGGCGACGTCGTCTTGCCGAGGCTCACCGTGCCGGCCGCGTCGAGCGCGGCGACCAGCGGGTGGTCGGCCCCGGCGGGGCGCTCCGGCAGGCTCGCGGTGCCGCTGCGCGTGGGGACCCCGGCGCGGTCGTACAGGTCCTTGTCGGCGGACGGGAGGCCCCACAACGGTCTGGACGTCGGCACCAGGTGGCCGAGACGGTCGGCTCTCGTGCGCGCTGCGTCCGCCGTGACCGTCACGAACGCGCCGAGGGCTGGGTCGAGGCGCTCGATGCGGGCGAGGTAGTGCTCGGTCACCTCGAGCGCGGTCGCCTCCCCCCGGCGGATCCAGTCCCAGAGTTCCTGTGCGGCGAGGTGGTGGAGTTCGAACACGGTTCCCGAGCCTAGGCGGCGTCGGTGCTGGTCGTGCGTCAGTCCTGGTCGTACCGGTAGAAGCCGCGGCCGGTCTTCACGCCCAGGTCGCCGGCCTCGACGTACTGACGGAGCAGCTGCCGCGGACCCTCGGGCAGGTGCGGGTCCTCGGCCGCGTAGTGCTCCTCGATGTCCAGGACGACGTCGAGCCCCACCTGGTCCATCATCCGGAACGGACCGGCGGGCGACCCGGTGTTCACCGCGAACATGGCGTCGACGTCCTCGGGCGTGGAGACCCCGTCGGCGACGACCGCCAGGGACTCGCGTTTGACGGCCGCCCAGATGCGGTTGAAGATGAACCCGGTCGACTCCCTGCGTGCGACGAACGGGCGGACGCCGTAGGTCGGCAGGACCTCGAGCAGCAGGTCGACGACCGCGGGGTCGGTCTCGCCGTCGCTCATCAGGTCGACGGCGTTCTGCGCCGGCGGCATGTAGAAGTGCATGTTCAGCACACGCTCCGGATGCTCGACCTCGTCGATCATCAGTCGGCTCGCGTACGACGACGAGTTGCTCGCCAGGATCGTGTCCGCCCCGACGGCGCGGTCGAGCTGGCCGAACACCGTGGTCTTGAGGTCGATGCGCTCCGGGATCGCCTCGACGACGAGCCACGCACCGGCGACCGCCTCGTCCAGGTCGTCGAACGCGCGGACGGTGCCGACCGCGCCGCCGTCCCGCGCGGCGGCGAGCGCCGGGAGCTCGCGCTCGACGTACTCGACGGCGGCCGTGCGGACCGGTTCGGCGAGGTCGTACACGCGGGACTCGCCGCCGGCGCTGGCGAACATGAGCGCGATGCGCCGGCCGAGGGTCCCACCGCCGATCACGGTGACGGGTCGGTTGCGGATGTCGGTCGGCAGGGGGAAGCCCATGGTGTCCTTCGTTCTCGGGTGTACGTTCGATACACAACGTACTCAGTACGGATCGTACTGCAACCGACAAGGAGTTCCCATGCAGGCCTCGGACGTCCTCCGCCACGCCACCACGCCCCTCACCGCGCCGGTGTACCCGCTGCGACCGACGCGCTTCACCGACCGCGAGTACTTCAACGTCGTGTACCGGACCGACCCCGACGCCCTCCGTGCCGTCGTGCCGGAGCCGCTGCGGGTCGAGGCACCCCTGGTCCGGTTCGAGGTCATGAAGATGGGCGACGTCGACGGGTGCGGCCCGTACGTCGAGTCCGGTCAGGCGATCCAGGTCGCCCTCGACGGCGAGGTCGGCGAGTACCTGCACGCCATGTACCTCGACAACTCCGCCGCGACGCTCGCCGGTCGCGAACTGAGCGCCTACCCGAAGGTGCTCGGGACCCCGGGCTTGCGGGTCGACCAGGGCGCCCTCGTCGGCACGCTCGACCGCGGTTCCGAACGGGTGGCGACGGCGACCATGGCGTACCAGTGGGAGCCGATGGACCCGGTCGAGGCCGCGGCGCAGATCACGGTGCCGACCTGGATGGTGAAGCTCGTCCCCGACGTGACGACCCTGGGGCTGCGGGCCGCCGACCTCGTGCGGACCGAGATCACCGACATCGTCGTGAAGGGGGCCTGGACCGGGTCCGCCCGACTGCAACTGTTCGAGCACGCCCTCGCGCCGATGGCGGACCTGCCGGTGCTCGAGGTCGTCAGCGCCTCACACGTCCTGACCGACCTGACGCTCGCGCCGGTACGGTCCGTGCACGACTACCTGGCGGACCCGCGCCGGTCGGACGACGCCTCCTAGGATGAACCGGTGTCCCCACGAGTGAGCGACGACCCCGCCGCACGCGCCCGACCCGTCCGGCGGCGCAGCAGCACCCGTGCGGAGCTCGTCCGCGCCGCCGAGGCGCTGTTCGACGAGACCGGCTCGGCCTCGGCCAGCGTCGAGGCGATCGTCGCGCGTGCGGGCTTCACGCGCGGGGCCTTCTACTCGAACTTCGCGACGACCGACGAGCTCTTCTTCGCGGTGTACGAAGCGCAGGAGGCCGTGGTCGTCGAGCGGCTCGAGGACGGCTTCCGGGCAGCGCTCGACGCGACCGACCAGCAGTCCGTCGACGCGATCGTCTCCGGGGTCCTCGGTGGCCTGCCACCCGAGGGCAAGTGGTACGCGATCCGCTCGGTCCTGCTGTCGCGGGCACGCCACGAGCCCGAGCTCCGGGCGCTGCTCCGCACGCACACCGACGCCTTCCACGCCGCGCTCGAACCGCTGCTCGTCGAGTCGGTCACGGCGCAGGGCCGACGCCTCACCGTCGCGCCGGACGTCTTCACCCGTGCGGTCGTCGCCGCGCACGTCGGCGCGGTCAGCCAGACGGTGCTCTACGACGACGCGGCGACCATCCGCGTCGCGGCGGTGCGGGGTGCGCTCCTCGGGCTCAGCGAGCCGACGCACTGAACCCGGGCACGAGTCCGACCGGCAGCCGGCCCGCGCGACGCGGGGCGGGCCTCCCGGTCGGACCGTGACGGCGGACGGTCAGACGCCCAGGTGGGCGGCGAGCACGTCGCGGACGCTCGTCCACCCGTGCGGACCGTAACGGTCGTCGTCGACGTGGTGCAGTTCGGCCTCGCCGCTGAACATGCTCACGAAGTACTGCATGCCCTGCCACGCCGGGAACGGTTCGGCGTCGTCCTTCGACAGCCGCCGACCGACCCGGGCCATCGCCGACAGCGTGCCGGTCGTGCCCGCCCACTGCAACCGGAACGGCGTGCCGGTCAGCCGTGACATCGTGTCGGCGATCGACCGTGCCGTGACGCGGTCCCCCGCGACCTCGACCACACGGGGTGCGTCCGCGTCGAGTGCGACGAGCGCCGTCACGCGTGCGACGTCGTCCTTCGTGGTGAAGTCGAGGACCTGGTCGGCCGACGACCAGTAGAGGACCCGCTGGCGGTCGAACAGGATCATCGGCGCCTGACCGGTGAGCATGTCCGTGAACGCCCCGTTCAGCACGGACGTCGCACGGATCGGAGCGGCGTCGAGGGCGGCGGCGAACTCGCGGCGGAGCTCGAAGTTGCGGTTCGAGCCGGGGGTGATCGACCGGTAGTCGGCGGCGTAGTCCGAGGGGATGAACCGCGGGACGCCGGCCTCGACCGCGGCGTCGAGCAGGGCGCGCTGCGCGTCGACGATCACGGCGCGGGTGCCGCTCACCGCGGAGACGACGACGTCGACCCCGGCGAGCGCCGCCACCAGGGCCGGTCGGTCCGTGTAGGCGGCGGTGACCACGTCGATGCGGTCGTCGTCGGCGAAACGGCGCTGTGCTGCGTCGCTGCTCGGGCGGGTCAGGACGCGGACGCGGGTGTCGTGCTGCAGGAGCTCGTGCACGATGCGTCCGCCGAGGTCTCCGGTGGCGCCGGCGACGAGGACGGTGGTGGTCATGGCGGCCACGCTACGGGTGCGTGGGTGCGGCGGGCACAGGTGTGGTGGTGGCGGCGCGGTGGCGGCAGTGCGGTGGCCCTATCCTGCGGAGGTGGACACGACTCTCCCCTCCGGCACGACGAAGCGCCGGATCGAGCTCCGGCTCGCTCGCCCCCTGCTCACCTGGTTCGCCCGCCCGACCGTCACGATCGACGGGGTCGGGCACCCGGCGCAGTGGGGCACCGGCACGTGGGCGGTCGCCGACGACGGCCGGACCGCGATCGGGGTGTACCTGTTCAACCGGGCATGGCGCTTCGGTGCGGCGACGCTGTCCGTCGGCGACGCCGCCGTGCTCGAGTACCACGCTGGCCTGTTCCCTCTCGGCGCGGGCAGGCTGACGCCGGTGCCGGGCCGAGACTCGCGCTGAACGACACTCCTCGCAGCGCGGGACCCGAGGAGTGTCGCTGAGCCCGAGACCCGGGCCGGGCCGTCGGTGCTACTCGTGCTCGATGTCGGAGAACAGGCCGGTGAACGTGGCGCCCGTCCCGCCGAGCCGCTCGAAGAACGCGCCGGCCTCGGCGGTCGCCACCGCGTCGGACGCGTCCCCGTACGACGCGAAGTACAGGTCGAGGGTGCGGTGGGCCGGGGTCGGGGTGCCGTCCTCCTTCGGCCAGACCTTCGCCGCCTCGAGCCGCTGCAGGCCCGGCAGCTTCGCGGCGAGGGACTCGAGCTCCACGTAGGACTGCTCGAACGCGGACGGGTCGGCCGGGTTGTCGATGATCAGGGTGATCTTCGTGGTCATGGTGTGCTCCTGGAGGTGTCGGTGGGACAGCGAGACGGTGCAGCGCCCACTCCACTCCGTTCTGCGCACCGCTGCCCGGGATCGGCTACTCGAACATCTCGGCGAGGAGCGCGTGCGGGTCACCGTCGACGACGTGTGCCGAGGGCGGCTCCGGCCAGTGCGTCGTGCCGTCGTCCGGCCAGCACGGCACGACGTGGAAGTGCAGGTGCCGCACGCTCTGCCCGGCATCGGCGCCGGAGGCCTGCAGCACGACGGTCCCGGTGGCGCCGAGCGCACCCCGCATCGCCCGTGCGACCCGCTGCACGAGCGCGGCGGTGGCGGCCAGTGCCACCGGTGCGGCGCCGAGCAGGTCGTCGGCGTGCTCGACCGGCGCGACCAGGGTGTGCCCGGGTGCGAGCGCCGACCCGGGCAGCGGCGCGAACGCCACGGCGTGCTCCTCGCGCTCGACCCAGACGGCCGGTTCGTCGCCGGCGATGATCGCGCAGAAGACGCAGGGTTCCATCCGACCAGTGTGCTGCACCCGGAGCCCCGGGCACTCTGAGCACGGTGCCGTGCGGACGCCGCCACGTGGGACGATTGGCGCATGACCGCCACGCTCGTCGCCAAGGGCCTGTCCGGCGGGTACGCCGCACGCACGCTGTTCGACTCCCTCGACCTCACGGTGGCGCCGGGCGACGTGATCGGCGTGGTCGGCGTGAACGGCGCCGGCAAGTCCACGCTGCTCCGGCTGCTGGCCGGCGTCGACGAGCCCCTGGCCGGCACGGTGTCGCTCGCACCCACCGACGCGTTCGTCGGCTGGCTCCCCCAGGAGCACGAACGGATCGCCGGCGAGACCGTCGCCGGCTACATCGCCCGCCGGACCGGCTCGGCCGAGGCGACCGAGGCCATGGACGCCGCGGCGGCGGCGCTCGGCGACCCGGACGCCGGGGACGCCGCCGCAGACCGCTACTCGACGGCGCTCGACCGCTGGCTCGCCGCGGGCGCCGCCGACCTCGAGGACCGCATCCCCGCCGTCCTGGCCGACCTCGGCCTCGAGACCGGAGCCGGTGACGACGGCGTCGGACCGGACTCGCTCATGACCGCGCTGTCCGGTGGGCAGGCCGCTCGGGTCGGGCTGGCGGCGCTGCTGCTGTCGCGGTTCGACATCGTCCTGCTCGACGAGCCCACGAACGACCTCGACCTCGACGGGCTGGACCGGCTCGAGGGGTTCGTCCGGGGCCTGCGCGGCGGCGTCGTGCTCGTCAGCCACGACCGGGAGTTCCTGGCGCGCTCGGTGACGAGCGTCCTCGAGCTCGACCTGGCGCAGTCGTCCAACCGGCTGTTCGGCGGCGGGTACGACTCGTTCCTCGAGGAGCGCGAGATCGCCCGGCAGCACAAGCGAGACGCGTACGACGACTACGCCGCGACCAAGGCCGACCTGGTCTCCCGCGCCCGGACGCAGCGCGAGTGGTCGAGCCAGGGCGTGCGCAACGCGATGAAGAAGGCCCCCGACAACGACAAGATCCGCCGGAAGGCCGCCTCGGAGTCGAGTGAGAAGCAGGCGCAGAAGGTGCGGCAGATGGAGTCCCGCATCGCGCGGCTCGACGAGGTCGAGGAACCACGCAAGGAGTGGCAGCTCGAGTTCACGATCGGCAGCGCACCGCGGTCGTCCGCGGTCGTGGCAACGCTGTCCGACGCGACCTTCACGCAGGGCGACTTCACCCTCGGTCCGGTGTCGCTGCAGGTCGACGGCGGCGACCGCATCGGGATCATCGGACCGAACGGCGCCGGCAAGTCCACGCTGCTGCGTGCGCTGCTCGGCAAGCAGGTGCCGACGACCGGCACGGCCTCGCTCGGATCGAGCGTCGCCGTCGGCGAGGTCGACCAGGCCCGTGCGGCCTTCACCGGCGACCAGTCGCTCGCCGCGGCGTTCGAGGCGATCGTGCCCGAGTACACGACCGCCGACGTCCGGACGCTGCTGGCGAAGTTCGGGTTGAAGGCGGACCACGTCGGGCGTCCCGCGTCGGCGCTCTCCCCCGGCGAACGGACCCGCGCCGGACTCGCGCTGCTGCAGGCCCGCGGGGTGAACGTGCTCGTGCTCGACGAGCCGACCAACCACCTCGACCTGGTGGCGATCGAGCAGCTCGAGCAGGCGCTGGAGTCCTACGACGGCACCCTGCTGCTCGTCACGCACGACCGGCGCATGCTGGAGACCGTCCGCCTCGACCGGCAGTGGCACGTCGACGCCGGCCACGTCACCGAACGCTGACCGACACCACGAGCACACACCCAGACGACGAGCGCACGCTGGACCAGGAGCACAGGGGGATGCCGATGCGACGCAAGACCTGGATCGCCGTGGCCGCAGGCGCCGCTGCGGTCGCCGTCGCGGCCGTCGTCGTCGGGGTGACCGCCGACCGGCCAGACGCCGACCCGACCCACGTCGCACGGGCCACCCCGACCGCGACGCCGACGCCGACCCCCACCCCGACGCTCGCGGCCGTCCCCCGAGCGCCGTCGGCCGCCACCCTCGCCGCCCTGCCGTTGACGTTCCACGACGGCGTCGTCCCGGAACTCCTCGACGGCGGGGACGTCCGCCCCACGGACACCTGGCAGATCGCCACCCCGCGGCACGACCTCGTGGCCCTGTACGCCAGCCCGTCGAGCCGCGCGCGTCCGGTGGCCACGCTCTCGCACCTGGTGTCGACGATCGACCTGCCCGCCGCCACCGCGGTCTGGGGCCGGTCACCCGGTGCCGACGGCGGCATGCTCCTCGTCTCGACCCCCGCCCGGAACCGCACTCCGGGCGACGGCGGTGACCCGGACGCGCCGAGTGCCACGTTCGCCTGGGCGCGGGCCGCCGACTTCACCATCGCCGACACCGACCGGATGATCCGCGTCGACGTCGCCCGGAGCACGGTGTCGGTCGTCACCCGGAGCGGTGACGTCACCTCCACCGAGGCGGCTCGGCTCGGTACTCCCGAGGACCCCACGCCGACCGACACCGCCACCTACGTCGAAGCGGCGTACGTGGACACCCGCGTGACCTACACGCAGGGCAACCCGATCATCCTGACCGGGGCGCACTCGTCACGGATCCCGTCGTACGGCGGCAACGCGGCCCTGACGGCGCTGCACTACTACCCCGACCCGACCGGCAGCTCGCACGGGTGCGTGCGGATCTCAGCGGAGATGACCCGCACCCTCGCCGCACTGCCGGTCGGCACCCCGATCCGGTTCAGCTAGCGGCCGCCGCCGAGCCCGAGCCGCTCGACGACCTCGGCGCTCTCCTCCTCCGGAGTGCGGTCGGCGGCGATCGTCAGGTGCGCCTCGTCGTCCTGGGGCGGCTCGAGCGTCGCGAGCTGGGACTGCAGCAGCGACGTCGGCATGAAGTGCCCCGAACGCTGCGACATCCGCTGTTCGATGAGCGCACCGTCACCCGCCACGTGCACGAACACCACCCCGGGTGCCCGCAGCACGTCCCGGTAGGACCGCTTCAGCGCCGAGCAGGTCACGACACCGTGCGTGCCGGCGTCGAGGTGCCCGCGGATCCAGCCGGCGACGACGTCGAGCCACGGCCAGCGGTCCTCGTCGGTGAGCGGTGTGCCGGCGTGCATCTTGTCGACGTTCGCCTGCGGGTGCATCGCATCGCCCTCGGCGAAGTCCCACCCGAGTTGCTCAGCGACCATCGCCGCGACGGTCGACTTGCCCGAACCGGAGACCCCCATGACGACCAGGACGCGCGCATCCAGAGCGGAGTCGCCGCTCATCGGATGAACACCCCGGCCAGCAGGACCCCGAGCAGACCGAGCACCGAGATGAGGCACTCGAGCACCGTCCACGTCTTGAAGGTCTGCCCCACGGTGGTGTTGAGGTAGCCCTTGACGAGCCAGAACCCGGCGTCGTTCACGTGCGAAAGGAACACCGACCCGGCACCGATCGCCAGCACGAGCAACGAGGTCATCGGCGAGGACAGGTCGGCCGCGATCGGCGCCATGATGCCCGCCGCGGTGACGGTGGCGACCGTGGCCGACCCGGTCGCGACGCGCACCAGTGCCGACACGACCCAGGCGACGAGGAGCACCGAGATGCCGGAGTCCTTCACGGCGTCCGCGATCACCCCGCCGATGCCCGTGTCGATGAGCACCTGCTTGAAGCCACCGCCGGCACCGACGATGAGCAGCACGCCGGCGACCGGGGGCAGCGCGCTCTCGAGCGACTTCGCCACGGCGGACCGGTCCATGCCGCCGCCGATCGCGAAGAAGACCATCGCGTAGATCGCGGCGATGCCGATCGCGATCATCGGCGACCCGAGGAAGTCGAGCAGGCTCACCCACGAGCCGGCGGCATCGGGCATCGTGGCCTCGCGGATCGCCTGGGCGAGCATGAGGACGACGGGCAGCAGGATGCCGACGAGCGCGACGGTGAAGGACGGGCTGCGCGGCTCGCTGATGACGCGCGTGAAGTCGCTCTTGCCGTTGGGCAGGGACGCGGTGTCCTGCGTGGTGGGGCCGCGCCGGGCCTCCCGTCCGCCCGAAGCGGGGTCCTGCGGACCGGACGCCGACCCGGAGTCCGAACCACGCGACCCGAACAGGTCGGGGGCCGGGATGTCGACCCAGCGTGCCGCGAACTGCGCGAAGACCGGACCGGCGAGCACGATCACCGGGATCGCCAGAACGATGCCGAAGGCGAGCGTGGTGCCGAGGTTCGCGCCGACGGTCGAGATGGCGACGAGCGGCCCGGGGTGCGGCGGGACGAACGCGTGCATCGTCGACAGGCCGACCAGGGCGGGCACGGCGATCTTCATGATCGGCACGGAACTGCGCTTGGCGACCAGCACGATGATCGGGATGAGGAGCACGAGGCCGACCTCGAAGAACATCGGCAGGCCGATCAGCGCACCGATCAGGGCCATCGTCCACGGCAGCGCGGCCTTCGACGACCTGCGGACGAGGGTGTCGACCACGCGGTCGGCAGCGCCGGAGTCGACGAGCATCTTGCCGAACATCGACCCGAGGCCGACCAGGATGCCGACGCTCGTCATCGTCGCGCCGAAGCCGTTGCCGAAGCTCGTGACCGCCTTGTCGGGCGCGAGCCCCGCACCGATGCCGACGCCCAGGGCACCGATCACGAGCGCGATGAACGGGTGCACCTTGAGCCAGGTGATGAGCGCGATGATCACGACGATGCCGACGAGGGCCGCGATGATCAGCTGCGGGATCGGACCGGACGGGTCGACCGTCTCGGTGCCGCCACCCTCGGCGGCGAGGACCGCGCCGACGGGGTGCGCGAGCGCGTGGACTGGAGGGTGAGGCATCGGTGCCCCTTCCTGGAGCCGCTGCCGCGCGGCTCCGTCGCCTTCGTGTCGAGGGCGGCTGGCGCTGCACGAGCCGACCCTCAATAATCTGATTAATCAGACTATACGACGATCCGCCGCGCGCCATCCGCCCTCGGACGCAGTCTGCCGTTTCGATGGGACCGACGTCACGCCAACCGCGCGACACGTACTGCATGGAGGAACGATGCCCCCCGCACGCGGACTGCACGCCCACGTGCTCGACACCCTCGGGCAGCGCATCGTCGACGGCGCGCTGGAGCCCGGCACGGTGGTCCGCCCCGAACTCGTGGCGGACGAGTTCGGCGTGTCCCGGTCGGTCGTCCGCGAGGCGCTCCGCGTCCTGCAGTCCCTCGGACTCGTCGAGCCCCGGCAGCGCGTGGGCACGCAGGTGCTCGGCATCGGGTCGTGGGAGCTGCTCGCGCCGACGGTCATCCGGTGGCGCGGCGCATCGCCCGCCTACTTCGTGCAGCAGCGGGAACTGCTCGAGCTGCGGCTCGGCGTCGAACCCGTCGCGGCGTCGCTCACCGCCGGCGGATCCGGGGCGTCTGCCGTCCTCGACGCCGCGCAGGACATGCTCGCCGCCTGCGCGCGCGAGGACAGCCGCGCGTACCTCGAGGCCGACGTCCGCTTCCACCGCGCCCTGCTCAGCGGGTCCGGCAACGCCGTCTTCGCGCACTTCGCGGGCACCGTCGAGGCGCTGCTGCGCACCCGCACCTCGGAGTCGCGCGACACCATCACGCGCTGGACGCGCGAGGCCGCCCTCCGGCACGAGGCCGTCGGACACGCGCTGGTCGCGGGCGACGGAGCCGCCGCGGCGGCCGCGACGACCGCGCTCGTCGGTGTCACGCGCGACGAGTTCATCGCCGAGGCCCCGCACGGTTGACGGGGTGTGCGGGGGCGGGCGAGGGGCGGCACGCCGTGCGCTGACCGTCGAGGTTCCACAACACGCCGTGCGCTGGTCGTCGAGGTTCCACAACACGCGCGATCGCACGCCGAGATGCGCAGATCTCGGAACCTCGGCGCGGCCCGAGACACGACCGAACGACGGACGACCGCCCGGCTACTTCCGGGCGAAGAGGCGCGGACCGCGCAACCGCAGGCGCATGGTCACCGTGCCGAGCCACCGGTCGTACTTGTAGCCGACCTTGCCCATGCGACCGACCTCCTCGAAGCCGAGCCGCTCGTGCAGGCGGATCGAGGCCTCGGCCTGCCGGTCGGCGATCACCGCGACGACCTCGCGGACCCCGGCGGACCGGCACTCGTCGAGCAGCGCCTCCATGAGTGCACGCCCGAGCCCCTTGCCGCCGGACGCCGCTCCCAGGTAGATCGAGTCCTCGACCACGCGGTTCGACCGGTCGCGCGGGTTCCAGGCGTCGACCAGCGCGTAGCCGAGGATCTGCCCGGCGGGGTTCTCCGCGACCAGGAAGGGCAGCTTGCGCTTCCGGATGTCGTCGTAGCGCTGCTTCCAGCGGGCGAAGGTGAACGCCGACGGGTCGAAGGTCACCGACGAGTTGCGGACGTAGTGCGTGTGGATCTCACGCACGTCGGGCAGGTCGCTCACCTCGGCGGCACGGATCCGGTACTCGAACGCGGTCTCGCTCGCCGGACGGGCACGCAGGTGTCGCGGCAGGACCCGCCGTCGCTGGTATTCCTCCTCGAGCACGTGCCGAGCCTAGTGAGCGCGGCGCGTCAGCGCCCGGCCAGCGACCAGTCGACCGGCGTCGCGCCCTGCTCCTCGAGCAGCGCGTTGACCTGCGAGAACGGACGGCTGCCGAAGAAGCCCCGCGAGGCGCTCAACGGGCTCGGGTGGGCCGACGCAACCACCGGGGTGCCACCGAGCAGCGGACGGACGGACGCGGCCTGCGCGCCCCAGAGCACGGCGACGAGCGGGGTCCCCCGGCCGACCAGTGCGCGGACGGCCTGGTCGGTGACGGCCTCCCAGCCCTTGCCGCGGTGGCTGCCGGCATCGCCCGCGCGGACCGTGAGCACCCGGTTGAGCAACAGGACGCCCTGGTCCGACCACGCACGCAGGTCACCGTGCGCGGGTGGGGTCACGCCGACGTCGGCGCTGAGCTCCTTGTAGATGTTCGCCAGACTGCGCGGCACCGGGCGGACGGCCGGGTCGACGGCGAACGACAGTCCGATCGGGTGGCCGGGCGTCGGGTAGGGGTCCTGCCCGACGACGAGCACCTTGACGGCGTCGAACGGCGTGGTGAAGGCTCGGAGCACGTCGGCGCCGGCCGGCAGGTAGGTACGGCCAGCCGCTGTTTCGTCACGGAGCCAGGCACCCATGCGGTGCACGTCGTCCTCGACCGGAGCGAGTGCCGACGCCCAGCCGGGGTCGACCAGGTCTGCGAGCGGTCGTGGTTCCACGACGGCTACGCGCCCATCGTGGCGACGGCCACGGACTCCTCGCCGGCCATGACGCGCCAGACGCTGCCGGTGCCCCGGACCTCGAGCGCGCCCTCGCCGACGACGAGTGCGGTGTCCTCGTCGATCGCCAGGCCGGCGGTGACGAACTCGGCCTCGGCGCTGGCGATGAGACGGGCGAGCGTGCCGGCCTGCACAGCGTGGACGTCGATGGTCAGGTCGACCAGGCCGAGGCCCTCGCGGAGCTCGACCTCGTCGAGGCCCTCGGAGGCTTCCCCGGGGCAGATCTCGACGCCGCCGATGCGCCAGCCGCCGACGAGCGCGCGGTCGGCGGCGATCATCGCGCCAGCGGAGTAGCCCAGGTAGGGCAGGCCGTCGGCGACGAGCAACCGGAGTTGGTCGACGAGCGGGGCGATCGCGCCGAGGTAGTCGGGCGTGACGCCGCCACCGACGACGAGCGCGTCGACGTCGCTCAGCACGGTCGTGTCGAACACCTGGCCGGCTGCGACCTCGGTCACGACGACCTCGGCCGCGCGGGCACCACCGAGCACCTCGGCGATGTCGGCGGTCGACGACGGGCTGCCGCCGTCGGGGCCGGCGACGGAGAGCAGGGCGATGCGCGGGACCGTCCGGCCGACGGCAGCCGACCGTGCGGTGGCCTCGGCGAGGAAGGGCGCTGCGGCGTCCGAGGCGGCGAAGCGTCCGCCGCCGACGAGGTGGATGCTCACGACTCGGCCGTCACCGGTGCGAGGGCGCTCCACGGGAAGGTGATCCAGCCGTCGACGCGGCGCCAGACGTGGTCGGGCTCGAGGACGGTGCCGGGCTTCGAGTACAGGCACGCGCTGCGGACGTCGGCACCGGCGTTCCGGATGATGTCGACCACCAGGCGCAGAGTCCGACCGGAGTCCGACACGTCGTCGACGACGAGCACGCGCTTGCCGGCCAGGCTCGGGGCGTCGAGCGCGGGTGCGAGCACGACGGGCTCGTCCAGGCGCTGCTCGACGTCGGTGTAGAACTCGACGTTGATCGAGCCGCACTCCTTGGTGCCGAGCGCGTACGCCACGGCACCGGCGATGATCAGCCCGCCACGGGCGACGGCGACGACGACCTCGGGCTCGAAGCCGGAGGACAGCACGTCCTTCGCGAGCAGGCGTGCGGCGTCACCGAACTCCAGCCATCCGAGCACCTCGGGCCCGCTCGTCACGGTCACGGTCGACTGAGCCGGCGCCGTGGGCTCGGGTTCGCTGCTGATCGGCATCCGACCACGGTACCGGCAGGGACCCCGCGCCCGCGACCCGTGGTCGCCGCCCGGGCGCTGCGCAGCGGATCAGCGTGGGCGCTGCGCAGGGGATCAGCGCGGCGGCTCAGCGCGGCGTGAGCGTTCCGCGCGCGAGCTTGTGCTGCGCCGACTGCGCGACCGGCCGGATCGTGACCAGGTCGAGGTTCACGTGCGCCGGCAGCTCCACCGCGTGCACGATCGCCTCGGCGACGTCGTCGGCCACGAGCGGGCCCGGCACGTCGTCGTAGACCGCTGCGGCCTTCTGCTCGTCGCCGCGGAACCGGGTGAGCGCGAACTCGTCGGTCTTCACCAGTCCGGGGGCGATCTCGACGACGCGGATCGGTTCGCCGTTCAGCTCGAGCCGGAGCGCGCCGACCAGGGCGTGCTCGGCGAACTTCGCGGCGTTGTAGCCGCCACCGTTCTCGTACGCCACGAACCCGGCCGTGCTCGTCACCGTGACGATGTCGGCTCCACCGGTCGCACGGGCACGGTCCCGCAGGTGCGGCAGCAGCGCGGCGACGACACGCTTCGTGCCGATCACGTTGACCTCGAACATGGCACGCCAGTCGTCGACGTCCGACTCCTCGACGCTGGCCGAGCCGAACGCGCCACCGGCGTTGTTCACCAGGACGTCGGCGCCGCCGAGCTCGGCGACGCGGGCGGCGAGCGCCTCGACGTCGGCAGCACTCGTGATGTCCGCCACCAGGACCTCGGCACCGGTCTCCGCGGCGAGCGCCTCGAGCTTCGCCGCTCGGCGGGCGACGGCCAGCACGTCCCAGCCCCGCGACCGCAACAGCCGGACGGTGGCCGCCCCGATGCCCGAGCTCGCTCCGGTGACGACTGCGCGCCGTGCTGCCATGTGATCTGCCTCCTGGGTCGGTGACCGGGCGACTGATCGCCCCGGTTCCTGGACGACTGCTCGCCCCGGACCCCAACCGTACCGACCCTCCCAGGTCACGATCCGGTAACGTGACCGACGATGACGACGGATGCCGCCCCTCCCGCACCCTCGGCCCCGGCGACGCAGCTCGAACCCGGCCGGGCACCGCGCCGTATCCCCATGTGGGACACCGCGCGGTTCGTCGCCGTGACGCTCGTGGTGATCGGTCACGCGATCCAGCGCCAGACGACGGCGAGCGAGCACGCCCTGGCGCTCTACACGTTCATCTACGCGTTCCACATGCCCGCGTTCGGTGTGATCAGCGGGTACTTCTCGTCGGCGGACACCCCGACGGCGAAGCGCATGCGCCGCACGATCACCGACATCGTCGTGCCGTACATCATCATGCAGACGATCTGGACCGTGGTGCAGGGCATCGTCGAGGGCGGTAAGGACTTCAACCCGACCCAGCCGACCTGGACCTTGTGGTTCCTGCTGGCCCTCGGCATCTTCAAGCTCATCCTGCCGTACCTCGCACAGTTGCGGTGGCCGTTGTTCTGGGCCGTCGTGTCCAGCATCGGCGTCGGCTACTTCGACAACGTGGACTCGACGCTCTCGCTGTCCCGCGCCATCAGCCTGCTGCCGTTCTTCCTGCTCGGGTGGCAGGTCAAGCAGTGGGGGCTCTTCGACCGCTGGTACGAGGCCTCGCGTCGCGTGGTGGTCAGGGTCCGGGTCGCCGCCGCCGTGGTGTTCGCCGCCTGGGCGGTGTCGTGCGCGGTGTGGATCCCGCAGTTCAAGGAGTTCGACCTGCACCACTGGTTCTTCTACGACGACTCGTACTCGGGTCTCGGCGAGGACGCGTGGTGGGCCGGAGCCGTCCGCTTCGGCCTGATGCTGCTCGCGTCGCTGCTGACCGCGTCGTTCCTGGTGCTCATCCCCCGCCGGAACATCTGGCTCACGCAGTTCGGTGCGGCGACCATGTACGTCTACCTGCTGCACACCTTCGTGCTCTACCCGATCCGCGAGTCCGGTGTGCTCGCCGGCCCGCACTCCGCGTGGCCGTTCGTGCTGCTGATGGTCGCGATCGCCTGCGCGGTCAGCCTCTTCCTGGCCCAGCCCTTCGTGCGGCGCGGGATGCGCTGGCTGCTGGAACCGAACGTCGGCTGGCTGTTCCGTCGCGACGCGTGACCCTTTCCCCCTTCCTCGCACCGTGCGAGGCCCGCTGGCGAACGGTGCGAGGTTCCGCCCGTGGTGCAGGGGGCGCAGGCGCGCACCGAGTCCGGAACCTCGCACCACAGGTGACCTCGCACCGTGCGACCCCGCGTCGCGCTGCGCTGGACGGGAGGCCCGTGGCGCGTCGGGCGTGCGCGTTACGTCCCGAGGCGGGCGCGCTGGTACCAGCGCGACCACCTGCGTACCGTGAGTGCCGACGCAAAGCAGCGCCGCGCCTCCAGGCCGAGCGCAAGGCGACCCGACGACCAGCCGCACCGGACAGGAGCACCAAGATGACCGAGCACGACGCCGCGCAGTGGCGGTTCGAGACCACGCAGGTCCACGCCGGCGCACAGCCGGACCCGACCACGGGCGCCCGCGCCACCCCGATCTACAAGACGACCTCGTACGTCTTCGCGAACTCGGACGAGGCCCGCGACCTGTTCGCCCTCGCCAAGCCGGGCAACATCTACTCCCGGATCATGAACCCGACGAACGACGTCGTGGAGCAGCGCATCGCGGCGCTCGAGGGCGGCAGCGGCGCACTCCTCGTGGCGTCCGGTCAGGCGGCGGAGACGTACGCCGTGCTGAACATCGCGGGGGCGGGCGACCACATCGTGTCGTCGTCGTCGATCTACGGCGGCACGTACAACCTGTTCAAGTACACGCTGGCGAAGCTCGGCATCGAGACGACGTTCGTCGAGGACCAGGACGACCTCGAGGAGTGGCGGCGCGCCGTCCGCCCGAACACGAAGCTGTTCTTCGCCGAGACCATCGGCAACCCGAAGATCAACGTCCTCGACATCACCGGCGTCAGCGACGTCGCACACGAGTCCGGCGTCCCGCTGATCGTCGACAACACGATCGCGACGCCGTACCTGATCCGTCCGTTCGAGCACGGAGCCGACATCGTCGTGCACTCGGCGACGAAGTTCCTCGGCGGCCACGGCACCGTCATCGGCGGCATCATCGTCGACGGCGGGAAGTTCGCCTGGTCGCAGCACCCGGACAAGTTCCCGGAGTTCAACACGCCCGACCCGTCGTACCACGGTGCGGTCTTCGCGGAGGCGGTCGGCAACGAGCTCGCCTACATCGTGAAGGCGCGCGTGCAGCTGCTGCGCGACCTCGGGGCGTCGAACTCGGCGGACACGGCGTTCGCGCTGCTGCAGGGCATCGAGACCCTGTCGCTCCGCATCGAGCGCCACGTGTCGAACGCGCAGGAGATCGCCGAGTGGCTCGACCGCCACCCGGACGTCGCCACCGTCGCCTACGCCGGCCTGCCGACGTCGCCCTGGTACGCCGCGGCGAACCGGTACGCGCCGAAGGGCGTCGGCGCCGTGCTGTCGTTCGAACTCAAGGGCGGCGTGCCGGCCGGCAAGGCGTTCGTCGACAACCTGCAGCTGTTCTCGCACCTGGCCAACATCGGTGACGTGCGCTCGCTCGTGATCCACCCGGCGTCGACCACGCACTCGCAGCTCACGCCCGAGCAGCAGCTCACCACCGGGGTCACGCCGGGCCTGGTCCGGCTGTCCGTCGGCATCGAGAACATCGAGGACCTGAAGGCCGACCTCGAGGCCGGGCTCGCCGCGGCGCGTGCGGTGTCGCAGGAGGGGCAGCGCGCGTAGCGTTCGCCCGCCCGGGGACCCCGACTCCGACTCCGAACGACAAGGTCGACGTCGCACGACGTCGACCTTGTCGTCTGCCCGCCCGTGCAACAGTTGCCGGCGCGGCGGTGCGACTTCCTCGATGTCGTACGACGTCGATGTTGTCGCACCCACCCGCGGCCGAAGACCCGGCCGCGGGGCGGACGTGACGTAACACGGCGGCGGCGAGCCGCGCCTCCCGGCAGACTGGACGCACCATGGACTGGCAGACGACCCCCGAGGACTCCGTGCCGTCCACCCTGGTGCCCGGCGCCGAACTCGGCACCCTCGGCAAGCCGCCCGTCACGGGCGCCTGGCGCCCCGGCGACCACCCGGGTGCGCGGCACTTCGTGTCCCTCGGCGAGCAGTGGGTGCGCGGCGGGCGCCTGCCGGCCGTGCGCGTCGCCTACGAGACGTGGGGCACGCTCAACCCGGCGCGCGACAACGCCGTCCTGCTCTTCCACGCCCTGACCGGCGACTCGCACGTCGCCGGCGCTCCCGGTCCGGGGCACCGCACCGCCGGCTGGTGGGGCGACGTCGTCGGCCCCGGCCTGGCGATCGACACCGACGAGTGGTTCGTGATCGCACCGAACATGCTCGGCGGCTGCCAGGGCACGACCGGGCCGTCGTCGGTGTCCCCCACCGGCGTCGAGTGGGGCTCGCGCTTCCCGTTCGTCACCGTCCGCGACCAGGTCGAGGTGCAGCGCCAGCTCGCCGACCGACTCGGCATCGAGGTGTTCGCGGCCGTCGTCGGCGGGTCGATGGGCGGGATGCACGCCCTCGAGTTCGCGGTGTCGCACCCCGCGCGGGTCCAGCGGTTGGCGGTGCTGGCGTCGACGGCGCAGACCACGGCGGACCAGATCGCGGCGAACTCGCTGCAGCGCTCGGCGATCCAGATGGACCCGGCGTTCGCCGGCGGCGACTACTACGAAGCCCACGCCGGCGAGGGACCGCACCGCGGGCTGGCGCTCGCGCGGCGGATGGCGCTGATGACCTACCGGGCGTCCGACGAGCTGAACGGCCGGTTCGCCCGGTCCTGGCAGAGCGACGTCTCACCGCTCGGCGACGACGGACGGTTCTCGGTGGAGAGCTACCTCGACTTCCACGGCAACAAGTTCACCCGGCGTTTCGACGCATCGTCGTACATCACGCTCACGCACGCGATGGACTCGCACGACGTCGGCGCGGGACGTGGCGGTGTCGCGGCGGCGCTCGAACTCGTGACGGCGCGCACGCTCGTCGTGGGGATCTCGAGCGACCGGCTGTTCCCGATCGAGGACCAGCACCGGATCGCCGCCGGGGTCCCGGACACGGTCGACGGGGACACGGCCGCCGTGATCGAGAGCGAGTTCGGGCACGACGGGTTCCTCATCGAGCACGAGCAGGTCGGCGCGCACCTGCGGCGGTTGCTCGACGACTGAGCGCGGCGCGCGCGGCACGGCGCGCCGAACACCCCCCAACGGGTGTCGCCCGTGGTTGGATGGCTGCGAGCCCGGACTGAACGAGGCTCGGTTTCCCCGCACGACCCGTCACACCAGCTCGTCACCAACCAGGACATCGATGGACTTCATCGCACAGGAACGCGACCGCTTGCTGCGGGCGACGACCCGTGTCGTGGGCATCGTCTGCGCGCTCGTCAGCGTCGTCGGCGTGGTCTCCGCCGCCGCGGTCCCCGCTCTGCCGCTCGTGGGCGCCCTGCTCTGCATCGCCGCGATGGTGGCCTCGTTCGTGTTCTTCGGGCGCAGCGGCACCGTGTGGTGGACCGCCGCGATCCTCGTGACGGGGCTCGCGTCGCTCGCGATCCTGTTCTCCGGGGCGGACGAGTCGGTCCGCCCGCTCGTCGCCAGTGCCGTCATGACGCTCGCCGGCGGTTCGCTGTCCGCACCGTTGATGGCGCAGCGCGGGCAGCCGGTCGGCCTCGGACTCACGATCGCCGCCGGCGGTGTCGTCGTGGTCGTGATGGTCTGGGCCACCGGCGGGTTCCTGTCGACGCCCGTCAGCGGCGCCCTGCTCGGCTGGGTGCTCATCGCGGTCGTCGCCATCTGGATCTCGCGCAGCATCCCCCGCGTCGCCCGACGGATCTACAGCATCGGCACCGCGCACCGCGCCGAACGCCAGGCGAGCGAGACCGAGGCGCAGCGGCGGCAGGGCGCTCGGCTGCTGCAC
Organism: Curtobacterium sp. JUb34; assembly: GCF_003755065.1. Classification (NCBI taxonomy): domain Bacteria; kingdom Bacillati; phylum Actinomycetota; class Actinomycetes; order Micrococcales; family Microbacteriaceae; genus Curtobacterium; species Curtobacterium sp. JUb34. The sequence goes on along the minus strand of NZ_RJVH01000002.1, from coordinate 149,970 downwards.
GACACGGTCCTCGCGACGCTCACGCTCCTCGCCCACTCGGGCGTCGGGGTCTCCGAGCAGGCGATGCGCGAGCAGGCCGCCGAGGACGCCCGACTCCTGCGCCACCTGCGACTCGGCGCGACCCCGCAGCCGTCGCAGTCCGGCGACTACTCGCTCACCCGCGAAGAGGAGTCGCCGCTCGGCCAGACCCTCGAGTCGGTGAAGCAGCGCTTCGGCCGGATGGGCCTCGAGGTCAGTTGGCACGGCACCGGCCAGGTGCTCCTGCCGTCGCACGTGCTCGACGCCTTCCTGCTGGCGCTCGGCGAGTGCCTCGAGAACGTCCGCCGGCACGCCGGTGTCGGCGAGGCGCACGTCACGATCGTCCACGACAACGACATGGTGCGCGCCATGGTCACGGACTCCGGGGTCGGGTTCGACCTGACCACCGTCAGCGCCGAACGACTCGGCTTCAAGGAGAGCGTCGTGAGCCGTCTGCGCGAGGTCGGCGGCGACGCCAAGCTCTTCTCCGCGCCGGGTTCCGGCACCACCGTCGTCCTGGAGGCACCGCGATGACCCGGGTCCCCGAGGACACCATCAGCCGCGGCCTGCCCGGTGAGTCCAGCGGCCAGCAGCCGCCCCGCACCCGCCGCGAGGCGCGCGAGCGCTACCGCACCAGCGAACGTCGGCAGGCCCGTGGACTCCCCTCGACCTCGACGGGCGCACGGTCGCTCCGCCAGGCCGCCAAGCCCGGCGCCTCGCTCGGTGCCGGGTACCTGGGCCTCGGCGCCGCGGTGCTCACCGCGATCGAGGCCGTGTCCGGCATCGTGTACTTCCTGGTCCGCTGGTCCGACTTCTCCGACCCGTGGCTGCCCGCCGCGGCGTGGGCGCTCTACCTCGTCGCCGCGGTCGGTGTCGGCCTGAGCGTGCTGACCTACGGCGAGCGGTTGACCGGACTGGCGTTCGTGCTGATCTGCGTCGTACTCGCGTGCGTGGTGACCCTCGACTTCATCGGGATCTGGCCCGAGCACGACATCGCGCACAGGGCGTCGGCGTCGATCGCCGCGGGCTTCGCGCTGCTGCCGATCGCCACGCTCCGGCCCGCCCGAGAAGTCGCCGCCGCCATCGCGGTGCTCGGCCTGGCGTTCATCGGCATGAGCATCGCATCGACCCCGATCACGAACGACACGCTGCCCGGCATCGTGTCCCTGCTCGCCCTGGTCGTCGTGCCGCCGTCGATCGCCCTGTACGTCGTGCAGCGGTTCCGGCAGCTCGTGCAGCGGGAACTCGACCGCGTGCTCGTGCAGAGCAACGTGCAGGCGCCGCAGTTCGCCGTCGGCATGCTCGCCTCGGACGAGCTCGCCCGACTCGACCTGGCCGCCGAGAAGCTGCTCGACGCCGTCGCGAACGGCACCGATCCCCTGCCGCTGTCGGACGCCTCGAGTTCCGTCGCGGCCTCGCTCGCGACCGAGCTCCGCCTGCACCTCATCGAGGGCCGACGCGAGACCTGGCTCTACCACGCGATCACGGAGTCCGACCACCTCGGGCGTTCGGTGAGCGTCGCCGATCCGGGCGCCCTCGCCGGACACCTCACCCCCGCCCAGCGCGACGGACTGCTGCAGGCCCTGTGGCAGATGGTCGGCGACGGCCGCACCGCCACCCCCGGCCTGCCGGTCGTCTCGGTCACGCTCGGCCCGGTCGGGTCCGACGGCCACCCCGTCACCGACGAGCGGATGGACGTGCCGGTCGTGATCGAGTCCCGCGGCGTCCAGCGCCGACGCCTCGGCCCCACCGCCTGGAGTGCCCTGCAACGCATCGGCCCGTACACCGAGACGGTCCGCGACGGCGCACTCCACATCGTCGCGCACTGTGTCGTGGACCGACATCCGTCGATGTAGCTGCCGGACACCCGGACAGCCTGCCCGTGCCACGTGCCCCGCCCTCCTAGGATCGGGCACGACCTGCCCCCGAGAAAGGACGCCCGCATGGCGACTCCAGAGGAACCCATCCGACTCGCACTCGTCGACGACCACAGGATGCTCCTCGGCGCGCTCACGGAGTGGATCCGGAACGCCGCCGACGACATCACCCTGGTCGCCGCGGTCACGACCTGGCCCGAGCTCCTGACGAGCCCGGCGTTCCCGGTGGACGTGGTGCTGCTCGACCTGGACCTCAAGGACTCCATCCCGGTGTCGCTGAAGATCTCGACGCTCAAGACCGCCGGAGTGAAGACGGTCGTGATGAGCACGTACTCGGAGCCGAACGTCGTGCGCGAGGCCCTGGGGGCCGGAGCCCTCGGCTACCTGGTGAAGAGCGAGGACGCCGACATGATCGTCGAGGCGATCCGCTCCGCCCAGCGCGGTGAACAGTACGTCTCCGCCGAGCTCGACCTGGCGATCAACAGCGGTGACGTCGGCGGCGTGCCGAAGCTCAGCGCCCAGGAGCGTCGCGTCATGGCGCTGTACGGCGGTGGCGAGCCCGTCAAGAGCGTCGCCTACCAGCTCGGCATCTCCGAGGAGACCGCGAAGAGCTACCTCAAGCGGATCCGCGAGAAGTACCGCGTCGCCGGGTTCGACGTCGGCACGAAGGTCGCGCTCCGGAAGCGCGCGATCACCGACGGCATCATCGTGCAGGACGGCGGCCCGCTGGGCCTGTAGCGCGCGGCGCACGTGCGGCGGTCTACCGCACCCCACATCGGACGGGAGGCCCGTGGCGGCGTCGCCACGGGCCTCCCGTCCGGTGCGTGGGCACACCCACCGCGCGTGTCCGGCGATCGGGGCCGACCTGCGGTCTGTACCGCCACAGCGACACTGTGCCGCCGACGCCGACGGTCCCATCCGGCAAAGCGACAGTCTGCCGTGAACAGTTCGCGGCAGACTGTCGCTTTCGCGAACCGCTCTGGCGTCGCCCGCGCGCGGTCAGTGGATGGGGACGGGCGCGGTGATCGGGCCAGTACTGGGCGACGGGGAGCGCAGCGCGGCACGGCGCGTGGTACGACGCTCGACCGAGTAGCTGAACATCGTGACGAGGACGCCGAGCAGTGCGAGGACGATGCCGAGCCAGCCCGGTGCGACGAACCCGAAGCCGGCCGCGATGACCGCGCCGCCGAGTGCCGCGCCGAGCGAGTTGCCGATGTTGAACGCCGAGTGGTTGAGCGCCGCGGCGATCGTCCGGGCGTCGCCGGCGACGTCCATCAACCGGGACTGCACCGCCGGCGGGATCGCCGACGAGGTCGCCCCGAGCAGGAACGCGCCGAGGAGCATGCCCCAGAGCCACTGCGCGGTCAGCACCGTGAGCAGCAGGGCGCCGATGAGCGAGAACATGCCGAAGTAGATCGTGCGCTTCACGCTGTGGTCGGCGAGGTGTCCGCCCAGCACACCACCGACCACCATCCCGATGCCGACGACCACCAGGACGATCGGCACGAACGACTCGGGCATGCCGGTGACGTGCTGCACGAGCGGTGAGATGTACGAGTAGACGGCGAAGAAGCCACCGAACCCGACCGCGCCGAGGCCCATCACGATCCAGACCTGCGGCACACGGAAGGCGCGGAGCTCCCGGCCGATCGTCGCGTGCTCGTCACGGGCGCTCTTCGGCACGAAGGCCGCGACGGCGAGGAAGGTCAGCGCGAAGAGCGCGGCGACCACGCCGTAGGCGATCCGCCAGCCGGCGAGCTGGCCGACCCAGGTGATCGCGGGGACGCCGACGACGTTCGCGACCGACAGACCGAGCAGCACCATCGCGATGCCCTTGCCGCGCTTGCCCGGGCCCATCATGTCGCCGGCGACGATCGAGGCGATGCCGAAGTAGGCGCCGTGCGGCAGGCCGGCCACGAAGCGGGCGACGAGCACCAGGCCGAACGACGGCAGCAGTGCGCTCGCGATCGTCGCGAGGACGAACCCGACGAGCAGCACGAGGATCAGGCCCTTGCGCGGGAACTTCGCGGACATCGCCGCGATGGTGGGAGCACCGACCACCACGCCGAGCGCGTAGGCGCTGACGAGCCAGCCCGCGTGCGCGATGCCGGCATCCGGGTCGAGGCCGTACTGCTGCGGCAGCAGCGCCTGCGCGATGTTCGGCAGGAGGCCCATCGCGACGAACTCGGTCGACCCGATGGCGAAGCCGCCGAGGGCGAGCGAGATGAGCGCGGCGGTGCGACGCGCAGGCGTGAGCTGTGACATGGGGCCTGTTCTCGGACGACGTCCTGCACGGGCGGCGTCGGATCGGGGTGTCGGCTGGACGGTGTCGGCGGGGGCGATCCGCGATCGTCGCGGTCCACGTGCTGATCGGCAGCGCGGCCACGCCCGAACGGGGTGCCGGTCCGGGTTCAGCAGCGAACGGGACGGTCCGGGTGGCGACGACCATCCCGGTCCGAGCAGTGTAGACCGCTCCAAAGGCCGAACGGAAGTCGCCGTGCGCGGCCGGCACGGGTCGCACCGGGCTGGCCCGGCCGTAACCGAGGAGAACCGGCTCAGGCCGCCTGACGCTCCGTGTGGGCGGGACGCGTCGACGGAGAAGCGAGTTCGGGCAGCTCGTCGCGGTGCGTCCAGCCGACGCCGCACTCGGCGCACGTAGCCCAGGCGTTCTCGCCCTGTTCGTCCGTGTCGATGACGACCGTTTGCAGGTCGCAGTCAGGGCACCAGCCGTCGTGGGTCATCACGCGCTCCTCGTCGTCTCGGGGCCACCGGATGTGGCTCGATACGGGCCATGAGACACCCGACCACCGACATCCCCGGGAGGGCGACGGCGTGTCGCGCGGGCCCCCGTTGTTCAATGAGCACATGTCCCTCGCCGCCACCGTGCTCGCCTCGTGCCCCGCCGGCGCGCCCGTGAACTGCGAGGACGCCACCGACCCGATGGGCATGGTGATCGTGCTCATCGCGGTGCTCGCCGGCATCGCGCTGCTCACCGTCCTCGTGGTGCTCGGGCCGGACCCCCGCCGACGGACCCGGGCACGGCGGCGCGACAAGCGCTGAGCGCGAGCGCCGAGCGAGAGCGAGAGCGCTACTCGCCCAGTGCCGCCTCGAGCCGCTCGAGCTTGCCGTCGATCTCGCCGGTGTGGCCCGGTCGGATGTCGGCCTTGAGCACGAGCGACACCCGCGTGCCGTAGGCGCCCACGGCCTCGGTGGCGCGCTTGACGACGTCCATGACCTCGTCCCACTCCCCCTCGAGCTCGGTGAACATCGACGACGTGCGGTTCGGCAGGCCGCTCTCGCGGACCACCCGCACGGCTGCGGCGACGGCGTCGTGCACGGAGCCGTCCGCCTGTTCGGAGGGACCACCGGACGGAGCAACGGAGAAGGCGACGATCATGCGTCCATCCTGCCCGCGCCCCGGCCCATCCGCACCAGCTCGACCACGGTCCACGCCAGGATCGCCACCTCGAGCACGTTCCGCAGCGTCAGCACCACGAGCATCCACGGCTGCAGCGTGAGCACCTGGTCGTAGTACGCCGGGTAGATCAGCTGCGTCAGCACGGCGGTGGGCAGCGCGGCGATGGCGATCGGCACGAACCGGCGCACACTCGGCGTCCCTGCGGCGAGCCCCCACACGATCGGCACGGCGAGCCAACCGATGTACTGCGGCGACCCGACCTTGTTGGTGGCGATGAGCGCCGCGACGAAGAGCAGCGCGAGCACGGGAGCGAGCTCGGCCCGACGAGCACCACGGCGTGCGGCCCACAGCGCGAGGACGACACCGGCGACGACTACGAGGGCCATCAGCGGCGTCGAGAGCGCGGCCGCTGCGTGCGTGCCGGCGCCGGAGACCTCGAACGTCAGGATCTGCTGGTTGTAGAACACGGCAGCGCCGGGAGCCCCGAACGCCGCCGCCCACATGAACGGCGTCGCGAGTGGCGACTCGATCTGCAGCGCACGCCCGGTCTGCTCACCGATGAACGACAGCAGGTACGGCGCTCCGCCCCAGAGCACGTCGACGAGCACGATGAGCGCGCTGAGCACGAGCGCCCCCGACAGCACGCCGCGGCGGTGCCCCTTCCGCAGGAGCAGCAGCACGGCGACGAGGGCGGCCGGCCAGACCTTCGTCCAGGCTCCGGCGGTGAACAGCGCCGAGGCGACCGCCGGCCGCGAGGCGACGAACGCCACACCGACCAGGGCGAACACGGTCGCCACGGTGTCGATGCGCCCGAGGGCGATCGGGCCGAGCGCGAGCAGGAAGGCGAGCCACCACCACACGACCCGCACGCCACGCGACGACGAGCCGCCCGTACGCGAGCCGAACGCGCCGCGCGCCCGGAACCGCCACAGGAACGCACACGCCACGGCGTCGAGCAGGACCATCAGCAGCAGCCACCCTGAGCCGATCGACGCGATGCCGCCGAGCGCCGCGGCGGCCATCGGCACGATCGCCAGGATCGGGTAGACCCACTCGCCGTCGATACCGACCCAGAAGTCCGCGCTCCGCCCGGTCTCGATCCACCGGCTGTACGTGATGGTGACGTCGCCGAGCGGCAGGTTCGCCGAGACGGCCGTCAGCCACCACAGCGCCGCGTGCACGGCGGCGAACGCCACCACGAACCCGACGCGTTCGATCCACGGGTTCCCGGTCCTCAGCACCGAACGAGCGTACCGGCAGCGCGCGTACCGGCAGCGGGCGCACCCGAACCGGCACCAAGCGCACCCGAACCGGCTGAGAATCCCAGGCTCCCCCAACCATGACGTGTCACCGTCTTGCTCGTGACCTCCGAAACCCCGCGCAAGCGCCGCAAGGCCGTCATCTGGATCTCCGTCATCGCCGCCGTCGTCGTGCTCGGCGTCATCGGGGCGATCGTCGCGACGAACGTCTACACGAGCAATGAGAACGCGAAGGCGTCCGCGGCACCGTCCGTGGCCGCCAGCCGACAGGCCTCCACCCTCGACGACGCCGATTTGTCCGGCGACTGGACGGTCGGCGGCGACTCCGAGGCCGGCTACCGCCTGCACGAGGTCCTGAACGGCTCGGACGTCACCGTCACGGGCCGCACCGACAGCGTCTCCGGCAGCGCCACCGTCGACGGCACGAGCATCACGAAGGCGACCATCACCGTGCAGGTCGCCGACATCGCCACCGACTCCGACCAGCGCGACTCCTACTTCCGCGACTCCGCGATGGACACCTCCGCCTTCCCCGAGGCCACGTTCGAACTCACCGAGCCGATCGCCGACGCGGTTCCCAGCGGCTCGGACACGACGACGGTCACCGCGACCGGCAAGCTCACGCTGCACGGCGTCACGAAGGACGTCACCGCCGACCTCCAGGTCGGCCTGAACGGCGACGGCGTCGACATCTCCGGCTCGATCCCGGTCACGTTCTCGGACTACGACGTGCAGGCACCGAGCCTCGGCTTCGTGAAGGTCGACGACTCCGGCACGGTCGAGTTCCTGGTGCACGCGACACCCGCGAGCTGACGTCCGCGACGCGCGTCACGCCCGGGACGTGCGCGACAGGCGGACGGGAGGCCCGGTGCCAGCTGGCACCGGGCCTCCCGTCCGTCTCCGCTCACGTCTGCAACTGGCGACACGATCGATGTCGCACGACGTCGACCGTGTCGTCATCCCGCTCCCGCAACCATGCAGGTGGGCAAGGAACGACGAACTCGATGTCGTACGACATCGACGCTGTCGCCACCGCGCGCGTGCAACCCCCGGCGCTCGCACGGAACGACGTCCTCGTCGTCGCGCGACAACGAGGAAGTCGTCACGCGGCGTCTGCAACAGGCGACATCACCGACGTCGTACGACGTCGAGGATGTCGCACCGACCGCTACCCGCGCGCGTCGCCGTCGACGACGAGGTCCCGCACGACGCCCGGCAGCTCGGCGATCAGCCCGGCCATCGGGAACGGGCCGCCGCCGGACGCCCGCCGGGCCGCGAGGCCGTGCACGACCGCAGCCGACGCGGCCAGGTGCGCGAGGTCCGACGGCGTCAGCGACGATCCGGCTGCCTCGACGGACCCCTGCCGCGCGGCGACGAGCGCCCCGAGGACCCCGCCCAGCACGTCCCCGGCACCGGCCGCAGCGAGCCACGGCGTCGCCGATGACGCCACGAGCCGCACCGACCCGTCCGGGGTGACCACGTGCGTGCGCTCGCCCTTGAGCAGCACGACGCTGCCGGTCTGCTCGGCTGCACGGAGGGCAGCGGCGGCCGGGTCCTGCTCGATCGATTCGCGGTCTTCCTGCAGCAACGAGGCGAGCTCCCCCGCGTGCGGGGTGAGGACGGCGAGCGGGCCGAGGTCGACGAGCGGGATCGCGCCCGCGTCGACCACGACCGGGACGCCGTCGTCGGAAGCGTGCCGGAACCCCGAGGCGGTCGTGTCGTCCAGGTCACCGAGCGACGACGCCGAGATGCCCGAGCCGACGAGCCAGGCCTGCACGCGTCCCACGCCGGACACGGCCTCGGGGCGGCGGGTGAGCACGTGGTCGGTGGCACGCGACGGTCCGACGTAGCGGACCATGCCGACGCCGGTGTGCACGGCGGCGTCGACGCCCAGCACCGCGGCGCCCGGGTACTGGTCGGACCCGGTCGCGATGCCGAGGACCCCGCGGCGGTACTTGGTGGACTCCCCCGTCGGCGCGGTGACCCACGCGGCTGCATCGGACGGCTGGACGGGCACGAAGTCGTTCACCGGCCCCACGTTACGGTGGAGCGCATGAGCCTGTTCCTGCCTGGTCGCGTGGTGGTCTTCGACTACGGCGAGGTGATCAGCCGGACGCCGCACGCGTCACGCGATGCCCTCGTCGAGCTGACGGGGGTGCCGGCCGACGAGCTGTTCCCCGTCTACCAGGAGCTCCGCCACGACCTGGACCGCGGGGACCTCTCCGTCGTGGCGTACTGGCGGGCTATCGGCGAGCGCGTCGGACGCAGCTGGAGCATCACGGACATCCACCGGTTCTGGGCCATCGACTTCACCGGGTGGTTCGAGGTCGAACCGGAGACCCTGGCGATCGTCGAGGAGCTGCACGACGCGGGTACCCGGGTGGCGCTGCTGTCCAACGCCGGCTTCGACTTCGGCGACCCGTACCGACGCTCCCCGATGGGCTCGCTGTTCGAGACCGTCGTGGTGAGCGCCGAGGAGCACGTCCTGAAGCCCGCCGCATCCATCTACCGCGACACCTGCGCGCGTCTGGGAATCGAGCCGCAGCAGATGGTGTTCGTGGACAACAGGGCCGAGAACGCCACCGGTGCGGAAGCGATCGGGGCGGTCGGCCACCACTACACGTCGTCGGCGTCACTGCGGTCGTTCCTGACGGAACTCGCGGCCGAGCCGGCGCCCGTCCCCTGAGGAGTCCCGCGTGACGCACGCCCTGTTCGAGCCGATCACCATCCGTGACCTGACGGTCCGCAACCGCATCTGGGTCTCCCCGATGTGCCAGTACTCGGCCGAGGAGCAGGACGGCATGCCGACCCCGTGGCACCTCGTCCACCTGGGCGGCTTCGCCAAGGGCGGGGCCGGAGCGGTCGTCGTCGAGGCCACCGGCGTGGTGCCGGAGGGCCGGATCAGCCCGCAGGACCTCGGACTCTGGAACGACCAGCAGCGCGACGCCTTCAAGCCGATCGTCGACTTCCTGCACGCGCAGGGTGCCGCCGCCGGTGTCCAGCTCGCGCACGCCGGCCGCAAGGCGTCGACGTTCCGTCCGTGGGAGTCCGAGCACGGGTCGGTCCCCGCCGAGCAGGGCGGCTGGTCGACCGTCGGCCCGTCCGCCGTGGCCTTCGACGGGTACGCCGTGCCGCGCGAGCTCGAGACCGAGGACATCCGGGTCGTCGCCCTGGCGTTCGCGCAGTCCGCTCGCCGTGCCGTCGAGGCCGGGTTCGACCTGGTCGAGATCCACGCAGCCCACGGGTACCTGCTGCACCAGTTCCTCTCGCCGCTCAGCAACCACCGCACCGACCAGTACGGCGGATCGCTCGAGAACCGTGCCCGGGCGCTGCTCGAGGTCGTCGACGCCGTCCGTGCCGAGGTCGGCGAGGGCTTCCCGATCGTCGTCCGGTTCTCGGCGACCGACTGGGTGGACGGCGGGGTCACGCTCGACGAGACCACGCAGGTCGCCCGGTGGGCTGCGGAGCACGGCGCGGACCTGGCCGACGTCTCGACCGGCGGCAACGTCGCGAGCGCACCGATCCCGGTCGGCCCCGGCTACCAGGTGCCGCACGCCGCGGCGATCAAGCGCGACGCCGGCATCGGCACCATCGCGGTCGGCATGATCTCCGAGGGCTTCCAGGCCGAGCAGATCGTCGCGACCGGGCAGGCCGACGTCGTGATGGTCGGCCGCGAGTTCCTGCGCGACCCGGGCTTCCCGCTGCGTGTGGCCGTCGAGCTCGGCGTGACCGTCGACTACGAGCCGCAGCAGTACCACCGCGCCCGCGTCACCGCGTAGGGACCGGCGGTTCTGTACGGCTTCACGGCTCCGGGCCCCGGCAGGCAGTACGATTGGCAGCACTGTGGACGATCCCCCGAATAGTTCTTCGCCTCACTCATCCGCCGCTCACTCGGTGAGCTGCACGTCATCCCCGTGCGCGGACGGGGGTGAATCATGAGTCCGATCGACATCGTCATGCTCGTCGGCGGCATCCTGCTGACGCTCGGCACCGGCGTCTTCGTCGCGTCCGAGTTCGCGCTCGTCAACCTCGACCGCGCCGACGTCGAAGCGCGTCGCGACCGCGGTGAGCCGGGCCTGGCACCCGTCATCGGGGCGTTGAAGGTCACCTCGACGCACCTGTCCAGTGCGCAGCTCGGCATCACGCTGACCACGCTGCTCACCGGTTACCTGCTCGAGCCGTCGATCGCGAAGCTGCTCGAGGCGCCGTTCCTGGCGATGAACCTGCCGGAGGGCATCGTCGAGACGGTCGGCTCGATCATCGCGCTCGTCATCGCGACCCTGTTGTCGATGATCCTCGGTGAGCTCGTGCCGAAGAACTTCGCCCTCGCGCTGCCGCTGCAGACCGCGAAGCTCGTCGTGCCGTTGCAGATCGCCTTCACGACCGTGTTCAAGCCGGCCGTCGCGGTGCTGAACGGCACCGCGAACGCCGTGCTCCGGTCGATCGGCATCGAGCCGCAAGAGGAACTGTCCGGCGCTCGCAGCGCCGAGGAGCTCACCTCGCTGCTCCGCCGGTCGGCATCAGAGGGGTCGCTCGAGCAGGACACCGCAACCCTGCTCGAACGGACGATCTCGTTCTCCGAGCTGAGCGCCAGCGACGTGATGACCCCGCGCCCGCGGCTCTCCACCATCCGCGTGTCCGAGTCCGCGCAGGACGTCATCGCCCTCGCCCGCAAGACCGGCTTCAGCCGCTTCCCCGTCATCGAGGAGGACGCGGACGACGTCGTCGGTATCGTGCACGTCAAGCAGGCGGTCGCCGTCCCCCGCGAGAAGCGCGCGGAGGTCCCCGTCGGGGCCCTCATGACCGACGCCGAACGCGTGCCCGAGACGATGCCGGGCGACACCCTGCTCGCCGAGGTCCGCGGCCGCGGCTACCAGATGGTCATCGTGGTCGACGAGTACGGCGGCACCGCCGGGGTCGTCACGCTCGAGGACCTGATCGAGGAGATCGTCGGCGAGGTCTCCGACGAGCACGACCGCGCGCGCATCGACGTGGTCCGCTCCCGCGACTGGTTGACCTTCCCCGGTCTCCTGCGGCCCGACGAGCTCGAGGACCGCGCCGGCGTGAAGGTGCCGGAGGACGGCCCGTACGAGACCGTCGGCGGCTTCCTCATGTCGACGCTCGGCCGCCTGCCGGTCGTCGGTGACGAGGTCCCGCTCGACGGCGGCGTGTTCCGCGTCGAACGCCTCGACGGCCGGCGGATCGACCGCATCCGCTGGACCCCGACGCCCCCGCCGACGGACACCGCGGCGACCGCCATCATCATCCCGTCCACGAAGACCACCACGAAGGGCAGTACCCGATGAGCTCCGACTGGTGGGGCATCTTCTGGCTCTTCGTGCTGCTGCTCGGCAACGCGTACTTCGTCGCCGCCGAGTTCGCCGTCATCTCCGCGCGCCGCTCGCAGATCGAACCGCGTGCGGAGGAGGGCTCGAAGGCCGCGCAGATGACCCTGTGGGCGATGGAGCACGCCACCCGCATGCTCGCGACCACGCAGCTCGGCATCACGGTCTGCTCGCTGCTCATCCTGAACGTCTCCGAGCCGGCGATCCACCACCTGCTCGAGGTCCCGCTGCACCTGACGGGCTGGAGCGTCGAGGTCATCGGCACCGTGGCGTTCGTGATCACGCTGCTGCTCGTCTCGTTCCTGCACGTGGTGTTCGGCGAGATGGTCCCGAAGAACATCTCGTTCTCGATGCCGGACCGGGCAGCACTGCTGCTCGTGCCGACGCTCTGGTACATCGGCCACGGCCTGCACTGGGTCATCGTCGGCCTGAACGAGGTCGCGAACGCCGTGCTGCGCTTGTTCCGTGTCGAGCCCAAGGACGAAGCCGTCAGCGCGTTCACGGTGGAAGAGGTGCAGACCATCGTGGAGCAGTCCCGCCGCGAGGGCACCCTGACCGACGACGGCAAGCTCGCGTTGGCGTTCGAGTTCACCGAGAAGAAGGTCCGCGACGTCGCCGTGCCGATGGCCGAGCTCGTCACCCTGCCCGAGGACGCCACCCCGGCGGACGTCGAGCGTGCGGTGGCGCAGCGTGGGTTCTCGCGGTACGTGCTCGTGGGCGAGGACGGCTCCCCCACGGGCTACGTGCACGTGAAGGACGTCATCGACCTGCGGCCGGACGAGTTCGACGACCCGGTGCCGCCGAAGCGCATCCGGCAGCTCATCTCGCTCTACACGGAGATGGACCTCGAGGACGCCCTGGCCACCATGCGAGCTGCTGGCCGCCACGTGGCTCGCGCGTTCGACGCCGACGGCCGGACCATCGGCGTGCTCTTCCTCGAGGACATCCTCGAGGAGCTCGTCGGAGAGGTCGAGGACGCGACCCGACGCCGGTAGACGCGGGAACAGACGGACGGGAGGCACGGTGCCAGTTGGCATCGTGCCTCCCGTCGATCGTGTGGCCACGTTCACCGCCGCGAAAGCGACAGATCCCTGCGAACGTTCCACAGGGATCTGTCGCTTTCGCGGTGCTGGCGGCCAGCCGCTACCAGCTGACGGGGAGCGGCTTGCCCTCCTCGTAGCCGGCGGCGGACTGGATGCCGACCAGGGCGCGCTCCGAGAACTCGGCGAGCGACGCGGCACCGGCGTAGGTGGCGGAGCTGCGGACGCCCGTGGTGATCATGTCGAGCAGGTCCTCGACGCTCGGGCGCTCCGGGTCGAGGTAGATCGTCGACGACGAGATCCCCTCGGCGAACAGCTCCTTGCGGGCCCGCTCGTACGGGTCGAGCCGCTCGAAGCGCTCGCGGACGGCCTTGGCGGACGCCATCCCCCAGCTCTCCTTGTAGGCCTTGCCGGCGGCGTCGCGGCGGAGCACGCCCGGCGCCTCGAGCGTGCCGGCGAACCACGAGCCGATCATCACGGCCGAGGCGCCGGCCGCGAGGGCGAGGGCGACGTCGCGCGGGTACCGCACCCCGCCGTCGGCCCAGACGTGTGCGCCGAGTGACCGGGCAGCCGCCGCGGTCTCGAGCACGGCGGAGAACTGCGGCCGACCGACCGCCGTCATCATGCGCGTGGTGCACATGGCGCCGGGTCCGACACCGACCTTGATGATGTCCGCACCCGCGTCGACCAGGTGGGCGACGGCGTCGGCAGTGACGACGTTGCCGGCGACGAGCGGGATGCCGAGCCGCAGTGCGGCGACGGTGCGGAGCGCGCGGAGCATGCCCTCCTGGTGTCCGTGGGCCGTGTCGAGGACCAGGACGTCGACCCCGGCGGCGGCGAGGGCCTGCGCCTTGGCGGCGACGTCGCCGTTGATGCCGATCGCGGCTGCGACACGCAGGCGGCCCGAGGCGTCGACGGCGGGGGTGTAGATGTCGGAGCGGATGGCGCTCGTCCGGCTCGTGGTGCCGACCACCTTGCCGTGCCGGACGACGGGTGCGAAGTCGACCTCGGCGCCGCTCAGCACGTCGTAGACGTGGCGGGGCGTGCCGGCGTCCTCGGCGTCGATCGCGGTCGAGGCGCCGTGCAGCAGGTCGCCGAGCGTCGCGTCCGGGCCGGCATCGCCGAGGCGGCTCGCGGGGACGCAGCCGAGGTACTCTCCGGCGGCGTCACGGACCACCACGCCACGACCGGCGACGGGCAGCAGCTGCTCCAGTGCCTCGGCGACGGTGGTGGACGAGCCCATGTCGTAGGCGGTGTCGTAGTCGACCGGCTGGTCCTTCACCCAGCGGATCGCGGCGTCGAGGTCCTGCAGGTGCATGTCCTGCGGCAGGACGCCGAGGCCACCGCGCCGGGCCAGGGTCGCGGCGAGGCGCGGACCCGTGACCGAGTTCATGTTGGCGCTCACGATCGGGATCGTCGCACCGCTGCCGTCGTTGGACGCCAGGTCGACGTCGAAGCGGCTCGTCACACCGGAACGGCTCGGGACGAGGAAGACGTCGGAGTAGGTCAGGTCGTGCGTCGGCCGCGTCTCGTAGAACCTCATGGGCCCCACTGTACGGCTCCGCCCGGGGGCCGGACCGGGCCCCGACTCGCGCCGAGGCTGACACGGAACGGACATGTGCGAGCGGCTAGGCTTGGCACCTGTGCGGGGCAGGGTTGCGCCGCACGACACACACGAGCATCTATCGACGGAGAGTGGGCGATCGGCTGTGTCGAGCCATCTGACCGGAACGGACGAGACCGCGGGCGAATTCGGGGCGAACGAGTGGCTCGTCGACGAGCTCTACGAGCAGTTCGTCGCGGACAAGGAGTCGGTCGACAAGTCCTGGTGGCCGGTCCTCGAGAGCTACCACCGCACGCAGGTCGGCGGCGCTCCGGCAGCTGACACCGCCCCCGCCGCTCCCGCCGCGGCCGAGACCACCACCACGGAGCCGTCCGCCGCAGCGCCCGCTCCGGCCGGTGGTCCGATCCAGGCGAAGACCACGTCGCGCCAGCCGACGCCACCGCCGATCCCGGCCGAGGCGAACGACGCCGCCGACGACCACGAGGAGACCCACGAGGACGTGGCGACCCCGCTCCGGGGCATGGCGAAGACCCTGGCGTCGAACATGGACGCCTCGCTCACCGTCCCCACCGCGACGAGCGTCCGGACGATCCCGGCGAAGCTGATGATCGACAACCGGATCGTCATCAACAACCACCTGCGCCGTGCCCGCGGCGGCAAGATCTCCTTCACCCACCTGATCGGGTGGGCGATGGTGCAGGCGCTCAAGGACTTCCCGAGCCAGAACGTGTTCTACGAGGAGCGCGACGGCAAGCCGTTCGTCGTCGCCCCGGCGCACGTGAACCTCGGCATCGCGATCGACGTCCCGAAGAAGGACGGCACCCGGTCGCTGCTCGTCCCGAGCATCAAGCGCGCGGAGACCCTGACCTTCGGCCAGTTCCTGTCGGCGTACGAGGACCTGGTGAAGCGGGCCCGCGACAACAAGCTGACGCCGGCCGACTTCCAGGGCACGACGATCTCGCTCACGAACCCGGGCGGCATCGGGACCGTGCACTCGGTCCCCCGCCTGACCAAGGGGCAGGGCGCCATCATCGGTGCCGGCGCCCTCGAGTACCCGGCGCAGTTCCAGGGATCGGCGTCGAAGACCCTGGTCGAGCTCGGCATCGGCAAGACCATCACCCTGACGAGCACCTACGACCACCGGGTCATCCAGGGCGCCGGGTCGGGCGAGTACCTCAAGCACGTGCACGAGCGCCTCATCGGCGAGCACGGCTTCTACGACGGCATCTTCGCCGCGCTCCGGATCCCGTACAAGCCGATCCAGTGGGCGAACGACATCAACGTCGACCTGGCGCACCGCGTCAACAAGACCGCTCGCGTGCAGGAGCTCATCAACAGCTACCGCGTCCGCGGGCACCTGATGGCCGACATCGACCCGCTCGAGTACCGCCAGCGCACACACCCCGACCTCGAGATCGAGAGCCACGGGCTGACCTTCTGGGACCTCGACCGCGAGTTCGTCACCGGCGGGCTGGCCGGCACGACGAGCGCTCCGCTGCGCGACGTGCTCGGGATCCTGCGCGACGCGTACTGCCGCACGGTCGGCATCGAGTACATGCACATCCAGGACCCGGAGCAGCGCCGCTGGGTGCAGGAACGCATCGAGGTCCCCTACTCCAAGCCGTCGAAGGACGAGCAGCTCCGTGTCCTCGGCAAGCTCAACGAGGCCGAGGCGTTCGAGACCTTCCTGCAGACGAAGTACGTCGGACAGAAGCGCTTCTCGCTCGAGGGCGGCGAGTCCACCATCGCGTTCCTCGACACCCTCATCCAGCACGCCGCTGCTGTGGGCCTCGCCGAGGTCGCGATCGGCATGGCGCACCGCGGTCGCCTGAACGTGCTGACGAACATCGCGGGCAAGACGTACGGCCAGATCTTCCGTGAGTTCGAGGGGTCGTCCCTGCCGGGGTCGGTGTCCGGCCAGGGCTCCGGCGACGTGAAGTACCACGTGGGCACCGAGGGGCTCTTCCGCACCTCGGACGGCTCGAGCATCCCCGTGACGATCGCGGCGAACCCGTCCCACCTCGAGGCCGTCGACGGCGTGCTCGAGGGCATCGTCCGCGCCAAGCAGGACAAGCAGGGCCCCGGTTCGACGAACGTCCTGCCGGTCCTCGTCCACGGCGATGCGGCGATGGCCGGTCAGGGCGTCGTGGTCGAGACGCTGCAGATGTCGCAGCTGCGCGGCTACCGCACCGGCGGCACCGTGCACCTCGTCATCAACAACCAGGTCGGCTTCACCACCCCGCCGGAGTCGGCACGCAGCTCGGTGTACTCCACCGACGTCGCCAAGACGATCCAGGCGCCGATCTTCCACGTCAACGGCGACGACCCCGAGGCCGTCGCACGCGTCGCCGACCTGGCGTTCGAGTACCGCGAGGCGTTCCACCGCGACGTCGTCATCGACCTCATCTGCTACCGCCGCCGCGGACACAACGAGGGCGACGACCCCTCGATGACCCAGCCGCTCATGTACAACCTCATCGAGGCGAAGCGCTCCGTCCGCACCCTGTACACCGAGGCCCTCGTCGGCCGCGGTGACATCACCCAGGAGGAGTACGACGAGGCGCACCGCGACTTCCAGGACCGCCTGGAGCGTGCCTTCGCCGAGACGCACGAGGCGCAGACCGGCACCATCCCGGTCATCCAGGTCGACGACGACGGCGCCGTGCAAGGGCTCGAACGTCCGGCGGCGCAGCAGGACGACTCCGAGGTCGAGGTCCGCGACACCGCGGTCTCCGAAGAACTCGTCCGCTCCATCGGGGACGCCCACAGCAACCCGCCCGCCGGCTTCTCGATCCACCCGAAGCTGCAGCAGCTGCTGTCGAAGCGCACCGAGATGACCCGCAACGGCGGCGTCGACTGGGCGATGGCCGAGCTCATGGCGATCGGTTCGCTGCTGGTCGAGGGCAAGCCCGTCCGGTTCGCCGGCCAGGACGCCCGGCGCGGCACCTTCGTCCAGCGCCAGGCGGTGTTCCACGACCGGTCGAACGGCCAGGAGTGGCTGCCGCTGTCGAACCTCTCCGAGGGTCAGGCCCGCTTCACCATCTACGACTCGCTCCTCAGCGAGTACGCGGCGATGGCGTTCGAGTACGGCTACTCGGTGGAGCGCCCCGAGGCACTCGTGCTGTGGGAAGCGCAGTTCGGTGACTTCGCGAACGGCGCCCAGACCGTCATCGACGAGTTCATCTCGTCCGCCGAGCAGAAGTGGGGACAGCGCTCCGGCCTGGTGCTGCTGCTGCCGCACGGCTACGAGGGCCAGGGACCGGACCACTCCTCCGCCCGCATCGAGCGGTACCTGCAGCTGTGCGCCGAGGACAACATGGTCGTCGCCCGCCCCTCGACCCCGGCGTCCTACTTCCACCTGCTGCGCCGTCAGGCGTGGGCGCGTCCGCAGAAGCCGCTGATCGTCTTCTCGCCGAAGGCCATGCTCCGGCTGCGGCAGGCGACGAGTGCGGTCGAGGCCTTCACCGACGGCACCTTCGAAGAGGTCATCGACGACGACCGGGTGACCGACAAGGCAGCGGTGCGTCGCGTGGTGCTGCACTCCGGCAAGGTGCACCACGACCTGCGCGCCGAGGTCGACAAGCGCGGGGTCACCGACGTCGCCCTCGTCCGGCTGGAGCAGCTCGCGCCGCTCCCCCTCGCGCGCATCCTCGAGGTGCTCGCGGGCTACCCGGACGCCGACGTCGTGTGGGCGCAGGAAGAGCCCGAGAACCAGGGCGCCTGGCCCTTCGTCTGCATGAACCTGTCACCGCACCTCGACGGTCGACCGCTGTCGGTCGCCGCCCGTGCCGCGAGTGCCGCGCCGGCCACCGGATCGTCGAAGCGCTCCGCGCAGGAGGCCACCGAGGTCATCGAGAAGGCACTCGGCTAGACCCCACGCCGGGGTGCGCTACGCGATCTTCGTGTAGCGCACCCCGGCGTCGTGGTACCCGCGCTTCTGGTAGAACCGGTGCGCGCTGTCCGTCGCGGCCGCACTGACGGCACTCAGGCGACGCGCGCCCTGCTCCACCGCCCATGCTTCGAAGGTGGCGATGAGCGCCGAACCGGTGCCGAGCCTCCTCGCCGTGTCGTCGACCACCAGCAGCAGGAGCTGCGCCGTCGGCTCGTCGCTCGCGTACGCCCAGGTGACCTGCGCGCCGGCGACCGCCACCGGGCGGCCGTCCTCGCCACGCACCACCCAGGTGCGGTGTCCGGCCTCGGGCGTGAGCCGTTCGAGGCGTGCGCGCATCGCCGCGTCGTCGACCTCGTGGCCGAGCAGGCGGACGAGAGCAGCGACGTCGGAGACGTCCGTGTCGGACCAGGTGGTGATCGACTCGACGAGGAGGGTCATGCTGGCGACCCTACCCGGGCGCCGCGCTGTGTTGCGACGGGGTGTCATCACAACTGATATTCATATATGCTGCTGACCCTCTGGCTCGACGGGGTGCAGCAGGACGCCCGGACCGACGCCGTGTCACTCCGACAGTACGACGGGCACTGGCGAGCGGGCCGGCAGACGTTGGCCGGATGGCCGAACGCCGGTGGGTACGCGTTCACCGGCGACGTCGACACGGTCCGCGTGTACGACGACGTCCTGGACGCCTCGACGATCGCAGCGCACCACGCCGCCGGACGCTGAGCCCGCGGCTTCGTCAGTGGGTGGACTGCTCCAGCCGGATGCGCGCGAGGATCTCGCCACGCAGTTCTTCCGGAGCGGTCTCCTTGCACGCGCGGCGCACGGTCTCGATCAGGACGACGCCGACGCGGTGTTCGGTCGTGCAGTCCTCGCAGTCGTCCATGTGCTCGCGGATGTCCGCCGCGTCCTCGCGGCAGAGCTCCC
The DNA here is from genome assembly GCF_003755065.1 of Curtobacterium sp. JUb34. Classification (NCBI taxonomy): domain Bacteria; kingdom Bacillati; phylum Actinomycetota; class Actinomycetes; order Micrococcales; family Microbacteriaceae; genus Curtobacterium; species Curtobacterium sp. JUb34. The sequence continues at coordinate 130,630 of NZ_RJVH01000002.1, read as the reverse complement.
CGTGCAGGAACTCCTCGAGCTCGGCCTTCGCCTTGGAGCAGTCGCAGCCGCTCATCGTGCTTCCTTCCCATCGACGCGACCCTCGGTCGCGGCAGTCTTCCGGCCTCGTCCGCGCATCGTCGCCGTCGACGCTGCGTCCGGGACGATGCCGGTCTCACGGGCGTGGTCCGCCAGGAGCCCCCGGAGGAGCCGGCGACCACGGTGCAGACGGCTCATGACCGTCCCCACGGGGGTCTTCATGATGTCGGCGATCTCCTGGTACGAGAAGCCCTCGACATCAGCGAAGTACACGGCCATCCGGAAGTCCTCCGAGATGGCCTGCAGGGCGTCCTTGACGGCGGAGGACGGCAGGTGGTCGATCGCGTCGGCCTCGGCCGACCGTGCGGAGATCGACTGGGTGACGCTCTCCGCGCCGCCCAACTGCCAGTCCTCGAGCTCGTCGATGGTGCCCTGGTACGGGTTCCGCTGGTTCTTGCGGTACGTGTTGATGAACGTGTTCGTCAGGATCCGGTACAGCCAGGCCTTCAGGTTCGTGCCCTGCTTGAACTGACGGAACGCAGCGAACGCCTTGACGAAGGTCTCCTGCACGAGGTCCGAGGCGTCGGCCGGATTGCGGGTCATCCGCATCGCCGCGCCGTACAGCTGGTCCATGAAGGGCAGCGCCTGGGTCTCGAAGAGGGCGCGGAGCTCGTCGGCCGGCACCGTCTTGGCGTCGACGAACGACGCCTCGTCTTCCGCCTCGACCGCGTCGAGCTGCTCCTCGGTCTCCTCGACCAGGTCGTGCGGTGCTGCCTGCGGCTCGTCGGTCGTCATCGCGGGCCAGTCTAGAGCGAGCGACGTGGACACGCCGGGCAGGCGCGTCCGCGATGGTGCGAGTGCTGTCGCCAAGGGTCCTCCCGATCGTTTCAGTAGTCTTGTGAACCGATGGCAGACACGACGCATTCCCGGAGCGGTGCACAGCCCGCCGCGGACCCGGCCCCCTGGATCGCCCCGCTCGCGCGCGGCCCCCTGCGCGGCGACGTCGCGCTGCCCGGCTCGAAGTCGCTGACGAACCGCGAGCTCGTGCTCGCCGCCCTCGCGGACGGCCCCTCCGTCATCCGCCTGCCGCTGCACTCCCGCGACTCGGCGCTCATGATCGCGGGGCTCCGGCAGCTCGGCGTCGGGATCGACGAGGTCGAACCGGCACCGGGCGAGCAGCCGAACCCGTACGGCCCGGACCTCCGGATCACCCCGGCGCCGATGCACGGTGACGTGCGCGTCGACTGCGGGCTCGCCGGCACCGTGATGCGGTTCCTGCCGCCCCTCGCCGCCCTGGCAGTCGGCCCCGTGGTCATCGACGGCGACCCCTACGCCCGCAAGCGTCCGATGCACGCGATCATCCGGGCGCTCGTCGACCTCGGCGTCGACGTCACCGACGACGGCGACGGCTCGATGCCGTTCGCGTTCACCGGCACCGGCTCGGTCCGGGGTGGCGCCCTGTCGATCGATGCGTCGGCGTCGTCCCAGTTCGTCTCGGGCCTGCTGCTCTCCGCGCCGCGCTTCGACGAGGGCCTGCACCTCACCCACGTGGGCGAACGACTGCCGAGCCTGCCGCACATCGAGATGACCGTCGCCACGCTCCGTGCCCGCGGCGTGACCGTCGACGAGCCCGCGGTCGGCGAGTGGGTCGTCCACCCCGGGCCGATCGGCGCGCGCGACGTCACGATCGAGCCGGACCTGTCGAACGCCGCACCGTTCGCGGTCGCCGCGCTCGTCGCGGGCGGCACCGTCCGCATCCGCACCTGGCCGCGCGCGACCACGCAGGTCGGCGCCGACCTCGAGACGCTCCTGCCCCTGTGGGGCGCGACCGTGGCCCGAGACGGTGACGACCTGGTCGTCGACGGCGGCGTCGGGATCCGCGGCGGGGCCTCCTTGCCGGGTGTCGACCTGGACCTCAGCCGCGGCGGCGAGCTCGCACCGGCGCTCGTCGCGCTGGCGGCACTGGCCGGCGAGCCGACCGAGATCACCGGGATCGGCCACCTGCGTGGGCACGAGACGGATCGCCTCGCCGCGCTCGCGGCGGACGTGAACCGATCGGGAGGCTCGGTGCACGAACTCGACGACGGCCTGCGGATCGAGCCTGCCGCGCTCCACGGCGGCGACTGGGCCGCGTACGACGACCACCGGATGGCGACGGCCGGCGCCATCGTGGGGCTCGTCGTCGACGGCGTCGCCGTCGACGACATCGGGTCGACGGCGAAGACCCTGCCGCAGTTCCCCGAGCTGTGGGCGGCGATGGTCGCCTCCTCCGGCTCGCTCGACTCGGTTCCGGGAGTCTGAGCCCATGAGCTGGTGGGACGACGTCGACGGGGACGACTCCGACGCGGACGAGCCGTACGGACAGTACGACGAGTCGAGCGTGCGGGTGCGTCCGAACCCGAAGGGCAACCGACCCCGCACGAAGACGCGGCCGACCTACGACGACGCCCCCGTCGGCTGGGTGACGAACGTCGACCGCGGGCGGTTCGGCGTGCTGGTGGGAACGGGGTCCGGCTCCGGCTCCGGCTCCGGCTCCGGCGACGAGCACGTCATCACGGCGACCAAGGCCCGGGAGCTCGGCAAGAAGTCCGTCGTCACCGGCGACCACGTGTCGCTCGTCGGCGACGTCTCCGGTGACCCCGGATCGCTGGCGCGCATCGTGAAGGTCGCCGAGCGCACCACCTTGCTCCGCCGCAGCGCCGACGACTCCGACGAGGTCGAGCGCGTCATCGTGGCGAACGCCGACCAGATGCTCATCGTGGTGGCCGCCGCCGACCCCGAGCCGCGCACCCGCCTGATCGACCGGTACCTGGTGGCCGCGTTCGACGCCGGCCTCGACCCGATCCTCTGCATCACGAAGACCGACCTCGCCGACCCTGCCCCGTTCCTGGCGCACTTCGCGTGCCTCGACCTCCGGATCGTGACGAGCCGATCGGACGACGTCCCGTTCGAGGTGCTGCACGACCTGCTCGACGACAAGGTCACCGTGACCGTCGGGCACTCGGGCGTCGGCAAGTCGACGCTCGTGAACGCCCTGACCGGGTCGACGCGGGCGATCGGTGTCGTGAACTCGGTGACGGGTCGCGGGCGGCACACCTCGTCGTCGTCGATCGCGCTGCGGGTGCGGGACGGCGGCTGGATCATCGACACCCCCGGCGTGCGGTCGTTCGGCCTCGGGCACGTCGACCCGGCGAACGTCTTCCGCGCGTTCGCCTCGCACGCGATCCCGGTGCGGCCCGCGCGGGACGGCATCCCGTTGGCGCAGGCGCACGACTGGGAGATCGTCGACCGGGTGCAGGACGGCGAGCTCGGGCCGACGGGCGTCGAGCGGCTCGACTCGTTCCGCGCGCTGCTGACCGGCATGGGCGCCTCCGACCCCGGCCTGGAGTAGCCCGTCCCGCCGCGCCCGTGCCGTCCCGTCGAGGTTCCGAAATCTGCACATCTCGGCGGCGTCACGGGCCGTTCGTGGAACCTCGGCGAACAGCGCGCGGCGTGTTGTGGAACCTCGGCGGAGTGAGCTCGGGCGTGTCGCCAGTATCACCGAGCCGCGCCCCACCACGCCCCGCCCCGCTGCCCGCCACGCCCCGCTGCCCGCCCGCCTGCCCACCCCCGCGTCGACACGTGTGCAGCAGTGTTGTACAGTGGACCCTCGTGTCTGAAGTTGCAAAGTACAACTTTGCGCCGACCCCCGCCGTCGACGCCCCGTCCTCGAGCACGACAACGACGTCGCACGCGCACCACTCCCCCACGCACAAGTCCCCCAGGGCCCCGAAGCCGCAGCGCACCGACAGCGTCCTGCGCCCCGCCGGCCTCGGACGGGTGCTCCTGACCTTCGCGACGCACATCCTCGTGCCGCTCTTCCTGGCCGCCGGCATGGGACTCGCCTACCTCGGCGCCTTCCACGCACCCGCGCCGAAGGAGCTGCCGGTCGGCATCGTCGGGCAGTCTGCCGCGACCCAGGTGTTCGCCCAGACCGTCACCGACGAGTCCGACGGCGCGCTCGTCGCCCACGTCGTCGCCTCGACCAAGGACGCCGAGCGGCAGATCCGCGACCGCGACCTCGCCGCCGTGTACGCCCCGACCACCACGGGCGCGACGCTCTACGTCTCGACGGCTGCGTCGGAGACGACCGCGTCCGCCGCGCAGAAGGTCTTCCTGCCGATCGCGTACGAGCAGCACGTGCCGTTCCGGGTGGTCGACGTCGTCCCGACGGGCGAGCAGGACAGCACCGGGCAGGGGCTGTTCTTCCTGCTCGTCGCGCTGAGCGTCGGCGGCTACGCATCGGCCATCGCCGTGGCGTCCGTCGCGACGAAGCTCCGCGCGGTGTGGACCGCGGTGGTCGGGCTCGCCACCGCCGGGGTCGTCGCCGGCATCGGGATCATCGTCGCCGGACCGATCTACGGCGTCATCACCACGCACCACTGGCAGGTGTTCCTGTTCGCCTGGCTGTACGACGCGATCATCGTCGCGATCGGCGTGGGCCTGCACCCGGTGCTCGGGCGGTGGACCACTCCGGTGCTCACGATGCTGTTCGTGATGCTCAACTTCACGTCGTCCGGCGGGATCTTCCAGGCGTCGTTCGTGCCCGGGTTCTTCTCCGCGCTCCACTCCTTCTGGAGCGGCGCCGCGTGGCTGCAGGCAGCGCAGGACCTGCAGTACTTCCCGGACGCCTCCCTCGGCCGGTCGTCCCTGGTCCTCGCACTCTGGCTCGCCGCGGCGGTCCTGCTCTGCGTGGTCGTGCACGGGCTCGTCGCCCGCCGCACGCGCATCGCCCGCGAGCGCGAGGTCACCCGGCTCGAGGAGGAAGAGGTCGTCGCCGCGTAGCCCCGCTACGCTCGACCCGTGGACCTCAGCGCCGACCTGGACTTCGCCCGCTCGCTCGCCGACATCGCCGACACGATCAGCCTCGAGCGGTTCCGCGCCGCCGACCTGCACGTGTCGAAGAAGGCCGACAGCACGCACGTCACCGATGCCGACCAGGCCGTCGAGCACGCCCTGCGCGAGCGGATCGCGACGGAACGGCCCGACGACGCGTTCCTCGGCGAGGAGACGACGGCGGACACCGGCGCCGAGGCGACGAGCGAGGGCCACCGCCAGTGGGTCGTCGACCCGATCGACGGCACCGCGAACTACCTGCGCGGCGTGCCGGTGTGGGCGACGCTCATCGCCCTGGCGGTCGACGGTCGCCCCGTGCTCGGCGTGGTGAGCGCCCCCGCACTCGGCAAGCGCTGGTGGGCGGCGGAGGGGCTCGGCGCGCACTCGTTCGACGGCGCGCTCCGCGTGTCCGGCGTCGCGGACCTGTCCGACGCGAGCCTGAGCTACAACAGCATCCAGCAGTGGGACGACGACGACCGGCTCGACGCGCTCGTCGACCTGTCGCGCAGGGTCTGGCGCACGCGCGCCTACGGCGACATGTGGTCGTACATGCTGGTCGCCGAGGGCGTCATCGACATCGCGGGCGAACCCGACCTGAAGCCGTGGGACATCGCCGCCCTCGTCCCCATCGTGGAAGAGGCGGGCGGACGTTTCACCTCGCTCGACGGCGACCCCGGAGCCTGGCACGGCAGCGCGCTCGCGACGAACGGCCTGGTGCACGACGCCGTCGTCGAGGTCATCCGCCGCTAGCGCGACGCAGAACGACACCGTCGACGTCGGACGACGTCGACGGTGTCGTTCCGAGTCGATCAGGCCGCCGCGGCCTCGCGCCGAGCCGCACGCCGCCGCACCACCAGGTCCCCGACGGCGAGCACGAGTGCGAGCGCCATCAGCGACACCGTGAACGTCGTGCCGCTCCGGAATGCGTCGTGGTACGCGTCGAGCCGACTCCCCCCGGACCCGTCGCCACCGGCAGCGGAACCCCGCACGATCCCGTAGAAGATGCTCGTCGCCACCGCGGTGCCGATCGCGGTCCCGACGCGCTGCCCGAGCTGCTGCATGGACCCGGCGACGCCGGACTGCTCGACGGGGATCTCGGCCAGGGTGAGCGTCTGGTTCGGCGACACCACGAACCCGCCGCCGAGCCCGCCGACCAGGAACGCCCCGGCCATCGCCCACGGCGTGACCTCCGGCGGGGTCAGGACCGCGGCGAGCATGAGCAGCACGAAGCCGACCACGACCATGAACAGCCCGAAGACCACCAGTGCCCGCCCGACCCGGTCGACGATCCGACCGCCGATGTACGACCCGACGGCACTCGTGGCCGCGAACGGGATGCTCACCATGCCGGCGAACAGCGGGGAGAGTCCGAGGCCTTCCTGCAGGAAGAGCGTCACCATCAGGAAGGACGCCGGGATCGCCGCGAAGTAGACGGCGACGATCGACAGCCCGTTGCGGTACGACGACAGCCGGAACAGCTCGAAGTGCACCACCGGCGACTTGCCCTGCCGCTTGTACCGGACCTCCCAGAGCACGAACAGTCCGAGGAACACCACGAACCCGACGAGCCACAGCCACCGCGCGCCGGAGTCACCAGCACCCGTGGTGAGCACGAACGGCAGCATCAGCGTGATGATCGCGGCGCCGAGCAGCAGGATGCCGACGATGTCCAGCTCGCGGTCCTTCGCCTGTCCCTGCGCTCCCTTGGGCAGGAGCTTCACCGCGAAGAACAGGGCGACGAGGCCGAGCGGCACGTTCATCCAGAACAGCAGGCGCCACCCGTTCTCCTCACCGCCGATCGCGATGAGCCCACCGCCGATGGTCGGGCCGAGCGCGGTGGAGATGCCGATCATGGCGCCGAACAGCCCGAAGGCCCGTCCGCGTTCCGGCCCGCGGAACAGCTGCTGCACGAGCCCGATCACCTGCGGCATCTGCGTGCCCGCGGCGAAGCCCTGCAGGATCCGCGTGACCATGAGCACCTCGATGGTCGGTGCCACGGCACAGAGCAGGCTCGACACGGTGAACGCGACGAGCCCGACGATGAACAGGGCGCGGCGGCTCTTCAGGTCGCCGAGCCGACCGGCGGGCACGAGGGCGAGACCGAACGCCAGGGCGTACCCCGCCACGATGAGCTGGAGCGACGAGCTGGTGGCGTGGAGGGACTGCTCGATCGACGGCAGTCCGACGTTGACCTTCGACAGGTCGAGGATGGTCAGGGCCGCCACGGCGACGCACACGGCGAAGGCCCTCCAACGCGTGCGGTCGTCGAGGCGGGCGTCGGTCGGGTCAGCGCTGGACATCACCATCGTTCGTACACCGACCGGCCTCCGGGCGGGCGAGACCCACCCCCGGGCGGGTGACACCCCCTCGTCGTGGCCCCCCGGACTGGGGGCACCGTTGCCGGATACGGGGTGCGCGGGGCGGCTCAGATGGCCAGTACCTGAGTTATCGTGCTCATGCGGAAGGTCACGCGCTGACCCGGATTCCCTAGATCCGAGTACATGAGCGCAGACCGACCGTGTTCGTCCGAAGACCCTAACCCGAGGGGTGATACAGACGATGACATCATCGTTCCCGAGCGGAACCGAGTGCACCCTCACTCGTCGACCGCATCCAATCCACGACAGCTCCGGCGCGCGCGCAGTCGCCGCCTCCCGTCCGCACTCCGACACGGCCACCCACCGTGCAGCAGTCCGGTCCGCCTCACGGCGCCCCGTCGCAGCGAACGCAGCGTTCGCCGACGACCTCTCCGCAGGATCCGCTTCCGGGCCCGGAGGCCGGTGAGTCATGGCACTCACCGGTCGACGTCTCGAGGTCGACCGGATCGCGACCCTCGCTGTACTCCCTCGGGAGTCCGCGATGGTCGTGGTCGGCGACCCTGGTTCCGGACGCAGCAGCGTCCTCGACGCGGTCTCGAACCGCGTTTCCCTCCCCGTCGTGCGGGTCGGTGTCAACGGGAGTGAATCCCGGTGGCCCCTGGCCGGCGTGACCTCCCTGTTCACCGCGCTCGACGACCCCCGTGCGACGGCCCACATCGCCCATCTCCTGCAGACGGGCGAGACGGCGGTCCCCGTGACCGCCGGACTGGCGGCGGCGCACGACTTCCTCGACGCCGTGCACGCGCTCACCCTGCCGCCGACGCTCGTGCTGATCGACGACCTCGACCGCATGGACGTCGAGAGCCAGGAGCTCATCGCGTTCCTCGCCGGCCGACTCGCGGGCACCGCCCTGCGCGTCGTGGCGACGGTCCGTTCGGTGCCGTCGGACGGTCCGCTCGCGGCCCTGCCGGCGCTCCGCATCGAGCCGCTGCCGTCCGACGAGGCACTGATCCTCGCCCGGTCGATGGCACCGGAAGAGGCGAACGACGGCGTCCTCGCCGTCCTCGCCGCGGAGACCGGTGGCAACCCCGGCGCACTCCGCGAACAGCTCGCGGTGCTCAGCCGCGAGCAGCTCACCGGTGCGGAGCCGATCGTGCTCCCGCTCCGACCCACTCCGACGACCGAGGCCCTCGCGGCGCTCGCACTCGGGTCCGCCGCGGGACGAGATCTGGACGTCCTCGCGAAGCTCGCCCTGGTGCCGGTCGCGAAGACCACGGCCTGGGACCGCGACGAGCTGGACGACCTGGTCGGAGCAGGCCTCGCCACCGTGCGGGGTCAGAGTGTGACGGTCCGCGACCCCCTGGTCCGGTCCGCGCTGTACTGGCGGATGCCCGCCCGTGACCGCCGCGCGGCACACGCCGCGCTGGCCACGGCGAGCGCCGAGTCCGACCCGCGGGCCGCCGCGTGGCACCGGAGCTTCGTCGACGACGTCCCCGACGTGGTCGCGCTGCTCAGCGCCGCACGGTCCTACGTGGTGGACGGCAACGTGCACGCCGCGATCGCCCTCACCGAGCGTGCCCTGCACGTCGGTGGCGGCACCGAGGACGAGCTCGTCGCGCTGCTCGGGGTCGCCGAGGCCCTGCTCGGCAACCGGATGCTCGGTTACGCCGCGCGCTACCTCGCCGCGCTCCGTCCGTTCCGGACGACTGCGCACGAGGTCCGCCGGCTGCGCCTGCAGTACTCGGCGCAGTACCTCAGTGGCGACGCCGTGCACGCGGACGAGCTCCTCGTGTCGGTGGACGCGACCGAGCCGGCCGACGTGGACGCGATCGCCGGGCTGATGGCCATGGTGGCGTGCTTCCGTGCCGAGGCGTGGGAGCTCGACCAGGCGAGGGACCTCCTGCACCGTGTGGAGCCCCTCGAGGCGTCGGCGTCTCCGCACACGCTGGAGATCACGACGACCGCGCGGGAGCTCATCGCCGCGATCGACGGCACCCTGCCGGCGGACACCGACCTGCACGACGGACTCGCGACGTCGGTGCTGCTGGCGATGTCCGACCCGGCCCTGCTGCTCCTCGCCCACGCGCTGAGCATCGCCGAGCGGTACCGGAGCGCGCGTCGGGTGTTCGCACTCGTGCTCGCCCGGGGCCCGCAGACGGCACCGGTGTGGACCGAGGCAGCTCGCTACCTGACCGCCGAGAACGAGGTGCGCTCCGGGAACTTCCGGCAGGCGCTCCGCGCGATCGACGTGTGGGAGGCCGGTTCCTCGGTGGTCGAGCGGCTCCGTGAGCCGTCGCGGGCCATCGCGATCGCCTGGCGGCACTTCGCCGAGGGGCGTTCCGCCGAAGCCCTGGCGGTCGTGGACCGGTGCCTCGAGCACCGTTCGACGAGCCGCCTGTGGGGTGCGACGGCGAAGCTGCACGCGCTCCGCGGTCGGGTCCTGCTGCTCGACGGCAGACTGGAGGAGGCAGCCGCCGCACTCGAAGCGGCGGACGCCATCGGCCGGTCCCTGCGGAACCCCGCGGTGCTCCGGCACCTCGGCGACCTGGTCGAGGCGTACGCGCGCCTCGGACGGATCGACGACGCCCGCACCATCACGGCGCGACTCGCTGCGGACCACCACGCCCGACCGGGTCGTTGGGGTGCGCTCGTGCTGGCGAGGAGCCTCGCGCTCGTCGCCGACGACACCACCCGGGACACGGCCCGTCGCCGCGCGCTGGAGCTGTTCCAGCCGCACGACTCGCAGTTCGAGCGGGCACGGACGTTCGCGGCCCTCGCGGTCGTCGGTAACCCCGCCGAGCGTCCGCGTCTCGGCGCAGCAGCGGCCGCGGCGTACGAGGCGGCCGGCATGCGCCGTCCCCTCGTCACCCCCGCACCGGCAGCGGCCATGCCGCCGTTCGGCACGGGGTCGTCGCTCCGGTCCGCACCGGTGCTGTCCGCGTCGGTGCCGGGGACGCCCCGGAGCGCTCCGGACGCCTCCGCGGTGCTCACCTCGCTCACGGCCGAGGAACGCGCCGTGGTGCAGAAGGTGACGGAGGGCTACCGCAACCGCGAGATCGCGTCGTCGCTGTTCATGTCGCAGCGCACGGTGGAGCTGCGGCTCACGCAGATCTACCGCAAGGTGGGCGCGCGGTCGCGCTCCCACCTGGTCGCGCTGCTCACGTAGTCGACGCGACCACGAGGCGGACGGGAGGCCCGGTACCAGCTGGTACCGGGCCTCCCGTCCGCCTTTTCCCTGTCCAGAACGCGGCGTGCGTTGCGCGCGCACGTTGCGGGAGTCCGCACGCGACCGCACCGCGGCGTCCCCCGCACGCGGGGAACCGCAAGAGCAGTCGACGACTGTTGCCGTGGCGGCGTCGCCGGGTGAGGCTTCTCATGCACCGACCGCCGTGCCCCTCCCCAGGGGCCAGACCGCGGTACCCCGTCCGGTACCCGAACCTCGTGGCCCACCCACTCCGTCGTCCGTCCTCGCCTGATCCGAGGACGGGCGCCGGTCAGGACCGCGAGGACCCGGACGCGCGGCAGACCCGACGGCGGTCGGTGCCGAACCCCGCTCCACTCCCCCACCCCGTTCCCCCGAAGGGACAGCCGATGTGCGGCATCATCGCGGCCCGCGTGTCTGACGACGCGACGCCCTACCTGCTCGACGGACTCGAGCGACTCGAGTACCGCGGCTACGACTCCGCCGGCATCGCCGTCCGGACCGCCACCGGGAGCACCGAGACGATCCGTTCGGTGTCCCGCGTCGGCGACCTGCGCACGCTCGTCGCCGCCCGGTCCGGCGATGCCCTGACCGGTGTCGGCATCGGCCACACCCGCTGGGCGACGCACGGCGCCGTGCGCGAGGCGAACGCCCACCCGCACGCCGACTGCTCGCGCCGGATCAGCATCGTGCACAACGGCATCATCGAGAACGCCGACCGCCTGCGCGACATGCTCGAGGCGCAGGGGCACCGGTTCCGTTCCGAGGTCGACTCCGAGGTCATCGCGCACCTCGTCGAGCGCGCCCTGGCCGTCGACCCGGACCTGATGCTCGCCGTGCAGATCGCGACCGCGCAGCTCGAGGGGTCGTGGGCGATCGTCGTCCTCGACGCCCGCGACGGCCGGATGGTCGTGGCCGCGGACCGCTCCCCGCTCGTCGTCGCCCGGTCCGCCCGCGGCGACTTCGTGGCGAGCGACATCGGTGCGATCGCCGAGTGGTGCGAGACCTTCGTCGCACTCCGCGACGGTGACGTCGTCGAGCTCGGCGAGGCCTGGACCTGGTCGTCGAACGGGATCACGGTGCCCGTGCCGTTCCCCACCCCCTCGCCGTTCGCCGCGACCGCGCTGGACCTCGGCGACCACCCGGACCACATGGCGAAGGAGATCGGCGAGCAGTCCGACGTCGTCAGCACGATCCTGGACCGCATCGCCCGGCGCACCGCGGACGGCAGCATGTGGGTCGGCCTCGGGCTGCCCGCCTTCGAACGCCTGGCGATCGTCGCCTGCGGGACCTCGCTCAACGCCGGCCAGGTGATCGCCACCGCCCTGCGCGGCATCGGCGGCGTGCCGACCGACATCGTCGTCGCCAGCGAGGCCGACCAGGCCGTCCTCGGCCCGGACACCCTGGTCGTCGCGATCAGCCAGTCCGGCGAGACCGCCGACGTCCTCCGTGCGCTCGACCGGTTCGAGGACCGCCACCCGGTGCTGGCGTTGACGAACAACATGCACTCCTCGCTGGCCCGTCGCGCCGACGCCGTGCTCGACTGCCACGCCGGCCCGGAGATCGGCGTCGCCGCGACGAAGACGTTCACGGCGCAGGTCGTCGTCGGCGTCGCCGCGGTGATCTCCGCGCTCGTCGCGTCCGGCCGCATCGAGGTCGCACGCGCCCACGCGCTCGTCGACGAACTCCTCGACCTGCCGGCACGCATCGAACACGCCACCCAGGTGTCCGCCGACCGGATGCCGCTCCTGGTGTCGAGCGTGAAGGAGGCCACCGGCTTCCTGTTCCTCGGCCGCGGTGCCGGCCTGCCGTACGCCGCCGAGGGCGCGCTCAAGCTCAAGGAGCTCAGCTACCGCTGGGCCGAGGCGTACCCCGCCGGGGAACTGAAGCACGGGCCGCTCGCACTCGTCGACGAGGGCACGCCCGTCGTCGTGGTCGACCACGGCGAGCCGAAGATCCAGTCCGCGATCGCCGAGGTCCGTGCGCGCGGCGGCTTCGTCATCACCATCGGCGGCGAGGGGTCGGACATCCCGGCGCTCGGCAGCCGCGGCACCGGCGGACTCGCCTGGGGCGCCATGGCCGCGCCGTGGGGCCCGCTCGAGGCAGTCGTACCGTTGCAGATGCTCGCCCGCGAACTCGCGCTGCAGCTCGGCTGCGACGTCGACAAGCCGCGCAACCTGGCGAAGTCGGTGACGGTCGAGTGATGCGCGGCCGGATGAACCACCTGACGACGTTCCTGGTCGTGCTCACCGCGTTCGCGATCGCCATGACGACGGTGCTCGTCGTCGTGGTGGCGGGGCCGACCGCCCTGGGCTGACGGGCACGGTTGGGCTGGGTCTCGGGCAGTTCGCGGGACACGGCTGCGATGCTGGTCCCTTGACCACCGCAGCCCCGCCCCTCGTGTTCGTCGCGCTCGTCGTCGGCGCGCTCCTGCCGTTCCTGCCGCTCGTCGGCCGCGTCGCCCGGATCGCCGCGACCATCGCCCACGAGGTCGGGCACTGCGTCGTCGTCGTCCCGTTCGGTGGCCGCATCCAGCGCATCGACCTGCACCCGGACGGCTCCGGCGAGGCCTGGGTCCAGCTCGGCCGGGTGCCCGGTGGCATCCGCTGGCTCGTCCGGATCCTCAACCTCTACGCCGGGTACAGCGCGCCGCTCTGGGCCGGGGTGCTCCTGGTGACCGGGGTGCTGCACGGCTCGCGGTGGCTGCCCGTCGCGGTGCTCGGTGTGATCGGGCTCGTGGCGCTGGTGTTCGTGCGGAACTGGTTCGGGCTGCTCGTCGTGCTCGGGTTCGACGTCCTGGCGCTGTGGGTGGCACTGCGTCCGTCCGAGACCACGGTGCTCGTGGTCGCCGCCGTCGGGGCGTTCTTCGTCGTCGACGGACTGCGGTCCGTCGTGCAGGTCGCACGGTGGCTGCTCACCGGTGCCCGCGTGCAGACGGACTTCCACATCGCCGCAGCCGAGATGCGGGTGCCGGCCGGGGTCTGGTTCGTGCTGTTCGTGCTGGTGAACGGCCTGGCGGTGTGGCTCGCACGGGTCCCACTGCTCGAGGTCTGGGACACCGTGGTCGCGGGCGTGCGCGCACTCTTCTGACGAGGGGCGCTGGTCGACCCGGAACGACGCCCTCGATGTCGAACGACGTCGACCTCGTCGTTCCGCGTCGTCGCCACCCACCGCGTCGTCGTCATCACACCTGGGAGGATGGTGCGGTGCTGCTCGACACCGTCACCACCGCCCTCGCCACCGCTGACGATCGGCACCGCGATGCGTTCGCCGCGTTCGTCGCCGCCGGAGGGGATGCCTCACTGTGGCGTGACGGCGGCCCGGAGCACCTCACCGCGTCGTGCTTCGTGTTCTCGCCCGACCTGGCCCGGGTGCTGCTCTGCCTGCACCGCAAGGGCGGCTTCTGGGTGCAGTTCGGCGGGCACCTCGAGCCGTCGGATGCCTCGTTGGCCGACGCCGCTCGTCGCGAGGCCCGCGAGGAGTCCGGCATCACCGACCTCGAGCTCGTCGACGGCCGCATCGCGGACCTGGACCGGCACGAGCTCGGCGGCGGGTTCGCCTGCGCGGCGCACTGGGACGTCGGCTTCGTCGCCCTCGCCGACCCGTCGGTGGTGACGGCCGTCAGCGATGAGAGCGACGACGTCCGCTGGCTCGCGCTCGATGCGCTGCCGGCCGAGATCCCGCCGGGGCTGCCCGGCCGGCTGTCGGCGGCCATCGCATCGGTCGGTCACCGCGGCTGACGGGCGCTGGTCGACCCGGAACGACGCCCTCGATGTCGTACGACGTCGACCTCGTCGTTCCGCATCGGGACCGGCGCCGCGCCCCCGCCCTGCGTAACGGAACGCCGCAATCGCCTGTCCGCACGGCGAAGGCTGCGAGGCTACCGCCAGACGACTCCCGGAGGTGTCCCATGGCGAACGACGATCACGGTTTCTCGACCGAACAGGTGCACGGCGGCTTCGTGCCCGATGCCGGGCACGGCGCACGGATCCCCGCCATCCACATGTCCTCCGGCTTCCTCTTCGACGACTTCGACCAGGCGCGCGACCGCTTCGCCGGCACCGAGGACGGCTACACCTACACCCGCCTCGGCAACCCGACGAACGCCGACGTCGAGCGCCGCGTCGCCCTGCTCGAGCGCGGCGTCGAGGCGATCCTGGTCGGCAGCGGACAGGCGGCAGCCACCATCGCGTTCCTCGGGCTCCTGCAGGCCGGCGACCACGTCCTCGCCGCCCGCAGCATCTACGAGGGCACCAAGGGGCTCCTCGTGCAGAACCTCGGCCGCCTCGGCATCGAGGTCGACTTCGTCGCCGACCAGCGCGACCTCGACGAGTGGGCGCGCCTGGTCCGCCCGAACACCAAGGCGTTCTTCGCCGAGACGATCCCGAACCCGAAGAACGACGTCCTCGACATCACCGGCGTCGCCGACACCGCCCACCGTGCCGGGGTCCCCCTGATCGTCGACAACACCCTGGCGACGCCGTACCTGGTCCGGCCGGTCGAGCACGGCGCCGACATCGTCATCCACTCGGCGTCGAAGTTCCTCTCCGGTCACGGCGCGGGACTGGGCGGCGTGGTCGTCGACGGCGGCACGTTCGACTGGTCCGCCTCCCCCGAGCGCTGGCAGCACCTCACCAGCCCGGAGCGGTCGCTCGGCGGCGAGAGCTACGTCGAGCGCTACGGCAACCGCGCGTTCGTCGTCTTCGCGCGCGACGTCGTCGCCTCGCGCATCGGCCCCACCCCGTCGCCGTTCAACGCGTTCCTGATCCGCCAGGGCATCGAGACGCTGAGCCTGCGCGTGGAACGCCACAGCGCGAACGCGCTGGCGGTGGCGCAGTGGTTGGAAGCACAGCCGGAGGTGACGAGCGTCGACCACGCGGGTCTGGCCTCCAGTCCGTTCCACGACCTCGCCCAGCGCTACCTGCCGCGTGGTGCCGGCTCCGTCTTCGCGTTCACGCTGGCGGGCGGCGAAGCCGCCGCGCACACCTTCATCGACAGCGTCCAGCTGTTCAGCCGGATGACCCACCTGGGCGACGTCCGCTCGCTGATCCTGCACCCCGCGACGACGACGCACGCCGGCAAGACCGCCGCGGAGCGCGCCGACCAGGGCATCGACGACGGCCTGATCCGACTGTCGGTCGGCATCGAGGACGTCGCGGACCTGCTCCGCGACCTGGAACGCGGGTTCGCCGCGTTGCGTTCCGCAGACGGCAGCGTTGGCCTGGAGGCCCGTGGCGCGTCCGACGCGGAGCGTGCGTCCCTGGAACACTCGGTCCCGGGCACGCACGTGATCTCCGAGGAGCTCTAGACGATGGCACGACCGCAACACTTCGGCTACTTCTTCTCGCGCGGGTTCGGCCCGCAGGCGTGGGGGCGCTCGGACTGGGACTGGGGGCACGGCTGGACCAAGCCCGACCTGTACCAGCAGTCCGTCCGCACGCTCGAGCAGGCTGGCATGGACCTGGTCATCGCCGAGGACGCCATCTCCCTCGGCAACCCGTCGACGCTCGACCTGCGCATCCGCCAGGCGTACGGCGGCCCGAAGCACGACCCGCTGCTGCTCGCGCCGTACCTGTTCGCCGCGACCTCGCACATCGGCATCGCGCCGACCGTGAACGCCGGGTTCACCCCGCCGTACCTGGCGGCGCGACAGTTCGCCACGTTGGCGCACCTGTCGTCGGAACGCCTCGGCATCAACGTCGTGACCGACGTCGGCAGTGCCCGGCACGCCGGTCTGCCACCGCTGCCGCACGACCAGGCGTACGACCGTGCCGAGGAGTGGCTCACGCTGCTCCGCCGACTCTGGCACTCGTGGGGGCCCGACGGACACGTCGGGGATCCCTCGGACTGGCACTTCGCCGACGGCGACGAACTCGACGCGTTCCACCACGAGGGCGCGTACTTCACCGCCGACGGCCCGCTCAACGCGCTGCCGCTCGACTCCGACCCGGTGGTCGTCTCCCCCGGAGGCTCCGGTCGCGGCCTCGCGTTCGCCGGGACCCACTCGGACGTGCAGCTCGCGCTCGCACCGCTGTCGGCCGCCGCGGTGTCGGACTACCGCGATCGCGTGATCAGCGCAGCGCAGGCCGCCGGACGCACCGCCGCCGACTTGCGGATCCTGTTCGTCCTCAAGCCCGAGATCGTGTCGTCGCCCGACGAGGCCGATCGGATCGTCGAGGCGTCCCGGCACCCGTCCGACGACGACCTCCGGACCGCGGCGATCGCGTGGTCGAGCGACTCCGAGACCGACCTGCTCGCGCTCGACCTCGACGCGCCCGTGCCGGACCGTACCTTCGGCGACCACGTGTCCGCCGGCACGATCCGCGGACTGCTCGGCGACACCCCGGACGCTCCCCTGCGCTCGCTCCTGGAGCGCAAGGCCCGCAAGGGGCGGGTGTCCTCGCGCGAGGGCTTCGTCGGGACCGCCGACGAGTTCGCGGACTTCATCGAGGAGCTCGGGTCGGACGCCGACAACGACGGCATCATCTTCTCGGGTGACCTGCACCCGGCGCAGATCCACCGGATGCTCGGCGACCTCGTGCCGAGGCTCCGACGCCGTGGGCTCCTGCGGCGGGAGTACGGCGCCGGGGGCATCCGGGCGAACCTGTTCGATTTCTGACGTCAACCGTTCGGTGCGCATCCGCTGCCCAAACGGTCGATGTGCCGACATGTCCCCCGGAGGGAGGCTTGCAGCACAACGACGAACGAAAGGTCGCCCCCATGCGTCTCTCCCACACCCTCATCGCCACGACCGCCGCGGCACTCGCCGTCGCCGGTGTCACCGCCGGCGCGTCGATCACCGTCGGTGACCGGACGTCCGCCGCGGCGCAGACCGCCTCGGTGCAGACCGCCGCGTCCGTCAGCGGCAAGGCCGTCGTCGAATCGAAGCGTCTCGGCTCCACCGAGGCGATGCAGGCCGCTTCGGCAGCGCTCGCGGCGGCGCAGGAGGACGGCGCCGGCTTCGTCAGCGTCTCGGTCGTCGACCGCAACGGACAGCTCCAGGCGTTCGTCCGCGGTGAGAACGCGGCGTCGCACACGATCAAGGCCTCCCGTGAGAAGGCGTACACGGCCGCCGCGTTCGGTGCGGCCACCTCGGAGCTCGCGAAGCGTGCCACGGGCGACAACGCGGGCCTGAGGGACCTGCCCGGCACCCTGTTCCTCGGCGGTGGCGTGTCCGTCAAGGACGGCGACGCCTCGATCGGCGGCATCGGCGTCGGCGGCGCCCCGTCCGGTGACCAGGACGAGCAGTACGCGCAGGCCGGCCTCGACGCGATCTCGAAGTGACGCCTGCTCACTGACCCCGGGGTCCGGACCTCATCGGCAGCGGAGCGACCACGTGGTCGCTCCGCTGCCGTCGCGTCGCGTCACATCACGTCAGTGCGATGATCCCGCGGCGCGTGGCCTCCGCCACCGCACCCGCTCGCCCGTCCACGCCGAGTTTGGCGAACACCCGGATCAGGTGGGTCTTGACGGTCGACTCGCTCATGAACAGCCGCTCGGCGATGACCCGGTTCGTCAGCCCCTCACCGAGGAGCTCCAGCACGTCGAGTTCCCTCGGCGTCAGGGTCTCGTCCGGACGACGTCCACGGTCGAGCATGCGTTCTGCGACCGCCGCGGCGTAGACCGCGGTGCCGGTCGCCGCGGCCGTGATGCCCGCCGACAGCTCGTCAGCCGAGGCGTCCTTGAGCAGGTACCCGGTCGCGCCCGCATCGAGTGCGCGCATGATGGCCACGTCGGTGCCCGTCGCGGTGAACACCAGCACGCGGGTGCGCTGCACGAGCTCGGGCAGCAGGTCACCGCCGTTCCGCGAACCGAGCCCCAGGTCGAGCACCACGACGTCCGCCGACGTCGCCTCCACCAGGGACACGACGGCGTCCGGATCGCCGGTCGAGCCGACGACCTCGATGCCGGGGTAGGTCCCCAGGACGGCCGCGACACCGGTCCGGAGCATCGGGTGGTCGTCGACGAGCACGACGCGGATCATCGTTCCGCCACCGGCACCGTCGCGGTCAGGACGGTTCCGTGGTCGTCCGATCGGACGTCGAGCGCTCCCCCGACGGCCGCGAGCCGACGTCGCATGATCGCGAGGCCGTGCCCGCCGTCCGGGCCCGCCACGACCTCGGCCTCCACGTCGAAGCCGACTCCGTCGTCGGAGACCACGATCACGACGGAATCCGCCCCGTACCGGAGCTCGAGTGTGATCGTCGTCGCGTCCGCGTGCCGCTCGGCGTTGCCGAGTGCCCCCTGGGCCGTCCGGAGCAGCGCGAGCGCCCGCAACGGTGAGAGCGGCTGCGGTTCCCCCGTCGTCGACCAGCCCGCACCGACCCGTGCGGCGGCCTCCGCCGAATCGCTCGCGAGGTCGACCTCGTCGTCCGACCCGGACCCCAGGTCGTCGACCAGCGTGCGGGTCTGCGCGACAGCGGAGCGCAGCGCACGGCGGGCGTCCCGAGCGAGCCCGTCGTCCCCGGACCGTTCGGCGGCCTCGGTGAGCAGGAGCACCCCGGCGACGGACTGCAGGACCGTGTCGTGCAGTTCGGCGGCGACGTGCTGCCGTTCCCCGAGAGCACTCGCCCGCCGCTCGCTGTCCACGAGTCGAGCCCGGGTCGCGACGAGCTGACGGACCGACGTGGAACGCTCACGGAGCGCCGACCGTGACAGGACGATCGCCGCCAGGAAGACCAGCCCGGCGAGCAGGCAACCGGCCACGAGCCCGGGGTCGTGGCTCCCGGTCAGTCGCGGCACCGAGGCCGCTGCAGCGACGATGGCCGCGCCGCTCGCCAGGGTCGCCGGCACCACGCGCACGGTCGTCTGCAGCAGGACCACGAGCGGCACCACGCTCCACGCGGCACTCGGGGCGACGAGGACGAGGACGACGGCGACGAGCGCGAGCGTCACCGCGGCCGGCTCGCGCACCCGTGCCCGCCGCGGCAGCACCGCGGTCGCCGCCGAACCCGCCGTCAGGAGCACGCCGAGCACGACCACCCTCAGGTGGCCCGGGTCGCCGGCGTGGACGGCGTGGTACCGGAGGGTCCCGATCGCGGTGACGATCGCGAGCGCGGCGGCGGCGAGTGCGCCCGAGTGACGCTCGACGGCACGGAGCAGCCTTCGCCGGCGCTCGGTGGGTGGGACCTGGGGCACGGCACCATGGTAGAGACCGCGGGCCGCTGATCTGCTGGGGTCGCTCCCCGCGCAGGCCAGGGAGCGAGCCGGCTCCACCACGTTCGTCTCCTCGACCTCGTGCCGGTGCTCCGGCTCCGCGGACTCCTGCGGCGGGCGTACGGCGCCGGGGCGTCCGGGCAAACCTGCTCGACCTCTGGCGGAGTCACCGGACGAGAGTTCATTGCATCACATCTGATATTCTGATGTGATGCAGCACAAGGGTCTTCGCCTCGACGTCCAGGGACTCCGCGGTGTGGCCGTCGCGTTGGTGGTCATCGAACACGCGAAACTCGCCCTGCCCGGTGGGTTCGTCGGGGTCGACGTGTTCTTCGTCATCTCCGGGTTCGTCATCACCTCGATGGTCGTCAGGGACCTCGCCAGTGATGCGGGCTTCTCACTCCGCAGGTTCTCCATCCGACGAGCCAATCGCCTCCTGCCGGCCGCGGGTGTCGTCCTCGCCGTCACCGCGATCGGCACCGCCCTCCTGCTCTCGCCCTTCGGCACACAACAGCAGTCGGCCGGCACGGGGGTCGCGGCCGCACTGGGGATGTCCAACATCGCGCTGTACTTCATCTCGGCGGACTACTTCAGCGAACACGTGCAGTCGAACCCCTTCCTGCACACCTGGTCCCTCGGTGTCGAGGAACAGTTCTACGTCCTGTTCCCGCTCCTGCTCTGCGTCGCGTGGCGAGTGGGACGATCTCGACGGAGCACGCTGTTCTGGTGCATCACAGTGGTCGCCGTCGTCTCGTTCTCGGTCTCGCTGGTGTTCTCCTTCTCGGCGGTGCTGCCCGGCATCGCCAACCCGTCGCAGTTCGCGTTCTACATGACACCGACGCGAGCGTGGGAGTTCGCCGTCGGCGCCGCGCTCGCGCTGTGGTCTGCACGAGCGCGGTGGCACGCGGTGCACCCGGTCGCCGTCGCCCTCGGACTGATCCTCATCGCGGCTTCGGCCATCTGGATCGAGCCGGGCGGCGCGTACCCCGGCACCGCGGCACTCCTGCCCGTCACAGGGACTGCCCTCGTGCTCGCCGGCGGAGCACGTCACAATCCGGTGTCCGGACTGCTCGCGCAACGCCCGCTCGCGTGGCTCGGTGACGTCTCGTACTCGCTCTACCTCTGGCACTGGCCGCTGCTCGTCTTCGCGTGGCGCCTCTGGCCCGGCCAGCAGGGTGCAGTCCTCGGCGCCATCGCCCTCGCACTCGCACTGGCTGCGCTCACCCACCGATTCGTCGAGACCCCGTTCCGTGGCCGAACGGTCACGTCGGCGCGCCGCTCGCTGCGCGCACCGGTGATCGCAGTCGTGGCCGGCAGCACTGCGAGCGTCCTCGTCCTCGGGGGCGCACTCACGTCGTGGGGCGATCCGAAGCTCGCGAGCGCCGCTGACCAGCTGCTGGCCCGACCGATCAGCTACAACGAGTGCCTGTCGACCACTCCGGTCTCTCAGCGTGACCTCGGCCCGTGCACCTGGGGGCCCGCCGACGGCCGACCGGTGTACCTGCTCGGCGACTCCAACGCCCAACAGTTCACCGAGGCCGCGAGATCGGCAGCTGTCGGCGAGGACCGACGGCTCGTCGTCGCGACCTGGGGCGGATGTCCCTTCCTCGACATCGGACTGCAGCGCGCCTCCGACGCATCGAAGGGCGCCGAGTGCGCACGCTACGTCGAGGACACCACATCGTGGTTGCGGTCACAGCCGCGCGGCACGGTCCTCATCGCCGCGTCCAGTGAGATGGTGCTGGCCGCCGATGACACGTTCCGGGCCGGCGACGGCTCGGTGGCGCGCACGACGGCGGCCAAGTCGGCTGTCTGGGCGGAACGCCTGGCCCAGCGGATCGAGGATCTCCAGCGCTCAGGGTTCGACGTCGTCCTCATCAGGACGCTGCCGCACTTCCCGGGTGCGCAACGCGATTGGTGGCACCCGGTCGAGTGCCAGAACGCCGTGGCGTTCACGGACCCGGCTGCGTGCGGGATCACCATCAGTGAGAGATCGGTGCGCGATCGCCAGCACGCCATCCGTACCGCGGAGACCGAGGCCATCCGGACGACCGGGGCAGGCCAGATCGACCTGCTCGCGGACATCTGTCGCGATGGCGTCTGTTCCACGTTCCGGAACGGAACCTGGCTGTACCGCGACGGCCTGCACATCTCCCCGGAGTACAGCGGGATGCTGGCACCCTTGTTCCGGCCGGCACTCGCGATCGAGTGATCATCCGCCAGCGTCGCGTCGAACTGCCCCGCGACGCTCGCCGCCTCACCGGCCCTTCGCGCTCTTCTGCTTCTTCTTGTCGCCCTTCTTGTCCGACTTCTTCTTGTCCGACTTCTTCTTGGCGTCGTCCTTCTTCTTGGACGACTTCTTCTGGTCCTTCTTCTTGGACGACTTCTCCTTGTCGTCGTCCTTCTGCTGCTCCGGCTTCACCCGGGCCGAGGGCAACGGCAGGACCGGCGCCTGCTCCGGCGACGCGACCCCGTCGATCGGCTCGACGACCACGGCGGAGCCCGTGTCGAGCTCGACGTCGACCGCGTGTTCCTCGAGCACCGGCGCGAGCGGGTCGGTCACCCGCTCCACGGTGAGCACGGCGTCGTCCTCGGCGAGTCGCAGCAGCGCCTGTGCGGTACGGACCCTCGTCGTCGTCTTCCGGGCGAGCACGTCGGCTCGGGCACCTTCGAGGAACGTGCGGAGGGTGCGCTCGACGACCGACCGGCCGCGCGGTGCGGCGCGGTCCAGGCGGTCGAGTTCACCGGCCACTCCGGCGACGTTGTCGGCGACGTGCTCGTGCCGCACCGACTCGATCAGGGCGGCGATCGCGGCGGCACCCCGCTCGACGGCGGCCGAACGCTGGTCGAGCACGACGAGCATCTCGACGACCGACCCGTACGTGACGGTCTCGAGGCGAACCGGTTCGGCACCCCGGCCACGGACGACCAGGCGGGCGTCGGGTGTGGGCAGCCAGGCGGCGAGGGCCGCGACCGTGGCGACGGACCCGACGATCCGCTCGTAGTCGGCGAGTACCACTCGCTCCTGCTCGCGCAGACGGACTCGGATCGCGATCTCCTGCACCACGTGGGGGCCTTCCGTTCGGGGTCGACGCGGGCGTGTCCCTGCGCCTGCACCGGATCGTAGTCCCGTGAGGTGGCCGAGCAGCGAACGCCCCGGCATCGTCCAGGGACGGTGACGGGGCGTTCGGTCAACGGTGACAGCGGCTCGACGACCGGCGAATGGTGGAGATGGGGGGAATCGAACCCCCGTCCATCGCTGCAATTCGACGTCTTCTACGGGCGTATCCGGATAGTTCGTTCTGCTCGGCCCCGTCCTTTGCTACCGGCTTCTAGGACGACGGGCCCAGTCTCAGTGCAAGTCCCGCACGGCCCTGAGGCGCAACCGTGCAGCAAGTCCTCTAGATGACGCCGGGATCAGGTTAGGGGACGGTCACCTGGCCGACGGACTTCATGTGCTGGGCTGCTTACGCAGCGAGAGCGAAGTCAGTGCGCTTGGAATTGGCACTTGTTGTTTTCCACGGATCGTTGACGAGATAACCGTGGGTCCTCGGCCCGCTTCCCGTCGGCACACAGGCAATGTCGAAACCGATCATCCCCATGCGGGCCGGACGTGCGAGCCGCTGTCACGCTGTTGAGTTGTGTTGCCACTGCTCCGATCGGAGCAGTCCCTCAGTCTAGCTGACCGAGGTGGGAGGCCGCTACTCGCCGACCCGGTTCTTCGTGCGCATGGCCCGCTCGGCTTCACGCTTGTCGGTCTTCTCACGCAGGGCCTGACGCTTGTCGAACTCGCGCTTGCCCTTCGCGACGGCGATCTCGATCTTCGCTCGGCCGTCGTGGAAGTAGATCTGCAACGGCACCAGCGTGTAGCCACCCTGGGCGGTCTTGTGCGAGATCTTCACGATCTGCTGCTTGTGGAGGAGCAGCTTGCGCTTGCGCCGAGGTGCGTGGTTGTTCCAGGTGCCCTCGGTGTACTCGGGGATGTGCACGGCATCGATCCAGGCCTCGCCGCGGTCGATGTAGGCGTAGCCGTCGACCAACGAGGCACGACCCATGCGCAGGGACTTCACCTCGGTGCCGGACAGGACCATGCCGGCCTCGTACGTGTCCTCGATGAGGTAGTCGTGTCGGGCGCGACGGTTCGTCGCGACGATCTTCTCACCGCGTTCCTTCGCCATGACGACTCCTCTCGTACCGGGCACTGCATTGCGCAGCCCTACAGACTACCCAACAGCGGAGGCCCTCCGCACCTTCCCGGCGCGCCGGGTCAGACCTTGAGGTAGCGGCGGATGGCGATCGACGCCGACACCGCGGCGAGCAGCACCCCGATGACGATCACCGACGGCACCACGATGGCCGCGTCCCCCATGCCGATGAAGGCCGTGCCGGTGAAGCGCTCGGCCAGGAAGTTCCGGACGAAGAACCACACCACTGCGGTGATGGCACCACCAGCCAGGACGGCTCCGATGGCGGCGGCGATCACCCCCTCGAGCACGAACGGCGTCTGGATGAACCGGTTCGACGCACCGACGAGTCGCATGATGCCGAGCTCTCGCCTGCGACTGAACGCGGACAACCGGATCGTGGTCGCGATGAGGAGCACGGCGGCGACGAGCATGAGCGCCGCGATGCCGATCGCCGTGTACGACGACGCGTTCAGCAGGTTGAAGATGGGTTGCAGGTAGCCGCGTTGGTCGACGACGCTCTGCACGCCGGCGACCTTCGACAGGCTCTCGACGAGGACGTCGGCCTGCGACGGGTTCTTCAGGTTCACCCAGAAGGTCTCGTTGAGGTACTCGGGCTTGACGAACTCGGTCGCCGCGGAGTCCTTGAACTGCTCCTTGAAGCGGGTGAACGCCTGGTCCTGGTCCTCGTAGTACGTCTTCTCGATGTACGGCTTGAGGGTCGACGAGTCGAGCTGGGCCTGGACCTGCTTCCGCTGGTCCTCGGTCGCCTTCGCGCCCGTGCAGTTGCCGGTGGTGTCGGTGTCGGTGCACAGGTAGACGGCGACCTGGGCCCGGTCGTACCAGTACCCCTTCATCTGGTTGATCTGCATCTGCAGCAGGATCGCGGTGCCCACGAAGGTGAGCGAGATGAAGGTCACGAGGACGACGGAGACGACCATCGACGCGTTGCGCCGCAGGCCCGAGCCGACCTCGGACATGACGAGTCCGAGCCTCATCGGATGAGCCCCGGGATGGTCTGGATGCCGGTGGTGTTCGACACGGTGCCGCGCTGGATCGGGACCGCCTGGGTCTGGTAGCCGCCGGACTGCTCGTCGCGCAGGACGGTGCCGTTCGACAGCTCGATGACCCGACGCTGCATCTGGTTCACGATGCTGGCGTCGTGCGTCGCCATGAGCACGGTGGTGCCTCCCTGGTTGATGCGTTCGAGGAGCGCCATGATGCCGGCGGACGTGGTGGGGTCCAGGTTGCCGGTGGGCTCGTCCGCCAGCAGGATCGCCGGCTTGTTGACGACGGCGCGGGCGATCGCGACGCGCTGCTGCTCACCACCGGAGAGCTCGTGCGGCATGCGGGTCGCCTTGCCGGCGAGACCGACGAGCTTCAGCACGTCGGTCACGGCCTCGCTGATGAAGCCCTTGCTCTTGCCGATCACCTGCAGCGAGAACGCGACGTTGTCGAACACGTTCTTGTTCGGCAGGAGTCGGAAGTCCTGGAAGACGACGCCGAGGTTCCGTCGGAAGTACGGGACCTTCCGCGACGCCAGCGAGCCGAGGCGCTGCCCGAGCACGTGGATCTGGCCGCGGGAGGGCTTCTCCTCCTTGAGCACGAGGCGCAGGAAGCTGGACTTGCCGGAACCCGAGGCGCCCACGAGGAACACGAACTCGCCCTTGAGGATCTCGAGGGTGAGGTTGTCGAGCGCCGGACTCGGGTTGCCCGAGTAGACCTTGGTGACCTGGTCGAATTTGATCATGACCGGATCAGGGTAGGTCGCCCCGCTCGGAAAACAAGCCAGGCGCGCGGCTCACGAACCCCTACGCGTCGACGGATTGCTTGCGCCAGCGGATGCCGGCGTTGATGAAGCCGTCCAGATCGCCGTCGAACACGGCTGAGGGGTTGTTCACCTCGTGCTCGCTCCGCAGGTCCTTGACCATCTGGTACGGCGCCAGCACGTAGGACCGGATCTGGTCGCCCCAGCTCGCCGTGATGTTGCCGGCGAGCTCCTTCTTCTTCGCGTTCTCCTCTTCCTTCTTCAGGAGGAGCAGGCGCGACTGCAGCACGCGCATGGCGGCCGCACGGTTCTGGATCTGCGACTTCTCGTTCTGCATCGAGACGACGGTGCCGGTCGGGATGTGCGTCAGGCGCACCGCGGAGTCGGTCGTGTTGACGGACTGCCCACCGGGGCCCGACGAGCGGAAGACGTCGACACGGATGTCGTTCTCGGGGATGTCGATGACCATCGTCTCCGGCATGAGCGGAATGACCTCGACCGCGGCGAACGAGGTCTGCCGCTTGCCCGCCGCACCGAACGGCGACATGCGGACGAGTCGGTGCGTGCCGGCCTCGATCGACAGGGTGCCGAACGCGTGGGGCGCGTCGACCTCGAAGGTGGCGGACTTGATGCCCGCTTCCTCGGCGTAGGACGTCTCCATCACGGTCGTCTTGTAGCCGTGCTGCTCGGCGTACCGGAGGTACATGCGCATGAGCATCTCGGCGAAGTCCGCGGCGTCGACGCCGCCGGCCCCGGCACGGATGGTGATCACGGCGGGGCGGTCGTCGTACTCGCCGTCGAGGAGCGTCTGCACCTCGAGGTCGCCCATCGTCTTCTGGATCGCCTTGAGTTCCGCGACGGCTTCGTCGGCGGAGTCCTGGTCGTCGCCCTCGTTCGCCATCTCGACGAGCACCTCGAGGTCGTCGATGCGTCGCTCGGTGTCGGTGATCTTCTTCAGCTCCGACTGGCGGTGCGAGAGCGCGCTCGTCACCTGCTGCGCGTGCTCGACGTCGTCCCAGAGGTCCTGGGCACCCGCCTGCTCGCTGAGGTCGGCGATCTCGCGCTGCAGGCGGTCGACGTCGACCACCGAGCGGATGTTGCCGAAGGTCTCTCGGAGGGCGGAGAGCTGCTCGGTGAAGTCAAGTTCGACCATGGTCACCGATCCTACCGCCGCGAGCCCGCCACGTCAGACCGACCGGGAGGCCCGGTGCGGGTCCGTCGAGCTACCCGCCCGGAGTCGAGACCAGCCCGTTCCGCAGCACCACGGCGGTCGCCGGCACCCTGGCCTCAGCCTCCCTGGGTGAGGCCGGTGATGAGGTTGATGGCGACCGCGACCACGAAGGTGCCGAAGAAGTAGGACAGCAGCGCGTGGCCCAGGGCGATGCGACGCGAGGGCGTGGACGACTGGGTGATGTTGCTCGCGCTGTACGCCATCCCGATCAAGAACGCCGTGTAGGCGAAGTCACTGTAGGACGGGTCCTCGTCCTGGTCGAAGTCGAAGCGGTGGCTGTCGTCGAGGTAGTACATGCGCGCGTACTTGAAGGCGAAGACGGTGTTCATGACGGCCCACGCCGCCACGACGCCGACCACCGCGAGGATCGCCGCAGCGGACCCGACGGGGTCCTTCTGCTGGCTGCGGACGAGCGCGAAGATCACCAGCACCAGGCTGAGGAACGTCGCGGCGATGACCAGCACGTCGACGAGCTTCCGCGATCGGTCCTCGTGGCGAGCGAGGGAACGGGTGCGCTCGGGATCGGCCTGCCAGGCCTCGGACCACGCCCAGACGAGGAACACCCCGGAGGCGATCGCCCAGCCCAGCAGGGGCGACAGCTCGGGGACACCGAGGAGCGCGGCGATCACCGCGGCTGCTCCGCCGACGATCGCGGCGACACCGGCCTTCACGGACAAGTGGGACATGACGGTTCCTCTCTCGACGACGCTCTGCTCGTGCTGTCGTGCAGGTGCTCGGGTACCGCTCCGCGGTGCTCACCCGGGCCGGGCTCGCGCGAGGGGGACGTAGAGCCCGGCCCGCTCGGCGCGGACGGCGGCGAGCGTGCGCGACGTGGCGTCGAGCTTGCACAGGATGTGCTCCAGGTGCGCAGCCACCGTGCGGGGCGCGATGGCGAGCGCTCGGGCGATCTCGAGGTTGGAGCACCCCTCGATCACGTGGCCCAGCACCTCGAGCTCCCGCGGCGTGAGACCCCGCAGGTGGGTGGCGGGTGCGAGCACGACGACCCCGCAGGCCAGCGCCTCGAGATCGCGTTCGCAGGCGAGCACCGTCACCCGGACGTAGCCCTCCCGCGACTGCCGTCGTCCGCGCGGCCACAGGAACGAGGCGTAGTCCTGCCCGTCGCCGATGGCGTCCCTGGCCGCGGCGACGAGCGCCGAACCCGTGGTGAGGAGTTCGTCGTCGGACAGGCCGGGGATGCTGGTGACCCCGTGGCCCGGGAGGAGCACGACGCCCGATCTGACCCCGCTGACGAAGGCTGCCGACGCAGCGACCGACCGGACCGGGTCGATACTCGACGCGAGCTCCGGCACGAGTCGAGCGAGTCGCCGGCGGAGGGTCTGCGACGGCGGAGCGGGACTCCGGAACAGGACCGTCATGAAGCCCACGTGCCGGCCCCCGTCCTCGAACAACGCGACCGACAGCGCCTCGCGGAACCCCGCGGGGAGCAGGCACTCCGCCCACGACCGCAGGTCCGCCGACGCGTAGGGCAGATCCGACAAGCTGGTGGGCGGCCGTTCGCGATCGGCACCGGTCATCTCGATGTCGTGCGCCATCTGGGGACCGCTCAGGTAGCGGACGCTCGCCGCATCGAGGTCGGTGCTCGCGACGGCGCTGTACCCCGTGCCGCCACGATCGGCCAGCGCCATCCACGCGCCGTCGAAGGGGCGTGGTGGTGCAGTTCGTCCAGCAGTGCCTGGGCACGGTCGTGGACAGGTCCGGGGCGCGCCGTGATCTCGGCGAACAGGTGTGCAGCAGTGCGTGTCACGGAGATCGACCACCTCAGGACCATCGGCAGCGGGAATCGAAGGATTGTCCGAAAACCGTCGGTTCCCGGTGTAGCACGCCGAGCGGGGTGCGGCGCTCAGATCGCTGCAGGCCGCGTGGGCATGTCTGCCGATGGCCTTCCCGTGCTGCGGGGCGTGACATGAGGGTGCCGCGTGGTCAACCGGCCCGCGACGCGTTCCAGGGCACGTCACGCACGTGAGGAGACGAACATGAAAGCCGTTGTCTACGAGGGGCCGCGCAGCGTCACGGTGCAGGACGTACCGGATGCGCGCATCGAACGCCCCACCGACGTGCTGGTGCGCGTCACGACGACCAACATCTGCGGGTCGGACCTCCACATGTACGAAGGACGCACCAGCTTCGAGACCGGACGGTGGTTCGGTCACGAGAACATGGGCGAGGTGATCGAGGTCGGCGACGGCGTCGACAAGGTCTCGGTCGGGGACCACGTCGTCCTCCCCTTCAACGTGGCGTGCGGGCACTGCAAGAACTGCGAGCGGGGTCTGACCAACTACTGTCTGACCGCGCAGCCCGTCCCGGAGTGGGCCGGTGCGGCGTACGGGTTCGCGGACATGGGCCCGTGGGCCGGCGGCCAGGCCGAACTGCTGCGGGTGCCGTGGGGCGACTTCAACTGTCTCCGACTGGGAGAGGACGCAGAGGAGCGGTCCGCCGACTACGTGATGCTGGCCGACATCTTCCCGACCGGCTACCACGCGACCGAGATGGCGGGGGTGCAACCGGGCGACCAGACCGTCGTCTACGGCGCCGGACCGGTCGGCCTGATGGCCGCCCTGTCGGCCACCATCCGGGGCGCGAGCAAGGTCATGGTCGTCGATCGGCATCCGGACCGACTCCGGCTGGCGGAGTCGATCGGTGCGATCGCCATCGACGACTCGAAGGTCGACCCGGTGCAGGCCGTCCTCGAGGAGACGATGGGGCTCGGCGCCGACAACGGGTGCGAGTGCGTCGGCTACCAGGCGCACGACCCCGGTGGTGACGAGCAACCGAACCTCACGCTCAACCGTCTGGTGCAGTCGGTGCGGTTCACGGGTCGGATCGGCACGGTCGGAGTGTTCGTGCCGCAGGACCCGGGCGCCGGCGACGAACTGGCGAAGCAGGGGCAGATCGCGTTCGACATGGGACTGCACTGGTTCAAGGGCCAGACCATGGGGACCGGACAGGCCCCCGTCAAGAAGTACAACCGACGGCTCCGCGACCTGATCGCCGCTGGCAAGGCGACGCCGTCGTTCATCGTCAGTCACGAGTTGCCGCTCGACCAGGCACCAGATGCCTACGAGCACTTCGACAACCGGGACGACGGGTGGACCAAGGTCGTCCTCAAGCCCGGAACGGCGGTGTGATCATGGCGGGCAGAGTGGCCGCAGCAGTCGGCGTCGGCGTCGCGGGGATCGCGGCGGGCCTCGTCGCCCGCTCCCTGGTGAAGAAGGAACGGGGTTCGGACGGCGACGGCGCACACCCGGACGGGTGGAAGGCGGTCACGATCCTGGGAGCGGCCCAGGACTTCGAGCGCGGCGGGTACCCCGAGCCGTTGGAGCGTCTGTCCGAGTCGCTCGAGATCCGGATCGATCCGGCGCCCGGGGACAAGGGGTTCGAGGTGCACGCTCGGGTCCGGGCGGGGGCGGACACCGGGGTGGACGGCGATCCGGACACGGCGTTGCGGGCAGCGCTGCGCGACGCCAAGCAGGTCTTCGAGACGGGCGAGGTGCTGCGTGCGACCCCGAGACCGCACGGAGACCGTCCGCGCACACTGCTCGGCGGCGCGGTCGACGAAGCAGAAGACGATGCGAAGGGCGAGGGTGTGCTGTGAAGGCGCTGTGCTGGACCGGAGTGAACGAACTCTCCGTGGAGAACGTCGACGATCCCGAGATCCTCAACGCCCATGACGCCATCGTCAAGGTGACGCTGAGCACGACCTGCGGATCCGACCTGCACCTCCTCGGTGGCTACGTCCCGACCATGCGAGCAGGAGACGTGCTGGGACACGAGTTCATCGGCGAGGTCGTCGAGGTCGGGTCGGCCGTCACCGAGCACGCGGTCGGTGACCGCGTCGTGGTCTGCTCGTTCATCAGCTGCGGGAAGTGCTGGTACTGCCGAAACGAGCTCTTCTCGCTCTGTGACAACGGGAACCCCAACGCGGGCATCCCCGAGATGCTCTGGGGTCAAGCCCCCGGCGGCTGTTACGGGTACTCGCACGCACTGGGCGGCTGGGCCGGCAGTCACGCCGAGTACATCCGGGTGCCGTACGCGGACCAGGGCGCCTTCACGGTTCCCGACGGGGTCAGTGACGAGCGGGCGCTCTTCGCTTCCGACGCCGCTCCGACGGGGTGGATGGGAGCAGACCTCGGGGGCGTCCAGCCCGGCGACACCGTCGCGGTCTGGGGCGCCGGCGGCGTCGGACAGATGGCGGCGCGCGCGTCGCTGCTGCTCGGCGCCGAACGCGTCATCGTGATCGACCGCTTCCAGGAGCGACTGACGCAGGTCGAACAGGTCATCGGCGCCGAGACCCTGAACTACGAGACCAGCGAGGTGACGGCCGAGCTCCGCGAACTGACCGGAGGGCGTGGCCCGGACGTCTGCATCGAGGCGGTCGGGATGGAGGCACACCGCGACGGTCCTGACTTCGCCTACGACCAGCTGAAGCAGCAGCTGCGACTGCAGACGGACCGACCGACGGCCGTCCGCGAGGCGATCTTCGCCGCACGCAAGGGCGGCAGCCTCTTCGTGCTCGGAGTCTTCGGGGGCTTCGTCGACAAGTTCCCGCTCGGTGCGGTCATGAACAAGGGCCTCACGCTCCGATCCGCTCAGCAGCACGGGCAGCGGTACATCCCGATGCTCCTCGAACGCATGGCGCGGGACGAGATCGTCACGGAGCACCTGGCCACGCACGTCATGCCACTCGCGGACGGTCCCGCCGGTTACGCCATGTTCAAGGAGAAGACCGACGGGTGCGTGCGGGCGGTCTTCCGACCCTGACCGCCGAGGACCTACCGCCCGAGCAGGGGCTCCCGCGACGCCATGCCCGCCGCCCCTGCTCGGGCGACGGCGTCCGGCAACGCCGCCAGGAACGCGTCGACGTCCGCGTCGGTCGAGGTGTGCCCCAGCGTGATCCGGAGCGCACCGCGGGCGTCCTGTTCGGAGAGCCCCATGGCGAGCAGCACGTGCGACGCCTCGGGCACGCCGGCCTGGCACGCGGATCCGGTCGAGACGGCGACCCCGGCCGCGTCGAGCAGGAACAGCAACGAGTCGCCCTCGCAGCCCGGGAAGGTGAAGTGCGCGTTGCCGGGCAGCCGGTCGTCGGGGTCCCCCATCAGCACGGCGGACGGCACGGCTGCTCGGACGCCGGCGACGAGCCGGTCGCGCAGGGCGACGAGCGACGGGTGCGGCATCGGCTCGGCGGCGACCATCGTGGCAGCGACCCCGAACGCTGCGGCAGCGGGGGCGTCCTGCGTGCCGCTCCGGACCTGCCGCTGCTGCCCGCCGCCGTGGATGAGGGGCTCGACGGTGGCCTTCCGCCCGAGCACCAGCGCACCGATGCCGACCGGTCCGCCGACCTTGTGCGCGGAGACGCTCAGGGCGTCGAGGCCGGACGCGGCGAACGACACCGGCACCTGGCCGTAGGCGGCGACGGCGTCGCTGTGCACGGGCACCCCGGCGGCGTGCGCGAGATCCACGATCCGGGACACGGGCTGGATGGTGCCCACCTCGTTGTTCGCCCACAGGAACGTGACCAGGGCGACGTCGTCGGCGGAGGCGAGTCGTGCCTCCAGTCCGGCGAGGTCGACGCGACCCTGCGCGTCCAACGGGACCACGTCGATGACGGCGCCCTCGTGCGCCTCCAACCAGGTCAGCGTGTCGACGGTGGCGTGGTGCTCGCCACCGGGGACCACGATGCGGGGCCGGGCGCGGTCGCGCTGGCGCGCCCAGAAGAGGCCCTTCACGGCGAGGTTGATGCTCTCGGTGCCGCCGGAGGTGAACACAACCTCGACGGTGTCCGCGTCGAGCGACCGGGCGACGGCGGCGCGACCGTCCTCGAGCAGCATCTTCGCGCGCTGCCCGGCGCTGTGGATCGAGGACGGGTTGCCGACGGTTCCGAGCGCGTCGGTGAACGCGGCGAGCGCCTCCGGCAGGATCGGCGTCGTCGCGGCGTGGTCGAGGTAGACCGGCATCTGCACCCCCTGGAACGAGCGATGTCCAGGATACGCGCCGGTCCTCGTACCCTTGTCGGGTGCACGAGACAGCGATCGACCACACCCCGGGGTTCGACCTCGGGGCCGACGTCCCGCGGTTCTCCCTGCGGTCCGCCACCGCCACGGCCGTCGTCGTGGTCGTCGAGCGAGCGGACGGGCAGTCGGCCCGGTACCCGCTCGAGCGGCTGCCGGCGACCGACGTGTGGGCGGCCGAGACGCCCGGCGTCGTCCCCGGTGACCGGTACCACCTGCTCGTCGACGGCCCCGTCGGTCCGCGGAACGAGTTCGACCCGACACGGCCCCTGCTCGATCCGTACGCCCGCGGCATCGCCCCGACCGGCGCGCACGAGAGCGGACCCGACGACGGGGCCGGGCCCGGAGCCGTCACCGGGACCAGCACGTCCCGCTGGACGAGTGTCGTCGTGGACGACGCCTTCGACTGGGGCGGCGTCGTCAAGCCGTTGGTCCCGCTCGACCGTGCCGTCGTCTACGAGGCGAACGTCCGCACCCTGACCGCCGCGAACCCCCACCTGCCGGAGCACCTGCGCGGCACGTACGCCGGGGTGGCGCACGAGAGCACCATCGCGCACCTGCACCGGATCGGTGTCACGACGCTCGAGCTCCTGCCGGTGCAGGCCTTCGACACCGAGAACTGGCTGCGGGACGCCGGCCGCGAGAACGCCTGGGGCTACAACACGCTCGGGTTCTTCGCGCCGCACGCCGCACACGCCTCGGCACCGGCCCGGGCCGAGGGCGCGTCCGCGGTCCTGCGCGAGTTCAAGGGCATGGTCCGGCTGCTGCACGAGGCGGGCATCCAGGTGGTGCTCGACGTCGTCTACAACCACACGGCGGAGGAAGGGCTCGGCGGACCCACCACGAGCCTGCGCGGCATCGACGGCGCGAATCGGTACCGGTGGACCCAGGCGCAGCCGCCGTTCCGGGACACCTACTACGACACCACGGGCTGCGGGAACACCCTCGACACCTCGGTCGAGGCCACCGCCGACCTGATCGTCGACAGCCTGGTGTACTGGGCCCGCGAGGTGCAGGTCGACGGCTTCCGCTTCGACCTCATGGCGGCTCTTGCCCGCGACGCCCACCACGTGTTCGACCCGCAGCACCCACTGCTCGAACGGATCCGGAACCACCCCGACCTGCAGGACACCCTGGTCATCGCCGAACCGTGGGACGTCGGCCCCGACGGCTGGAAGACCGGCTCGTTCGGCGCGGCGGGCGCCCGGACCAGCGAGTGGAACGACGGGTTCCGGAACACCGTGCGGCAGTTCTGGCTCACCGACATCGCCGAGGAACGCCGCAACGGCATGCCGCACACGGGCATCGGCGCGCTCGCCGGCGCCCTGACGGGCTCCCGACACCTGTTCGGCGCCGACCGGGGTCCGCTCGCGGGCGTCAACTTCGTGACGGCCCACGACGGGTTCACCCTGCTCGACCTGGTGTCGTACGACGGCAAGCACAACGCGGCGAACGGTGAGGAGAACCGCGACGGCTCGAACGACAACCGCTCGTTCAACCACGGCATCGAGGGCGACACGGCCGACCGCGGCGTCCGGGCAGCGCGCGGCCGTTCGATGCGGAACCTCGCCGCGACGCTGCTGCTCTCGGCCGGCGTGCCGATGCTCACCGCGGGCGACGAACGGAGCCGGACGCAGCACGGCAACAACAACGCGTACGTGGTCTCCGACGACCTCACCCCGGTGGACTGGTCCGACGACGAGGACGCCGAGTCGATGACCGAGGCCGTCGCCGCGCTCGCTCGGTTCCGCGCCGCGCACCCCGCGCTCCGACCGACGCGCTTCGGCGTCGAGGGCCAGGAGACCCCCGGGGCCTCGCGGATGTCCTGGTACGGACCCGACGGGCACCCGATGACCGTCGAGGGCTGGGACCAGCCGGTGCACCGTGTCCTGCAGTACTTCGCCGAGTCGACGCCGGAGCACGAGCCGTACGACCGCGTCCTGGTCGTCGTGCACGGCAGCGGGCGCACGCGCGACCTGACGCTGCCGGTCCGCGAGGACGTGCTCGGCTACCGGCTCGCGTGGTCGAGCGAGAAGCACCGCGACCACGAGCGGCTCCGCCCCGCCGGTCAGGTGTTCACCGCGTACGGCCCCGGCATCCACCTGTTCGAGGTGGCGTAGCGCCGGGCGTTCGCGCGCTCGCGCGCTCGCGCGCTGCGCCCCGTCAACGTCATCGCGCCCCGGAGAGTCGGGGCGCGATGACCGCGGCGGGGCGCAGCGTGGTCCCGATCGACGGTCGGACGGGAGGCCCGTGGCGGCCCCGTCCCGCGCCTCCCGTCCGTCCCTCCACCGGCACGAGCGACCGTCGAGCTGTCCACACGACACGCGTTCCGGGGAACGTCCGGGCGGCTTCCGGGTAGGTTCGGCACGTGGCCACCGCAGACCGACCCCGCCGACCGAAGATCGGGCGCATCCCGATCACCGAACTCGCTCCGAGGACGCCGAACGGGTTCCCCGGCAAGGCGTTCGACGGCGAGGTGATCACGTTCGGTGCGACCGTCTTCCGAGAAGGACACGGCATCATCGGCGCCGACCTCGTGCTCGAACGCCCGGACGGGGGCACCAGGACCGTCCCACTGGCCCTCGGCGCGCCCGGGACCGACCGCTACGAGGCGACCGTCCAGGTCGACCACGTCGGTGTCTGGACCTGGCACGTCGAGTCGTACTCCGACGACTGGGCGACGTGGCTGCACGCCGCACGGCTGAAGATCGCCGCCGGTGTGGACACCGAGGCGACGCTGCTCGACGGCGCCCTGCTGCTCGACCGGCTCGCCGACGAGACCGACTCGCCCGCCGCCACCCGCGCAGCCGCGACGGTGCGCGACACCGACCTCGACCCGGCCGAGCGCCTGGCCGCCGTCGACGACCCGCGCATCGTGGCCGAGGTCGAGGAGGCCCCGCTCACCTCGCTCCGCACGCACTCCCCGACGCAGCTGCTCGACGTCGAACGCGCCCGCGCGGGCGTCGGCGCCTGGTACGAGTTCTTCCCCCGCAGCGAAGGCGCGAAGAAGAACCCCGACGGCTCCTGGAAGAGCGGCGACTTCCGCACCGCGGCCCGCCGTCTGCCCGCCGTCGCCCGGATGGGCTTCGACGTGGTGTACCTGCCGCCGATCCACCCGATCGGCACGACCGCGCGCAAGGGCCCGAACAACACGCTCACCCCCGGCCCGAACGACCCCGGCAGCCCCTGGGCGATCGGCTCCCCCGAGGGCGGGCACGACGCGATCCACCCCGACCTCGGCACCGAGGACGACTTCCGCGACTTCGTCGAGACCGCGAAGAACACCGGCATGGAGGTCGCGCTCGACTTCGCGCTGCAGTGCTCCCCCGACCACCCCTGGGTCACCGAGCACCCGGACTGGTTCACGCAGCGCGCCGACGGCTCGATCGCCACGGCGGAGAACCCGCCGAAGCGCTACCAGGACATCTACCCGATCCAGTTCGACTCCGACCCCGAGGGCCTGGTCGCCGAGGTCTTGCGCGTGCTCCGGCACTGGATCGACTTCGGCATCCGGATCTTCCGCGTCGACAACCCGCACACGAAGCCGCTCTGGTTCTGGGAGCGCGTCATCCGCGAGGTCCGCGACGAGCACCCCGACACCGTGTTCCTGGCCGAGGCGTTCACCCGTCCGGCGATGATGCGCGCACTCGCCGAGGTGGGGTTCCAGCAGTCGTACTCGTACTTCACGTGGCGGAACACGAAGGAGGAGATCGAGTCCTACTTCGAGGAGCTGTCGCACGAGACGAGCGACTACCTGCGTCCGAACCTGTTCGTGAACACGCCGGACATCCTCACCGAGTACCTGCAGTTCGGCGGCCGCGCCGGCTACAAGGTGCGTGCAGCGCTCGCCGCGACCGGTGCCCCGACGTGGGGCATGTACTCCGGGTACGAGCTGTTCGAGGACGTCGCCCGACCGGGCTCGGAAGAGAACATCGACAACGAGAAGTACGAGTACAAGCCGCGTGACTTCGCGCTCGCCGAGGCCGAGGGCGCGTCCCTCGCCCCGTACGTGACGATGCTCAACCGGCTCCGTGCCGCGCATCCCGCGCTCCGCCAGCTGCGGAACCTGCACGTCCACGCCGCGGACGACCCCGCGACCGTCGTGTACTCCAAGCACCTGTCCGGCGAGTTCATCCGCTCCGGGCACGCCGACACCGTGATCGTCGTCGCGAACGTCGACCCGCACTCGGCGCGTGAGACCACCGTGCACCTGGACCTCGCTGCGCTCGGCCTGCCGGCCGACAGCCGGTTCGACGTCCGCGACGTCGTGACCGGGCAGCGCTGGGTCTGGGGCTCGTCGAACTACGTCCGCCTGGACGCGTTCCAGGAACCCGTGCACCTGCTCGTCGTGGAAGGACTGCACCGATGACGAACGACCCGACCGCACCCCAGCCGCCGCCCCGCCGGGGCCCCGCCGTCCCGCCGGTACCGCCCCCGCCGCCACCCGTGCCGGCGCGGACACCGTCCGACGCGTCGCCGGAGCCGCGCTACGAGCCGCGGGTCTCCGCCCCCGACGAGGACCTGCCCGGCGCGCCCGCCGCGCCGCGCGAGGCACCCGACCGCGGGGTCGACGAGTCCGCCACCCTGGCGGGACACCCCGCCGACGCCACGCACCCGCGGGTGCCGTCCGTCGACGCCGCCCCGCAGCCGGGAGGCCCGTCCACCGTCGCCCCGTCGGGCGCCCTGCCGTCGCCACCGGCCGCGGAGCCCGCCCCGGCCGACGGGACCGGCCCCCGTCCGGCACCGCTCGAACAGTGGCTCCGCCAGCAGGTCGCCGAGGGCCGCTGGTCCCAGCCGCACGACGTCCTCGGCCCGCACCCGGTCGACGGCGGCACGAGCGTCCGCGTGGTGCGTCACCTGGCGCAGGCGGTCCGCCTCGTCCGGCTCGACGGCGACGACGTGGAGCTCACCCACGAGGGCGACGGTCTCTGGGCCGGTGCCACCGCCGAGGAGCTCGGGCGCTACCGGGTCGAGGCCGACTACGACTTCGACGAGTCCTCCGAGGACGACGACGCCACCTGGACCACGGACGACGCGTACCGGTTCGCCCCGACGCTCGGCGAGCTCGACCTGCACCTGTTCGGTGAGGGCCGCGACGAGCAGCTCTGGCACCACCTCGGCGCGCACGTCCGCACCATCGACGGGGTCGACGGCGTCGCGTTCGCCGTGTGGGCGCCCCGCGCCACCGCCGTCCGCGTGATCGGCGACTTCGAGGGCTGGGAAGGCCGCACCACCGCGATGCGCCGCCTGAGCGACCTCGGCGTCTGGGAGCTGTTCTGGCCCGGCGCGGTCGCAGGGCAGCGGTACAAGTTCCAGATCCTCACCGACTCCGGCTGGGTCGAGCGCGCGGACCCGTTCGCCCGCGAGGCCGAGATCGCGCCGGCGACCGCCTCGGTCATCACCGAGTCGAGCTACACGTGGTCCGACGGCGACCGCGACTGGATGGAGCGGCGCGCGGAAACGACCACGCACGACCACCCGATGAGCATCTACGAGGTGCACCTCGGCTCGTGGCGCCCCGGGTTGTCGTACCGCGAGGTCGCCGACCAGCTCATCGGGCACGTGCAGTACACGGGCTTCACGCACGTGGAGTTCCTGCCGCTCGCCGAGCACCCGTTCGGCGGCTCGTGGGGCTACCAGGTCACCGGCTACTACGCCCCGACCGCGCGCTACGGCTCCCCCGACGACCTGCGGTACCTGATCGACCGCCTGCACTCCGCCGGCATCGGCGTGATCATGGACTGGGTCCCCGGGCACTTCCCGAAGGACGAGTGGGCCCTCGGACGTTTCGACGGCCACGCGCTGTTCGAGCACCCGGACCCCCGTCGCGGCGAGCAGCTCGACTGGGGCACCTACGTGTTCGACTTCGGGCAGCCGCAGGTCCGGAACTTCCTGGTCGCGAACGCCCTGTACTGGCTCGAGGAGTTCCACATCGACGGCCTGCGCGTCGACGCCGTCGCCTCGATCCTGTACCTCGACTACTCCCGCACCGACTGGCTGCCGAACATCCACGGCGGGCGGGAGAACCTCGACGCCGTCGCGTTCCTGCAGGAGACGAACGCCACCGCGTACAAGCGCTACCCGGGCATCGTCATGATCGCCGAGGAGAGCACCTCGTGGCCCGGCGTGACCCAGCCGACCAGCGCCGGGGGGCTCGGGTTCGGCCAGAAGTGGAACATGGGCTGGATGCACGACTCGCTCGAGTACGTGCAGCGTGACCCGGCGTACCGCAGCTACCACCACGACGAGATCACCTTCTCGCTCGTGTACGCCTTCAGCGAGCAGTTCACCCTGCCGATCAGCCACGACGAGGTCGTGCACGGCAAGGGCTCCCTGTACGGCAAGATGCCCGGCGACGAGTGGCAGAAGCTCGCGAACGTCCGCGCGTACCTGGCGTTCATGTGGGCACACCCCGGCAAGCAGCTGCTGTTCATGGGCCAGGAGTTCGCCCAGCCCGCGGAGTGG
Source organism: Curtobacterium sp. JUb34 (assembly GCF_003755065.1). Lineage (NCBI taxonomy): Bacteria > Bacillati > Actinomycetota > Actinomycetes > Micrococcales > Microbacteriaceae > Curtobacterium > Curtobacterium sp. JUb34. The sequence goes on along the minus strand of NZ_RJVH01000002.1, from coordinate 91,387 downwards.
TCCGAGGCGAAGGGGCTCGACTGGTGGCTCCTCGACCAGCCTGGGCACCGCGGCGTGCAGGACCTCGTCGCCGAGCTGAACCGGGTCTACAAGGACACGCCCGCGCTCTGGACGCACGACAGCACAGCCGACGGCTTCGAGTGGATCGAGGGTGGCGACGCACCGCACTCGACGCTCGGGTTCCTGCGCAAGGACGGCGACGACCGGCTGGCGGTGTTCGTGAACTTCTCGGGCGTGCCCGTCGAACGCCGCTTCGGGCTGCCGCAGGCCGGTGCGTGGCACGAGGTGCTCAACACCGACGCCGCCGAGTACGGCGGCTCCGGTGTCGGCAACCTCGGGGTCGTCACGGCCGAGGACACCCCGTGGGCCGGCCGCCCCGCCTCGGCGCACCTGGTGGTGCCGCCGCTCGGCGCGGTCTGGCTGCAGCTCGCCCGCTAGCTGCGGCCCGCGTCCTGGACGCGACCGACAGACGGACGGGAGGCCCGGTGCCAGCTGGCACCGGGCCTCCCGTCCGTCTCGTGCCGGGTCTAGTACAGGGCGCTCGCCAGGCGACGGCGCGCCGCGACCACGCGCGGGTCGTCGGTCCCGATGAGCTCGAAGTACTCGACGAGCCGGACGCGCAGCGCCTCACGGTCCTCGCCGAACACCGTCGGCACGAGGTCGAGCAGGCGTCCGAAGGCGTCCTCGACGTGCCCACCGGAGATGTCGAGGTCGGCGACCGCGAGTTGCGCCTGGACGTCCTGCGGACCCGCACCGGCGGCGGCACGGATGTCCTCGGCGGTGTGGCCGTTCAGACGGTCCAGGAGCGACACCTGTGCGAGCCCCGCGACGGCCATCTGGTCGTGCGGGTCCTGCAGGATCGCGGTCTTGTACTCGGCGATCGCCGTGGCGTAGTCGCCCTGCTCGATCGCGTCGTAGGCCGCCTGGTGGTGCGGCGGGAGCTCTTCCGGCTCCGGCTCACCCTGCTCGGCGGTGTCCTCGGGCGCGGCGGCACCGTCCACGGTGACGCGACCGGAGACGCCGTTCTGCTCGGCTGCCTGGAGGACCTGCTCGTAGACGTCGCGGACCTGCGCCTCGGGCAGCGCGCCCACGAAGAGCCCGAGCGGGCGCCCGCCGATCAGCGCGGCCACGGTCGGGATCGACTGCGCCTGGAACGCCTGCACGAGCTGCGGGTTCGTGTCGGCGTCGACCTTGGCGAGCAGCACACGGCCGCCGTACTCGGCGGTCAGCTGCTCGAGGATCGGCGAGAGCTGCTTGCACGGCCCGCACCACTCCGCCCAGATGTCGACGATCACCGGCACCACGGAGGACAGCTGCAGGACGTCCTGGAACGTGTCGTCGGTGACGTCGAACACGAGCGACGGGACGGTCAGGTCGGCGCCGGACTCGGTGCCCGGGGCGGCGGCGCCGGTCGGGCTGCCCGCCTGCGCCGGAGCACCGGCGGGCGGCTGGGGCGGCCGCTGTGCGCGGTCGACGAGGGACGACAGGTCCACGGCTCCGCGGAGCCCGGACGGGGTCGGGGGGATGTTGCTCATTGCACCTCACTCGCTGCGGTCAGGCCCTGCGTGAACCCGAGCAGGACCACTTTGTCATCCGAGGCGACCGGCGGCACGTAGAAGAGCAGCTGGACGCCGTACGTGGCGCTGATGCCCTTCTTGCTCGTGTCCACCCCGGACAGCGCCTTGACGGCGCCCTCGGTGTTGACCTCGGCGCCGGAGGCGGTCGGGGTCACCTTCTCGATCTCGTCGAGGTCGGCCGAGACGAGCGCGCCGGCGTCGTCGGTCGCGATCGCGACGGCGGAGTCCGCCGGGGCCTCGGACGAGTACTCGATCTTCGCCGTGTCCGGCAGGGACTTCGCCTTCTTGTCCTTGTACGCCTTGCCGATGGTGGTGCGGAGACCGTCCCCCTCGGTGGCGAACAGGTCGGCGTACTCGCTCTTCGAGTCCTTCGACAGGATGTCGCCGTAGGCGGTCGCGACCTGGTCCGGGGCGATCGCGAGCAGCTTCGACTGCGGGGCCAGCAGCGCGGCGCCGATGGACGTCGGGGCGAGGCTCGGGATCTTCGCGTCGGCCTCGAGCGAGACGTCGTACGCGACCTTGTACGGGTCGCGCGCGGTGTCCTGCACGAGCGTCAGGGCCTGCGGTGCCGACTTGGCGTCGCAGTCCTCGGCGACGATCGCGAAGACCGTGCGCGGCCAGGTGTCGGTCTGCTGCGGCAACGCGACGCAGACCTGACCTGCAGAGATCGCCGGCGGCGCCTTGGCCTCGGAGTCCTTGCCGCGGATCGAGTAGTTCGCGAGGCGCAGGTCGAGCGCCGCCCCGGTGAAGCGGGTCTTCGCCAGGTCGCGGTCGCGGGCACCGTCGGACTGCTTCGCCACCGCGGCGATCCGTTCGACGACCCGGGTGATCTGCTGCTTGGTCGCCGCCGTCGGCTCGGTCGTCTCGGCCGCGCCGGTGGCGCTGGCCGTCGGGGTCGGGGTCGCGAGCGAGGGGTCTCCGCCCTGCGGCCAGTAGTCGGACGAGCAGCCGGCCAGGGCGAGCGTGCCGACGAGCACCACGGGGACCGCGATGAACGCACGCGACCCGCGGCGGCCCCTGGTCGGGACCTGGGCACCGGCCGCAGCGGCGCGGCGTGAGGCCCGGACGCGCGGCGGCCGGGTGCCCCCACTGCGACGACGGGGCCCACGCCCGCGGCGCTGGTGCAGGAACGCGAGGACCAGCAGGACGATGCCACCGACGGCGAAGACGCCACCGGCGACCAGCAGCGGCCCGACGGACGGGGTCGCGGTGTCCTGCGGCCAGGTCACCGAGACGTCACTCGGCGCGGCGGCGGTGCCGTCGCTGACGATGAGCACGGAGACGTCCTGCGGCAGACGGACGGTGAACTGCCCGGAGCCGTCGTACTCCTGGTACCAGAGGTCGCTGCCCTTCGGCGACGGGACGGACGCCTCGGAGCCGGTGGTCTTGCCGACGAGCTTCGCGCTCTCGGCGTCGAACCGGAGCGTGGTGTGCTCGGCGTCACCGACCCACGCGTCGACGTCGGCCGTCTTGCCGTACGCCGCGAAGACCTTGCCGGATCCGGAGACGTTGATGCGCTGGTAGCCGGGGTTCGCGTTGAGCGTCGACCCGGGGATCACCGTGACCGGAGCGGAGCTGGTGGTCGAGCTGTCCGCGACGAGCGAGGACGGCGGAGCGAACACGGTCCGCTGTCCCACCGCCAGCGCGACGAGCAGCAGGCCGATGACGAAACTGACGATCGCCAGGACGAATCGCACGAACACTCTCCCTACCGCGCCGGGGTGGGGATGTCGGCGCGCGAATCAGCGACTCAGGATAGCGAGCATGGCTGAGCAGCGCATCCATCCGGGCTGTCGCGGGACTCAGACGAGCCCGTCGGGCCACCACTACAATCGACCGCGGGCCGGATCGGGCCCTCCGCCGAGCACCCAGGAGCGACACGTGGCGAACGACGAGGCCGAGTTCGGGACCGAGCTGCGCGGGTACCGCCGCGACGACGTCGACCGTGCACTGAACGACCTGCGCCGCGAGCTCATCAAGTCGAACACCGACCGCGCCGACGCGGCGAAGGAGATCCGCCTCCTGCAGTCCCGCGTCTCGGAGCTCCAGGGCGAGCTCGACGAGGCCGGTACCCCCACCTACAGCGGGCTGGGCACGCGACTCGAGTCCACCCTGCGCGTGGCAGAGGAGCAGTCCACCCGACTGATCAGCCAGGCGGACATCGACGCGCAGCGCCTGCGTGCGTCGAGCCGTGCCGAGGCCGACCGCACCGTGCGCGAGGCGCAGGAGGAAGCCCGCGACACCCTCGAGGACGCCCGCACCCGCTCCACCAACGAACTCACCCGTGCGCGTGCCGAGGCCGCCGACACCGTCGAGCGTGCCCGCGCCGAGGCCGGCCTGCTCACCCAGGACGCCCGCAACGAGGCCGCTGCCATCCGCGGCGCCGCCGTGACCGAGGCCGCAGAGGTCCGCTCCGTCGCCATCCGCGAGACGAACGCCCTGCGCGCCCAGGTCGAGCACGAGGTCGCCGAGCTGCGCGAGATCGCCCAGCGCGAGTCGGCCGACTCCCGTACGGCAGCGGCCGACCTCGACCGCGAGACCGAGCACCGCCGCTCGGTGTTCGAGGCCGACCACGCCCGCCGCGTCGCGGACCTCGACCACGAAGAGGCCACCCGCCGCGAGGCACTCGAGCGTGAGGTCACCGAGGGGCGCGCCGCGTGGCACCGCGAGCGCGACGAGCAGCAGCAGGCGCACGCCCTGGCGATCGAGACCGGTCGCGCCGAGCTGCAGGCGGAGGTCGACCGCCGCCGCGCCGAGATCGACGGCGAGTTCGAAGACCGCCGCCGCGTCGTGGACGAGGAACTCGCGGCCGCCCGCGCCGAGTGGGACCGGGAGCTCGCCTCGGCGCGCACGGCCCTCGCGCAGGAAGCCGAGGCGGTGCGAGCGCAGTTGCGTGTCGACGAGGAGCAGACGCGCATCGAGAACGAGCGGCTCGTGCAGGAGACCGCCGACCGGATCGCCCGCGAGCTCGAGGAGCACGACACCCGCATCGCCCGGGAGCGTGCCGAGGCCGAGGCCGCCGCCGAGCGCGCGGACCGCGAGCACGAGAACGCCCTGGCCGCCCGCCGCGAACGCGAGCACGCCGAGGTCGACACCGAGATCGCCGACCGTCGCTCCGCCGAACTCGACGCGCTCGAGGCGGAGCGCACCGCCCTCCGTCAGGAGATCGACACGGCCCGCGCCGACCTGGCGAAGGAACGCGACGAGGCCCGCGCCGAGGTCGCCCGCGAGCGCGACGAGGCCCGCACGACCCTCGAGTCCGAGCTCGCCTCGCGCCGGGACGACGCCGAGCAGGACTACCTGCAGAAGCACCACGAGACCGTCACGGAGACGCAGAAGTACCTCGACGAGGCGAACCTGCAGCTCGCCGAGGCCACCCGCCGTGCCACCGAGGCACGGGAGCGCGCCGAGCGGCTCCAGCAGGAAGCAGACGACCTCGAACGCACCAGCACCGCCGAGGCGCAGGAGCACGCCCGCACCATCGTCGCCGACGCCCAGGACCGCGTGCACCGGATGGTCTCGGACGCCGAGGAGCGCACCGCCGCCATCACCGCCGAGGCCGAGGACCGCCTGTCGGCGATCCGCACCGAGCGCGAAGCGGTGGCGGGGTACCTCGAGAACCTGCGCGGCGTGCTGACGCACGCGACCGGGCTGCTCGGGACCGCTCCGGGCGGCGCGTCCGAGACCACCGACGACGAGGACGCCGCCGGGCGCTGACCCCTCAGACGGGCCAGTGCGTCGGCAACGGCGCGCTGCCCGGGACGACGAGGTCGGCGATCGCGTCCAGCACGATCCGGACGTACCGCTCCCCCACCCACAGGTGCTTCGCGCCCTCGACCGGGACGACCCGGACGTTCGGGGCGACGGCGAACCGGGCGATCGCCTGGTCGGGCTGCAGGAAGTCGTCGTGCTCGGGCACCAGGGCCACCACCGGGACGTCCACGGCCGCCCATCGTGCGAGCTCGTCGTCCGTGGTGCGGTGCAGCGGTGGGGAGAGCAGCACGACGCCTGCGACCGTTCCGGCCTCGACGTGTTCCAGCGCGTGCTTGAGGATCACCTCGGTGCCGAACGACCACCCCACCAGCCACGGTGTCGGCAGGCCGCGGTCGACGACCTCGGCGACGCCGGCGCGCAGGTCGAACCCCTCGGAGACACCCTCGCCGAACACACCCTCGGACGTGCCTCGTGGCGAGGTCACCGACCGGAAGTTGAAGCGCAGGACCGCGATGTCGGCCAGGGCCGGCAGGCGTGCCGCGGCCTTCTTGAGCACGTGCGAGTCCATGAAGCCGTGCGCGGTCGGCAGCGGGTGCAGCGTCACGATGGTGCCCCGTGCCGGCCGGGTCTCGGGTTCGGCGAGCTCACCGACCAGCGTGAGGTGGTCGTCGGTGACGAGTTCGACGTCGGTACGTCTGGCCGGCAGTTGCGTGGCGGAGCGGATCTCGCCGTCGTCGTCGGTCATGCGATGCTCCAGCAGTGGTTGTGCCAGTGTCGACGTGATGCCAGGTCGGCGGCGTCGCCGAGCACCCCGTCGGAGCGCCAGACCACCACGTGCGCGGTGCCGGGCAGCACGGTGCCGCCGCACCCGGGGCAGACGTACTCCTTCTGCGCCGAGGCCGCGGAGACCGGCTGGACGAGGTACTCGCGCCCGCGACGAACCTCGGTGCGCTTCCACGCACTCATCAGCCGGTCGAGGCCGGTGTCCTCGTCAGGCTCGACGTCGCGACCGCGGGGACGCCGCGGCCGGTTGCTGCGCGGCACCCCAGTTGCCGATCAGTACCAGTTGTTCGCCTGGCTGTGGCCCCAGGCGCCGCACGGGGTGCCGTAGACCCCGGAGATGTAGTTGAGACCCCACGTGATCTGCGTCGCGGGGTTGGTCTGCCAGTCGGCGCCGGCGGTTGCCATCTTGCTGCCCGGGAGCGCCTGCGGGATGCCGTACGCACCGCTGGGGTTGTAGGCGTTCACCCGCCAGCCGGACTCCTTGTTCCACAGCGAGACGAGGCAGTTGTACTGGTCGGTCCCCCAGCCGCGGGCGGTGACCAGCTGCAGGGCGATGGCCTGCGCGCTGCCCGCGTCGGGCGTCGCGGCCACGGCTGCGAGGGTGTTCGCAGCGGAGACGCTCTCGGTCTCGGTCGCCGCAGCGTCGGTCGTCTCGTCGGTGGTGGCGTCGTCGGCCTCTTCCTCGACGACGGGCTTGACGACCTTGGGGGCCGGGACGGTCACGCCGTAGCCGTCGCGGTCTGCGGCGGCTTCGCCGTAGGTGCCGTGCGCGGTGTACTGCTGCGGGGCCTGCGGCGTCTTCACGAGCACCGGGGTGTCGACCGCGGCCTGTGCGACGTCGGCCTGGAGCGGGTTGAACAGCGACGCCCCCACGAAGAGGAAGACCCCGACGAACGAGAAGGCCGGGACGGACGAACGCTTCCGTGCGAAGGCGTTCACGGCGGCGGCAGCCCCCTGGGTCGACTGCTGCGCGGTCGCGGTCCGCTGCTTCGCGGCGCGCGGGTCGACGCGGGCAGCGGGGGCCTCGTGCACGAACGCGGCGATGCGTTCGTCGGACACGCGGTTCGCTGCGACCGACTTCGGCATCGCGACCGGGCCGGTCTCCGGCAGGACCTGCGGGTTCGCCTGGAGCACCGACGTGTCCGCCGTACGGGTTCGGTTCAGTGCCGCGCGGCGCTCACCCGAAGCCTGGAGGCTCAGGTGCTCGCGGAGATCGCGGTCGGAGCTGTGGTCTGCCGTGTGCCTGCCCATGAGTAGGACCAGGGTAACGGAACGATCACGGAAAGCGAAGCACCTGGGGACAGCGCGTCGTCAGCGGACGGCGAGCATGACCTCGACGACGGCGTCGAGCAGCGCGTCGACCTGGGCCTCGCGGTAGCCGCCGTGCTTCGGACGGAACACGATGGACCGCACCTCGGTGAGGCTCAGCGGCTTGCCCTCGCGGAAGTATCCCCCGAGTCGGGCGGCGAAGGCGTCGACGTCCTTCGGGTGGTAGCCGGTGCCGAGGATGCTCACCCGGTTGAACCGCTGACCGTCCGGACGTTCGAGGCGGGCCACGACGTCGGAGGCCTTCGTGCGGGCCTCGGCGTACCAGGCCTTCTGGCCGGCGTCGCCGATCTCCCGCTCGCGTTCACGTGCGGCGAAGGCGTCCTCGAGCCGCTCCAGCGCTGCGTCGACGTGCGAGGTGGAGTACCCGCCCTTCCGCATCGAGAACGCGGTGGCGCGGATCTTCGCGGCCTCGATGCCGGGGGCGCTGTCGTCGGCGGAGTACGCGCGACGGGCGTCCTCGAGGAAACGCTCGACTTCGTCGACATCGTATCCGAGGGCGGAGCGGGCTGCGGTCGGGAAGGTGGTGGCCACGGCGTCATTCTGCCAGTCCCGACCCGTTGCACAACCTGGACGCGCTGAGGGCGGCGCTCAGGCTGGCAGACGGGGTCGATCGATGTCGGTCAGTGGTTGACGATCAGGTACAGCACGTACGCGACCGCAGCCGACGGCAGGATGCTGTCGATGCGGTCGAGCAGTCCGCCGTGCCCGGGCAGGAAGGACGAGATGTCCTTGATGCCGATGTCGCGCTTGATCATCGACTCGGTGAGGTCGCCCAACGTGGCCGACCCGGAGATGAGGACCCCGAGCACGACGCCGGTCCACCACGGCAGTCCGAGCATGAGCCAGGCGACCAGGATGCCGACGACGATGCTCGCCGCGACCGACCCCGCGAAGCCCTCCCAGGTCTTCTTCGGGCTGATCCGTGGCGCCATCGGGTGCTTGCCGAGGTTGAGCCCGGTGGCGTAGGCACCAGTGTCGACGGCGACGACGACCAGGATGAAGCCGATCACCCAGAGGTTGCCCTGCGGCTGTGCGGAGAGCAGCACCACGCAGGCGCCGAGCAGCGAGATGTACGCCTGCACGAACAGCCCGTTGGTGAGGTCGCGGAACACGTTGCCGGCCGACGGCTTCTGCCGCGACACCGCGACCTCGACCAACCGCCACAGGCTGATCAGGACGATGCCGCCGAGCAGCGTGAAGAGTGCCGCGATCTGGCCGAGCAGGAACGCCGCCGGCACGATCGCGATCGCGACGGCGACACTCGGGATCCGCGGGACGTCACGGCCCGCGAAGCGCATGGCGCTCGTCAGCTCGTAGACGCCCACGCCGAGCAGGAACGCCGCCACGACCATGAACGACGGCGTCCAGATGAGGAGCGTGCCGAGCATGACGACGGCGAACGCGAGCGCGATGCCGATCGCCGCCGGCAGGTTGCGCCCGGTCCGTGCGGTCAGGGCCTCGTTGCGCGCACCGAAGTCCGCCTTGCGCTGCCGGAGCTGCGCCTCGAAGTCGGTGCGGGCCGCTCGGGCACGCGCATCGAAGTCCTGGCGGAGCCCCTTCTTCACGGGCCCGGTCTGCTCGGGTCCGTGCTCTGCTGTGGGGCGTTCACCGCCCTGTTCCGGGCGGCGCATCAGACCTCGAGGAGTTCGGCTTCCTTCTTCTTCAGCGAGTCGTCGATCTGGTCGACGTGCTTCTTCGTCAGGACCTCGAGGTCCTTGTCGCCGCGCGAGATCTCGTCGTCGGAGATCTCGCCCTTGAGTGCGTCGAGGTCGTCCTTGGCCTTGCGGCGGATGTTGCGGATGACGACCTTGTGGTCCTCACCCTTCGTCCGCACGAGCTTCACGAACTCCTTGCGGCGGTCCTTGGTGAGCTCCGGGATCGTCACGCGGACGATGTCACCGTCGTTCGTCGGGCTGGCGCCGAGGTTCGGGAACGTCGCGATGGCGCGCTCGATCTCCTTGAGCGCCGTCTTGTCGTACGGCGTCACGATGAGCGTGCGCGCCTCGGGCGTCTGCAGCGACGCGAGCTGCGCGAGCGGCGTCGGCGTGCCGTAGTACTCGACCGGGATCTTCTGGAAGAGCGCCGCGTTGATGCGGCCGGTGCGGACGGTCGAGAAGTCGTCCTTGGCGACCTCGACAGCCTTCGCCATCTTCTCGGTGGCTTCGGTCAGGACATCACTGATCACGGTGTTACTCCTTCGGTACTGGCGTCGAGTCTAGTCAGCGGTGCGGGTCAGTTGCTGACCACGGTGCCGATGCGCTCCCCGCGGATGGCGGCCTGGACGTTGCCGTCGCCCTCCATACCGAAGACGTGCATGGGCATGCCGTTGTCCATGCAGAGGGAGAACGCGGTGGCGTCGACCACCTTGAGGCCCTTCAGGAGCGCGTCCTGGTAGGTCACGTGGTGCAGCTTCTCGGCGGTGGCGTCCTTCTTCGGGTCCGCCGTGTAGACGCCGTCGACACCGTTCTTGGCGACGAGGACCTCGTCGGCCTTGATCTCGAGTGCCCGCTGCGCCGCGACCGTGTCGGTCGAGAAGTAGGGCAGGCCCGCGCCGGCGCCGAAGATGACGACACGGCCCTTCTCGAGGTGTCGCTCGGCGCGCCGCGGGATGTACGGCTCGGCGACCTGGGTCATCGCGATGGCGGACTGCACGCGCGTCGCGGCGCCGGCCTGCTCGAGGAAGTCCTGCAGCGCGAGCGCGTTCATCACGGTGCCGAGCATGCCCATGTAGTCGGCGCGGCCGCGGTCCATCCCGCGCTGGGAGAGCTCGGCGCCGCGGAAGAAGTTGCCCCCACCGACGACGATCGCGATCTCGACCTCGCGCGCGGCGACGGCGATCTCCTTGGCGATGGTCCCGATCACGTCGGGGTTCACGCCGAGCGATCCGGCACCGAAGGCCTCTCCTGACAGCTTCAGCAGTACGCGGCGTCGTCCGGTCTTCTCGTCGGTCATCTGGTCGCACCCTTCGTCGTGGTCTCGTGGAAATGTACTCGCGGATGTGTCGCGGGTGTGTCGCGCCCGGAGGCGCGAAAAACGGGGCCAGGAACCTGGTTGGTTCCTGACCCCGTCACGGGTTCGTTACGCGCCGACCTTGACGCGGGCGAAGCCCTGGATCGTGATGCCGGCGTTCTCAGCGGCCTTCGCGACGGAGATCTTGTTGTCCTTCGCGTAGTCCTGGTCGAGGAGCGACACCTGCTTGATGTAGGCGTTCACCCGGCCCTCGACGATCTTCGGGAGCGCAGCCTCGGGCTTGCCCTCCTCGCGCGTGATCGCCTCGACGGTCGCACGCTCCTTGGCGATCTCGTCGGCCGGGACCTCGTCGCGGGTCAGGTACGTCGGGTTCGCGAACGCGACGTGCTGGGCGATCGAGCGGGCCTCGGCAGCGTTGTCACCCTCGTACGCGATGACGACGGCGATCTGCGGCGGCAGGTCCTGGCTGGTCTTGTGCAGGTAGATCTCGAAGGCCGAGCCCTCGACACGGCGGACCGTGCGGACCTCGAGCTTCTCGCCCAGCGCGGCGGCCGACTCGTTGACGACCTCGAGGACGGTCTTGCCGTCCAGCGGGGCGGCGTTCGCGGCGGCGACGTCGGCTGCACCGGCAGCCGCGACGGCGCCGAGCACCTTGTCGGCGAGGGTCGTGAACTTCTCGTTCTTCGCGACGAAGTCGGTCTCGCTCGCGAGCTCGACGACCGTGGCGGCGCCGTTCTCGGAGGTCGCGACGACGACACCCTCGGAGGTGGCACGGTCGTCGCGCTTGGCGACGGCCTTCGCACCCTTGATGCGGAGCAGCTCGACGGCCTTGTCGTAGTCGCCGTCGGCCTCGACGAGCGCGTTCTTCGCGTCCATCATGCCGGCGCCGAGGTCCTCGCGGAGCTTCTTCACGTCAGCAGCGGTGAAGTTTGCCATTGACTGGAGTCCTTTCTGGACTGTACGTGTGTGGAGAGTGGTGACGCAGGCGCCGGACCCGATCGGGCCCGGCGCCTGCGACAGGTCACTCGGCGGGGGTGGTCTCCGCGGCTGCCTCGGCCTCGGCCGTCGGCTCCGCGTTCTTCGCGTCGTCGGCGATCGGCTCGCCGATCTCCTTCGCGGCGACCTGCGCGTCGGCGTTGTTCTCCTCGACGGTCGCACCCTCGGGAGCGGCGTCGGCGGACGGCGTCGCGGCGTCGCCACCGAGGAGCTCCTGCTCCCACTCGGCGAGGGGCTCTGCGGCCTCTTCGTCGTCGCCACCGTTGTGGCGGGTCTTCAGGCCCTCGGCCGCGGCGTCGGCGACGATGCGGGTGAGGAGACCGACGGAGCGGATCGCGTCGTCGTTGCCCGGGATCGGGTACGTGATCTCGTCGGGGTCGCAGTTGGTGTCGAGGATGCCGATGATCGGGATCCCGAGCTTCTGCGCCTCGTCGACGGCGAGGTGCTCCTTCTTGGTGTCGACGATCCAGAGCGCGCTCGGGGTCCGCGTGAGGTTGCGGATACCACCGAGGGTCTTGTGGAGCTTGTCCAGCTCGCGCTTCTTGATGAGGAGCTCCTTCTTGGTGAAGCCCTTCGTCGTGTCGTCGAAGTCGATCTCCTCGAGCTCCTTCATGCGCGCGAGGCGCTTGGAGACCGTCTGGAAGTTCGTGAGCAGACCGCCGAGCCAACGCTGGTTGACGTACGGCTGGCCGACGCGGGTCGCCTGCTCGGCGATGGAGCCCTGCGCCTGCTTCTTGGTGCCCACGAAGAGGATCGTGCCACCGTGCGCGACCGTCTCCTTGACGAAGTCGTACGCGCGGTCGATGAAGGTCAGCGACTGCTGCAGGTCGATGATGTGGATGCCCGAGCGCTCGGCGAGGATGAAGCGCTTCACCTTCGGGTTCCACCGACGGGTCTGGTGTCCGAAGTGGACGCCGCTGTCGAGCAGCTGGCGGATGGTGACGACGGCCATGTGCCGTCCTCCTTCTGTGTTCTCGGCGCACAGCTGCGCTGTGCTCCTGTTGCGGTTGTGTCGAGCACGACCGGAGGTCGTGATCCCTGGTGTCCTGGCACGCGACCGCCCGCTCGTGAGAGCGGGACCGATGGTCGGGTGCCGGTCGAAGACGGCGAACCGTTGACGACCCTGTGGACACGCGAAGTCAGCGCGCATCAGCGCACTGCTGGAGAAATGCTAGCAGACAGGAGGCCCGGATCACGCGCGCCGACCGGCTGACGTGATCCGGGCCTCTCCCCACCGGCACGGCCGGCCCGTCGCTGGCGCGACGGTCCGGAACCGGCGGCGTGGGCCCTGTCCGGTGTGTTCTGGGTCCGTCAGGACTTCGCGTTCACCGTGTCGCCCTCGGCCGAGATGCCCATCTCCTCGAGCGAGCGGCCCTTGGTCTCGGGGATCTTCGCGATGACGAAGAAGAACGAGATCAGCGCGAACAGCGCGTAGATGCCGTACGTGACCGTCAGGTTGAAGCCGGACAGCACCGGGAAGGTGATGGTGACGATGAAGTTCGCGACCCAGTTGGCGGCCGAACCGATACCGAGCGCCGTGGCGCGGATGCGGTTCGGGAACATCTCGCCGAGCAGCACCCACATGAGCGGACCCCACGTCGCACCGAACGACACGACGAACAGGTTCGCGAAGATGAGGGCGATGACACCCCACGAGCCGGGCAGGCTCGGGTTGCCGTCCACGATCGTCGACTGCGAGAACGCGATCGCGACCATCGCCAGCGAGATGAACATGCCCGCGGAACCGGTCACCAGGAGGGGCTTCCGCCCGACCTTGTCGACCAGGAAGATCGCGATGAAGGTCACGGCGACGTTCACCACCGAGGTGATCGTCGAGATGAGGAACGAGTCGCTCTCCTTGAACCCGACGGCCTGCCAGAGCGTCGTCGAGTAGTAGAAGATCACGTTGATGCCGACGAACTGCTGCAGCACGGCCAGGATGATGCCGACCCAGACGATGGGCTGCAGGCCGAAGCGGTTGCCCCGGATGGAGCCCTTCTTCTCGTTGGCTTCCTTCTTGATGCCGTCCTGGATCTCCTCCAGGCTCGTGTTGACGGTCTCGCGCGGGACGATCTTGGTCATGACCTCCCGTGCGTCCTCGGTCCGGCCCTTTGCGAGCAGGTACCGCGGCGACTCCGGCAGCGTGATCGCCAGGATGCCGTACACGACCGACGGGATCACGCCGACCAGGAACATCCAGCGCCAGGCCGGCAGCCCGAGGACGACCTCGGACGCGCCACCGGCGGTCACGGCGAAGAACTGGTCCGACAGCAGCGCGGCGAAGATACCGAGCGTGATGGCGAGCTGCTGGAACGAGGCCAGCCGCCCGCGGATGGCCTTCGGGGAGACCTCGGAGATGTACGCCGGCGCGATCACCGAGGCGGTCCCGATGCCGAGGCCGCCGACGAGGCGCCACAGGACGAAGTCCCACGTGGCGAACGCGAAGCCGGAGCCGATCGAGCTCACCAGGAACAGGACAGCGGCCCAGAACATCACCCGGGTGCGGCCCCAGCGGTCAGCGAGGCGACCGGCGAAGTAGGCGCCGAACGCACAGCCGATGAGGGCGGACGCGACCGCGAAGCCGCTCGCCGCCTCGGACAGGCCGAACTCGCCCTTGATGGCCTCGACGGCGCCGTTGATGACCGACGAGTCGAAACCGAAGAGGAAACCGCCCACCGCTGCTGCGATGGCGAACGCGGTGACCTTCCCCTTGAACGCACGGTCCTCGCCGTGCCCGGTGGCTGTGTTGGACACGATGCTCCTGGGTTCTGCCGGCCGTGCTGCTGTGGGCACGGTGCCCCGGCGGTCGGCTCGTTCGCCGTCCGTGCGGCGTTGCGTGGTCCGGAGCGGCCCCGACTGTACTCCTCGTGGGGGATGTGGTCATAACCGGGTGCGGGTGCGGTGTCGGGGGTGGGGGTGCGGTGTCGTGGTGTCGGCTCGACTCGGAACGACACCCTCGACGTCGTGCGACATCGAGGACGTCGTTCGTTGCGGTTGCGCTGTCCCTCCACAGGCCGGGAGGCCCGCCCCACCATCCACGGGCAGGCCCACCTCGGTCGTGTGGCCGGTCTGGGCCGGACAGAGTGGCGGCATGCTCGTGTTCCCCGGCTCCGGTGCTCGGCTCCCCGCGGTCGCGGGCGTCGTGGCGAAGCCGTTCGGGATGCTCGGGGCGCTCGGTCTGGCCGGGGTGCTCGGAGCGCTCGGTCTGGCCGGGGTGCTCGGGGCGCTCGGTCTGGCCGGGGTGCTCGGGGCGCTCGGTCTGGTCGGGGTGCTCACCGGCTCGTCGGGGACACCGACGCCGGTGCCGGATGGCCTGCTCGACCAGCGGGACCGTAGGGCGGCGACTCGCGCTGCCGAACCGTGGGTCTGGCCGACCGGCACACGGGTGGTCGAGCGCGGGTGGGAGCCCCCGTCCGACGACTACGCCGCCGGTCACCGCGGGATCGACGTCCCTGCGCCGATCGGCACGCTGGCGGATGCGGTCGACGACGGCACGGTGGCGTTCGCCGGACCTGTCGGCGGCCGCAGCGTAGTGACCATCGACCACGGCGGTGGGCTCGTCAGCACCCTCGACTCGGTGCAGCCGCTCGTCGCCGCAGGGGACGACGTCCGACAGGGCGATCCGGTCGGGCGGGTGTCCGTCGGGCACTGCCCGGCCACGGCCCCGTGCCTGCACCTCGGCGCGAGGGTGGACGGCCGCTACATGGACCCGGTGCCGTACCTGCCGCCGGCGGAGTGGCCCGTCCTGCTGCCGGAGTCCGCCTGGCCCGGGTGAGCGTCGGCGCGAAGCGCTGATCGATGTGACTCGGACGGGGCGGGTACGACGGGCGCGTGGTGACCCTATCGGGCGGGCACGCCGCTTGCGCCGGCCCCGTTCCTGCAGGCGTGGCGATCGCGCCAGTGGCGCCGGTCGCGCCGGTGGCACCGGCAGCGCCGGTCGCGCCGGTGGCACCGGTCGAACCGGTCCTGCCAGTTCCGCCGGTCGCGTTCCTGCGAGCGCACCGGTCGCGTGTCAGGCGCGCGGGTGGGCCGTCCGGTAGACCTCGCGCAGCCGCGCCGAGGACACGTGCGTGTAGATCTGCGTCGTCCCGAGGCTCGCGTGCCCGAGCAGTTCCTGCACCGCACGCAGGTCCGCTCCCCCGTCGAGCAGGTGCGTCGCCGCAGTGTGCCGGAAGGTGTGTGGTCCGCTCGGCCCCTCACCGGGCAGGTCGCCGAGCAGTCGAGCGACCACGCGGTACGCGCTGCGCACCCCGAGCCGACCGCCCTGGTCGCCGAGGAACAGAGCGGTGCTCGGAACACCGGCCCGCTCTGCGAGGGTCGGACGCCCTCGCGACGTCCACGCCTCGAGCGCGTCGCGAGCCGGGACGCCGAACGGGACGACCCGCTCCTTCCCGCCCTTCCCGAGCACCCGGACCGTGAGGCGCCCGCGATCGACGTCCGCGACGTCGATGCAGACGAGTTCGCTCACCCGGATCGCCGCGGCGTACAGCAACTCCACGAGCGCGAGGTCCCGCAGCGCCTTCGGATCGTCGGTCGCCGCACGGACCGCGAGGCCGTCGAGCATCCCGCGGACCTGGTCGGCCGACACCACCCGCGGCAGGTGCGAACCACCCTTCGGCGCACGGAGCCGCACGCCGGCGTCCGTCGCGGTCACCCCGGTCTCGCTCGCCCACCGGGTGAACGCCCGCACCGACGACGACCGGCGGGCGATCGTCGACCGGGCAAGCCCCCGCTGGTCGGCTTCCCACAACCAGTCACGGAGGAGTTCGAGGTCGACCCCGTCGATGCCGACGACACCACGCCGCGCGGCGAACTCGATGAACTGCTCGAGGTCGTTCGCGTACGCGCGCAGCGTCTGTTCGCTGAGGCCCCTGGCGTGTCGAGCGTTCCCGAGGAACGTGTCGACCGCCGCCACGAGTCGCCCGTCCGTCTGCTCCGCTCGGTCCACCACGTCGTCAGCGTACGGCTGGCCGACGTCATGCGCGGCCCCACCCGCCGCTGCTGTGCGCCACGAGCCCCTGCAGCTGCGCGAGCGCGAGGGCATCCGCCACCTCGGCTCCGGACAGCCCGGACCGACGAGCGATCTCGACCTCTGGCAGGGCACGACGGCCGAGCGCGTCGAGGACGCGGACGACCTCCGGATCACGCTGGACCGAAACGAGGGGCTGGTCCGGCACCGCGGATGCACCGGACGCGGTCGCCGGGCGCAACGCGGTGATCGGGTCCCCCGGGTGCACGACGAGTTGTGCCCGGCCCTGCGCCACGAGCCGGTGGCACCCGACCGACGCCGAGGACGCGAACGCTCCCGGCACGGCGAACACCGGGCGGCCGAGCTGGCCGGCGTGGTGCGCGGTGTTGAGCGCGCCGGATCGCGCGCCGGCCTCCACGACGACCGTCGCGTCCGCGAGGGCGGCGATCAACCGGTTCCGTGCCAGGAAGCGCCACCGGGTCGGCCGTGTCCCCGGCGCCGACTCGGCCAGCAGCGCCCCCTGCCGAGCGACGTTGCGGAGCAGCTGGACGTTGCCAGCGGGGTAGAGCTGGTCGATGCCCCCGGCGAGGACCGCAACCGTCGGCGCGCCGGCGGCGATCGCGACGCGGTGTGCGACGGCGTCGATGCCGTACGCACCACCGCTGGTGATCGTGCAACCGGCGTCCGCCGCGGTCGAGGTGATCTCGGCGGCGGCCTCGGCCCCGGCGACGGTGTTCGCCCGCGATCCGACCACGGCCAGTGCGGGTGCACCGTCGCCGACGCTCGTGGTGGCGCTGCGCGTCCAGAGCACGAGCGGGGCGTGCGGGCCGAGATCGTCGAGCGCCGTCGGCCATCCAGGAGCACCGGGAACGAGCAGTCGGGCACCGACGCTCTCGGCCGCGGCGACGACGTCGGCCACGTCGGACCGGGAAAGCCGCGGTCGCCATCGGTCGATCGCCGTGCGCAGGACACCGGCGAAGACGTCGGCATCTTCCGCCCCGGGCACACCGGCCTCGACGCAGTCGGCGAGCAGCTCGTCGAACGCACCATCCGCCGCCGACAGGACCGAGCCCAGGGCACGCTGCGGACCGAAGGCAGCCATCAGCTCGCCCGCGACGGAGTCCCCCGGCTCCACGATCACGGACCACGCGACCCGGGCTGCGGTCTCCATCGGATCCGATGTGTCGTCGGTTCCGAGGATCCGCCGGATCGCGACGAGGAGTTCGCCGCCGTGTCCGGAGCCCACGCCGTTCACAGTGCGCTCCGGAGGGCGAGGGCGCCCCGGACGTGGGTCCTGGTCGGACGGTCGACCGCATCGAGGTCGGCGAGGGTCCAGGCGAGCCGCATCACCCGGTCCCAGCCCCGCATGGTCAGGGTGCCGAGGTCGAGCGCCCGGTCGAGCTCGGTGGTCGAACGCGGTTCGATCCGACCGTCCGCCCGCAGCCACGCTCCGGTGACCTCGGCGTTCTTCGTCCATCCGGTCCCTCGGAGGCGTGCAGCCATCCGTGCCCGGGCAACAGCGACCCCGGCGCGGGCCTCGGCCGTCGTCGGAGCGTTCCCGTCCGCACCGCGCATCTTCCCCGTCGTCACCCGGGGGACGAGCACCCGGATGTCCATCCGGTCGAGCAGCGGTCCGGACATGCGGCCGAGGTAGCGCCGGACCGCACTCGGCGGACACTCGCACGGCTGGCCGTGCGGACCACCGGCGTTCCCGCACGGGCAGGGGTTGGCGGCGAGCACGACCTGGCACCGCGCCGGGAACTCGGCGGCCCCCGCTGCGCGGTGGATCGTGATCCGCCCCGACTCGAGCGGCTGCCGGAGCGCATCGAGCACCGCCCGGGGGAACTCCGGCGCTTCGTCGAGGAACAGGATGCCGCCGGTCGCCCGCGACACCGCTCCCGGTCGCAGCACACCGGAGCCTCCCCCGATCAGCGAGATCGCCGACGCCGAGTGGTGCGGGGCCTCCCACGGGGGCTTCGTGCTCCACGATGCCGAACCGAGTCCGGCGACGGACCGGACGGCCGCGACCTCCAGCGCGGTCGCGTCGTCGAGGTCGGGCAGGAGTCCGGGGAGCCGCTCGGCGAGCATCGTCTTGCCGGCACCGGGCGGACCGAGCAGGAGGGCGTGGTGTCCGCCGGCCGCGGCGGCGATGACGGCGCGCACCCCGATCGGGTTGCCGACGACGTCCGACAACTCGGCCACCGGGCGTTCGACCGTCGGCACCGGCACCGGCAGCACCGCGTCGACCTCGACCGGCGGCAACAGCGCTCCGGCGTCGATCGCGGCCGCCCGGAGCGAGTCGACTCCGGTGGTGCGCACGCCGTCGACCACGCGTGCTTCGGGCAAGTTGCCGATCGGCAGCACGACCCGGTCGGCTCCGGCGTCTCGCGCGGCCAGCAGCATCGGGATGACCCCGGCGACCGGTCGGACCCGGCCGTCCAGGCCGAGCTCACCGATGTAGACGATGCGCTCGCTGACGTCGGGGGCGAGCCCGGCCCCGGCGAGCACCGCCATGGCGATCGCCAGGTCGAACCCGGAACCGCGCTTCGGGATCGCCGCGGGCGTCAGGTTCACCGTGATCCGGCGTGCCGGCAGTGGACACCCGGCGTTCGCAGCAGCGGCTCGGACCCGCTCGCGCGCCTCGCCGAGCGAGGTGTCGGGCAGTCCGATGATGCTGAACGCGGGCAGCTGGCTGGTCAGGTGGGCCTCGACCTCGATCCGGCGGCCGGTCACCCCGAGCAGGGCGACGGCCGCAGCACGACCGATGCCCGTCACAGCACACCCGCCAGGTGTTCCACGGCGGTCCGGGGCCCGTCGACGTGCACCGCGACGACGTCGATGCGGACGGCGCGTGCATGCACTTCGGGATGAGCGTCGAACCACTCGGGGACGAGTCGCCGCATCCGGGCGCGCTTCGTCACCGTGATCGCCTCGAACGGATGTCCCGTCGCCGTCCCGGATCGTGTCTTCACCTCGATGAACGCGAGCGTGCAGGAATCCCACGCGACGATGTCGATCTCGCCGCGGGCACACCGCCAGTTCCGTTCGAGGACCCGGAATCCCCGGCTTTGCAACCATGCCACGGCCCGGTCTTCACCGAACCGCCCCAAGCGACCGTTGCGGAGTGTTCGTCCGGGCGGACCCTGCACCTTCTGTTCCATGTCGTTGCCTCCGCGACAACGATCGCGCGGCCGGCCGCGGCGGACAGCGCAGACGGTGGATCTGTGGAATCAGGTGCGGACGATCCGCTTTGGGGAGGAATGACGAAGGACCCGGGTGATCGCGATCACCCGGGTCCTTCGTCAGCAGCGGATCAGTGTGCGGCTGCGTACGCTTCCTGCACCTGGGTCGAGATACGACCACGGGTCGAGACCTCGTAGCCGTTCTCCTTCGCCCATTCGCGGATCTTGCCGAGCTCTTCCGAGTTCCCGCGCTTCGGGGCCGACTTCGGAGCCGTGCCACCGGTACGACGACCGGAGACCTTGCGCGCTGCTGCGATGTAGTCGGAGATCGCTTCACGGAACTTGTCGACGTTGTCGTTCGTCAGGTCGATCTCGTACGACGATCCGTCGAAACCGAATTCGACCGTGCGTCCTTCACCGGTGGTGATGGGGGAATCGTCGAGGTCGTCGACGAGCTGGACGGTGACCTTCTGTGCCATGCGCGGCTCCTGTTCATTGGACGGGAAATCCCGATCAGAATACCGCGTGGAATTGCCGCACGTCACCGATCACCGGCGATTCACCGAATGCACCGGAAATGAAGATCACTCGTCGAGTGCGAGTTCCTTCGGGAGTTCGAGTTCTCGCGACGTCAGTTCTTCGACATTCACGTCCTTGAACGTGAGGACGCGCACGCCCTTCACGAACCGGTCGGAACGGTAGACGTCCCACACCCAGACGTCGTTCATCGTCAGTTCGAAGTAGAAATCGTGCTCGGTGTCCCGGCGCACGAGTTCGACCTCGTTCGCCAGGTAGAAACGTCGCTCCGTCTCGACCACGTAGCGGAACTGCGACACGACGTCGCGGTACTCGCGGTACAGGGCCAGCTCGACCTCGCGGTCGTAGTCGTCGAATTCGTCCTCATCCATTGCGCCCACAGTCTACGGCGACAGCCGCAGCAGCGCGCGACCTCGACACTTGCCCCCACCTGAGCTCATCGAGGTTCCACAACACGCCGCCTGCGTTCCACCGAGGTTTCACGTCCGAGCGGGAGGTGCGCCGAGATGCCGAGATTTCGGAACCTCACGGGTGCGGGAGGGAGCAGCCGTCAGCCGACGAGCGCGTCGAAGCCGTCCAGCGAGACGCTCGAGGCCTGGTGCAACCACGACTTCCGGTGCAGGGCGTGCGCCCCGACCGTGCGGATGGCGTCGTAGTGCGCGGTCGAGCCGTAGCCCTTGTTCGACGCCCAGGCGTAGTGGGGCGCCTCGTCGTGGGCCGCGATCATCAGGGCGTCCCGTGCGACCTTCGCCACGATCGACGCCGCGGCGACCGATGCGCAGTCGCGGTCGGCCTTGACCTGCACGACGACCTCGAGCGGGTCCGTGGGTGGCCGGAGGGACGCCGGGACGGCTCGGGTGAGCCAGTCGAAGGACCCGTCCAGCACGACCACGGCGCCGTCGAGCGACAGGCCTCCGGCGACCAGCGACTCGAGTGCCTGCGCGCCCGCGGCACCGAGCGCCGGGACGATCCCCTGCCGGTCGACGTACTCGGCGGACGCCATGCCGACGGCGGTGCGCGCCCACCGTGTGACGACGGGGACCAGGTCCGTCCGGCGGGCAGCCGACAGGAGCTTCGAGTCAGCCAGGCCCTGCGGGACCCGTCCGACGTCGATCGTCACGGCCGCGACGCCCACACCCACAGGGCCGGCGATCGCGCCACGGCCGACCTCGTCCATCCCGATGACCGTGACGCGGCCGGCGCCGAGCAGTCGCTTCTCGACACGCAGGGACGGGCGGACGGCGGTCACTGGTCGCGCTCCTCCACGCCGGCGAACACCTCGGGGTGGTCGTCGAGCCACGTCCAGCGGCTCGTCGGCCAGGAGATCACGAAGGCGCGGCCGGTCACGTCGGACAGCGGCACGAACCCCTTCGACGGGGTGTCCCCGTTGTAGCGGGAGTCCTTGGAGTCGTTGCGGTTGTCGCCCATCACCCAGATGGTGCCCTTCGGCACGGTGACGGAGAAGTCGGTCGCCGATGCAGGGGCGCCGGCCGGCAGCTTGAGGTACGGCTCCTTGATGGGGACGCCGTTCACGGACATCTGCCCGAGGTCGTTGCAGCAGGAGACCTTGTCACCCGGCAGGCCGATCACGCGTTTGATGAGGTGGTCGTCGCTGTCGCCGGTCCCGAGACCGATCTGCGTCAGCACCCAGTCGATGGCCTTGGCGGGCTGGGTGTCGGGCGTCACGCTCGGCACCTCGGACCCGGCGAGCCATCCGCCCGGGTCCTTGAACACGACGACGTCGCCGCGCTTGAGCGCCACGGCACCCGGGACGAGTTCGTTGACGATCACGCGGTCGTTGATCTGCAGCGTGTTCTCCATCGACGCCGACGGGATGTAGAACGAACGGATCAGGAACGTCTTGACCAGGAACGACACGAGCAGTGCCGCGATGAAGATGATGACGAGGTCGCGGAGGAATGTGAGGATCCCGTTGCGCTGTTTCTCGGGCCGGGGCCTGCGCCCGGATTCCTCTGTCGTGTCCGTCATTTCCGCTCTCGTTCACACCGCGTCCGCCCGGGTTCAGCGGGCGCAAAGGGAAAGCCCCCCGTCGATGCACAACCGTACATCGGCGAGGGGCCAGCAGCGGCGTCCGGCTCGCGGACGCTCACTGTGAAGGCGATCAGGCGTCGCGCTTCTCCTTGATCTTGCGGCGGGCCGCCTTGCCGCGGAGCTCGCGCAGGTAGTAGAGCTTCGCGCGACGAACGTCACCCTTGGTGACGATCTCGATGTGGTCGATGATCGGCGAGTGCACCGGGAACCAGCGCTCGACGCCGACCTGGAAGCTCACCTTGCGGACCTTGAAGGTCTCGCCGACGCCGTGGCCCTGGCGGCCGATGACGACACCCTGGAAGACCTGGATACGCGAGCGCGTGCCTTCGACGATGTTCACGTGCACCTTGATGGTGTCTCCGGCGCGGAAGTCCGGGACGTCGGTCCGCAGCGATGCTGCGTCGACGTTGTCGAGGAGCTGGCTCATGGCTGTTCTACTCTCTGCGGACGCACACGGGTCGCCGCGGATCGATGTCTGATGAAGTGGTGGTGCGTGCCCGGTGTCGGCGACTCCCCCGTGGCAGAGTCCAGCCAGGGCACAGCGATCCATACTGCCACACGGAACGCCGGGGGCAAAACAGCGAGGATGGACCCATGATCGAACTGCGCACCCCCACCGAACTCGACGGCCTGCGCGTCGCCGGTCGGTTCGTGGCCGACGTCCTCGACGAGCTGCTCGACACCGTCGACGTCGGCGTGAACCTGCTCGAGCTCGACCGCGTCGCCGCGCGGATGATCGCCGACCGGGGCGCCGAGAGCTGCTACGTCGACTACCACCCCTCGTTCGGCAGGTCGCCGTTCGGCAAGAACCTCTGCACCTCTGTGAACGACGCCGCGCTGCACGGTCTGCCCTTCGACCACGTGCTGCAGGACGGCGACCTCGTCAGCCTGGACTTCGCGGCGAGCGTCGACGGCTGGGTGGCGGACTCCGCCGTGTCGGTGCAGGTCGGGACGCCCCGCGACGAGGACCAGGCACTCATCGCCACCGTCGAGCGCGCACTGGCCGCCGGTGTCGCGCAGGCGGCGCCGGGCAACAAGCTCGGCGACGTGTCGCACGCGATCGGACACGTGGCGAAGCAGGCCGGCTACGGCGTCAACCTGCAGTTCGGCGGACACGGCGTCGGTCGGACCATGCACGGCGACCCGCACGTGCCGAACGACGGACGTCCGGGCCGCGGCCTGAAGCTCCGGCCCGGCCTGGTGGTCGCCATCGAGCCGTGGCTCATGCAGGGCACCGACGAGCTGTACCAGGACGACGACGGCTGGACGCTCCGGAGCGTCGACGGCTCCCGTGCAGCGCACGTCGAGCACACGGTGGCGGTCACCGAGGCCGGACCCGAGGTCCTGACCCTGCGTCGCGCCCAGCGCGCCGACCCGACCGCCTGACGGACTGGCGCGACCCGCTCAGCGGTGACGCGCCAGCGTCACGCGGGCCGCGCCGACCGAGCCTGCGAGGGAGGACGGTGCAGCCCCGCCCCGCGCCTCCAGTCCGTCACGGGTCGCGACCAGTACCCCAAAGCGACAGATCTCGGCTGCGCCCGCCGTCATGTGCGCGACGGCGACAGTTGCCCGCGGATGTTCCACGGCAGACTGTCGCTTTCGCGAAAGCGACAACCGGCGACCGGCGACCGGCGACCGGCAAGCCCGGCGACCAGCCCGGGGCAGGAAGGCGCTACGCGTCGGGCAGCAGGTCGGGCCGGACGCGACGCGTCCGCTCCACCTGCTGCTCGTGCCGCCAGGCACCGACCCGCGCGTGGTGCCCGCTGAGCAGCACGTCGGGGACGTCGAAGCCGCGCCACGAGGCGGGCTTCGTGTACGAGGGGTACTCGAGCAGACCGTCCTCGTGGGACTCCTCGACCAGGGACTCTGGGTTGCCGACGACGCCGGGGACGAGTCGGCCGACGGCCTCGATCATGGCCATCGCCGCGACCTCGCCGCCGTTCAGCACGTAGTCACCGAGCGAGAGCTCGACGACCGAGCAGCGAGACGCCGCCCACTCGAAGACGCGGGCGTCGATGCCCTCGTAGCGCCCGCAGGCGAACACGAGGTGGTCGGACGTCGATGCGAGCGAGCGCGCGATGGACTGCGTGAAGGGCGTGCCGGCGGGGGTCGGGACCACCAGGGTCGACGAGCCGTCCGGCCGGAGCAGCGCGTCCAGTGCCTGCGCCCACGGCTCGGGCTTCATCACCATGCCGGCGCCGCCGCCGTACGGGGTGTCGTCGACGGTGCGGTGCCGGTCGGTCGTCCACGAGCGCAGGTCGTGCACGTGCAGGTCGAGGATGTTCTGCTGCCGGGCCTTGCCGAGCAGGGACACGTCCAGCACGGAGAAGAACTCCGGGAAGATCGTGACGATGTCGATCCGCACGGCAGCTAGTCCGTGACCGTCTCGGGCCGGGAGGTGTCCTCGGGGTCCTCGAACAGCCCCTGCGGCGGTGTGACCGTGACGGTGCCCGCCGCGATGTCGACCGCCGGCACGATGGCCGCGACGAACGGCACGAGGACCTCGCCGCGGGACGGGGTGTCGATCGCGAGCAGGTCCTGCGCCGGCATGTGGTCCACGCGGGCGACGGTGCCGACCTCGACGCCGTCGCGCAGGACCTTCAGCCCGACGAGCTGGTGGTCGTACCAGGCGTCGTCCTCGCCGGTCTCGGCGTCGGCGTCCTGCTCCACCCAGAGGATGATGCGCGCCAGGGACTCGGCCGCGGTGCGGTCGTCGATCCCGGCGAAGAACGCGACGGGGTGACCGTTGTACCAGCGGAGTTCGTCCAGCTCGAGGGTCTTGCCCGACCACGGTGAGTCGTCGGGGACCTGGAGCGTGAACGTGGCACCGGGGGTGAACCGACGATCCGGGTCGTCGGTGTAGAGCTCGAGCTTGATGCCGCCCTTGAGCCCGTGTGCCTTCGTGATGCGACCCACCCGGAGCTGGGTCGTCTCCCTAGGAATCGGTGTCGACCACGTCGACCCGCACCCGCTTGCCGTCGGCCAGGGCCGAGACGAGGGTGCGGAGTGCCTTGGCGGTCCGCCCGGCACGTCCGATCACGCGGCCGAGGTCCTCGGGGTGCACGCGCACCTCGAGGACCTCGCCCCGCGGGGAGGTGGAGCTGGCGACGCGCACGTCGTCAGGGTGATCGACGATCCCCTTGACGAGGTGCGTCAGCGCGGATTCGAGCAAGGACTACGCCTCGGTCGTCTCGTCGGCGGTCTCGGCGTCATCGGCCTTGGCGGCGGGAGCCGTCTTCTCCGACTTCGGCTTGAGGACGGCCTTCTTCGAGGAGTCGACCTGGAAGGCCGGCTTCGGCTCGGCGACCTTGACCTTGGACGCGGTGTCCTTCTCGCCCTTGAACTTGGCCCAGTCGCCGGTCAGCTTGAGGAGGGCCGCGACCTGCTCGGTCGGCTGCGCGCCGACGCCGAGCCAGTAGAGCGCACGCTCGGACTCGATCTTGATGACCGAGGGCTCCTCGGTCGGGTGGTACTGACCGATCTCCTCGAGGACACGACCATCGCGCTTGGTGCGCGAGTCGGCGACGACGATGCGGTAGTAGGGCGCACGGATCTTACCGAGACGCTTCAGACGGATCTTGACAGCCACAATTGCTCCTGTTTGCTTACGTTGTGGTTGAACCGGAACCGCGGGCGTGGGGGCACACACGGTGAAAGCTCGAGAGAGATCGCTCACAGCTGGATAGAGGGTCGAGCTGCGGCGATTCGACCGTTCATTCTTACAGATTCCCGGCCGCGATGCGAGCCGACGCGCTACGGCGCGAGTCGCCGGACCGCTTCGAGGGCCTCGGACGTCGCGCGGACCGCGTCCACGCTCCGTGCGTCGCGAGCGCCGCCGACGACGGCGAACGGCACACCGGCGGCCTGGAGGCCCGTCACGAGTCCGCCGGGCACGTCGCCATCGGTGTCGATCGCGCGTTCCTGCCCGGCGCAGACCACGACGCTGTCCGCCGGGATCGCGCGCTCCTCGCCGTGCTCGTCGCGGATCCAGAGGGCGCCGGGCTCGATGCGCAGGTACTCCTGCACGCCGCCCACCATGTGCACCCCGGCGTCACGGAGGCGACCGATGGCGACCCAGCGCGAGGTGATCCCGACGCCCTGGCCGAACTTGCCCGAGCGGCGGAGCACGGTGACGTCGGCGCCCGGCCGGATCGTGCGTGCCGCAGCGGGCAGTCGCTGGGGCACGTCGCCGACGAGTGCACCGGAGACGTCGAGGTCCCAGCGGGCCGCGAACTCGGTGGCCCGGACGGCCTCGTCGGGCGACTCGGTCAGGAACGCCGCGGTGTCGACGCCGATGCCACCGCCGCCGATGATCGCGACGGTACCGGCGGGCACGCCCTCGCGGAGTGCCCGCTCGTACGACAGGACGTGCGGCAGGTCGCTGCCGGGGACGTCGACGTCCCGCGGGACCACCCCGGCTGCGAGGACGACGGCGTCGCTACCGGCGAGGTCGGCGGCCGTCGCCGGGCGCCCGAGGTGCACGGTGGCACCGCGCTCGTCGAGCTCGGCGCGGGCGGCCCGGACCGTCGCGGCGTAGTCCTCCTTGCCGGGGACGAGGGCGGCGAGGCCGAACTGGCCGCCGAGCCGGTCGGCGGCTTCCCACACGGTGACGTGGTGGCCGCGTCGGGCGGCGTCGACCGCGGCGGCGAGGCCGGCCGGTCCTCCGCCGACGACGTCGACGCGCTTCGGGTCGGTGGTCGGACGCGTGGGGAACGCGACCTCGCGGGCGGCGCGCGGGTTGACCAGGCAGGAGACCGGCGCGCCGATGATCGAGCGGTCGAGGCACGCCTGGTTGCAGCCGATGCAGGTGTTCACCAGGGCGAACCGGCCCGCGAGCGAGCGGTTCACGAGGGCCGGGTCGGCGAGGAACGGTCGGGCCAGGGCGACGGCGTCGATTGTCCCGTCGGCGAGGACGGTCTCGCCGTCGCGCAGGTCGGTCATCCGGTTCGAGGCGATCACGCGGACGTCGGGGTACGACGACGCGCGCACGACCCCGGCGATGCGCGCGGCGTAGTCGAGCCAGGCACCGTGCGGCACCGCGGCCTGCACGGTCGGGGTGCGGGACTCGTGCCAGCCGATCCCCACCGAGATGCCGTCGAGCCCGAGCGGCAGCAGGTCGTGCACGAGGGCGTCGACGTCGTCATCGGTCGAGGACCCGGGCATCAGGTCGGCGCCGGAGAGCCGGATCGTCACGGCGAGCCCGGGCACCGCGGTGCGCACCGCGCGGACCACCTCGATCGTGAAGCGCCGGCGACGGACGGCGTCACCGCCCCACTCGTCGTCGCGCAGGTTCGTCAGCGGCGACTGGAACTGGTTGATCAGGTACCCCTCGGACGCCATGATCTCGACGCCGTCGAACCCGATGTCGCGCGCGGACCGGGCCGCAGCGGCGAAGTCCTCGATGGTGCGCTCGACCTCGGCGGCGGTCAGTGCCGTCGGCACCACGCCGCGGGCGGCCGCCCACGGCAGGGCCGTCGGTGCCACCACCCGCTGGGGCTCCCCGTGCCGGTCGACCATCCCCGCGGCGAGCGCGTAGCGACCGGCGTGGAAGAGCTGGGCGAGGATCGTGGAGCCCTCCTCGTGCACGGCGTCGACCGCCGTACGGAACCGCTCGTCCGCTCCCCCGACGCCGAACACGGCGAAGTCGGGGCCGCCCCGGGCCTCGTCGTTCACCCCGATGCCGCCCGTGATGATGCACGCCGCGCCGCCGGCCGCCCGTTCGCGGTAGAACGCCGCCATGCCGGCCCCGCCGTCGTCGTGCACCTCGAGGCCGGTGTGCATCGACCCCATCACCACCCGGTTGGCCAGGTGCAGGGGGCCGAGGGTCCAGGGTGATGCGACGGTCCGGAGGGAGTCCGGCACGACGGGGGCGGAAGCGACGCTGCTCATGCGCCTATTCTGCGGTGTCCGCGCCCGCGGCGTCGGCCGGCAGCACCGCGTCGCGGAGCGGCGACGTCGTGTCCGCCCAGAACGGCGGCGCGATCACGGTCAGCCCGCCGTCGACCGACAGCACCTGCCCGGTGATGTACCCGGCCTTGTCCGACAGCAGGAAGTCGACGGCGTCCGCCATGTCGTCGGCGGTGCCGGGGCGCTGCAGTGGGAGCTTCTCGAACACGGAGTCGATCGGCGCCTGCCCGGGGACCTTCGTGTAGAAGTACTCGAGCGAGTCGGTGTCGATGAGGCCGCCGTTCACCGCGTTCACGGTGATCTGACGCGGTCCGAACTCGACCGCCATGTACTTCATGTACGACTCGCTCATCGCCTTGGCGGCACCGAGTGCGGCGTAGGTCGGGAAGGCGCGGAGCGATCCGTACGAGGTCACGACGACGATGCGGCCACCCCGGTCCATCAGCTCGGCAGCGCGTTGCGCCCCGAGCACGAACGAGCGGGCGTTGGTGGCGTAGCTGCGGTCCAGGTGGTGCAGCTTGAGCTCCTTGACCGGCTTGAACGCGCTGGCGGCAGCGTTCGCGACGAAGTGGTCGAGGCGGCCGTAGGTGTCGCGCACCAGGTCGAACAGGGCGTCGATCGACTCCGGCTGCTCGATGTCGACCTGCGCGGTGATGCCGTCGCCGCCGGCGGCCTTGACGTCGGCCAGCGACTCCTCGGCCAGGTCGGCGTTGCCCTTGTACGTCACCACGACGGTGACGCCGCGCTGGCCGAGCTTCTGCGCGAGCAGGCGGCCGATGCCGCGCGAAGCGCCCGTGATCAGTGCGATGGGTGCGTTGGTGGTGTCGGTCACTGCGGTCCTCTACGTGCGTGGGGAAGGACGGGAGGCGCGGGGCGGGCCCGCCACGGGCCTCCCGTCCGGTGGGTGGTGGTGGTCTAGAACCCGGCCGTGCCGGTGACGACGGCGCGGCCGACGACCAGCTTCTGGATCTCGTTGGTGCCCTCTTCGAAGCGCTGCGCGCGCGCGTCGCGGTAGACGCGCTCGATCGCGTTGCGCTTCCAGTAGCCCTGGCCGCCGTGCACCTGCAGGGCCTTGTCGGTGACGCGGGCGAGCATGTCGACGGCGACCATCTTCGAGGCGCTGGACAGCGTGCCGGCGTCGGGACGGTCCTCCTCGTAGGCGCGGGCGGCCTCGAGGACCAGGGCGCGGGCGGCGGCGATGTCGGCGTAGTTCTCGGCCAGGTAGAACTGGATCGCCTGGCGGCTGGAGAGCTGCTTGCCGAAGGTCTCGCGCTTGTTGGCGTACTCGACGGCGAGCTCGTTGGCCCGCTCGGCGAGGCCGACGGCGCTCATCGCGACGGACACACGACTCGGCAGCAGGAAGCCGCCGAGCGCGACCTCGAGCCCCTGGCCCTCGGCGCCGAGCAGCGCACTGGCCGGCACGGGCACGTCGGTGAAGCGCAGGATCGCGTGGTCGGTGCCGCGGATGCCCATGGTGTCGGAGTCGTCGATCACCTCGGCACCCGGCAGCCCGCTGTTCGGCATGAGGAACGCGACCGTGCCGTCCTGACCGGTGGTGCCCTCGAGGCGGGCGGCGATGAGCCAGTAGTCGGCCTTGACGCCGAACGTGATGAGGTGCTTCTCGCCGTTCATCACGTAGGTGTCGCCCTCGCGGCGGACGGTGGTCCGGATGTCCGCGCCGGTGCCCGCGGTGGCCTCGGTCAGGGTGAACGCGACGAGCGTGTCGCCGGCGACGGACGGCTTGACGACCTGCTCGATCTGCTCCGGCGTCGCGTAGGGGGCCATCGCGCGCCACGTCCCGTTGATGACGTGCACGAGCATGCGGATCGACGCGTGCGAACGCGACACGATCTCCATGATCTCCAGGTAGCGCGAGAACGGGATGGCCCGTCCGCCGAGCTCGGTCGGCGCGGCGAGGCTGAGCCACCCGTTCGCCTTGAGCTCCTGGAACAGCTCGGGGGCGACCTGGCCGGTGCGCTCGATCTCCTCGGCCCACTCCTCACCACGGCCGCGGACCCACTCGGTGACCTCGGCCTTGAGCTGCTGGAAGGCGGCTTCGTCGAAGCCGGTGCTCGTCTGCTCGACGATCGTCATCGTGTCTCGTTCTCCTTCGTCGCGACGAGCGCGGCCGCCTGCTCGCGCAGGATGTTCTTCTGGACCTTGCCGACCGCGTTGCGCGGCAGTTCGTCGATGTACTCGAGCCGCTCCGGCCAGTAGTACTTGCTCACGCCCGCCTTGTCGAGTGCCTGCTGCATCGACCGGAAGTCGAGCTGCTCGGCGCCGGCGGCCGGCACGACGAACGCGCAGGCACGCTCACCGAGTCGGGCGTCCGGCATGGCGACGATCGCCACGTCGGTGACCAGCGGGTGCTGGTAGAGCAGGTTCTCGATCTCGACGACCGGGATCTTCTCGCCACCGCGGTTGATGATGTCCTTCACCCGACCGGTGATCGACAGGAAGCCGTTCGCGTCGACCTTCGCCAGGTCGCCGGTCCTGTACCAGCCGTCCTCGGTGAAGACGTCGTCGGTCAGGTCCTGGCGATCGAGGTACCCGTCGAACATGGTCGGCGAGTGCAGCTCGAAGTCACCCTCGGTGTCGGCGGGCAGCTCGTGGCCATCGTCGTCGACGATCCGGATCCGGATGCCGGGCAACGCACGGCCATCGTGCCCGTACGCGGCAGCCGGGTCGTCGCTCGGGCTGGACAGGGCGCCGAGGCAGGTCTCGCTCGTGCCGAACGCGCCGAGGATCGCCGTGCCGAGCACCGTCGCGGCCCGCTGGGCGAGCGCCCGCGGCACGGCGGCACCGGTCGGCACGAAGATCCGCAGCGACTCGGGCTGGGCGGCACCGGCCTCGACCAGGTCGACGAGGTCGGTCAGGAACGGGGTCGCGCACTGCACGAACGACGCCTTCGCGACGCCGAACGCCTGCTCGAGCGCGACCGTGCCGTCCCACACGGGCTGGATGACCTGCGGCGCACCGAGCCGGAACGCCAGCAGCATGCCGTACAGGAACCCGGTCTGGTGTGCGAGCGGCGACGGGATGTAGATCCGGTCCGCGCTCGTCAGGCCGGACTGCGCGACGTGCATCGCCGTGGCCAGACCGAGGGTGCGGTGCGGGTGCTGCACGCCCTTCGGCTCCCCCGTCGTACCGCTCGTGAACAGCAGCTGGCAGACGTCGTCGGGGCCCGGCGCACGCGACGTGATCTCGTCGACGTCCACGTGCACCGCGTCGAGCGCGTTGTCGAAGTACCGCCAGTGCCAGTCGCTCGCCGCCACCCGGTCCAGGGCGTCGGCGGGCAGCGGCGGCTGGTTCGTCGGGGCGTCGACCTGCCCGCGCGCCTCGGACCGGAGCACGATGACGTGCTCGACCGACAGCCGGCGCTGCTGGGCCTTCGCCTCGTCGATGACGTCGAGGAGCTCGAGCGCCGGACGGCGCTTGCGGAAGAGGTTCGGCAGGAACACCACCCGAGCACGCGACCGGGCGAGCGTCATCGTCGTCTCGCGCGGGCCGAACACCGGCATGATCGGCGTCGCGACGGCGCCGATCTGGATCGCCCCGAGCGTGATGGACACGAACTCGCGCCAGTTCGGCAGCTGCATGGCGACCGACTCGCCCGTGCGGACCCCGAGTTCGAGCAGGAGCGCGGAGACCTTGTCGGCCTCGTCCTGCAGCTCGCGCCACGTGGTGTTCACGGGGGCTGCTCCCCCGACCTCGATGACGGCGAGGCCGTCGGGGTCGCTGGTGGCGAGCGCACGGACCTTCTCGCTCAGCACCAGGGGGTCGGCGTCGATGCCGGCGAGCGCGGGCGGTTCCGGGCTCGTGGGCGCGACCGGCTGCTGCTCGCCGAGGTCGGTGCGCTCGGCGTCGGCGCGCTCGCCGTCGGTGCGCTCGCCGTCGGTGCGCTCGCCATCGGTGCGCTCGCCGAGGTCGGTGCGTGCATCGGCCATCTCGGCGGCCTCGGCCGCGTCGGCCCGGTCGTCGCGGGCGATCTGCGCGGCGAGGGCGTCGCCGACCTCCATGTCGAGGCCGACGGAGTTCATCGCCTCGAGGAACGTCGGGTACGAGATCCGGTAGGCCCGCGGGTAGGTCAGCCCCGAGGTGCCGCGCGCCTTCGAGGCGGCGACGGCGAGCGACATGAGCACGCGGTGGTCGTTGAACGACGACATCTGCGCGCCGTGCAGTCCCTCGGCGCCGACACCGGTGACGCGGAGCTCGTCGGCACCCTGCTCGGCCCGACCGCCCATGCGGTTGAGCTGCAGCATCGCCGCGACGCGGTCGGACTCCTTCAACCGGATGTGGGCGACGTTCCAGAGCCGGGTGGTGCCCTCGGCGAACGTGGCCATCGTCGACAGGACCGGCAGCAGGTCGGGGATCGGCTGGCAGTCGATGTCGAGCGGTCGGAGCGGGGAGCCGTCGTGCTCGATGCGCACGAACCCGGTCTCCTCGTCGATCCGCATCGGGACGCCCATCGCCGTCGCGAGGTCGAGGAACTCGCTCTCCGGGTGGTCGGTCTCGGCGGTGGTGAAGGCCGTCATGCCGCGCAGGAGCAGGTTCGACTCGCGGATGCCCGCAGCGGCGATGCCGAACGCGGCGGAACCGATGTCCGGCGGGATGACGTAGTCGTGCGGAGAGGCCTGCTGGTTCGCCGGGATCCGGTACTCGAGCCAGTCGTCGGAGACCTCGATGGTCAGCCCGAACTGCCGCATCATGCGCACGGTGAGCTCGACGTAGGGCTGCTCGTTCAGCCGGCCGCCGGTGATGTGGATCCGGGTCTCCTGCTCGGCGAACGGGGCCACCAGCAGCAGGCCGGAGACCCACTGCGACAGGGTGCCGGCGATCGTGACGTCGCCGCCGCGGGGGCGCTTCGGCTGCACGGTGACGGGCGGGCAGTCGTTCGTCGCCTCGAGCTCGATGCCCATCTGGGTCAGCGACGTCAGCAGCGCCTTGATGGGCCGCCGCTGGAAGTACTTCATGCCCGCGAGCGTCATCGGCTGGTCGGCGAGTGACGCCAGACCCGTCATGAAGTAGAGCGTGGTGCCGGACGACCCCATGTTCAGGATGCCGTCGGCACCGCGGGACCCGTGGTCGACGACGTCGGTGGCCTCGTACCGGCCGCCGAGCCCGGTGACGTGGTACTCGTTCCCGCGACGCTTGACGTCGACGCCGAGGGCACGGAGCGTGCCGACGGTCCACTCGACCTGGCGGGTGGCGCTGATGCCGGAGACGATGCTCGTGCCCTTGGCCAGCGACGCGAGCACCAGGGCTCGGTGCGCGTGGTACTTCGAGACGGGGACGTCGAGCTCCCCGACGAGTGGTGCGGACGTGCCGCGCACGACCAACTGCATGTGTACCTCTTCCTGGGTGATCCCTTCCAAAGTACGCCCGGTGTGGAACTACTGTGAATCGGATCCGCACGACCCGAACGGTGCTTCGTTGTGCGTGTCCGACAACCTTCCGGGCAGGATGTACAGCATGGACATCCGCTTCACCGAGTCCCCTCCGTCGACCATCGGCGTCGAGTGGGAACTCCCGCTGGTCGACCTGTCGACCGGCGACCTCACGCCCCGTGCCCCTGCCGTCATCGCGGCCGTGCACGAACGGATCGGCGACCGCGAGCGGGTGACCGAGGAACTCCTGACGAACACCGTCGAGGTCGTCTCCAGCGTGCACTCCCGGGTCGGCGACGCCACGAGCGAGCTGTCGGGCATCATCGGCGAGGTCATCGACGCCGCCGAGCCGCTCGACGCCCAGGTCATGTGCTCCGGGACGCATCCGTTCGCGGTGTGGGACCAGCAGGAGATCACCCCGGACAGCGAGCACTACACGACCCTCATCGACCGGACGCGCTGGTGGGGGCGGCAGATGCTCATCTGGGGCGTCCACGTGCACGTCGGCATCGACGACCGCGACAAGGCCCTGCCGATCCTCGGCGCGATGCTCGCGTACGTCCCGCACCTGCAGGCCTTCACGGCGTCCAGCCCGTTCTGGGCCGGCATCGACACCGGCTACGCCTCGAACCGCGCGCTGATGTTCCAGCAACTCCCCACCGGTGGACTGCCGCCGGCGCTCGGGGCCTGGGCGAACTTCGAAGAGGTGGTGAGCGACCTCACCCACACCGGCGTCATCGACAGCGTGAAGGACCTGCGCTGGGACATCCGCCCGTCGCCGAAGTGGGGCACGCTCGAGAACCGGGTGTCGGACGGCATCTCGACCCTGCACGAGGTCGGTGCCGTGACGGCACTCGTGCAGTGCCTGGTCACCACGATGTCCGACCGGCTCGACGCCGGTGAGACCCTGCCGACGATGCAGCCCTGGTTCATCCGCGAGAACAAGTGGCGCGCCGCCCGCTACGGCATGGAGGCCGAGATCATCACGAACGCCGCCGGTGACGAGCGGCTCGTGACCGACGAGGTGCACGACCTGGTGCAGCGGCTCGACCCGGTGGCCGAGCGGCTCGGTTGCCAGCAGGAGTTGCACCACCTGGACACGATGATCGCGAACGGGGCGTCGTACCAGCGGCAGCTCCGGGTCGCGCAGGAGCACGGCGGGGACCTGCGCGAGGTCGTCCGCCACCTGGTGACGGAGTTCCGCGAGTCACTCTGACCTCGAGGCCTCGCCGCGTACCTGATCGAATCGGGCGTACCTGGTCGTTTCTTTCGACCAGGTACGCCCGATTCCGTTTTCCACCGCGCGTGCGATGGGAAGGACTAGCGCCCCAGGAACTTCTGCAGGCTCGCGAGCTCTTCCTCGGTCGGCGCCTTGCCACCCTTGGCTGCCCCGCCGAGGCCGAGGCCGGAGCCCTTCGGCGCCTGCTGCGGAGCAGCGGCCGCACCGGCGGCGATCGCTGCGCGCTTGGCCGGGTTGCCGACCTTCGACTTCTTCTTGCCGCCCTGCTGCTGCTTCTTGCCGCCGTGCATGCCCGGGATCGGACCCATGCCCGGCATCTGCGGCACACCACCGCGGGCGACGGTCTTCATCATCTTGGCGGCCTGCTCGAAGCGGTTCACGAGGGCGTTGACCTCGGTGACCGTGGAGCCGGCACCCTTGGCGATCCGCAGACGACGCGAGCCGTTCAGGAGCTTCGGCAGTTCGCGTTCCTTCGGCGTCATCGACTGGATGATCGCTTCGGTACGGACGATCTCGCGCTCGTCGAAGTTGTCGAGCGCCTCGCGCATGCCCTTGGCACCCGGGAGCATGCCGAGCATGCCCTTGATCGAGCCGGCCTTGCGGAGCTGCTGCATCTGCTGCAGGAAGTCGTTCAGCGTGAACGAGTCGGACGCGATCTTCTCGGCGACCGCACGGGCTTCTTCTTCGTCGAACGCCGACTGGGCCTGCTCGATGAGCGACATGATGTCGCCGAGGTCGAGGATGCGGCTCGCCATGCGGTCCGGGTGGAACGGCTCGAAGTCGTCGAGGCCCTCGCCGGTGGACGCGAACATGATCGGACGGCCGGTGACACTGGCGACCGACAGGGCCGCACCACCGCGGGCGTCGCCGTCGAGCTTCGACAGGACGACACCGGTGAAGTCGACGCCTTCCTGGAACGCGCGCGCCGTGACGACGGCGTCCTGACCGATCATCGCGTCGATGACGAACAGGACCTCGTCGGGGTCGACGGCCTTGCGGATGTTCGCGGCCTGCTTCATCAGCTCGGCGTCGACACCGAGACGACCGGCGGTGTCCACGATGACGGTGTCGTACTGCTGGTCGACGGCGGCCTTGATGGCGTTCTTGGCGACCTTGACCGGGTCGCCGACGCCGTTGCCGGGCTCCGGTGCGAAGACGTGCACGCCGGCCTGTTCACCGACGACCTGCAGCTGCTGGACGGCGTTCGGACGCTGGAGGTCCGCCGCGACGAGCATCGGGGTGTGGCCGTCCTTCTTGAGCCACTTGCCGAGCTTGCCGGCGAGGGTGGTCTTACCGGCACCCTGCAGACCCGCGAGCATGATGACCGTCGGCGGCTTCTTCGCGAACTCGAGACGTCGCTGCTGACCGCCCAGGATGCCGACGAGTTCCTCGTTGACGATCTGGACGACCTGCTGCGCCGGGTTCAGCGCGCGGTTGACCTCGTCGGAGAGGGCGCGTTCGCGCACTGCTGCGGTGAACGCCTTGACGACCTCGAGCGCGACGTCGGCGTCGAGGAGCGCCCGCCGGATCTCGCGGACGGTGCCGTCGACGTCGGACGGAGTCAGCCGACCCTTGCTCCGCAGATTGCGGAAGGTCTCGGTCAGCCGATCGGAGAGTGAACCGAATTGCGCCATGATCCGTCGATTCTACAAGGCTCGGAGCGCGGGTCCCGGTCGGTCAGCGCAGCAGCACGCCGGGCGCGAGCTCGACCGGGGTGTCCAGCCCGACGTCGAGGAGCACCGGCGCGGTCGACGGCAGGCGGTCGGCGGTCAGGAACCAGCGCCGCTCCGGCGACACCAGGATGGCGAGGCCGTCGACGTCACCGACCGCGGCGAAGCCCTCGCCTGCTGGGTTGGCGTAGGGCTCGAGTCCGGCGCGGCGCAGCGTCTCGACGGCACCGAGGACGTCGGGCACGGCGATGCCGACCTCGCTGACCGAGACGAGCGGAACGGCGGACGCGGACGCGGGTGCGGGTGCGGCGGATGCGGGTGCAGACGCTGGCGCCGCGGGCGCGGACGCGGCGAGGTCCCGCCGCTCGATCAGCTCGAGCAGCTGCTGGCCCGGACCCTCGAAGTACACCGATCGCGAGTTCCAGTGCGGCGGGCCCTCGAACTCGTCACGGCCGTCGGCGTCGACCAGCACCGTCGCGATCCCGGCACGTCGAGCGAGCGGGTGGCGAGCTGTGCCTGGCGGATGTCCATGTCCGCCATCCGACGCCCTCAACCACGGTTCAGGTCAAGGTCGTCCGTGTTGTTGTACTCCGTCCAGAAACCGTCGTAGGCTCCCTCACATGCCGGAACTCGAGATCGTGCGGCCTGCCGGGCTGCTCGACTACGCCGAGGGAATCGCGCTGCAGCGGGACCTCCACGCCGACGTCGTCGCCGGCCGCTCCCCCGGGGTCCTCGTGCTGTGCGAGCACCCGTCCGTGTACACCGCCGGCCGCCGCACCGAGCCGTCCGACCTGCCGACGAACGGTGCCCCGGTGGTCGACGTGGACCGCGGCGGGCGCATCACCTGGCACGGCCCCGGGCAGCTCGTCGCCTACCCGATCGTCCGACTGGCCACACCGATCGACGTCGTGGCGTGGGTGCGCGACCTCGAGCAGGTCATCATCGACGCGGCGGCGACCGTCGGGGTGGATGCGCGGCGGATCGACGGCCGGAGCGGCGCCTGGGTCCGCGGAGCGGACCGTACTCCACCCGCCAA
This sequence comes from Curtobacterium sp. JUb34, assembly GCF_003755065.1. NCBI lineage: Bacteria > Bacillati > Actinomycetota > Actinomycetes > Micrococcales > Microbacteriaceae > Curtobacterium > Curtobacterium sp. JUb34. Next base: position 54,038 of record NZ_RJVH01000002.1, on the reverse strand, counting down.
GGTCGGCGCCATCGGCCTGCACGTCGCCGAGGGCGTGACGACCCACGGCATCGCGATCAACTGCACGAACACCCTCGACGCCTACTCCGCGATCATCCCGTGCGGGATCGCCGACGCCGGTGTCACCACCCTGAGCGCCGCAGCGGGCCGACCGGTCACCGTCGACGAACTCGCCCGCGCGGTCGCACGCCGCATCCAGGACGCCGTCGACGGCATGCGCCGCGGCGAGCGCATCGCTCGACAGGAGACCCTCGTATGACCCTCGCCCCCGAAGGCCGCCGGATGCTCCGCGTCGAGGCCCGCAACGCCGAGACCCCGATCGAGACGAAGCCCGGGTGGATCAAGACCCGCGCCACCCAGGGCCCGGAGTTCCGCGAGCTGTCCGCCCTGGTCAAGGACAAGCAGCTGCACACCGTCTGCCAGGAGGCCGGCTGCCCGAACATCTTCGAGTGCTGGGAGGACCGCGAGGCCACCTTCCTCATCGGCGGCTCGCAGTGCACCCGCCGGTGCGACTTCTGCCAGATCGACACCGGCAAGCCCGAGCCGCTCGACCGCGACGAGCCCCGTCGGGTCGCCGACTCGGTCGTGTCGATGGGCCTGAAGTACGCCACCGTGACCGGCGTCGCTCGCGACGACCTGCCCGACGGGGGCGCCTGGCTCTACGCCGAGACCATCCGCCAGATCCACGAGCACTCCCCCGGCACCGGCGTCGAGATCCTGGTGCCGGACTTCAACGGTCGCCCGGACCAGCTCGGCCAGGTGTTCGACGCCCGCCCCGAGGTCTTCGCCCACAACGTCGAGACCGTGCCGCGGATCTTCAAGCGCATCCGGCCGGCGTTCACGTTCGAACGCTCCCTCGACGTCATCACGCAGGGCCGCGACGCCGGACTCGTCACGAAGTCGAACCTCATCCTCGGCATGGGCGAGGAGCGCATCGAGATCGAGGACGCCCTGCAGCGCCTGTACGACGCCGGCACGGACATCATCACGCTCACCCAGTACCTCCGCCCGTCGCCGAGGCACCTGCCGGTGGCGCGCTGGGTCAGCCCTGCGGAGTTCGTCGCCCTGCGTGAGGTCGCCGAGGAGATGGGCTTCGCCGGAGTGCTCGCCGGTCCGCTCGTCCGGTCCTCGTACCGCGCCGGACGCCTGTGGGCGCGGGCCACGGTCGCGCGCGGCGGCTCGGTTCCCGAGCACCTCTCCCACCTGCTGGACGCGGCGCCCGGTCGCCAGGCGGTCTGAAGCCGTCTACCGGTCCGCGAAAGCGACAGATCTCCGCTGACAGTTCGCGGCAGTCTGTCGCGTTCGCGGCACTGGTCGCGACCACGGACAGACGGGAGGCACGGCGCCAGCTGGCACCGTGCCTCCCGTCCGTTCATCCGCCCGTTCAGGGCGTCCGGTGCGCTATGCGCGCCCGCGGATGCTCCTGAGGAGCCAGCCGATGACGGCCAGGATGATGAGGACGATCCCGACCCACAGCAGGAACTTCAGCGCACCGACGAAGATGCCGCTGAAGAGCAGGACGAGGCCGACGATGATCGCGATGATCAGGAGTGCTGGCATTGAGGGGCTCCTTCCGGTGTACCTGGACGATCCCTGTACTGCGGAGACAGTACCCGGAATCAGCCGACGAGGTTCTGCACGAACACGTGCGGGGTGAAACCGGTCAGGTCGTTGATGCCCTCGCCCTGCCCGATGAGCTTGATCGGGATGCCCGTCTTCTCCTGCACGCTGAGGACGAACCCGGCCTTCGCGGAGCCGTCGAGCTTGGTGATGACGAGGCCCGTGACCCCGGCGCCCTCGATGAACGCCTGCGCCTGGGCCAGGCCGTTCTGCCCGGTCGTTGCGTCGAGGACGAGCAGCACCTCGCTGATCTCGGTCTGCTTCTCGACGACGCGCTTGATCTTCGTGAGCTCGTCCATCAGGCCCGCCTTCGTGTGCAGGCGGCCGGCGGTGTCGATGACCACGATCTCGGTGTTGTCGCGGATCGCCTTCTCGACGGTCTGGTACGCCACCGAGGCCGGGTCCTGCCCGGGCTGCGAGGGGCGGACGACGTCGACACCGGCGCGCTCGGCCCAGGTGGCGACCTGCTCGACCGCCGCGGCGCGGAAGGTGTCGGCCGCACCGACGAGGACCGTGCGGTCGTAGGTCTTCAGGAACTTGGCGAACTTGCCGATCGTCGTGGTCTTGCCGACGCCGTTCACGCCGACGACGAGCACGACGGCCGGTCGGGCGCTGAGCTTGAGCGTGGTGTCGAGCTTCGACAGCCGTTCCTCGAGCACCTCGCGCAGCATGCGCTGCAGGTCGGCCGGGTCGGTCGTGCCGTAGCGGACGACGCGCGCGTGCAGGTCGTCGATGATCGCCTCGGAGATGTCCGGGCCGAAGTCGGCGCCGATGAGCGCGGTCTCGAGGTCCTCCCACGTGGTCTCGTCGATCGTCTTGCGCTGGAAGAGGCCGCGCAGCCGTGTGGACAGTGACCAGGAACTCGCCATGCTCCCAGCTTAGAGCGCGGCGCATGTCCGCTGTGCCCGGTATGCTCGGTCTCACGAAGGGGAGTATTCCCTCTCGGTGACCCCGTCAGTACGGCCCGGAACGATCCGGACCCGGGGCGCCGGTCGTGCAGTACCGGTTCCGGTGCCGTGCGGCGGAAGAGACCTTCAGGCCTCGGCGTACCCGCACATCAGCGGCACGCCCTACCTGAAGGAAACCGTGGACGTCCCACTCTTCGTCTGGCTCCTCACCATCGCAGGCATCCTCGCCCTGCTGGTGTTCGACTTCTACTCGCACGTGCGCACCCCGCACGTGCCGCACATCCGCGAATCCGCGTTCTGGTCCGTGTTCTACATCGGGCTCGCGATCCTGTTCGGGTTCGGCATCCTGGTCTTCGGCGGCGGACAGGCCGGCGGTGAGTACTTCGCCGGGTGGCTGACCGAGAAGGCGCTGTCGGTCGACAACCTGTTCGTCTTCCTCATCATCATGACGAGCTTCGCGGTGCCGAAGGAGTTCCAGCAGAAGGTCCTGCTGGTCGGTGTCGCGATCGCCCTGGTCGCGCGCGGCATCTTCATCGCCCTCGGTGTCACGATCATCGAGAACTTCTCGTGGGTGTTCTACCTGTTCGGCGCGCTGCTGTTCTGGCTCGCCTGGTCGCAGGCCCGCAGCGGCAACGACCACGGCGGCGACGAGGGCGACTCGCGCCTCATCCGCATCCTCAAGCGCATCATCCCGACTTCGGACCACTACGACGGCGACCGCCTGACCACCAAGGTCGACGGCAAGCGCCTGTTCACCCCGATGCTGCTCGTCATGGTCGCGATCGGTCTGACCGACGTCCTCTTCGCGCTCGACTCGATCCCCGCGATCTTCGGGCTCACCCAGGACGCCTTCATCGTGTTCACCGCGAACGCGTTCTCGCTGCTCGGGCTGCGGCAGCTGTACTTCCTGATCGCCGGCCTGCTGGAGCGCCTGATCTACCTGGGCCAGGGCCTGGCGGTCATCCTCGGCTTCATCGGTGTGAAGCTCGTCTTCCACGCCATGCACGTCAACGAGCTGCCGTTCATCAACGGCGGCGAGCACATCGAGTGGGCGCCCGAGATCCCGATCTGGTTCTCGCTGGGCTTCATCATGCTGACCATCGCGGTCGCGACGACCGCCTCGCTGGTCGTCTCGAAGAAGCGCCAGGAGCGCGGGCTCACCCCGACCGGCGAGCCGAAGGAGTCGGTCGCGGCCGACGCGGAGTAGCCGTCACGCCCTGGACGGGCGGCAACACGGACGGGAGGCACGGTGCCAGCTGGCACCGTGCCTCCCGTCCGTCCGTGGTCGCGACCAGAGCCGCGAAAGCGACAGATCTCGTCGCGGACCCACGATCCTCTCCATGAAAGCGACAGATTGCCGCGAACTGTTGGCGGAGATCTGTCGCTTTCGCGGCGCGCGACTGCGACCAGCGTGGCTACGCGACCGCGACCGCGTCGGCGGGCTCGCGCTTCTGCACCCGCTGGCCGACGACGGCGGACACGCCGTCCTGCCGCATCGACACCCCGTACAGGGCGTCCGCGATCTCCATCGTGCGCTTCTGGTGCGTGATGACGATGAGCTGCGACGACTCGCGGAGCCGCTCGAACACCGTCAGCAGCCGACCGAGGTTCGCGTCGTCGAGGGCGGCCTCGACCTCGTCCATGATGTAGAACGGCGACGGCCGCGCGGTGAAGATCGCGACGAGAAGCGCCACCGCAGCCAGGGACCGCTCGCCGCCCGACAGCAGGGTCAGTCGGTCGATCTTCTTGCCGGCGGGCTTCACCTGCACGTCGATCCCGGTGCCGAGCAGGTCGGTCGGGTCGGTCAGGTTGATGGAGCCCGAGCCGCCCGGGAACAGGATCGGGAAGATGACGTCGAAGGCGTCCTTCGTGTCGTTGAAGGCCGACTCGAAGATCGTCTGCATCTTCGTGTCGAGCTCGTCGATGATCGTCATCAGGTCGGTGCGGGTCTTCTGCAGGTCCTCGAGCTGCTCGGCGAGGAAGGCGTGCCGCTGCTCCAGGGCCTGGAACTCCTCGAGGGCGAGCGGGTTCACCTTGCCGAGCCGGCCGAGGTCGCGCTCGGCGGCCTGCAGGCGGCGCTCCTGCTCGGCGCGGACGTAGGGCACGGTCTCGACGTCGTCGGGGTCGACCTCGTCGGTGACGTCGAACTCGGGCAGGGCGGGGCCGCCGGGCAACGTCGATTCGGCGTCGACGAGCGCGACGGTGTCGTCCCCGGGGCTGGTGTCGAGGTCGGCGTCGGCATCGACGTCGACGTCCTCTCCGGGTGCGTCGAGGGGCTGCTCGGACGCTGCAGCAGCCGCTGCGCGCTCGGCGTCGCGGTGCTTCCGTGCGAGGACCCGCGGGTCCACCAGCACGTCGACCGGCACCGGCACGGTCGGCCCGTACTCGGCGACGAGCACGGCCTCGGTCAGCCCGAGGTCGCTCAGGGCGCGGTCGAGGACACCCGACACGTGCAGCTTCTTCTCGTAGATCTCCATCTCGAGCGAGTGCACGCCGTCGGTGATGGTCTGCAACCGGTCGCGGAGTTCGCGCTCCTCGTTCCGGATCGCCTGCAGCTCGGTGTTGCGCTTGGACCGCTCGGACTCCTCGGTCGCGAGCTGCACGCGCGCCTCGGCCAGGGAACGGTCGACGGCACCGAGCACACCCGGCAGGTCGGCGAGCACGGCTTCGGCGGTCTCGATCTGCCCGCGACGGATGACCGCACGACGGGCTGCCTCCTCCGCCGCCGCACGCTCGGCCTCGAGCTGGCGTTCGAGCTGGTCGGCACGGTGTCGTTCGGCGCGGACGCGCTCGCGCACGGTCTGCACCTGGATGCGCTGCTCGACCTCGGCGGCACGTGCGGCCTCGAGCGCGTCCTGCAGTCCCGGACGCTCGGAGGCGTCGACGACGGGCCGCTCCTGCTCGGTGAACGCCCGGTGCGCCGCCTCGGCCTCCGCCAGGGCGGCGTCGACGGCTTCGACGGCACCGTCGGTCTCGGCGAGGGCGGCACGCAGGCGCTCCACCTCGGCCGCCGCGTTCTCGGCCTTCGCCCGCGTCGAGGCGCTGGCCCGGTCGTACTCGGCCGTCGCCTTGGCGTGCGCGCGGGACGCCGCGTCGGCCTCGTCCGCGCGGCGGCGTGCGTCCTCGACGGCGGTGCGTGCGGCCTGGAGGCGCGTGGCTGCGTCCTCGGCGTCCGTCGCGATGGCGTCGCGTCGCGTCACGGCGTCGTCGCGCTCCGCGACGAGCTCGATCCGCGAGGTCACGCGCTCCCCGCCGCCGGTGACGCGGACGGCGCGGACGAGGTCACCAGACCGGGTGACCACCGTCGCCTGCGGGGCGGCGGCGAGCACGGCCTCCAGGTCGACCGTGTCCGCGTGCTCGTCGCGGTCCTCGTCGGCGCGCTCGGCGGTGTCCGCGATCAGGGTGTTCCGCAGGATCGCGGCGAGAGCGGGCGGGCCCTGCACGACGTCGACCGCTCGACGGACGCCCGCGGGCAAGTGCTCCGGCAGGTCGGTGGGGCCGTCCTGGGCGTCCGCGACGACGACGTCGATGCGGCCGATGTCCGCGGACCTGGCGTGCGCGACCGCGTCGAGCGCGACGGTCCGGTCGTCGGCGAGGACGGCGTCGGCGAGGCCGTCGAGGGCGATCGCGACGGCGCCCTCGAACCCGGGCGTCACCGTCAGCGCATCTGCGAGACGACCGACGATGCCCGCGCGTCCGGCGTCGATGAGCGCCTGGGAACCGTCGCGGACGTCGATCGACATGCCGAGCGCTGCGACCCGGGCGTCGAGGGCGTCCCGTTCCCGCTCGAGGGTGTGCAGGCGGTCGCGCTGCTCGTCGCGGATTGTCTGTGCGGCCTCCAGTTGCTCACGAGCCGCCTGGAGCGTGGTGGCGAGGGCTTCGTCGTCGACGCCCTCGGACGGATCGGTGCCGAGCTCGGCGAGGGCTGCGGTCGCACGCTCGGCGCGGTCGCCGGCCTCGGCGAGGGCTCGCTGTCGACGCTCGCGGTCCGCCACCGTGGACCCGCGCTTCGACCGGGCGACGTCGACGGCGTTCGCGAGCCGCTGCGCCTCGAGGTCGTGCTGCGACACACGTGCGGCCTGCGCGGCGATGCGTTCGTCGAGGGCGTCGAGCGCGTCACGGGCGTCCTGCACCGCGCGGGCGGTCTCGGCGGAGCCGCCCTGCATCTGGTCGGCGCGGGCAGCGAGCCGGTCGGCCTCGGCGCGGACACCGGCCACGCGCTCCGGGGTGATCGAGGGTCCCTGCTGCGGGGCGTCGGCCTGCTGCGCCAGGAACATCAGCCGCTGGTTCGCCAGGCTGGACAGCCCGCGCAGCCGCTCCTGCACGCTCTCCAGGCGGTGCACCACCGTCCGGGCGCGGTCGACGTCGTCGCCGACCATGCTCTGCTCGACGTGCTGCTGGCGGACCCGGGTCTGGTCGAGCCGTTCGGTCAGGACGATGCGCTCGGACTTGCGCCCCGCCTCGACCTCCTGGTGGTCGTGCAGTTCGCGGCGCAGCCGGACCACGTCGTCGGCGAGGATGCGGGCCTTGGCGTCCCGCGCGACGGCGGCGACGGACTGCGCCTTGCGGGCGACCTCGGCCTGGCGTCCGAGCGGCTTCAGCTGGCGGCGGATCTCACCGGCGAGATCGGACAGGCGGGTCAGGTTCGTCTGCATCGCGTCGAGCTTGCGGAGGGTCTTCTCCTTGCGGCGACGGTGCTTCAGGATGCCGGCGGCTTCCTCGATGAAGCCCCGGCGGTCCTCCGGGGTGGCGTGCAGGACCTTGTCGAGCTGCCCCTGCCCGACGATCACGTGCATCTCGCGGCCGAGGCCCGTGTCGCTCAGCAGCTCCTGCACGTCGAGGAGGCGGCAGTTCTCGCCGTTGATCGCGTACTCACTGCCGCCGTTCCGGAACAGCGTGCGGGCGATCGTCACCTCGGAGTACTCGATCGGCAGCAGGCCGTCGCTGTTGTCGATCGTCAGCAGCACCTGGGCGCGACCGAGCGGACCACGGGTCGAGGTCCCCGCGAAGATGACGTCCTCCATCTTGCCGCCGCGCAGGGTCTTCGCCCCCTGCTCCCCCATCACCCAGGCCAGGGCATCGACGACGTTGGACTTGCCGGAGCCGTTCGGGCCGACGATGCAGGTGACGCCCGGCTCGAACGCGAACGTCGTCGGCTGCGCGAAGGACTTGAACCCCTTGATGGTCAGGCTCTTCAAGTACATGCGGTCTCCGGGTGTGCTCACGCGTGCTGCGGCGGGGCCGCTGCTGGGCTGTGCTGCTGGGCGTCAGGCTAACGCGTCCGGGCACGGGGGCGCGGTTGGCACACGGGGCAGATGTGGCTCGACCGGTTCATGAAGGCCTCGCGCACGATCGTCGTGCCGCAGCGTGGGCAGGGCTTCCCCTGCTGGCCGTACACGTTCAGCCGCTGCGAGAAGTACCCGGACTGCCCGTTGACGTTGACGTACTGGGCGTCGAAGCTCGTCCCGCCGTCCTCGAGCGCGCGCCGGAGGACACTGCGCACCTCGTGCAGCAGGCGTGCGAGGTCGGCACGGGTCAACCGCTCGGCCGACCGGTCGTAGTGCAGCTTCGCGGCCCAGAGGGACTCGTCGGCGTAGATGTTCCCGATGCCGCTCACGACGCCCTGGTCGAGCAGGACCCGCTTGATGCCGCTCGAGCGCTTCCGGGCGATCGCGGTGAAGCGGTCGTCGTCGAACGCGGGGTCGAGCGGGTCGCGGGCGATGTGCGACACCTGCTGCGGCACGCTCCGGCGCCACACCGCATCGGGGTCGGACGCGTCGACGTGTCCGGCGAACCCGGCCGGGGCGCCGTCCACCGTCGGCACCATCGCGTCGATCGCCATCGAGCCGAAGGTGCGCTGGTCGACGAACTCGAGCTCCACCGCGGGTTCGGCGGTGCCGTCGCGGTCGGTGCCGACGGGTTGCACGTCGATGCGGATCCGTCGGTGCTTCGCCGCCGGTCGACCACGGCCGAGCAGGATCTGGCCGCTCATGCCGAGGTGGGCGACGAGTGCCTCCGGCCGGTCACCCTCGTGCTCCGGCTGCAACGGCATCCAGAGGAACTTGCCCCGACGGACCGCGGCGGCGATGGTGCGGCCGGTCAGGCGGTCGGCGAAGTCCTCGGCTGGGCCGTCGTGACGGGTGAGTGCCCGCTCGTCAACGACGTCGACGTGCAGCACCCGCGCGCCACTGACCGCGGGTTCGAGGCCGGCGCGGACGACCTCGACCTCGGGGAGTTCGGGCACGTCGTCAGGCCGCTCGGCCGGACAGCCGGGTCCAGGCGTCGAGCGCCGCGGACATCTCCGCGGCCTTCTTGCTCGATCCGGTCCCGACGGCGATGTCCTCGCCCTGCAGGACGACGGTCGCGCTGAAGGTCTTGTCGTGGTCCGGGCCGGTCTCGGTGACGCGGTACGCCGGGTTGCCGAGCGACAGGCTCGACGCGAGCTCCTGCAGGCTCGTCTTCGGGTCCATGGCGGCGCCGAAGCGGTCCGGGTCGATCATCAGCGGTTCGACCAGGCGGAGCACCAGGTCGGTCGCCGGGTCGGGGCCCGCGGACAGGTAGGTGGCGCCGATGACGGCCTCGACGGTGTCGGCGAGGATCGACGACTTGTCGCGGCCGCCGGTCTGCTCCTCGCCCTTGCCGAGGCGCAGGTACTGGCCGAGCCCGATCATGCGGGCGATCTCGGCCAGCGCGACCGTCGACACGAGGCTGGCGCGACGCTTCGCGAGGTCACCCTCGTCGAGGTCGGGGAAGGACCGGTAGAGCTTCACGGTCACGGCCTGGCCGAGGATCGAGTCGCCGAGGAACTCGAGGCGCTCGTTGTGCTTGATGCCCCCGTGCTCGTAGGCGTACGAACGGTGGGTCAGGGCGAGCTGGAGCAGCTCGAGGTCGATGTCGACCCCGAGCTGGCCCTGCAGACGAACGACGTCCGGCCCCACGGGGCGGGACCCCGTGGCGCCGGACGTCGTCGTCATGCGTTCGGTCCGATCAGACGTCGGCGACCTTGCGGCCCTTGTACTCCATGTACAGGGGGGTGCCGGCCGAGTCCTCGACGACCTTCGCGCGGTGCGGGAGGCTGTAGGTGACCTGACCGTTCTCGATCGTCTTGACGAGCTGGATCGGCGTGGCCTTCCACTGCGAACGACGGGCGTGCGTGTTCGCACGGGACTGCTTGCGCTTGGGAACGGCCATGGTGAATCTCTTTCGGTTGGTCGGTGGTCGGAACGGGGGCTGGCGGTGTCGGGGCCTACTCGGCCTCGGCCCGCTCCTCGCCCTCGGTGGTCTTCGTGTCGGTGGTGTCGCCGTGGGCGGCACGCTCGGCAGCTTCGAGCTGGATTCCGGTCAGGGCTGCCCAGCGCGGGTCCAGGGTCTCGTGAACGGGCTGCTCATCGAGGTCGGCCAGTCGCTCGCCCGTCACCGGGTCGAGGCCTGGGCAGTCCGGTCGGCAGACCGGCTGGAACGGCAGCGCCAGCACCACCGCATCTCGAACGACCTGTTCGCAGTCCACGTGGTCATCACGAACGAAGAAGTCGAAATCCTCCGAGGCATCATACGCGAACAGCTCGGCGAAATCGACCTCGACGGGCTCGCTGATGTCGATGAGGCAGCGCGAGCACTCCCCCGTCGCGTCGGCCGAAGCGTGACCGGACACGAGGACACCCTCGTGCAGGCCCTCGAGCCGCAGGTCGATGTGCAGCGGAGCACCTTCGCGCACCGCGATGACACCGGCACCCAGCGCGTCCGGCACCACGATGTCGAGCGAGTGCTCGCGCATCTCGCCCGGACGGTGCGCCAGGTCGCGCACGCGCAGGGCGTAGGGGCTGTTCACGTGGGAAGACACGATCGTCAACCCTAGCGTGAACGGGGCCGAGAGTCGAGGCGGGCGGGGGTGTGTCCGCGCGTCGGACGACCGGGCATCCGGCTCGGCGCGCAGCTCCGGCGGTTCCGGCTCGGCTCAGCGTGCGGCGAGGGCCGTGGCCACGGCCTTCGGGACGTAGGGGGTGACGTCGCCGCCGAGCGACGAGACCTGGCGGATGAGCGAGCTCGACACGTGGGAGCGCGAGGCGTCGGGCAGCAGGAACACGGTCTCGACGTCGGCGAGGTGCCGGTTCATGATGGCCATCGGGGTCTCGTACGCGACGTCCTCGCCGGACCGCACGCCCTTGACGAGCACCTTCGCCCCGACCTGCCGGCAGTAGTCGACGAGGAGCCCGGAGGTCCACTCCCCGACACGGACGGTGCCCGGCGTGCCGACCTCGACCAGGGACTCCTCGATGAGGCGGACGCGGTCGACCGCCTCGAACATCGCGGGCTTCTTGTCCGGGTTGTGCACCACGAGCACGTGCACCTCGTCGAACAGCCCGGCAGCGCGGCCGATGACGTCGAGGTGCCCGAGCGTGACGGGGTCGAAGGAACCGGGGACCACCGCGATCTGTGCCATGGCAGCGACGATACCGGTCCGGGCCGGGGCGTCCGGGCCCGGGTCAGTTCTTGCCGAGGAACGCCGCGTCGGACTCGTCGAGACGCCGCGCCAGGGCCTCGCGCAGGGCCGGGGCCCCCTCGAGCTCGGGATCGGGGTCGAGGACCCGTTCGGCTTCGCCCCGGGCGTCCACGATGAGGTCGGCGTGCTCGACCACCCGGAGCAGGTTGAGCGAGGACCGCCCACCGGACTGTCGCTCGCCGAGCACGTCGCCCTCGCGCCGCAGCTCGAGGTCGACCCGTGCCAGCTCGAAGCCGTCGTCGGACGCGGACACCGCGTCGACGCGCTCGCGGGAGGTCGTCTCGAGCTCGGCGGTGGTGACGAGCAGGCAGACGCCCGCCCACTGCCCACGGCCGATGCGGCCGCGCAGCTGGTGCAGCTGGGAGACGCCGAAGCGATCGGCGTCGAGCACGGCCATCATCGCGGCGTTCGGCACGTCGACACCGACCTCGATGACGGTCGTCGCGACGAGGACGTCCAGGTCGCCGGCAGCGAAGGACGTCATCACGCGGTCCTTCTCCTCCGCCGTCATCCGGCCGTGCAGCACCGCGATCCGCCGGCCGTCGAGCACGGGCATCGTGCGCATCCGCTCGGCGGTGGCGAGCACGGTCGCCGGTGCGCGCTTCGGGGCGTCGTCCTCGGACTCGGCGGGCGCGGGTTCGCCGTCGTCCTCGGCGTGGGCGTCGTCGATGGCGGGACAGACCACGAAGGCCTGGCGCCCCTTGTCGAGCTCCTCGGCCATCCGCGACCAGATGCGGGACTCCCACCCGGGATGCTCCGCGAGCGGGACCGTGAACGTCTCGACGCCGGCTCGGCCGGAGGGCAGCCCCGTGATCGTCGAGACGTCGAGGTCGCCGAACACCGTCATCGCGACGGTGCGTGGGATCGGGGTGGCGGTGAGCACCAGGACGTGCGGCGGGGTGGCACCCTTGGTCCGGAGCGCTTCACGCTGCTCGACGCCGAAGCGGTGCTGCTCGTCGACCACCACGAGCCCGAGCTCGGCGAAGTCGACGCGGTCGCCGAGCAACGCGTGGGTGCCGACCACGAGGCGCGAACTGCCCGATGCGGCGGCGAGCAGTGCCCGCCGGCGTTCGTCGGTGGACTGTGACCCGGTCAGGATCACCGGACGGAGTTCGGCCGCGAGGTCCGGTCCGAGGAACTTCACGATGGACCGGAGGTGCTGCGCGGCCAGGACCTCGGTCGGGGCGATGAGGGCGGACTGCCCACCGGACTCGGCCACCGTGAGCATCGCGCGGATGGCCACGAGGGTCTTGCCGGAACCGACCTCGCCCTGCACCAGGCGGTGCATCGGCCACGTGCGGGCGATGTCGGTGTCGATCTCGGCACCGACGGCGCGCTGGTCGTCGGTCAGGGTGAACGGCAGGGTGGCGTCGAAGCGCTCGAGGATGCCGCCGGGAGCCGCCACCCGCGGGGTCGCCGCGGTGCGTCGGGCGCGGATCCGGCGCTGCACCAGGGCGGTCTGCAGCACGAACGCCTCGCGGTAGCGCAGGGCGTCCTGCGCGCGCTTGAAGTCGGCGACCTTCTCGGGGCGGTGCAGCAGCTCGAGCGCCCGGCGGAACGGGACGAGGTCGAGCCGGCTGCGCGCCGAGGCCGGCACCGGGTCGGGCAGGTCCGGCAGGGTGTCGAGGACGATGCCCATCGACTTCGCGATCTGCCACGAGGTGAGGGACGCCGTCGCCGGGTAGATCGGGATCGGCTGGCGCGACCACCGGATCGCCTCGTCCGAGCCGGGGTCGGCCGTGGCGCGGGGGTCGTCGGGGTCGAAGAGCTCGTAGTCCGGGTGGGCGAGCTGGCGGGCACCGCGGTAGTCACTGACCTTGCCGGAGAAGATGCCGCGGGCACCGGGCACGAGGTCCTTCGTGCGCCAGCCCTGGTTGAAGAACGTCAGGGTGAGCAGCCCCTTGCCGTCCCCGATCTTGGCTTCGAGGATCGATCCGCGCCGGGCACGCATCGTGCGTTCGCGGACGTCGACCACCTCGGCGACGATCGTGACCGGCTCGCCGATCGCCAGCGAGTCGAGCGCCGTCAGCGCCCCGCGCTCGGCGTAGCGACGGGGTGCGTGCTCGAGGAACTCACCCACCGTGCGGTGGCCGAAGGCCTTCTCGATCGCGGACGCGGTCCGACCACCGAGCACGTTCGCGAGCCGCGCGTCGAGGGGCGCCGGACCGAGGTCGGGCTCGGCCGGCGCAGCGGGGGTTCCGATGGTGACCACGGACACCACGGTACCGGGCACGACCGACGTGCCACGTGCCTCCCGTCCGGCCTGTGGACAGCACCGCCGGCCGCTACGGTGGCTGCATGACCCGCATCATCGCCGGCGCCGCCGGCAACACGACGCTCCGGGTGCCGAAGTCCGGCACCCGGCCGACGAGCGACCGGGTGCGCGAGGCACTGTTCTCGTCGCTCGAGGCCCGTGGGCTCGTCGACGACACGTCCGTCGCGGACCTCTACGCCGGTACCGGTGCCCTCGGGCTCGAAGCGGCGTCGCGCGGTGCGGTCGAGGTCGTGCTGGTCGACCGCGCGTCGGCGGCGGCGCAGGCGTGCCGGGCGAACGCGAAGGCCGTGCAGCAGCGGATCCCCGGGGTGCGGATCGACGTGCAGCCGCAGCCCGTGCTCGGGTACCTGCGCGGGACGGTGCGCACGTTCGACCTGGTCTTCATCGACCCGCCGTACGACGTGACCGAACACGAGATCGCCGAGGTGCTCGAGACCCTGGTGCCGCGGTTGACCGCCGGTGCGGTGGTGGTCGTCGAGCGGAGCAAGCGCTCCCCCGAGCCGACGTGGCCCGCGGGGCTCGAGCCCTTCAGCAAGCGCAGCTACGGCGAGACCGTGGCGTGGGAGGCAGTGACCCCCGCCGGCTGAGCTGCGCAGACGACTCGGAACGACACCATCGACGTCGCACGACGACGATCCTGTCGTTCCGGGTCGACAACCGAGCCGGGCGAGTCAGCCGGCGGCGCCGTCCCAGTCGGCGTAGGGGTCCCAGCCGGTCGTCGGCACCGGGGCCCCGGCGCGGAGCAGGTCGGCGTCGCCGCGGTCCCGCACGACTCCGATGCGGCGGAAGCCACCCGGCAGCGCAGCGTCGGCGGGGAAGGTCGCGAGCAGGCCGTGGTCCTCGCCGCCGTGCAGTGCGACCTCGTCGAGGTCGACCTCGAGCGACAGGGTCACCCTGCTGGCTCGGGCGAGCCGCCCGGCGTCGATCGCCAGGCCGTCGGACAGGTCGAGCATCGCGGTCGCCCCGGCCACAGCGGCACGGGGTCCGTCCGCGATCGGCGGCACCGGACGGCGCTGACGGTCGACGTCGGGATCGGCGTCCGCACCACTCGCCACCGTCGCGGCACGGTCCGGCTCACCCTGGTGGTCGACGCCGTCGCGGAAGAGCCGCGCGAGACCGCGAGCGGCGCGACCGAGCTCACCGGACACCGCCACGACGTCGCCCACACCGGCGCCCGACCGGAGCACCGGAGCGCTACCGCCGAGGTCGCCGAACGCCGTCACCGCCACCGTGAACGTCGCCGAGGTGGACAGGTCGCCGCCGACCACGCCGCAGCCGGGTGCGAGGGCGTCGACCGCGAGGCGGAAGCCGTCCGCGATGCCCTCGAGCACCGCCACCGGGGTCTCCTGGGGCGCCGCGAGGGCGATCACGAGACCGCTCGGCGCCGCACCCATCGCCGCGACGTCGGAGAGGTTCGTCGCGGCGGCCTTCCAACCGACGTCCTCGGGCGAGGACCACGCCCACCGGAAGTCCGGGCCGTGCACCATCATGTCCGTCGTCACGACGAACCGGCCGTCCGGAGCGGCCACGACCGCGCAGTCGTCGCCGGGCCCCAGGAGCGGCGACCCGGTCGGCAGGCGGCTCGTGATGCGGTCGAGGACGGCCAGTTCACCGAGCTCCCCCACGGTCGGTCCAGCCCAGGCGTCGTACGTCGCGTCCACACGAGAACGGTAGCCTGGACCGCGATGGACACCGCGCGCCGCACCCCTCGCACCCTCGCGATCGCGGGGGTCGTGATCGCCCTCGCCACCGGGCTGACCGGGTGCACGAACGCCGTCGGCATGCGCGCGGCACCGTCCGCGAACGCAGCAGCCTGCGCGGCGGCGCAGGTGCGGTTACCGGCGACCGTCGACTCCACCTACGACCTGCGGAACACCAACGCGCAGTCCACCGCGGCCTGGGGCGACCCCGAGGCCGCGCTGTACCACTGCGGCGTGGCCGTGCCGACGGTGTCCGACCTGCCGTGCTTCACGCTCGGGTCGGTCGACTGGATCCGCGACGACCGCGGGAAGCAGATCGTCTACACGACGTTCGGACGGTCCCCCGCCGTGCAGGTGGTCGTCGACACGTCGAAGACCGGCAGCGCGGTGCTGCAGGACCTCGCGACCGCGGTTTCGACGCTGCCGGAGGACGGCCACAAGTGCCTCGACCCGTCCGACGTGCAGGGCTGAGCCGAAGGCCGCCGCAGCGCCGACCAACCCGGTGCCTCGACCCGTCCGACGTGCAGGGCTGACGCGGGCCGACCCCGTCGGACGTCAGCGGACCGCGGCCCGCCCCAGCTCGATGAGCTCGGTGACCAGCTCGCCGTAGGACACACCCGACGCCGCCCAGCAACGCGGGTACATCGACAGCGGGGTGAACCCGGGCATGGTGTTGACCTCGTTGACGACGAAGCCGTCGTCGGTCAAGAAGCAGTCGACGCGGGCGAGCCCGGATCCGCCGATGGCCTCGAACGCGCGGGCACCGATCGACCGGATCTCGTCGGTCTGCGCCTCGGTGAGCGGCGCCGGGCACAGCAGCGACTCGTCGCCACCGAGGTACTTCGACGCGAAGTCGTAGAAGCCGTCCTCGGCCACGACGATCTCGCCCGGCAGACTCGTGCGCGGCACGCCGTCGCGGCCCTCGAGCACGGCGACCTCGACCTCGCGGCCGACGACGCGGGGTTCGACGATCACCTTGGAGTCGTGCTCGAACGCCAGGTCCATCGCGGCACCGAGCCCCTCGGGGCCGTCGACGCGCGAGACGCCCATGCTCGAACCGGCACGGGCGGGCTTCACGAACAATGGCCAGCCGTGCGCCGCGATCGCCTCGGCGACGTCGACCGGGTCGGCAGCCCACTCACGGCGGAGCACGGTGGTCCACGGGGCGACCCGCAGACCGGCGTGCTCGAGGACGGCCTTCGCGACGTGCTTGTCCATCGCCAGGGCACTGGCGAGCACGCCGTCACCGACGTACGGCAGACCCGCGATCTCGAGCAGGCCCTGGATCGTGCCGTCCTCGCCGAACGGGCCGTGCAGGATCGGGAACACCACGTCGACGGCGACGGTCGTGACCGAGCCGTCCGGGTGCGAGACGACGAGTTCGTTCGTCGCCGGCGAGGTCGGGAACGCCACGCGCGTGCCGTTGTCGGGAACGGTCGGCAGCGCGCCGTCGCGGATCGCCCACTGCGAGGGGTCGTCGGACTGCAGCGTGAACGCGCCGTCCTTCGTGATGCCGATCGGCACGATCTCGTACTCGGTGCGGTCGACGACGTCCATGATGCCGCCGGCGGTCACGCAGCTGATCTCGTGCTCGCTCGAGCGTCCGCCGAACAGGACGGCGACGGTGGTCGTGGGAACGTCGGTTCCCTCGGGGATCGTGGGCACGGGAGTCCCTTCGTGACTCGGTGCGGGACCGGTCACTCGCCCTGCGGCTCGTCGGTCTCGGTGAGGTGCGGCGCGATGTTGCGCGGATCGAGCCTACCGGCGAGGACCTCGCCGACCTGGCTGACGATGGGCATGTCGACGCCGTTCGCGGCTGCGAGCTCGAGGATCGGCGCGACGGACGCCAGGCCCTCGGCGGTCTGGTTCATCTGCCGGACGACCTCGTCGAAGCGGTACCCCTGCCCGAGCAGGCGCCCGGCGGTGTTGTTCCGGGACAGCGGCGACTGGCAGGTGGCGATGAGGTCGCCGAGGCCCGCGAGGCCGGACAGGGTCGACGGCTGCGCGCCGAGCGACACCGCGAACTCGGTCATCTCGGCGAGCCCGCGCGTGATGATCGACGCCTTGGTGTTCTCGCCGTAGCCGACGCCGTCGACGATGCCGATCGCCACGGCGATGAGGTTCTTCAGCACGCCGCCGAACTCGGTGCCGATGACGTCGGTGTTGATGAACGACCGGAAGTACGGGTTGGTCGCGACGGCGGCGACGGCCGTCGCGGTCTCCACGCTCGACGACGACACCACGGCGGCGGTCGGCTGCCGACGGGCGATCTCGAGCGCCAGGTTCGGCCCGCTCGCCACGGCGATGCGGTCCTGGTCGATGCCGAGCCCCTGGAGCAGGACCTCGCTCATCCGCAGGCCGGTGCTCTTCTCGACGCCCTTCATCAGGCTGACCACGGGCACACCGGCCGGCAGGAGTTCGCGGATCGCGTCGAGGTTCGAGCGCAGGGTCTGCGACGGCACCGACACGTACACCTGGGTGGCGCCGTCGAGGACCTGCTCGAGCGACGTCGACGCGGTCAGGGTGCGGGGCAGGTTGATGCCGGGCAGGTAGTCGGAGTTCCGCTTCGTCTCGGTGATCTCGCGGGCGACCTCGGGCCGACGGGCCCACACCACGGTGGAGGCGCCGCCCTCGGCGAGCACCTTCGCGAACGTGGTGCCCCAGCTGCCGGCGCCGATGACGGCGACACGGGGCTTGTCGGTCGACTGCATCACCACCCGGATCGCGGCGGTGTCGAAGGCCCCCGGCGCTGCTGCGACGGGGTCGGGACGATCGTCGTGCGGGCGGAGGTCACTCAAACCGGCCGGTCTCCTTCTGGTTGTTCGCCGCCGGGTCCCAGCGGGTGGTCGGGGCCTGCTCGCCGCGGAGCTGCTCGAGCAGGGCGGTGATGTGCTGCATGAGCACCTCGGTGGCCTCGACGAGCATCTGCTGGTCGATCGGCCGGCCGCGGTAGGCGGACAGGTCGACGGGGTCGCCGACGATGACGTCCACGCGCGAACGCGGGAACAGGCGGAGCTTGTTCGAGTACCGCGCCATGATGCCCTGCGTGCCCCAGTGGGCCATCGGGATCAGCGGCACGTCGTTCTCCAGCGCGATGCGGACGGCACCGGTCTTGCCGCGCATCGGCCACAGGTCGGGGTCGCGGGTGAGCGTGCCCTCGGGGTAGACGATGATCGCCCCACCCTGTTCGATGAGCGACCGGCCGCCGCCGAGCGGATCGCTCAACCGGGTGCGGCCGGAGCGCTCGACCGGGATCTGCCCCATGCCGGACATCAGCTTGCCGAACACGGGCACCTTGAACAACGACGCCTTCGCCAGGAACCGCGGCGCACGCCGGCTCAGGTACACGGCGGTGCCGACGACCAGCGGGTCGATGTTCGTGAAGTGGTTCGGCGCGAGCACGAACGCACCGTCCGCCGGCAGCCGGTTGGGGCCGTACCAGTGGTAGTTCGACGAGAACCGGAACGTCGGGATGACGATCGACGCCACGATGCGGAACGCGGGGTTGAGCTCCCCGCGCTTCCACCGCCGTCCACGCACCGGCAAGCCGGTCGCGACCTGCGTGCCGGACGCACCCCGGGCCTCCAGGCCGTCGGCCGGACGCGACGGGCCGTCGGCCGGACGCGACGGGCCGTCACCCGGCTGCGGAACCGACACCGCGACTAACCCGCGAAGTCGAAGTCGGCGCCCAGCTTCCGCAGCTTCGGGATGAAGTGCTCGTAGCCGCGGCTGATGATGCCGACGTTCGTGATGTGGGACTCGCCGTCGGCGGTCAGCGCCGCGATGAGGTGGCTGAAGCCACCGCGCAGGTCGGGGACCCGGACGTTCGCCGCGTGCAGCGTGGTGGGGCCGGTGATGACGGCGGCCTGCTCGAACGGGCGGCGGGCGACACGGCGGTCGTGCCCGGGCAGCCCCTCCTTGTGGACGACGATGTCGGCGCCCATCTCGTTCAGCGCGTCGGTGAAGCCGAAGCGGTTCTCGTACACGGTCTCGTGCACGATGCTCTGCCCCTCGGCCTGGGTCAGTGCGACGACGAGCGGCTGCTGCCAGTCGGTCATGAAGCCGGGGTGCACGTCGGTCTCGATGACGACGGGCTTGAGGGTGTCGCGCTCCCGGTAGAACCGGATGCCGTCCTCCTGCACGTCGAAGCCGCCGCCGACCTTGCGGAAGACGTTGAGGAACGTCATGAGCTCCTGCTGGTTCGCCCCCTCGACGAAGATGTCGCCGTCGGTGGCGAGCGCGGCGGAGGCCCAGCTGGCGGCCTCGTTGCGGTCGTTGATCGCGCGGTGCGTATAGCCGCGGAGCGACTCGACGCCCTCGATGAAGATCACGCGGTTCGGCTCGACGGACACGATCGCGCCCATCTTCTGCAGGATCGCGATGAGGTCCATGATCTCGGGCTCGATCGCCGCGTTCCGCAGTTCCGTGACGCCGGTCGCCAGGACGGACGACAGCAGGACCTGCTCGGTCGCGCCGACGCTCGGGTACGGCAGCTCGATGGACGCGCCCTTCAGCCCGTCCGGGGCCGTCAGGTGGATGCCGTTGACCTGCTTGTCGACGACCGCACCCATGGCGCGGAGCGCGTCGAGGTGGAAGTCGATCGGGCGGTCGCCGATGCGGCAGCCACCGAGGTCGGGGATGAACGCCTCGCCGAGCTTGTGCAGCAGCGGGCCGCAGAACAGGATCGGGATGCGGCTCGAGCCGGCGTGGGCGTCGATCTCGGCGAAGTGCGCCGACTCGACGTTGGACGGGTCGAGGATGAGTTCGCCTCGTGCAGGATCGGTGATGCGCACGCCGTGCACCTCGAGCAGGCCGCGCACGACCTTGACGTCGGAGATGTCCGGGACGTCCTTGAGGATCGACGGGGTGTCACCGAGCAGCGACGCCACCATGGCCTTGGTCGCGAGGTTCTTCGCCCCACGGACCTCGATGCGCCCCACGAGCGGCTTGCCCCCGCGGATGACGATCTCGTCCGACTTGAGGCCCACGCGCGCCCCTGCGGCTGCTGCGTCCTGTACGAGAGAGTTCACTACTTCACCGGCAATGTCTTCGGCCGCCAACTGGAGCGGCGGGATTCGAACTCCGTGATCGAGGTCTCGTCACGGAGGGTGAGCCCGATGTCGTCGAGCCCTTCCATCAACCGCCAACGAGTGTAAGCGTCGATCTCGAAGGGGACGTCCACATCCCCGAGCGACACGCGCTGCGCCACCAGGTCGACCGTCGCCTCGATCCCCGGGTTCGCCTCGATGGCGGCCCACAGGCGCTCGACTTCCGATTCGGTCACGATCGCGGTGACCAGGCCCTGCTTGCCCGCGTTGCCCTTGAAGATGTCGGCGAAGCGGGGCGAGACGACGACCGCGAAGCCGAAGTCGCGGAGTGCCCAGACCGCGTGCTCGCGCGACGAACCGGTGCCGAAGTCCGGGCCCGCCACGAGCACCTTCGCGCCCTGGAACTCGGGCTGGTTCAGCACGAACGCGGGGTCCTGCCGCCAGCCGGAGAACAGGGCGTCCTCGAAGCCGGTCTTCGTGACGCGCTTGAGGTAGACCGCGGGGATGATCTGGTCGGTGTCGACGTTGGACCGCTTGAGCGGGGCGGCGATGCCGGTGACGGTGGTGATCTTGTCCATCAGAAGGTCCCCTCGGTGGTCGTGCTGGTCGCGGCGGCGCTCGTCGCGGCGGCGATCTCGTCGTCGGTCGCCAGGTCCCACGGGCTGGACAGCGTGCCGCGGATCGCGGTGGCGGCGGCCACGAGCGGCGACACCAGGTGGGTGCGGCCGCCCTTGCCCTGGCGCCCCTCGAAGTTGCGGTTCGAGGTGCTGGCGCAGCGCTCCCCCGGCGCGAGCTGGTCGGGGTTCATGCCGAGGCACATCGAGCACCCGGCGAACCGCCACTCGGCCCCGAACTCCTTGATCACGACGTCGAGCCCCTCGGCCTCGGCCTCGAGCCGCACGCGTGCGGACCCCGGCACGACCATGACGCGGACGCCGGGGGCCTTCTCGCGCCCCTGGATGATCGATGCGAAGGCCCGCAGGTCCTCGATGCGCGAGTTCGTGCACGAGCCCATGAACACCGCGTCGACGGCGATGTCCTTCATCGGGGTGCCGGCGGCGATGTCCATGTACTCCAGCGCCCGCTGCGCCGCGGCCTGGTCGTTCGGGTCGCTGTAGCTCGCGGGGTCCGGCACGCGCTCGGACAGCGAGACGCCCTGGCCGGGGTTGGTGCCCCAGGTGACGAAGGGCTCGAGCTCGTCGGCGTCGATGAAGACCTCGGCGTCGAAGACGGCGTCGTCGTCGGTCGCCAGGGTGTCCCAGTACGCGACGGCGTCGTCCCAGTCCTGACCGGTCGGCGCGTGGTCGCGGCCCTGCACGTAGTCGTAGGTGGTCTGGTCGGGCGCGACCATGCCGGCGCGGGCTCCCGCCTCGATCGACATGTTGCAGATGGTCATCCGGCCCTCCATCGAGAGCGCGCGGATCGCGGAGCCGCGGTACTCGAGCACGTAGCCCTGTCCGCCGCCGGTCCCGATCTTCGCGATGACCGCCAGGATGATGTCCTTCGCGGTGACGCCCGGGCGCAGCGTTCCCTCGACCGTGATCGCCATCGTCTTGAAGGGCTTCAGCGGCAGGGTCTGCGTTGCCAGGACGTGCTCGACCTCGGAGGTGCCGATGCCGAACGCCATCGCCCCGAACGCGCCGTGGGTGCTGGTGTGCGAGTCGCCGCAGACGACCGTGATGCCGGGCATCGTCAGGCCGAGCTGCGGACCGACGACGTGCACGATGCCCTGCTCCTTGTCGCCGAGCGAGTGCAGGCGGACGCCGAACTCCGCGCAGTTGCGGCGCAGGGTCTCGATCTGGGTGCGGCTCGTCGGGTCCGCGATGGGGCGGTCGATGGCGAGCGTCGGGGTGTTGTGGTCCTCGGTCGCGATCGTCAGGTCGAGGCGGCGCACGGGGCGGCCGGCCTGGCGCAGACCGTCGAACGCCTGCGGACTCGTGACCTCGTGCACGAGGTGGAGGTCGATGTAGAGGAGGTCCGGCTTGCCGTCCTCGCCCTTGACCACGACGTGGTCGTCCCACACCTTCTCGGCGAGCGTCCTACCCATGAGCTCGACTCCCTCGTTCTCGTCGTCCGGCGCCGCTGGTGCGGCGCTGCGGTCACCGCTGACGCGGCGCGATCCGCCGACTCTACCAGGTTGGTATACCAACGAGGGCCGCGGTCGTCACGTGGTGCGGCGGTCGACCGGGAGGCCCGTGGCGACTCCCCGACACCCGTCGCGGTGGGAAGATGGTCGGGACATGACGACACCTGCGCACTCGACCCGGACGATCAACCTCGAGGGCGCAGCACGCGCAGCGATCGCAGGTGGCGCCCCCTTGGCACTGCTCATCGCCCTCGGGATGCCGGGCTACGCCGCGTTCGCGATGTTCGCCGGCTTCACCGCGATCTTCGGGGCGACCGAGCCGTACCGGCAACGGGCCGTGACCACCGGCGTGGCGGGTGCCCTGCAGACGCTGTGCATGTTCGCCGGCATCGGCGTCGCCCTGGTCGGCTCCCCGCTCTGGTTGCAGGCGACGGGGCTCGTCGTGGTGATCGTCGTCGCGGTCTGCACCCTGTCGACGCTCCGGACGATCCCCGCGCAGCCGATCTTCCCGGTGTTCGCGTTCGTGGTCTCCGCACTCGTGCCGTTGCGCCCCGCCGACGTCCCCCTCGTGGCGACGATCATCGTCTGCTCGGTCGTCTGGGCGTGGCTCGTCGCGATGTCCGGGTCCGTCCTCCGGCGGGTCCTGCACCCGCGCGCCCCGCACCGGTTCCGACCGCTCGCACCCCGCAAGGAGCGCAGCCTCGGCATCCTCCGCACGGCTGCGCTGTGGGAGACCGTGGCGCTCAACGTCGTGGGGTCGCTCGTCGCCGGAGCGGTGGCGTCGACCATCCCGTGGCTCGGGCACCCGTACTGGGCCGTCATCGCGGTGGTGTCGACCCTGCCCGCGCTCCGCCAGCGGCACACCGTGGTCCGGGCGTTCCAGCGCTTCATCGGCACGATCGGCGGCACCGTCATCGCCGTCGGGGTCCTGCTGCTCGAGCCGTCGGCGTGGTGGATCGTCGTCATCGCCGTCGTGGGGCAGTTCTTCGCGGAGATCTTCGTGGCGCGGAACTACGCCGTCTGCCTGCTGTTCCTGACGCCGCTCGCCCTCGCCGTGTCGTGGCTCAGCCTGCCCGAGGCGCCGGAGCTGCTCGCGCTCGACCGCGTCGCGCAGACCACCCTCGGCGCGCTCGTCAGCGTCGGCCTGCTGGTCGTGGGGCGCGCGATCGAGCGGCGGCGCGGCCGGGCCCTCGGCGCGACGAGCGCGATCCGGACCGTCTGACGCGGGTCGTTCCGGCATACCTGGTCGAATCGGGCGTACCGGGTCGTTCCTTTCGACCAGGAACGCCCGATTCCGCCTGCCATCGCGCGCGACAGGGGAAGGAACGGGCGCGGACGACGGACGGGAGGTCCGTGGCGGGGCTGCCACGGGCCTCCCGTCCGTCGTGTGGTCGTAACCACCGCGTCCTGCGATAGCGACAGATCGCTGCGGAACAACCGCGGAATTC
Organism: Curtobacterium sp. JUb34; assembly: GCF_003755065.1. Lineage (NCBI taxonomy): Bacteria > Bacillati > Actinomycetota > Actinomycetes > Micrococcales > Microbacteriaceae > Curtobacterium > Curtobacterium sp. JUb34. Next base: position 30,453 of record NZ_RJVH01000002.1, on the reverse strand, counting down.
TGCCGCTTTCGTCGACTGGACGGACCCGCGTGCCGCGGACCTGTCGCTTTCGCGAGGCCGATCGAGCGGCAACGTCAGTCGCGGGGCTGGATGTTCCAGGCGTCGATGACCGGGCGGCCGTGCTCGTAGCCGAGGACGCTGACCGATGCGGTCCCGAGCTTCAACACGGCACCGTCCTGCGGCGCGAGCCGGATCCACGCGGCGCCGAGGGCCCGCAGCACGTGGCCGTGGGCGATGAACACGGCGTCCTGCCCCTCGGCGAGCACCGGACGAGCGCGGTTCAGGATGCGCTCGACGCGGACCCGGACCTCGGCGGCGTTCTCACCGGGGGTGTCACCGGCGGGCACTCCGTCGGTCCAGAGGTCCCACGGCCCGTGGCGCAGCACCTTGATCTGCGGGGTGGTGAGTCCCTCGTAGGCGCCGTAGTCCCACTCGTACAGGTCCTCGTCGAGCTCGGGGTCCACGCCGATCAGGTGCGCGGTGTCACGCGCACGCTGCAGCGGACTCGACAGGGCCAGCGCGAACGAACGGTCGGCGAGGTACCGGCCGGCGCGCTTCGCCTGCTCGACACCGTTCTCCGTCAGCGGGATGTCGGTGCGGCCGGTGTGCTGCCCGCTCTTCGACCACTCCGTCTCTCCGTGACGGACGAGGACGAGTTCGCCGGGGCGTTCCGAGGTCATGAGTTCCTTCCGATCCAGAGGCCGAGCGCGGCTGCGCCGACCGAGACGACGAGCATCCCGAGGCCGTACAGGACGGCGAGCCGGGGCTTGCCGGATCGGAGGAGCTGGACGGTCTCGACGCTCGCCGTCGAGAACGTCGTGTACCCACCCATCATGCCCGTCCCGAGCACCGCGACCGCCGGGAGCGGGATCGTACCGGCCTGCCCGAGGCCGGTGAGCAGCCCGAGCACGAGCGATCCGGACACGTTGATGAGCACGGTCCCGAGCGGGAACCCGGCAGTCCGCGAGCGGGACGTGCGGGTCTTGACGAGTCCGTCCAGCAGGAAGCGGAGCGCGGCACCGGCTCCCCCGCCGACGGCGACGAGCAGCAGGTCGAGCGGGTTCACGACGCGCCCCCGTCCCGGCCGGTCGACGGTGGTCGGAGCCGCCCGGCAAGCCAGATCCCGAGCGCGACGGCGGCGAGCCCGAGGACGACCGACAGCAGTGCGTACCCGCTGCCCGCACCCCATCGACCGACGTCGAGCAGCTGCGCCGTGTCGTCGGCGAGGGTGCTGTACGTCGTGAACCCGCCGAGGACGCCCGTGCCGACGAACAGCCGGAGCGAGCGGCGGCGTCCGACGTCGGAGCCGCGGTGCGCGAGGGCGTCGAGCAGGAACCCGAGGCAGCAGGCACCGACGACGTTGATCACGAGGATCACCCAGCTGATGCCGTCGTGGGCGGGGAACGCGTCGGCCACCACGGCCCGGACGGCGGTGCCGATCGCCCCACCGAGCGCGACGAGGCCGAGGAAGCCCCAGCGGAGGTGCGGTGGTCGTTCGTCGGTCATGGTGCTCCTATCGCCGAGCACGCCGGATCGTCTCCGCGCGTGCGGTGTTCTCGGGATAGGGACCGTTGGCGGCTGGTGCGCGGTTGGGTCCGGCAGGCCCCACTGCCGGGTCTGACGACCCGATCAGCGTACCGCGTCAGCCGGCGACGGCGGCGATCGCCTCGACCTCGACGAGCTGGTCGTCGTAGCCGAGGACGGTCACGCCGAGCAGCGTGCTCGGCACGTCGTGGTCCCCCATCGCGGCGCGGACGACGTCCCAGGCAGCAACGAGGTCCTGCTGCTCGGTCGTGGCCACGAGCACCCGCGTCTGCACGAGGTCGTCGATGCCCGCGCCGGCGGCCGCGAGCGCGGTCCGCAGGTTCGCGACGCACTGCGCGGCCTGCCCGGCGACGTCCCCGACGGCGACCGTCGCGCCGTCCTCGTCGAGTGGACACGCTCCCGCCAGGAACACCAACCGTGTACCGGCGGGGACGGTTGCGGCGTAGGCGTACTCCGCGACGTCGCTGAGGGCTGCGGACCGGATGAGCTGGACGGCGCTGGACACGGCCTCAGCCTGGCACACGACGACGAAACCCCCGGCGAGCCGGAGCTCGTCGGGGGTTTCGTGTGCTGGTGACCCCAGCGGGATTCGAACCCGCGTTACCGCCGTGAGAGGGCAGCGTACTAGGCCGCTATACGATGGGGCCGCGGCTGTTGTCGGACTCGGAGCATGTCACCTGTGGTGACCCCAGCGGGATTCGAACCCGCGTTACCGCCGTGAGAGGGCAGCGTACTAGGCCGCTATACGATGGGGCCGTTCCGACAACTCGACAAGTATTGCACAAGCCGCGCATCGCACCAAAACGAGGCGTGTCGCCCGGGTGTGCCGCCACGCCGCGCCCGGCATACGGCGCTCGGTGCGGGTGCGTCGGTCGCGCGGCCGTGGACGCGATCGCCCATCCGACGGGAGGCGCGGGGCGGGCCCGCCACGGGCCTCCCGTCCGACCGCGCGCACGTCCGGGGCCGCACGCCGTGCGCGGGAATCGTCGCGTCCGGCGCGGTCAGAGGGTGAGCGACTCCCCCGGCCGCAGGATCTCGAGCGAACCGTGCGGGGCGAGCGCCTCGCGCAGCCGCCCGGTGTGCATGCCGTAGCCGATGTCGGAGAGCGTGGCCTCGTGGATCGGGTAGGCGCGGGCCGGGGCGAGCGCGGCGACGTAGTCCATCATCTCGGCGACCTTGAGCCATGGGGCGCCGACCGGAGCCGCGAGGACCTCGACCGGCACGCCCGGGTCGGTGTAGGAGTCGCCGGGGTGGAAGAGCGTGCGATTCACGAGCACGCCGGTGTTGTCGACGATCGGCACCGAGGAGTGGATGAGCTGGTGCCGCGTGCCGTGGAAGTCGAGCGCGAAGGGGCCGACGGCGCGGTGGTCCCCGTCGGTGACGACCTCGACGGTGATGCCGGAGTCGGCGAGCGCCGCGCGGACACCCTCGGGGCCGAACACGACGGCGTCGGGGTTCCGGTCGAGGATCCGGTGCAGCTGCTCGGGCGTGACGTGGTCGGGGTGCTCGTGCGTGACGACGATCGCGAAGACTCCGGTCGCGTCGACGGGGCGGGTGAAGTCGCCCGGGTCGAGCACCAGACGGGCGTCGCCGTCCGAGAGGATCTGGCAGGCGTGTTCGAGCTTCGTGACCTCCATACGGGCGACGCTACCCGCGGCTGGCCGGGCGGGCTCGGGGCGGCGTCGACTCGGAACGACGTTCCTGTTGTCGTACGACATCGGGAACGTCGTTCCGAGTCGACGCCGCCCACGCCCCGCCACGCCTCACCCCGGCGGCGGCCCCGTCGTCCCCCGCACCACCAGGTGCGCCGGTGCCGCCGCGATCGCCACGGCAGCGCCGCCCTCGACCTCGGCGAGCACGGCCCGAGCCGCTGCCCGCCCCTGCGCCTCCGGGTCCTGCGCCACGGTCGTCAGCCCGACGGTCGCGCCGTACTCGTGGCCGTCGATCCCGATCACAGAGACGTCGGCCGGCACCGAGAGTCCGGCCTGCGCCGCAGCGAGGAGCACCCCGAGCGCCATCTCGTCCGAGGCGCACACCACGGCAGTCGGGCGATCGAGCCTGGCACCGGCACCGGCACCGGCACCGGCGCGCCCGCCGAACAGCGCGTTCCCCGCCGCCAGTCCACCGGCGAACGAGAAACGCCCGTCGAGCAGCCACCGGTCCGGCACCGCGTGTCCGGCGGCCCGCATCGCGTCCACGAAGCCGTCCCGCCGCAGGTGCGGCACCGCGACGTTCATGCCGGCCTCGTCCTGCCCGCCGACGTAGGCGACGCGTCGGTGTCCGAGGCCGCACAGGTGGTCGACCGCGATCCGGGTGACGGCTCGGTCGTCGACCCCGATGTTCCGCAGGCCCGGTGCGGGTCCGCCGATGACGATCATCGGGTGCCGGGTGAGTTCGAGCTCGGCACGCTCGGTCGCGTCGAGCACCAGGGACAGCAGGACGAGGGCGTCGACACGGTGCCGCAGCATCGACCGTCGGAACGCCCGGTCGCGGTCGCCGCCCGGCCCGCCCAGGTTGTAGAGCACGAGGTCGTACCCGGCACGCCGGAGTTCTGCGTCGACGCCGCCGAGTGCCTTGACGTAGAACCACCGGTCGATCACCGGCACGACGACGCCCACGGCGCGCTGCCGCCCGGTGGCGAGGCCGGCCGCCGCCGAGCTCGGGACGTACCCGAGCTCGTCGGCGACCCGACGGACCTCGTCGATCGTGGTCTCCGCCACGTTCTCCATGCCGCGCAGCGCTCGCGACACCGTGGACTTCGACAGTCCCGTGACGGTCGCGATCTCCTGGATCCCCATCGATGCGACCCGGGAGGCCCGTCAGCCGTCCGTACGGTGCGGAACGCCCGCCGGACGGTCGGCTGCAGTGCCGGGGGTGGCGTGCACGACGGCCGCTGCGGCCGGGCGTGCGCCGTGCGGCGCTCGACGACCCGCTGGTGCGAGCTCGTCCCACCCGCTGTGCTGGTGCACCCGGCCGTCCGCGGAGGGCCGCGGCCGACGACGGGAGTCGTCGCCGCGCGCGGCTCGGACCGGGGCGATGGCGGGCGTGGCACCGACGCCGTCGACCTCGGCGTGCCGGCGGAGCACCCGCACCCGCCACCGGTCGAGCGCCACGACCCCGAGCACGCACACCAGCAGGGTGAGCGCCCACCCGAGTGCCGGGCGACCGGTGACCTCGCAGAACACCGTGGCGCCGAGGAACAGGATGCCGAACATGCCGACGAAGCCGATCGCCTCTTCGATCCGGGCCGTGGGCCGGGTGGGTCCGCGCTGTGCCATGGTCGTCATCCCTTCACGCCACCGGCGGTGAGGCCGGCCACGATGCGTCGTTGGAAGATGAGCACGAGGACCACGAGCGGGATCGTGACGATCGTGCCCGCGGCCATGACCGCCGTGTACGGCTCCTGGTGCGGCTGCGACCCGGCGAACGAGGCGATCGCCACGGTCACCGGCTGCGTCGCGTCGCTCGAGAGCTGCGAGGAGATCAGGTACTCGTTCCAGCTCGAGATGAACGCCAGGATCGCCGTCGTGAACACCGCGGGGGCGGCGAGCGGCAGGATGATCCGCCGGAACGCCTGCACCCGGGTGCACCCGTCGATGCGCGCTGCTTCCTCGAGGTCCCACGGCATCTCGCGGAAGAACGACGCGAGCGTGTAGACCGTCAGCGGCAGCACGAACGAGATGCTCGGCAGGATGAGCGCCTGGTACGACCCCATCCACCCGATGTCCGTGAAGAGCTGGAACAGCGGGGAGATGAGCGCGACGCCCGGGAACATCGACGCCGCCAGGATCGCCCCGGCGATGAGCGACTTGCCGCCGAACTCGAGGCGGGCGAGGGCGTACGCCGCCGTGGTGCCGACGAGCAGGGCGATGATCGTCACGACGCCGCCGATGAGCAGACTGTTGGCGAGCGCCCGCCCGAGGTGGTTGCCGAGCGACGTGGAGAACGCCGTCGCGTAGTTGTCGAGCGTGACGTGCGTCGGCCACGGGGTGGCGTCGAACGTGAACCCGACGTCGCGGAAGCTCGTCACCACCATCCAGTAGAACGGCAGGAGGCACCACACGGCGATGACGATCGCCTGCACGGCCGTGCGGATGCGGGGGCCGGTGTCGCGGCGGACCCGGACGTCGGCGCGGTCGACGGCGCGGTCGCGTGCTGCTGCGGTGGACCGGGGTCGGTCTGCTGCGAGGGTCACTTGAGTTCACCCTTCTGCTGGGCGGCCTGCGTCTGCACGACGTTGGCGCCGAGGAACCGGACGAAGACGAACGCCACGATGAAGATCACCAGGAAGGTGATGGTCGACAGGGCCGACGCGGAGTTGAAGCCCTGCCGGATCTGTTCGACGACCAGGATCGACAGGGTCGTGGTGGCGTTGCCGGAACCACCGCCGCCGCCGGTCAGGATCTGTGGCAGGTCGTACATGCGCAGCGCGTCGAGCACGCGGAACAGGATCGCGACCATCAGCGCGGGCTTGATCAGCGGGAGCGTGATGAGCACGAAGCGCTGGAACGTCGACGCGCCGTCCATCTTGCCGGCCTCGTAGACCTCCTCCGGGATCAGCTGCAGCCCCGCCAGGATGAGCAGCGCCATGAACGGCGTGGTCTTCCAGGTGTCGGCGATGATGACCGCCCACCGGGACGCCCACTCGCCGCTCGTCCACAGGATCTGCTGCCCGAGGACGTGGTTCAGGACACCGTTCGCGTCGAAGATGAAGTACCAGAGCTTCGCGGTGACGGCGGTGGGGATCGCCCACGGCACCAGGATCGCGGCACGGACGAGCGCGCGGCCCTTGAAGTTGCGGTTCATGATGATCGCCATCCAGACGCCGATGGCCGTCTCGAAGGCCACGGTGACGACCGTGAAGAAGAACGTGTTGCCCATCGACACCCAGAACTGGGAGCCGAGGCTGCCGGGCGGGCAGGTGACGTTGCCGCACTGCTGGCCGAGCCAGTGCGCGTAGTTCGTGATGCCGGCGAAACCGCCTTCCACGAACAGCTGCGTGGTCTTGTCGAGGCCCTGGTCGAGCTGGAACGACTGGATGATCGCGCTGACGACCGGGTAGCCGATGACGATCGCGAGGAGCAGGATCGTCGGGCCGATGAGGTACACGGCCCACCGGCCGTGCTCGGCGTTGAGTCCGCCCTTGCGCCGTTCGCGCTTCGGTTCCGTGCCCGTCGGGTTGGGGATGGCTGCGGGGATCTCGGTTGCTGCTGACACGTGTCGGCCTCCTTGCCGGGGGTGTCGGAACGCAAGTAGGGGCGGACTGGAGGCACGTGCCGGGATGGCACCGTGCCTCCAGTCCGACGCGGCGTACGCCGCGTGTCGCTAGCTGCTGGTCGCCGACTTGAGGGCGTCCTGCATGTCCTTCAGGGCTTCGTCGACCGACTTCGATCCCTTGAGCGCCGCGTAGGTGTTGTCCTGGATCGCCTTCGTCACGGCCGGGTAGAACGGCGTGACCGGCCGCGGCTCCGCCGACTCGATCGACTTGAGCAGCGTCGGCAGGTAGGGCAGCTTCGCCGTCAGCTCGGAGTCGGTGTAGAGGTCACCGACGACCGGGGCGAGCGACCCCTGCGTCGCGAAGAACTTCTGTGTGTCGTTCGAGATGAGGAACTCGAGGAAGTCGTGCGCCGTCGCCTTGTGCTTCGAATACACGCTGATCGCGGCGTTGTGCCCGCCGAGCGTCGAGGCACCGACGCCGTCCGCACCCGGGATGGGGGCGACGCCGAAGGTGTCCTTGACCTTGCTCGAACCGTCGGTCTTCGCCAGGTTGTAGACGTACGGCCAGTTGCGCAGGAACAGCAGCTTGCCGGCTTCGAACGCGGTGCGGCCCTGCTCCTCCTGGTAGGTGATCGCCTCGGCCGGGATGTTCCCGTCCTTGAACGCGTCGACCAGGTTCTGCAGGCCGGCCTTCGCGTCGGCGGTGTCGACGTCCGGGTCCCCGCTCTTGCCGAGCACCGAACCGCCGGAGCCGTTGATGGCCTCGGAGGCGTTCACCGTCAGGCCCTCGTACTTCGCGAACTGCCCGGCGTAGCAGCCGATGCCCTTGTCCTTCGCGATCTGGCAGTCGTCCATCATGTCGCTCCACGTCGTCGGGGGCGTCTTGACGAGGTCCTTGCGGTAGTAGAGCAGCGCGCCGTCCGAGGTCTGCGGGGCGGCGTACAGGGTGTCGTTGTAGGTCGCGGTCTTCACCGTGGCCGGCAGCAGCTTCGAGGTGTCGATCTTCATGTCACCGGTCAGCGGCGTCAGCCAGCTCTTCGCGGCGAACTCGGCGGTCCAGACGACGTCCACGTCGACGACGTCGTAGTTCGCGTCCTTGGCCTGGAAGTGCTGCACGAGGTCGTCGTGCTGCTGGTCGGCCTGGTCGGACTGCTCCTTGAAGGTGACCTTCTCGTCGGGGTGGGCCTTGTTCCACTTCGCGATCAGCGGGCGGACGACGTTCGAGTTGTCCTTGCCCTGCACGTACGTGATGGGTCCGCGGCTGTCCTGGCCGCTCTTGGCGTCGTCCGAACCGGCGCCGGAGCTCCCGCTCGAGCAGCCGGTGAGCACGAGGCCGATGACGGCGACCCCGGCAACGGATGCGAACCGCACCCTGGAGCGTGTTGTCTTCACAGCGTTGTCTCCTCATTGAGATCACCAGGGGGCATCGATCGGGTTCGACGACACTGCCCTGGAGCAGGCGCCGCTGCCTGCTGGTGGAGGAAGCTACGCCCGCCCTCGGGGTTCCGCAACCGGTTGCATCGGTTCCGTGACCTGAGCGTGACCTTGGAAGTCCCGGAGACTTCCTGGGTGAGCGCTCACCCTTGTTCGAGGGGCCCCTGCACGCCACTGCGGAACTCCGCATGAACCCCGCCACTGGGGACCCGCGCCGTTGTCCGTGCCGACGGCTCCACGTAGCGTCCACGACATGGCCACCCTCCACACCGCCGACACCGTGCCCGCACCGCGCCGTGTCATCGGCGTCGACCTCGACGCCCCGCTCCCCCGCCTCGTCGCCGACGAGACCGGCGAGTCCGCCATGGTGATCGGCTACCGCGGCGGCCACCCCACCGGCACCCTCGACGTACGGCTCACCGACGACCCGGCCGACGCGGCCCGCGCCCTCGAGGCGCTGCAGGAGACCGTCCTGGCCGACGTCCCCGCGGTGTCGGACGACGACCTGCCGACCATCTCGGTCGTCGTGTCCACCGTCGTCGACCGCGTCGAGGACCTCGGCAAGCTGCTCGACGTCCTCGAGCACCTCGACTACCCGCGGCACGAGGTCATCCTCGTCGACAACCGCGTCCGCGTCCCCGCCGGCGACGCCCTGCCCGCGATGCTCGCCGGGCGGAACGTCCGCCTGGTCGAGGAGCGCCGCCCCGGCCTGTCCGCCGGCCGGAACGCCGGCGTCGCCGCCGCGACCGGGGACGTCATCGCCTTCACCGACGACGACGTGCGCGTCGACCCGCAGTGGCTCCGCGCCATCGGGTCCCGGTTCGTCAGCGAGCCCGGCCTCGACGCCGTCACCGGTGTCATCCTGCCGAGCGAACTCACCACGCCCGCGCAGATCTGGTACGAGGCGTACTACGGCGGGTTCAGCGCCGAGCGCACCTTCTCGCCCGTGACGATCGTCCCCGACGACGTCCAGGGCACCATGCGGCACGCCCGCGTCACCGCGGTCACCCCGTCCGGCGAGGTCCTCAAGCACTTCGCCGTCTACGGCATCGGCGCGTACGGCGCCGGCGCGAACATGGCCTACCGCCGCACCCTGATCGAGGCGGTCGGCGGCTTCGACCACACCCTCGGCGCCGGCTCCCCCGCCCGCGGCGGCGAGGACCTGGCGATGTTCATCGAGACGCTGTGGCGCGGCGGGAAGATCGGCTTCGAGCCGCGCGCGGTCGTGCACCACCGGCACCGCCAGACCATCGAGGACCTGCACAAGCAGCTGCACGGCAACGGCGTCGGGTTCACCGCGCTGATGTTCGCGCTCGCCGCGAAGGACAAGCGGCACGTCGCCGTCCTGGCCCGCCTGATGCCGCTCGCCGCGAAGGTCAAGTCGAAGCAGATGCTGTCCCGCCTGGCCGGGCGCCGGGACGCCGCGACCGAGGTCACCAACGACGCCTCGACCACGCGCATCCCGAAGACCCTGGCGTACCACGAGCTGCGCGGGTTCCCCGCCGGCCCGGCCGCCTGGTTCCGCAGCCGACGCCGCTGGCGCGACGTCGAGGCCGGCCGCTTCCGGCCGTAGTCGCACCACCCGCCGGACGGGAGGCCCGTGGCAGCGTCGCCACGGGCCTCCCGTCCGTCCGTTGCGCACGCAACAGGCGACACCCTCGTCGTCGTACGACGTCGAGGATGTCGCCCCCACGCGCACGCAACCACTGCACGCGCAACAAGCGACACCCGCGCTGTCGTACGACGTCGAGGACGTCGCCCCCACGCGCACGCAACCATTGCACGCGCAACAGGCGACACCCGCGTCGTCGCACGACGTCGACGATGTCGCCCCCACGCGCACGCAACCACTGCACGCGCAACAAGCGACACCCGCGTCGTCGCACGACGTCCGTCTTGTCGCAAACCGGGTGCGGCGAGCGCGCCCGCCCGCGCCTCAGCGCGCGGTGAGCCGCCCGGCCACGTACCGCCACGGCCCGCCCAGCGCGGCCGTCAGCTCGGCGCGCTTGAGCCCGCGCGTCGCCTCGGTGAACTCGGCGTCGACGGGCCAGCCGCCGCTCGCGTCGACGGGGCGCTCGTCGGCACCTTGCCCGAGCGCGCCGAGCCGCCGGAGCGCCCCGACCGCACGCCGCAGCACCGCGAAGGCAGTCGACGGACGCAGCACGAGCTTCGTGACCCAGGCGCCGAGCCCGGTGCCGTAGCCGATCGCCTGCGAGCGCAACGCGGCACGGTCCTTGCGGTGCTCGTGCCAGACGACGGCGGACGGTTCCACGGCGAGCGCCCCGCCGGCGAGCAGGACGCGGGTGAACAGGTCCGGGTCCTCACCGGCGCGGGCACGGGTACCCGGGCCGAGTGCGACGTCGAAGCCGCCGAGCTGCCGGACGGCGTCGCGCCGCACGGACATGTTCGCGCCGGTGCCGAACGCACCGACCGTGAACGGGAACAGGGGCTCGTCGACGGGCGGCGCTGCGGTGCGGTACACCCGGCGCTCGAGGTTCCGCGCCCAGGTCACCCGCTCGTCGAAGAAGCGCTGCGTGGGGGTCCGCAGCTCGCCGCTCGGGACGAGTCCAGTGACGCACCAGACGTCGGCGTCGCGCTCGTAGGCGGCGGCGATGGCGGCCATCCAGTGGCGGTCGACGGCGACGTCGTCGTCGATGAAGGCGACGATGCCGCCGGTGGCGAGGGCGAGTCCGGCGTTCCGGGCCCGGGAGACGCCGGCGCGTGCTTCGAGGACGTAGTGCAGGCGCGGGTCGTCGATCGCCGCGACGACGTCGCGCGTGCCGCTGGTGACGGGCGCGTTGTCGACGACGAACAGCTCGAAGTCGTCGTACTCGGAGTCGAGGACGGAGCGCACGGCGCGGGCGAGCGCCACGGGACGCTCGCGGGTCCCGATGACGACGGAGACGCGTGCGCCGTCCGCAGGGGCGTCGACCGGGAGGCCCGGTGCGGGCAACCGACGCAGGGCCGGTCCCAGCTCGGCCGGGTCCACTGCCCCGCGTTCGTCGACGCGCACGTCGACGAACCCGGCGACGTCGCGGCCGTCGCGCACCATGAGGCGGGCGCGGCGGAAGCCGTCGGCGCCGGCGAGGCGCACGGTGCCCGCGGCGAGCGCCGCGGACCGGTCGACGGCGCCGACCCATGCAGCTCCGGCCCAGGTGGGGGCGTCGGGCGAGGGCATCGCCGGGTCGAGTGTGAGGGCTCGTTCCGCGGTGGTGGTCTGGTCGGTCATGGTCGTCCCGTCGGGCCGGTCTGGTCGGGTGGACGTGGCAATGGTCCGCGCGCGTCGACAGGGGGTCAACCGCGATGCTCGGAGGATGCGGGGAGGCTGCGGTTTGCCGCCACTAGACTCGCGGGAGACGCCGGTCGACCCGCCGGTGCGACCCCGGTCCCCGCCGGACACGAGGAGGACGCATGCCGCTGGCCCGCACGATGGACCGGCTCGGCCTGACCAGGCGTCCACGCCCGACGCTGCGACTGGTGCCGGACCCCGACGCGTCCGACCTCGTCGTGGTGCACCTCGACGCCGACGACGCCGCGTGCGGCACCTGCGGGCACGCCCAGGCGGCGCACGAGCACTACCGTCCGGGCACGGACTGCGCGCTCTGCGACTGCCCGAAGTTCCGCCGCGCCCGCTGACCCGATCCCCCTCGATCGGGGGGCTCCTGCGGGAAACCGCCGTTCCCCCGCAGGTGGTCCCGACCGCCCTTGTCGGTGTTCGCGGGCCCGCTTAGCGTCGCGGACATGGCCATCACTCCCACGCCGCTCGCGTGCATCGTCCTCGCCCACGAGGACCCGACGCACGTCCGTCGGCTCGTGGCGGCGCTCGACCCGTTCCCGGTGTTCCTGCACTGCGACGCGAGCACCGACGACGACGCGTTCGAGGCGATGACCGCCGGCCTGCCCGAACGGGTGCACGTGCTGCCGCGGATGCGCACCGGGTGGGCGAAGTGGGAGAACGTCGCGGCCGAGGTCGCCGGCTACCGCGCCGCCCTGTCCGGGACCGACGCCACGCACGTGGCCCTGCTGACCGGCAGCGACTACCCGCTGGCCGACGCCGAGGAGATCTCGGCTCTCCTGGCGGCGAACCCCGGCCGGTCCTTCGTCGAGGCGAAGCCGCTGCCGCACCCCGCCTGGGGTCGGGACGGCGGTCGGTCGCGCGTGCGGTTCCGGCACTGGGCGTGGCGGAAGCACATGCTGCGCCTGCCGATCCCCCGACGCGTCCCGCGTGACGTCGTGTTCGGCGGCGGCTCGCAGCTCAAGGTCCTGGCCCGGCACCACGCGCAGGGCGTCGTCGACGTGTTCGACCAGCGCCCCGACCTGGTGGCGTTCTGGGAGCGCGTGTGGATCGGTGACGAGACCTTCGTGCCGTCGGTCCTGCTGACCCCGGAGTTCACCCCGGACTTCGCGGACGCCCACGCGGCGCAGCCGCTCTGGTGGATCGGGTGGGACGGCACGAAGCAGAAGAGCCCGCCGTGGCTCGGCATCGAGGACGCCGGCCGGTTGCTGGAGCGTCGCACGTCGGCCGACCAGTCGACCCCGTACGTGTTCGCCCGCAAGTTCTCGACGTCGCGCAGCACCGACCTGCTCGACGTGGTCGACGCGACGTTCGGGCTCCGGACGTCCGCCGACGACCAGCCGGTGGTGGTGGCGCAGTGACCGTCCCCCAGACCCGACGCGAGGCCCGTGCGGCCGAGGCCGCGGCGCTGGCGGCTCAGCCAGACGACGACGAGCTCGAGGCGTCCGTGCAACCGGCGGCCCCCGGCGCGCTGTCCACCGACACCGACTCGATCGCCGTCGCACGCGGCTCGTCGGTGCTGTTCGGCCGTGGCCTGCTCTACGTGGTCGTCTGGTCGATGCAGCTCGTCGTGAGTTCGCTGATCTCCCCCGTGCTCGCGCACCTGATGCCACCGGCCGAGTTCGGCGTGCTGGCCTCGGCGATCGCGCTGTACCAGGCCCTGGTGGTCGTGGCCGTCTGCGGCATCGACCAGGCGTCGGTGCTGCAGCGCGCCGAGGACGGCGACGACCGGCGTGCCCGCGGTCTGGTGTTCGTCGGCATGGTCACCGCGGTCACCGTCACCGTGTTCGCCCTGGTGTCGATCCCGCTCTGGGGCGACGCCGCGGGCTTCGTCGACCAGCACCCGCTGTTGCTGGTCGCCGTGCTCTGGACCGGGCCGGCCGCGATCGTGCAGCTGTCCCTCGCGCTGCTCGTCGCCCAGGACCGCATCCGCGTGTTCGCCGTGACGAGCCTGCTGTCGTCCGTCGGCGGGTCGATCATCGGCCTCGGGCTCCTCGCCGCCGTGCACGCCGACGCCACCACGTACGCCTGGGGCGGGGTCGTGGCGCAGGGTGCGGCGATGGTCATCGGCATCGTCGCCACGAAGCCGCGGTTCCGCGGCCTGTTCGACCACCGCACCACGGTCCGGGCGTTCAAGCTCGGTGTCCCGATCGCGCTCGGCAGCCTGTCGTACTTCGTCCTGAACGCCGGTGACCGGCTCGTCGTGCAGCGCCTCCTCGGTGCCGACGAGGTCGCCCGCTACCAGATCGCCTACGTCGTCGGTTCCGCGGTCATCCTGCTGCTGACCTTCACGAACCAGGCCTGGGCGCCGCACTTCGCCGCCCTCCGCGACGCCGTGGCCCGCCGCCGGCTCGCGATGCACGCCCGTGACGAGCTCTACATGCTGCTCGCCCCCGTGCTCGTCGCCGTGACGCTCGTGTCGCCGGTGGCGCTGCCGATCCTGGCGCCGGCGTCGTACCGGGTCGAGTCGCTCACCGTCGTCGTCTTCGTGGTCGCCCTGACCGCGTTCCCGGTGGTCGCGAGCGGTGCGACCGGTCGGCTCCTGCTGGTCGAGCGCCGCGGGGTGACGGTCGGCGTCATCGGTGCCGTCGCCGGCGTCGTGAACATCGCGGCGAACCTGGTGCTGGTGCCCCTGACCGGCATCGTCGGCGCGGGCATCGCCACCGTCATCGCCTACGCCGTCCTCGCCGCGCTGCAGCAGGCCTCCCTGCCGGACCGCCGCGAGTGGCGCGGTCCCCGACGCCGGGTGCTGCTGGCCATCGCGATCGCGATCGTCGTCGCCGCGGCCTCGCTCCTCCCGCCGCAGGACCTCGTCTGGAACATCGTCCGCATCGTCGGCGTCGCCGCGTGCCTGCCCTGGTTCTTCCGTCGCTTGAAACTCGCTCGCGGAGGATCCGCATGACCCGTCCCACCACCCGTCCGCTGCGTGTCGTCGTCGCCACCAACGGACTCGCCATCACCGGCGGCGTCGAACGGTGCGTCGTCGAGGACGTCGGCGAGCTCGTCGCGGCCGGCCACGACGTCGAGGTGTGGCACCGAGCCGGCGCGGACGGCGACCCGGACGCGGGCCGCGCGGTGTTCGACCAGCTGGGCGTCCGACTGCGTCATGCCCGCGACTACCGCTTCGGCATCCGCTCCGCCCCGACGGACGTGCTGCGCTTCGTCCGCGAGGGCCTGCGCCTCCGCCGGTCGCGTCCTGACGTCCTGTGGCTGAACCGTCCGGAGTTCCTGCCGTGGGGCCGCGTCGTGTCGTTCGTGTCCGGCGTCCCCCTGGCCGTGCACCTGCACCACGCCCCGAACTACCGGCGTCTCGGCCCGTTCGCGGGGGGCCGGACCCGGTACCTCGCGGTCTCCGCGGCGATGGCACGTGCCTGGACCGCCGTCGGCGCCCCGCCGGACCGGGTCGACGTGGTCCCGAACGGCGTCGACACCGCGGCGTTCCCCGCCGCCACCGCGGCGAGCACACGTCGCGCACGTGCTGCGCTCGGCCTCGACCAGGACCGCCCCGTGGTGCTCTACTACGGTCGGCTCACGCGCTCGAAGGGCGTGCTGGCCCTCCTGGAGGCATGGGGGCGCGTCCACGCGTCGGCCCGCGTCCTCGTCGGGCCCGGCACACCGCCCGCCCCGGCCCCGGTGCTCGTCCTGGCCGGTGCGCTGTACCCGGAGGACGCCCCCGCCGTGCACCGTGCGATCGCCGCGCTGCCCGACGGCTCCGTCGTCGTGGTGCCCGAGCGTGACGACGTCGTCCCGCTGCTGCACGCCGCGGACGTCGTGGTGGCACCCTCCATCGAACCCGAGGGGTTCGGCCGCGTGGTCGTCGAGGCGATGTCCACCGGACGCCCCGTCGTCGCAGCGGCGTCGGGCGGCACCGCCGAGATCCTGAGCGGCGAGTGGGCGCGGTTCACCGTCGACCCCACCGAGACCGCAGCGCTGGCCGACACGGTCGTCGAGGCGTTGCACGCCGCCGAGGCCGAACCGGGGCTGGCGGACCGGTGCCGTGCCTGGGTGCGCGACCGGTACGGCCGGGAGCGGCACGTTGCGGCGCTGCTCCGGGCGCTCGAGGCGCACGCGAAGCACTGACGAACGACGACGACGACCGAGCGGTGCCGACGACCACGTCGGCACCGCTCGGTCGTTCGGCACCGCTCAGTTGTTCGGGACGGCTCAGTCGTTCGGGGCCGTCGCCGCGGTGTCGTCCGGCAGCGACGCGCTCGGCTCGGCACCGTCCGCCGGCACGTCGATCGTCATCCAGTCGATGAGGAGCGACCCGGCGGCGTCCGCCGGCGGGTTCCCCGCGTTCGACCCGGCCTGCACGACCAGGTGCATCCGAGCCGTCGGGATGTTCTCCGTCGTGGTGCCGACGACCTCGTCGTCGACCAGGAACGACATCCGGTCGGCGGTCCACTCGATCGTGTAGGTGTGCCAGTCCTTCAGCGACGCCTCGGTCTGCTGGTGGATGCACTTCTCGGCGGGGTCCGCCAGGCAGTGCACGTTGAGCCACGCAGGGGCGCCGAGCGCTCCCTCGGGGAAGTCGACCTCGCCGTCCGACCAGAGGTTCTCGTCGCTCCAGAGCAGCACGGCCACGCCGTAGCCGTCGACCTCGTCGCTCCGCATCCGGATGCTGTACCGGCCGGCGGTCTGCCCGCCCCACTGGCCGTCGACGAGCGGCACGACACCGCCCGCCAGCGGCACCCCGGCGCGGGTGGTGCGCAGCCGCACGTCGAGTACGCCGTCGTGCGTCGACAGGGTGGACGCCTGGTAGCGCCCCGTCCCCGCGGTGTCGGCGAACCCGTGGTAGGCGACGAACCGGTCCGAGTACCGGGACTCGAAGGTCCGGTTCGTGGCGGCGTCGGCGAAGTCCTCGCCGAACACCCGGGTCCACCCCTCCGGCTCGGAGCTCGGCATCGAGACGCCGCTCGGGTCATCGAGGGTCACGTCGTCACCGTTCGCCGTGGTGGTCGCGGTCGTGGTGCCGGCGACGATGCCGGCAGCCACGAGCAGGGCGCCGGCCGCGAACGCGGTCCGGCGGGTGCCGGCGCGCCGCGACGGCCGGTGCCGGGACAGGCCACGACCGTGTGCCGGTGGGGCGCCGTGGGCCGACGCCGCGTCGTCGGCGACGTGTTCCGACCACGTGGGGCGGGCCTCCTGGCCGTCGCCCTGCTCGTCGGTCACCCGGTCGTCCAGGCGCGGATCTCGGAGAGTCCGACGTTGCCCGTGCTGTCCGAGACGCCCGTCACCGTGAACCGCACCCAGGTGACGTCACGCGGGGTGAAGTCGACCGTCAGGGCGTCGCCGCCGTTCGGCAGGGTGCCGACGGCGACCTGGCTGCCGTCCGAGAACGTCAGGGTGCCGCTGGTGACCTGGTCGGCGCTGTTCGGGCGGTCGTGGAGCACGATCCGGCCGAGCCGCTGCGAGGCGGCCCAGTCGAGCTGGATCCAGACCCCGGTCCGGCCCCACGGGGCGGCCCACTCGGCCGTCGTGTTGTCGGGGTAGCCCGACACCACACCGTCCACCGCCTTGGCGACGGTCTGCCCGGTGGACTGGTCGTCCCACGCGGCGGTCGGGGTGGCCGACCCGGTGACGTCCGACAGCGTCGGCGTCGGGGTCGGCGTCGGGGTCGGCGTCGGGGTCGGCGTCGGGGTGGGCGTCGGGGTGGGCGTGGGCGTCGTGTCCGCCGGCCGGAAGGCCCGGATCTCGGCGAGGCCGACGTTGCGGGTCGTGCCGCTGACCGAACCGACCGTGAACCGCACCCAGCTGACCTGCCGGGCGCTGAACGTGACGCGTTGCACGGCGCCGCCGTTGTCGAGCGACGGGACCGCGACGCTCGAACCGTCGGAGAACGTCAGCGTGCCGCCGGTGACCTGGTCGTCGCCGTTCGGACGGTCGGCGAGGTCGATCTCGTGCAGGGTCGTGCCGGCTGCCCAGCCCAGCTGGATCCAGGTGCCGACGCCGCCCCACGGAGCCGCCCACTCGGCGGTCGGGGCGTCGGGGTACCCGCTCACCACACCGTCGACGGCCTTGACGGCCGTCTGGCCGTCCGCCGGGTTCTCGGCGCTCGCGGTGACGGTCGCACCGGCGGTGACGTCGGTGCCCTGCGCGGGCAGCGGGTCGGTCGGGTCGGTGGGGTCGGTCGGGGGCTCGGCCGACGAGCCGACGGCGTACTGCCGGCTCAGCCAGGAGCCCTCCGGGCGCGACGCGCAGGCGGACGTGGAACCGCAGGTCTCACCGTCGTACGCGGCGTAGGCGAAGAACGCGGCCGCCTTCGCGGCGGTCTGCGCGGCGCTGAGGTTCGCGGGGCGGTTCGCGATCGGGTACCCGAGGTACCCGGTGAAGGTGTGGGCCGCGGTGTACGTCGCCTGGGCCTCGTCGGCGAGGTACGCGACGGTGTGGTGGTCGCTGTGGTCGCCGTCGCCGTACGTGCCGCCGTGGTCGAGGGTGTGGATCTCGGTGGGCGCGTACCCGGTGACGAGCCCGGCGAAGGTCGCGCGCAGGGACGTCAGCGAGTACGACGTCGGCTGCGACGCCCCGTCCACGGTGTGCATCGTCGGGATGTGGCCCTCGTAGAGCTTCTCGAGGCTCTCGTCGTCGGTGGCCGCGAAGCCCGACCCGTCGATGTTCCCGTCCGGCAGCTCGAGGAACACCAGGCTGAGCTCGGGATGCGTCGCCAGCGTCTCCGTGCGCAGGGTCTTCCCGGCCACGACGACCTGACCGGTGGTCCAGTCCGCGTCGACGCCGGCGATCTCGGCGTACGAGGCCATCAGGCCGTCCTCACGGGCCTGCCAGTACCAGGCGGGCTTGCCGGCGTCGCCCGCCGTCACGACGACGGAGCGGACGCACTTGCCCGCGTCGACGTCGGCGCGCAGTTCGGTGCCCGAGAAGAGCAGGTCGTCGTCGGCGTGGGCCACCATCGTGAGCACCCGGCCGGCGCTGCAGTCCGCACCGGCGGCGGCCCCCGACGCCGACGACTGTCCGGTCGTGGTGTCGGCGTGCGCCGCTCCACCGGTCGCGGTGAGCGTCGGGACGACGAACGCCACGAGGCCGAGCACCGCCGCGGCGGACGCGGCGCCGATGCGCCGCGTCCGCCGGGAGGTCCGGACCGTGTCGTGCTCAGTTCGTGGCATGTGCCAGCCCTTCCGGGGTCAGTTCGTAGACGGCGGTGGTGCCGGAGCCGAAGACGCGCTTCCAGTAGGGCGAATCGGCCATGGCGGCCGCGAGCTCCTGGTAGTCGGCGTCGGTCTGGTAGCCGTAGCGCTCGTCGTAGGCGCCGAACGGCTCGGCGACCAGGGCGTAGTACTTCGTCGCCGGCCAGTCGAGGACGAACTGGCGGGTCATCGTGGACACGTCGGCTTCGGCGTCGTAGCCCTGCGGCTCCGGGTACGCCCCGAGGACCTCGCGGGACAGTGCCCCGACGTCGAAGTAGCGGGCGCCGGTGTTGCTCGGGACGGCGTTGGCCGACCCGGTGAGCAGCATCATCGAACCCTTCGGCGCGGTGGAGTCGTAGAACTGCGTCGCCGCCGACTGGCTGCGCGTCGGGACGCGGTTCCAGTCCAGGGCGGTCTGGCCGAAGGCGCCGACCCCGACCATCGCGGCCACCGCTGCTGCGGCGACGACGACCTGGACGGCGGTGGGTCGCATCGTGCGGGTGAGGAGGCGACCGACGGGAGCCAACCGGCCGCTGGGCATCGGGAGGCCCGCAGCCAGGATCGCGATCCACGGTGTGGCGAACAGCACGACGCGGAAGATGCCCTCCTGGCCGTAGTTCGTCGCGACGAGCAGCGAGATCGGGCTCGCGGCCGTGGCCAACAGCCCCCAGTGCACGCGGTCCCGGCGCATCAGGACCGTGATCACGGCGACGAGGCCGAGCACCACGAGCGCTGCTGCGGGGATGTCGAACGCGAGCCGGGTGACGAGCGGCTTCGGCAGGACGGTCATGTCGTGCGACGGCGGCTGCACGTTGTCGAGCACCTTGCCGACGGCCCCGAGGGACAGGAACTTCCCCAGGATGTCGTCGTTCAGCAGGGCGAAGCCGACGGCCGGCACGAGCACCACGATCGGGAGCCACCAGGGTCGGAGCAGCCGGAACACGATGAGCGTCACGAGTGCGGCGACCGTCAGGTAGGGCGAGATCTGGTGGGTGACGACCAGCACGATGCCGATCAGGGTGATGGCGATGATCCGGGACAGGCCAACGCGGCGTGCACGCAGGACGGTCGAGCGGACGCCGTCGGCAGCGGTCGCGGCGGTGCGTCGCAGCGGGCCGACGGCCAGCACGAGGATCACCAGGGACATCAGGATGCCCACCGACTGCGGCGAGAAGTACGTCGTGTTGAGCGAGCCGGTCATCGCGGTCAGGAACGCCGCGATCCAGGGGCGGCGGTTGCCCGGCAGCCAGTTGGCGGCGAGGACCCCGACGGCGATCGTCGTGCTGAAGGCCAGCAGGACGGGGACCCACGCGGCGATGGTCATCGCGTTGTCGATCCCGCCGACGTCCGCGACCCAGGCGCCGCCGGCGAACAGCCCGGACCACGTCTGGAAGATGTCGGCGGCCGGGTTCGTCGAGCCCCAGCGTCGGATGTACTCGAGCACGCCGATGTGGCGGGCGGCCGCCATGACGGTGGGCATGCCGTAGGTGATGGCCTGCGCGAGCTGGATCGACCCGCCGAGCACGACGACCGGGATCGCGAGTCCGCGGCCGCGCACCAGGGCGACGACGGCAGCGGCGACGACGATCGCCAGTCCGACGACCAGGCCGGGGCCGAGCGAGCCGAACAGCCCGTCCGGCACCGGGTCGCCGATGTGCGTGAGCGCGGCGACGACGATGACGAGCAGCCCGACGACGGAGCCGGCCGTGACGGTGTGGGTGGTGGTCCAGCGGCGAGCGGTGGCCCCCTCGGCGACCGGCGCGAGGCGTGCCCGCTGCAGTTCGGCGACGTCCCGCGGCACGGCGACGGCGAGGGCGACCGCGGTGAGCACGACGACACCGACGAACGGTGCGGTGGGGTTCCAGAGCTGGAAGGTCGCCATCGTGTAGCCGATGCCGATCGTCCCGACGAGCGACGCCGTGACCGCGAAGACGCTGAACCGGGCCAACGGCATCGGGCGGACGAGCAGCAGCGGGGCGACGCCGAGCAGCGCGAAGAGGTACACGCCGATCGCACTCCCCCGCAGGACCGGGAGTCCGGCGAGCGCCGCGACCCCGGCGACGAGGAGCGTCAGGACGACGATCGCCGCTGCGGTGAGCCGCGCGACCGGGCTCATGGCGTCCACCGCGACCGGGCGGGCCGGACCGGCCGAGGCCAGGCCGTGCCGGAGCTCGTGACGGCCACGGGCGTTCCGGTCGATGGTGCCGCCGCCGCGCAGCCGTTCGGTGAGTGCGAGGAACGGCGCCGCCAGGACCGAGCGACGCTCGACCCCGCGCAGTCGCCGCCGGGTGGCGGCGAACTCGGTGTCGACCGCGTCCGGGACGCGGTCCTCACCGGTGCCGGGCTGGTCGCCGGCGATGTCCGTCACACGGTCGCCCTGCTCGAGGCCGAGTCGTGCGAAGGCGCTGAGCGCCTCGGGCGCTGCGTCCACCGATGCGGTGAGCGACTCGCGGTCGATGGCGTTCTTGGTCATCCAGGCTCCGAGTCCGTGGCCGTGCGCGGCAGCGGCGGCGCGGAGCGACGCGACGTCGTCCGCCGATCGCTGCCACGCGATGGCGGCCGGTTCGACGGCGATCGCGGATCCGGCGAACAACAGTCGTGTGAAGAGGTCGAGGTCGTCGCCGGCGCCGACGCGGGTCCCCGGTCCGAAGGCGGTGTCGAAGCCGCCGATCCGGAGCGCGGTCGCACGGTGCACGGCGAGGTTGTCACCGGTGCCGTAGGCAGCGGCGGCGAAGGGGTGGTGCGGGGGTGCGTCGTCGGTGTCGTCGAGGCGGAACACCCGACGGCGGACGGTCCGGCCGGCCGCGGTGCGGTCGTCGTGCCAGCGCTGCGCGGGGGTGCGCAGTTCGGCGCTCGGGACGAGTCCGGTGACGCAGGCGACGTCGGGGTCCGCGGCGAACGCTCCGGCGAGCGCGGCGACCCAGTCGCCGTCCACGACGGCACCCTCGGCGACGAACGCGACGACGTCGCCGCTCGCTGCGAGGAGTCCGGCGTTGCGGGCGGCGGCGAGGCCACCGGCCGGCGCAGCGATCGTGGTGACGCGGCGTCCGCCGATCGCGACCGTCGCGGCGCCGCTGTCGTCGGCGCCGTGCGAGACGACGACGACGTCGAAGTCGGGGTACTCGTTGGCGAGCACCGACCGCATGGTCGTGCCGGCGGCCCCGTCCGTGCAGAGCACCACGGTGACGGACGGCAGCACCAGACCTGCTGCCGGCCGACGCTCGGGCACCGGCATCGGCCGGATCGCGCGCTGGAGGGTCCGGACGTCGATGGTCCCGCCGATGCGGCGACGTTCGGTGATGTCCGCCTCGACGAAGCCGAGGGGTTCGCCGTGGTCGCGGACGAGCAGTCGAGCGCGCCGGTAGCCCGCGGCGCCCTCGAGTGCGACCACGTCACGGTGGCTGGACGCGTGCACGTCGGCCCGGTCGACCTCGCCGACCCACAGGGCGCCGTCCCACGTCGGGGACAGCGGGCCGGTCACGATCGGCGAGATGACCATCGCCAGGGTCGCGCGGGTCACCTCGTGCCCACCGGCTGTGCGACCGGCACGGTGGCCGGGGTGCGGACGACGACGCCGCCGAGGACACGGCCGACGGCGTAGCCGGTGACGGTCGACGCGACGGAGAGCACGATCGCGAAGGCGCGCAGGGCGCCGCCGCGGCCGATGTGCCGCAGTTCGCGCAGCACCGCTCCGGGGATGACCTTGGTCAGGTACGTCGACTCGCTGGCGAGCGAGTCACCCGTGCCGACGCGGCGGCTCAGGACGGCCTTCGAGATGCCCTCGTAGTAGCTGCGACGACGCAGGTACCGCATCGTCACGCGGTCCGGGGACACCCGGTGCGAGACGTTCGACCGGGGTTCGTGGCGGATGCGCGCACCCGGACGGGCCTGGGCGATGCGGATGCAGAGTTCGGTCTCCTCGCAGCCGAGCGGCTGGTTGCCGACACGGCCGATGCCGGAGCGGAAGCCGCCGGCGAGCATGATCGCGTCACGGCGGAAGGCCATGCTCGACCCGATGACGTTGCGCACGTCGCCGGGGGTCTCCGGCAGGCCCCGGTACGAGCAGCCGACGATCCAGAGGAGCTCGTCCGCGTAGGGGCCGGCACCGGTGGCGGTGGGCCAGGACGGGGTGGCCCGACCGCCGACGCCGACGACGTCGGGGTCCTCGAGTGCGGTGAGCATGTGGCCGAGCCAGTCCGGGTCGGCCGTGGCGTCGTCGTCCAGGAACGCGACGACGTCGGCGTCGGTGAGGGCGACGCCGGTGTTGCGGGCGCCGGACAGGCCGCGGTCCTCGGTGTTCGGGACGACGCGGAGCTCGGGCCAGCGTGCAGCGGCGCGGGCGAGGAGCTCGGGCTCGTGGTCGATCACGACGACGACCTCGGGGGCCTCCGGCTGGCGCTTGGCGGACTCGACGCTGTCCTGCAGGTCACCCCAGCGCTGCTGGGTGTACGCGCAGATGACGACCGCGACGGTCGTCACGCGACTTCCTCCTCGAGGCTGGCGACGGCGGCGACGGGTGCGCCGACCGGGGCGTGTCCGGCGGCGTGGACCGTCGCGTGCGCTGCAGCCGGGGCTGCGTGCGGCGCCGCGGCGTGCGGCGCGGCGGCGTGCGGCGCGGCGGCGTGCGGCGCGGCGGCCAGCTGCTCGGCCGGCGGCACAACGCTCATGGCGGCACGGCGGACCTCGGAGCGGCCGATCGCAGCGCGGCGACGCTCGTGCATGATCGACTTCAGCACACGGATGCCGTCGGTCACGGCGTTGAGGTTGCTGGAGCCGTGCACGCGGAGCTTCTCGTGGCTGGGGACCTCGGTGATCGCGAGCTCGGCGGCCGACCAGCGGCAGGTGAGCACGGTCTCGATCTCGAACCCGTCGCCCCACAGCATCGAGCCGTCGGTCGGCTTCGGCAGCTCGGAGGACAGCAGGCCGATCTCCGGCAGGACGTCCGCCCAGAAGGCGTTGTAGCCGTAGCAGAGGTCGCTGTAGCGGGTGCCGAGGATGATGTTGCAGAGCATGTTCAGGCCGCGGTTGCCGAGGTTGCGGACGATCGTGATGTCGTCGCTGCCGCCGCCGAGCGAGTAGCGGGTGCCCTTCGCGACGTCGGCGCCCTCGACGAGTGCCTGCACGAAGCGCGGGATCTCGTCGGGGTCGGCGGAGCAGTCGGCGTCGAACATGACGACGACGTCGCCGGTGACGGCCTCGAACCCGCAGGCGAGGGCGTTGCCCTTGCCCTTGCGGGTCTGGTGGACGACGCGGATGTCGGGCATCACGCGCTGGGCGGCGGCGATGGTGTCGTCGACGGAGTTGCCGTCGACCAAGATCACCTCGTACACCGGCGGGAGCTTCGGCAGGATGATCTCGAGGTTTCGGGCCTCGTTCCGCGCCGGGATGACGACGGAGACCCTCGGGTCTGCAGGGCGAACGGTACGTGCGGGCATGGGCGCGGTCCTGTCGGGTCAGGGTTGCTGTCGGGTTGTGGCTCGTGTGACGAGCGGCGCGTCCTCGGATGACGCATCGACGACGGTGACCGTCGTCGGTCGAGCAGCGGGACGCGGGTACGACGCCGCCGGCTTCGCAGGTGAGTGGGTACTCTCCCCCGCGTGTCCAACCATCGTCGCGGGGTGGCAGGCGGTCAATGCGCGGTGCGGTCCATTGCGGACACTCGGCCGTGGATACGGAAACCCGCAACACCGCGCGGCCACGTGCCGTGGACGCACCGACGGACGGACGGGCGCGCCCCGCAGAGCGGCAACGCGAAGCGTTGCGCGGGGCGCGCCGACCGAGCCTGCGAGGGAGGTGTGCCAGCTGGCACCGGGCCTCCCGTCCGTCGACCGGCTCAGTTCCGGGCCGCGCCCTCCGTCGCGAACGCCGCACGCAGCGCCGTCGCGAGGTCGGCCACGTGCGGTTCCCGCAGCAACGAGCTGTGCTCGGCGGCGATCCGCACGGTCTCGGTCCGGCCGCGCAGCAGCGCGGACCAGCCGGCGGCGTCCGGGTTCGCGTCGGCGAGCACGTACGTCGCCCGTCCGTGGAACGGCGTCGGGTGGTGCCGCCGGGTGACGAGCTCGGCCTGGTCGAAGAAGGCGTCGAAGTCCTTCTGGCCGCCGTGCCGCAGCACACCCGCGCTGTAGGCGCGCACCCGCTTCGCGACGTGGTCGCCCCACGACATGCCCGTGGGCATGACCCTCCGGACGGCCCCGGCGAGGCGCTGGCCGGCGGCGCGGACCGCGGGGTTCCGGTGCTCGCGCGGCTCGAGCCGGCCGAACTGCTGCCGGACCCCCTCGGCGCCCGTCCGCGGCAGGTAGGTGTCCAGCAGCGCGACGTGCTCGACCTGCTCGCCGCTCTCGGTGAGCAGTCGGGCGATCTCGAGCGCGATCAGCCCGCCGAGCGAGTGGCCGACCAGCAGGTACGGTCCGCGTGGCTGCACGATCCGCATCAGGGCGACGTACCGGCGGGCGCTGGCCTGGATGCTCCAGTCCGGCATCCCCCGACGCTCGAGGCCGTGCTGCTGGAACGCGTACACGTCGTGCTCGGGCAGGTAGCGGGACAACGGCAGGAACGTCAGCGCGAGCGCTCCGCCGCCGGCGAAGCAGAACACGGGCGGACGTCCGGACTCGCGCGCGCCGGACACCTTGACCACGTCGGGGTGGCTCGGCAGCGCCGTCGTGCCGCTGCGCACCCGTCGGGCGAACGCCCGGAGCGTGGGGTGCTGCAGGACGTCCGAGGACCGCAGGTCGATGCCGAGGCGGCTCTGCACGAGGGCGAGCATCTCCTCGGCGGAGAGCGAGTCGCCGCCGAGCGCGGAGAAGTCCTCGTCGAGGTGCACTCCCCGGAGGCCCAGCACCTCGGCCCAGATCTGCCCGACCACGAGCTCCCACTGGTCGTACTCGCCCTCGACCATCTCGGTCTCGATGCTCGGCGCACCCGGCAGCTCGGCACGGTCGACCTTGCCGCGCTCGTTCCGCGGCAGCTCCGTCATCGGCACGATCGACGCCGGCACCATGTACTCCGGCAGGCGGTCGCGCAGGGCCAGCCGCAGGGCCGCGGGCGCGGGGGTCCGCTGGCCCGGACGGCCGACGACGTACGCGACCAGGTGGGTCACTGCGGGCGGGTCGACCTGCGCCGTGACGACGGCGTCGTGCACCTCGGGGATCGCGCGGAGCGCCGCCTCGACCTCGCTCGGCTCGACGAGGTACCCGCGGACCTTCACGGCGTCGTCGGACCGTCCGAGCAGCACGAGCCGACCGTCCGGCTCGATCCGGGCGAGGTCGCCCTGGCGCCAGGTCGGCGTGCCGTCGTCGGTGCGTCCGGCCCGTTCGGCGGTCTTCTCCGGGGCGCCCCAGTACCCGGCGGTCAGGCCCTCGGAGACGATGACGAGCTCGCCGGTCTCCCCCGGGTCGGCGCGGCTGCCGTCCTCGCGCAGCACGAGCACCTGCTTGCCGGGCAACGGCCACCCGGCGGGGACGACGCCCTCGGGCACCGGCGACCCGGGCTCGACGGGGCAGTACGCCACGCAGCCGGTCTCGCTCGACCCGAACGCGTTGAGG
Organism: Curtobacterium sp. JUb34; assembly: GCF_003755065.1. Taxonomy (NCBI): domain Bacteria; kingdom Bacillati; phylum Actinomycetota; class Actinomycetes; order Micrococcales; family Microbacteriaceae; genus Curtobacterium; species Curtobacterium sp. JUb34. Next base: position 4,279 of record NZ_RJVH01000002.1, on the reverse strand, counting down.
AGCAGCGTCGTCGGGTCGAGGTGCGGGCGGGCGGCGGCGATGTCCGCCCCGGTCACCGCCTCGCCCGTGGTCATCAGGAAGCGCAGGCCGCCGAGCGCGGGCGCCGCGCCGGACGCCTGCGCCCCGGGGGCCGTCTGCGAACCGACGATCGAGCGCAGCAAGTGCGGGGTGCAGACGAGGACGTTCACGCCGTCGTCGGTGAACCGTGCGAGCAGGCGCTCGACCCCGAGTTCGCGGGGTTCGAGGAGCACGACGCCGCCCCCGTTCAGCAGCGTGTCGAACGAGAACAGCAGCCCGGCCGCGAACGACAGCGGCAGGACCACGCCGAGCCGGTCGTCGGGACCGGTGCCGAGGGCGACGGCGTCCTGCTCGGCGTTCGCGAGCTGCTGCCGGTGCGTCAGGACGACGCCCTTCGGCATGCCCGTCGAGCCGGAGGTGAAGACGATCGCGAACGGGTCGCGGCCGCCCGGGCGCGTGCCGGGTCGGGTGCCGGCGGCGCGGGTGCCGGCGGCGCGGGTGCCGGCGGCGCGGGTGCCGGCGGCGCGGGTGCCGGCGGGCGCGTCGGCTGCCGTGTCCGCTGCTGTGTCGGCCGTGGTGTCGGCCGTCGTGTCCGCCGTCGTGTCGGCCGTCGTCACGTCGGTCGCCCGCTCGTCGCTCGCCGACTCGCCGTGTCGTTCGAGCAGGTCGGCGAGTGCGTGCACGCGTCCGTCGCGCTCGGCGACGACGGTGGCCGCGAGGTCGGCGCGCGCGGAATCCGCCACGATCTCGTCGACGCCGGCGAGCCGGGCGACGTGTCCGAGCCGGACCACCGGCAGGTGTTCGTCGAGCACCACCACGGTGCGCCCCGCGCGGACGAGCGCCAGGATCGCGACGACGGCCTCGGTGGTCTGGCCGGCCATGACGCCGACCGGCTTCGACGCTCCGCCGGCGACTGCGCCGACTCCCGCGCCGCTGCGGTCGTCGGGTCGGAGCTCGGCGTCGAGCACCGAAGCGAGCGAACGCGACGCGCCGTCCGCTTGCCGGAAGGTGTACGGGCGGCCGTCCCCGGCGAGTGCCGCTGCGTCGCCGTGGAGCGCGACCACGCGGTCCCAGCGGTCCAGGACGGAGTGGTCGCCGGCCAGCGGGATCGCGGCGCGGTGGGTCCAGTGGTCGGCTGTCGTCAGCGGGTCGGCGGAGGTCACGATGACACCTCGGATGATCGTCGGCGGGCCGCCGCGTGTCCCGCGTCGGTCCTGCGACCGTACGTGCGGCGCGGTGCCGCCCACGAGCCGCGTCACGCGCGGTGCGGGGTCCCGCAACCCGGCCAGGAGGCACGGCTCGCCACCGTCGGTGCGCTCGGCCCGCGAACCGGGACGGTCCAGGGCCCGGAGCGGGCCGCGTGGACACGACGCATCGTGCGGTTCCGCGCAACCTCGGAACGCGCTGTCCGGAGCCTTCGGATCTCCGGTGGAAACGAGAACAGCCCCCGGGATCTCCCGGGGGCTGTTCTTCGAGTGCTGGGGTACCTGGACTCGAACCAAGAACGACGGTACCAGAAACCGCTGTGTTGCCAATTACACCATACCCCAAAAGGCCTGCTGGCCTTCCGGCCCCGTTGTCCGGGGCACGATCAACTACTGTACAGCATCCCGGAGGTCCGCAAGACCACCCACGAGGTCACGGTGCACCGCAGCGGCCGTCGCGGCTCCGTGCCCGGCCGCCACGATGAGCTGCTCCGGCCCGGGAGGGGTCACGTCCCCCACGGCGTACAGCCCGGGGACCGTCGTGCGGCCGACCCGGTCGACGACGAGGAGCCCCTGTGCATCGCGCTCGAGGGCGGTCGGCACGCCGGGCGTGTCGGTGCCCGGGCCGGTACCGGTGCCGCCGGTCGTGCGCAGCCAGTCGAGGTCGGCGTGCCACGTCGGTCGGACGAAACCGCCCGTCCGCGGCTCCACGTGGCCGTCGACGAGCCGGACTCCGGTCATCCCGGTCCGGTCCCCCTCGAGGTCCTCGATCACCCGCTCGTCGATCACGACACCGGCACGAGCCAAGCGCGCACGCCCGGCGTCGTCGAGCGGCGCGACACCGTTCGTGTAGACGATCAGATCGTCCGTCCACGCCGCGATGAGCAGCGCACGGTCCACGACGTCATCGGTCTCGCAGATGAACGCGAGCGGCTGCCCCGCCTTGTCGTACGCATCGCACTCGACGCAGCTGTGCACCGCGGTGCCGTAGAACGCGCGGAGCATCGGCAGCGCCGGGAACTCCTCGCGCAGCCCCGTGGCGACGACGACGGTCTTCGCCCGCGCGTCCACCTCGGTGCCGCGCCAGGTCCCGTGCAGCCGCCAGCCGTCGGCGTCGGGCGTCACGAGGTCGACCACGGCCTGCACGACTGTCGCCTCCGGGTACGCCTCGACCTCGACACGACCGAGCTTCCGGAGCTCGAGCGGCGAGACCCCGTCACGCGTCAGGAAGCCGTGCGAGCGCAGGGTCGCGGCGTTGCGCGGCCGGTTGGCGTCCACGAGGAGCACCGTCCGCTTCGCCCGCACCAGGTTGAGCGCAGCGCTCAACCCGGCGGGTCCGGCACCGATGACCGCCACGTCGTGGACGACCGGCGTGCTCGGCTCGTCCGGGCTCCCTGCAGCGCTTCCCGCGGTGCTCATCGTGCCCCGCTCAGCGGGCCGCGAGGGCGCGGAGCCGCGTCAGGGTGGACTCCTTGCCGAGGATCTCCATCGACTCGAAGAGCGGCGGGCTGATCCGGCGACCGGACACCCCCACGCGCAGCGGCCCGAAGGCGATACGGGGCTTCAGCCCGAGGTCGTCGATGAGCGCGGTGCGGAGCGCGGCCTCGATCGTCTCGGTGCGCCAGTCGTCGAGCCGCTCGAGCGCAGCGATGCCGGCCGTGAGCACCGCGGCGGTGTCGCCCTTGAGCGATGCCAGCGCGTCGTCCTCGACCACCAGGTCGGCGTCGGCGGTGAACAGGAACCCGAGCATCGCCGGCGCTTCGCCGAGCAGCTGCATGCGCTCCTGGACGAGCGGAGCCGCCTTCGTCAGGACCTCGAGCTGCTCCGCGGTGGGCGGATCGGCGACGAGGTCGGTCAGGTAGGGCAGCAGGCGGGACCGGAAATCCGCGGCGTCGAGCAGCCGGATGTGGTCGCCGTTGATCGCCTCGGCCTTCTTGTGGTCGAAGCGTGCGGGGTTCGGGTTGACGTCGGTGACCTCGAACGCCGCCACCATCTCGTCGATCGAGAAGACGTCGCGGTCGGCACCGATCGACCAGCCGAGCAGCGCCAGGTAGTTGACGAGCCCCTCGGGGATCATGCCGGCGTCCCGGTGGTGGAACAGGTTCGCCTCGGGGTCACGCTTGGAGAGCTTCTTGTTGCCCTCGCCCATCACGTACGGCAGGTGACCGAACACCGGGATCGACGGAGCGAGCCCGATCTCGTACAGCGCCTCGTACAGGGCGATCTGCCGCGGGGTCGAGGACAGCAGGTCCTCGCCGCGCAGCACGTGCGTGATGCCCATCAGGGCGTCGTCCACCGGGTTCGTGAACGTGTAGAGCGGCTTGCCGTTCGGCCGGACGACCACGAAGTCGGGGAACGTGCCCTGCTTGAAGGTGATCTCGCCACGCACCAGGTCGTCGAAGCTCAGGTCACGGTCCGGCACCCGGAGCCGGAGCGCCGGTTCGCGGCCCTGATCGCGGAACGCCTGGCGCTCGGCCTCGGTGAGGTCACGCTCGTGGTTGTCGTACCCCTGCTTGGGATCGCGTCCGGCGGCCTTGTTGCGGGCCTCCATCTCCTCGGGGGTGACGAAGGACTCGTAGACGTGCCCGGACGCCTTCAGCTTCGCGATGACGTCGTCGTAGATCGCCGTGCGCTCCGACTGCCGGTACGGACCGTGCTCCCCGCCGGCGTCGACACCCTCGTCCCAGTCGAGCCGGAGCCAGCGCAGCGCGTCGAGGATCTGCGCGTACGACTCCTCGCTGTCACGGGCGGCGTCGGTGTCCTCGATGCGGAACACGAGCTTGCCGCCGGTGTGGCGCGCGTACGCCCAGTTGAAGAGCGCCGTGCGGATGAGCCCCACGTGCGGGGTCCCCGTCGGGCTCGGGCAGAAACGGACACGGATCTCGGACCCGGAAGCAGTGGTGAATGGCGCAGTCATGACCCGCCAATGCTACCGTCACGCCCCGCTCCGGAGCGGTCGTGAACGCAGAAAACCCCTGACCAGTGCTGGTCAGGGGTTCCCTGGTGTTACTGAGGTTAAGTCCGGCGGCGTCCTACTCTCCCACAAGGTCCCCCTT